>CAIQPK010000001.1 GCA_903873705.1 uncultured Acidobacteriota bacterium
GTTGAGCGGGGCGAAGCGCTGGGTGCCGTAGCCGGCGCCGCCGCGGCCGTCAGAGGTGCGGTAGGTGCCGGCGGAGTGCCAGGCCATGCGGATGAAGAACGGACCGTAGTGGCCGTAGTCGGCGGGCCACCAGGATTGGGAGTCGGTCATGAGCGCGTGGAGGTCGGCGATGACGGCGTCGAGGTCGAGGGACTTGAACTCTTCAGCGTAGTTGAAGCCGGGGGCCATGGGGTCGGCGAGCGAGGAGTTCTGGCGGAGGACGTTGAGCTTGAGCTGCTCGGGCCACCAGTCAAAGTTGCTGAGGATCTTGCGGGAGTTGTGGGTGACGGCGCCGTGCTGGGGGTCGCCTGCGGCGGCGGCGGGGCGGTCGCCGAGGGCGCCGGTCATGGGACATTTGGACATTTCGTTGGACATGTTGGCTCCTGGATGCTCTGGGTTGGTGGCCGGCGCTAGTTGTGCCGGTTGGGTTGGGAGGGTTTTGCGGATGAGGTGCGGCGGCGCGGGGCGCATTGGGTGCAGAGGCCGCGGATGATGAGTTCGCACTCGCGGACGACGCGCTTGCCGAGGGCGCCGGCTGCGGGAGTGGCGACGGGGTGCCAGGGGATGTCTTCCATTTTTCCGCAGCGGTCGCAGATGAAGTGGTGATGCTGCTCGCCGGTAGCGTCGTAGCGGGCGGCGCGGCCTTCGGTGGGGACTTCGCGGACGAGGCCGGCGGAGACGAGGTCGCGGAGGTTGTTGTAGGTGGTGGCGCGAGAGAGGCGGGGGTCGGCGTGGTTAACGGCGGCGAAGATTTCAGCGGCGGTGGGGTGGTTGTGATGCGCGAGGAGGAACTGCATGACGGTGTAGCGCTGGGGGGTGAAACGGAGGCCGGTGGACTCGAGTTTTTGGCGAATTTCGGCGGCTTCCATCGGTGTTTAGATTATGTCTAATGTTGGATTGGGTCAAGAATGTGCCGGAGGCGTATATGGAAATGGGTATTAGAGCCATGAGTGCTATGCTTTCTGCATGCAGGTCACGGTCGACATTCCGGATGCTCTTGCGGCGCAACTTGTTGCGGTTGGCAAGGACCCCTCACGCGAGGCGGTTGAGGTGCTGGCTGTGGATGGCTACCGCAACGGGCGGCTTTTTGAAGAAGATGTGCGCGTGATGCTGGGCTACGGGACGCGGATGCAGGTGCATGAACTGCTGAAGGAACACAACGTGGATTTGAACTTCACGGTGGAAGATTTCCATGATGACGTTGCGACGTTAGACAGTCTTTTTGGAATGACCCCCAAAGCCTGACGCTATGATCGTCATTGCCGACACCAGCCCGCTCAATTACCTCGTGCTGATCGAACAAAGCGAACTTCTCCCCAGACTTTATGGAACCCTGGTGATTCCACCGGCCGTGCATCGCGAGATGCTCGATCGGCGGGCACCATCTGCTGTGAGGAATTGGGCTGGCGCTCTACCGGGCTGGCTGGAAGTGCGTGAGGCCGGACCCGAAGTATTGCCGTTTCATCCGAAGCTCAATGCTGGTGAGCGCGAGGCGATTACGCTGGCCTACGGCAACTCCGGTTCCCTGTTACTGATGGATGAAGCTCTCGGACGCCAGCAGGCGCGACAGTTTGGGGTGAACGTCACGGGCACACTGGGGATCCTG
This sequence comes from uncultured Acidobacteriota bacterium, assembly GCA_903873705.1. Lineage (GTDB taxonomy): Bacteria > Acidobacteriota > Terriglobia > Terriglobales > Acidobacteriaceae > Granulicella. The sequence goes on from CAIQPK010000001.1 coordinate 1,646, forward strand.
GTACTGGCTCATCGGCGCGGCTTTGTCGATCTACCCACGGCGGTAGCGAAGCTGCGTGAGACGAGTTTTCAGGCTTCACGTCCGCTGATCCAGTCTGTGCTCAATTCCGTCTCCGACAATTAGGCCGTGGGGGTTGGACTGCCTGCGAGGAGCTGCATTGCTCCCCTAGCCTGCAGTCCCATGGCGGCGCGCTGGCCGAATTCTTCGGCGGACATGCCGCCTACGCGGGCGCGTTCTACGGTGTGGATGACTTCTTCGCCGTCTGCCGCAGCGACGGCGCAGTGGAGGTGCCAGGCGCCGTCGACTTCGTGGCAGTAGGCGCCGAGGGGGAGCGAGCAGCCTCCGCCGAGGGCGGCGAGAACGTGGCGTTCGGCTTGCACGGCGAACTCGGTGGCGGGGTGGTTGAGGGCGCGGACGGCGGCGTGGATGGCGGGGTCGCGAGTGGGGTCGTCGGTCGAGAGAGCGTGATGCGGCGAGCGGGTTTCGAGGCCTAAGGCGCCCTGGCCGGGGGCTGGGGTTAGCTCGTCGATGGCGAAGCGCTGGTGGACGTTTTCGGTGCGGCCGAGGCGGTCGAGGCCGGCGGAGGCGAGGACGAGGGCGTCGGCTTCACCGGCGGCCCATTTGCGGAGGCGGGTGTCGATGTTGCCGCGCATCTCTACGAAGCGGATGTCGGGGCGCAGGGCGAGGAGCATGGCTTTGCGGCGCGGGCTGGTGGTGGCGATGGAAGAGCCGAGCGGGAGCATGTGGAGGCCCCAGAAGTTTTCGCAGACGAAAGCATCGCGGGCGTCGACACGCGGAGGGATGGCGGCAAGGGTGAAGCGGGGGTCGAGCTCAGTGGGGAGATCTTTGAGAGAGTGGACGGCGAGGTCGATGCGGCCGGCGGCGAGGGCTTCTTCGATTTCCTTGATGAAGATGCCTTTGTTGTCGAGGGGCGTGCCGTCGGGGTAGGTGGCGGGGGCGATGAAGGCGGGGTCCTGCATGCGGTCGCCGATGGTGCGGATGACTTCGATTTCGACGGTGTGGCCTTGCGCGCGGAGTTCGGCGGCGATGTGGTTGGCTTGCCAGAGCGCGAGCTGAGAGCCGCGCGAGCCGATGCGGATGGTTGGGGTATTCACCTGACTAGGATACGCCGTCGGGTGATGCGGTGTACTGGGGCGGAGGCGTGGGCGTGATACCTTGCGGCTGATGCGTTCCTTGCGGAAGCGGAAGTTGTTTGGGGTGCTGCTGGCGGTGGGGCTGGGGGCCGCGCTGGTGGCGACGTTTGGGCTGGTGGAGCTGCATGACGAGATCCTGGAGGCGTCGTCGGTGCTGGCGGACCAGGCGCTGCAGAGCTGGGTGCATGGGTTTACGCGTCCCTGGCTGACGGTAGTCATGGAGGCGCTGAGTTGGATTGGGTCGCCCTTTGCGCTGGGGCCGGCCGTGATGATTGCGGTGGTCGTGCTCTGGTGGCGGCGATTCAGCGATGATGCGGTGCTGGTGGCGGCGGCGGCGTTCGGTGGGGTGTTGCTGGATGAGGTGATGAAGCTGCACTTCAAACGGCTGCGGCCGGATGTGCCCTGGGCGCTGGTGCAGGAGAGCAGCTTCTCGTTTCCGAGCGGGCACTCGGTGATGGCGATGGTGATGTATGGGGTGATCGTTTACAAGACGCAGGATAAGCTGCGGAGCAAGTGGTCCAAGGCGGCGTTGATGCTGGGGGCGTTGGCGATGGTGGTGGGGATTGGGGTTAGCCGGGTTTACCTGGGCGTGCATTACCCGAGCGATGTGGCGGGTGGGTATTTTGTGGGGGCGGTATGGCTGGCGGCGGTGATCGGGGCGGATTTGTGGTTGGCGCGTTTGCGGTAGAACGAAACCGCATGGTCAATCGATTGCGCCACCGGTAGCTGGGGTTGGAACACCATTTGTGCTCAATAAACGGGCTGCTCCAGAAGGATTTGGCGGTAAGATGGCACCGCAAACCGAATCTGTACGGAGTGATGACGATGCGCGTGATTTTGTTTGGTGCTACCGGGATGGTGGGCCAGGGATTGCTGCGGGAGTGTCTTGCGGACACCGGCGTGGAGCAGGTGTTGGTGGTGTTGCGGAAGCCGGCGGGGCTGGCGGCTTCGCCTAAAGTGACCGAACTGGTGCACGGCGATTTTTTTGACTGGACGGGTATTGAGGAAAGCTTTGCAGGCTATGACACGTGCTTCTTTGCGCTCGGCGTGACGGCGGTGGGGACGCCGGAAGCGGATTATCGGCGGATTACGCACGATGTTCCTGTGGCTGTGGCGGAGATGCTGTTGCGGGTGGGTGGGGTGCGGACGCTCGTGCACATGTCAGCTTATGGGGCGAGCCTGCAAGGCAAGCAGAACTGGGCGCGGGTAAAGGCGGAGACCGAGAATGCGCTGCTGGCGATGGCGTTTGAGCACGTTTACTGCATGAGGCCGTTTTATATTCAGCCTCTGGATGGGATACGGTCGCGGACGGGGATCTATAACGTGATTTACGGGGCTTTTGGGTGGGCTTATCCACTGTTTAAGTGGATGGCGCCGAAGTATGTGACTAGTACGGAGGAGTTGGCGAAAGCGATTATTGGCGTGGCGCGGAAGGGGTATGGGAAGAGGGTGCTGGAGGTGGTGGATATTCATGCAGTGGCACGGCTCTGAGCATGATGACGAAGGACAAGCAACGGCGTTTCACGCGAAGAACGCGAAGGTGAAAAGAACGCAAAGAGCGCGAAGGTTTTGTGGGGGGTTATTCGTCTTTTGGGGTGTTGGAGGATTCGCGGAGCAGGGTCAGTTGGGGGTGGAGGAGCTTGGCGGTGAGGGATTTGGTGAGGGCGTCTACGGCGGCCTGCTGGGCGGGGCTGAAGGGCTCGGCGGCGAGGCGGGCGGCGGTGCGGTGGAGCTCCTGCTGGCGGAGGGTTTCGGCGGAGAGCTGAAGTTGTTTGATGGCTTCGACTGCGGGGGCGGCAGAGCGGCGCTGGTGGTAGCGCTCGACCTCGGAGGAGACGATGGTTTCGGCGGCTTCGGCTTCCTTCGAGCGGCTGGCTTGATTCTGCGCGGCTACCTGCTGGAGGTCGTCGATGTCGTAAACGAAGCAGCCTTCCACCTTGTTGACGGTGGGATCGACGTCGCGGGGAACGGCGATATCGACGAAGAAGATGGGGCGGTTGCGGCGGCGCTGGACGAGGTGCGCGGCCTGGGAGCGGGTGAAGATGTGCTCGCCGGCCTCTGCTCCGGCGCCGGTGGAGGTGATGATGATGTCGGCGCGGTGGGCTTCGGCGTGGAGGTGGTCGAGCGGGATGACGCCGGTGGTGATGTGGGGCGTGCGCAGGGCGTCGGCGATTTTTTGCGCGCGAGCCTCGGTGCGGTTGGAGACGAGCAACGTGGTGGCGCCCTGCTGGATGAGGTGACGGGCGGCGAGGTCGGCCATTTTGCCGGCGCCGACGATCAGGACGGTTTTGCCGGTGAGCGAGCCGAAGATTTTACGCGCGAGGTCGACCGCGACCGAGGCGATGGAGACCGACGAGCTGCCAATCTGGGTTTCTGAGCGAACGCGCTTGGCGACGGAGAAGGCGCGCTGCAGGAGAGGGTCGAGGGTGGAGGCGATGCGCTCGTTGGAGGTGATGGCGCCGACTTCGCGGGCGACGTTCCAGGAGGTTTTGACCTGGCCGAGGATCTGGGGCTCGCCGACGACCATGGAGTCGAGCGAGCTGGCGACGCGGAAGAGATGGCGGACGGCTTCGCGCTCGCGGAAGGTGTAGAGGTGGGGCTCGAGCGAGCTGGGGGCGACGGAGAAGTACTCGTGCACGAAGCGCGGGAGGAAGGACGGGGCGTGGGTGGCGAGGACGTCGCCGGCGTTTTCGGCGTCGATGAGGAACTCGACGCGGTTGCAGGTGGAGAGGATCATGGCCTCGCGGATGCCGGGCTGGTGGGCGAGGGTGCGGGTGGCGTCGGCGAGGCGGGCTGCGGATATGGCAAGGCGCTCGCGGACCTCGATGGGGGCCGTGGTGTGGTTGACTCCGATGAGGAGGAGGCTGCCGTGGCTGGTGGGGGTTTCGATCATGGCGCGGCGAACCTGTGGACGGCGGAGAGCTGGTTGGCGGCCCAGACGGCCAGGACGAAGATGAACGCGAGGCTGGAAAGGTAGGCGGCGCGGCGTCCGCGGAGGCCCGACTGCTGGCGGATGAAGATCATCAGCATGTAGGCAAACCACATGGCGATGGAGAGCAGCACCTTGGGGTCGGCGAAGAAGGCGGGGCCGGTGGTTTCGAGCGCGAGGACGGAGCCGATGAGCAGGCCGGCGGTCATGCAGGGCAGGCCGAAGAGCAGCGCCTTGAGGGCGATCTGGTCGATGACTTCCAGCGGCGGGAGGCGAAGTTTGGATTGATTGCTGGAGGCCTTGGATTTGAGGCTGCGCTCCTGCACGAAGTAGAGGACGCTGGCGAGCAGCGAGATGAGCAGCGCGGCGTAAGCAGCCAGCAGGAGGGCGACATGGAGGAAGATCCAGACGGGGCCAACGAGCGGGTAGGCGACTGTTTCCCGTCCCGGGTGGAACGCCGGGGCCAGGGTGAGGAGGACGATGACGGGCAGGAGGAAGATGCCGAAGGCCACTGTTTTGTAGCGCGTGGCGAGGATGAGGAAGGCGGCGGCGAGGAGGAGGCCGAGGAGGGAGAGGGTCTCGTGCGTGTCGACGGGGAGTGCGCGGTGGGCGGCGTAGAAGGTTTCGGCTATCGAGACGAAGTGGAAGAAGGCGCCGAGGAGGGCGATGGGGACGGCGAGATGGCGCCAGCGGGGGCGGCCGTAAAGGGCCGCGGGCAGCACCGCGAGGGCGGCGACACCGTAGAGAACAACCGCAACTCGGAGCCAGAGCAGGGACATAGGAAGCTAACTCGCCACCAGAAGCGGCGTGGATATTCAGTATACGAAGTTGAGTCTAAAATTCCCGTATGGTTTTGGCGGTGATTCTGATCACGCTGTCAGCGGGGCCCAATGTGGCGACGCTCGATTGCAGCGCGGGGACCGATGTTCGTGCGGATACGGCGGCGTACACGGCAGTGGATGGAACGACTTATGCGCTGGCGGTTAAGAGCGATGACGACCATAGCAGCAATAGTCATCAGTGCCAGTCGGAGTATGTGGTGGTGGTGAAGGCGGCGGGGAAAGAGGCGCAGGAGGTGGAGGTGGGGACGGCGGCGATCGGCGAGTATGACCGGCGGTTGATGGTGGTGGCCAGCGGGTTTACCGAGGACGGAACACGGCTGCTGGGGATGACGTGCGAGGAGGGGCCGCATGGGGCGGAGGTGGGGTTGGTGGACTTTAGCCTCGCCGCCGGGGTGGATGCGGCGAGGGGGATCGAGATGTTGCCGGTGAAGAATTGTGCGGTGCCCATAAGCGTGGCGGGGACCTTAGCCAGCGGGGAGGCGGTGGTGGAGGTGGGGGCGAGGCGGTGGGTGATGGCGGCCGATAAGGGGAAGCGGCGGGGGTTGAAAGCCGGAGACGTGGTGCGGGCGTTGAAGGTTGGTACGGAGTTTGAAGTGGAAAGACCCTAGCTGAAGGTCTCTCCACTACGCTGCGCTCCGGTCGAGATGACAGAGTGGAGGGGTAAGGCGAAGTCAGCTTCCGTTGCCGGCGGCGATGCTTTGTTCGAAGTAGGCCTGGAGGCGGCCTTCGATGAGGGAGAGGGGGAAGAAGGCGGGCTTGTCGATGATTTCGAGGGTGAGCAGGCCGTTGGCGTGGGTGTACTTGCCGGTGATGCCGTCCTTGACGAGGGTGCCGCTGGGGCCGTTGAGCTCGATGCCGTTGGAGCGGAGGCGGATGGTGGCGGCGGCGAATTGGGCGTCGGTCATGGGGATGGAAAGCATGGGGATGAGTTTAGAACAAGTGCTTGAGTTTTAGCCTGAGATGTTCGACCAATAAAAGTATGCTGCAGTCGCGATCATGAGGAGACCGATAAAAAGGCAGAGCCAGCTTGCGAGCTGCATCTTCTTCTCTCGCTCCTCCTTCGAGAGGTGGGCGCGAGACTTCGGTGGCTGGTCAGGAACCTTGAATTTGCGTAGTTTCAACGCGAAATAGAGACTGTAGAGACCACCCAACAGACAGACGATAAACGGAAACTGGATTCGCATGCCCGCCATGCTCTCACGCCAACCGCGGGTTGTGAAGGGTTGGGGACGTGAAATGCACGGGTGGGGCTGGGATATTCTGATGGCCCGTGGTGATGAGCGAATCCGAACACATTTCGAGCACGATGGAAGCGGCTGAGAAGGCGCGTGTGGGGTCGGCGCTGGCGGCTAAGGACCCTTCCAGCCAGACGCCGGCGATGCGGCAGTACTTTGCGGCGAAGGCGCAGCATCCGGACTGCCTGATGTTTATCCGGATTGGGGATTTTTACGAGCTGTTCTATGAGGACGCGATTGTGGCCAGCCGGGAGCTGCAGCTGACGCTGACGGCTCGGGACAAGGCGCGGACGCAGCCGATGTGTGGGGTGCCTTATCACTCGGCGGCGATCTATCTGCAGCGGCTGTTGCGCAAGGGTTACAAGATTGCGCTGTGCGAGCAGATGGAGGACCCGAAGCAAGTCAAGGGGATTGTGCGGCGCGAGGTGACGCGGGTGCTGACGCCGGGGACGGCGCTGGACCAGACGCTGGGGGCGGGTGAGAGTCAGTGGCTGGCGAGCGTGGCGGCGGCGGGTTCGGGGGCGAATGCTTGTGTGGGTGTGGCTTCGATTGATTTGTCTACGGGGGAGTTCAAGGCGACGGAGTTTGCCGGGGCGGCGGGGTGGACGCTGGCAATGGATGAGCTGGCGCGGCTGCGGCCTGCGGAGCTGGTGTTTGCGGCGGGGACGACGGAGTTTGGTCGGGGTGGGCAGGGGAAGCTGAGTGCAACTACGACCGATGTCCCCAAAAGCGAGGGACATGGGGCACCCCACGAGGGTCTCGGTGGATACGAGGGTCGAGTTGGACAGGAGGGTGGGGGTGGCGAGGAAGTTGGAGCGCTGGAGGGGTTGGGCGTGCCTACACCGGTGGAGGATTGGGTTTTTACGGCGGACTATGCCCTGCCCTTGCTGCAGCGGCAGTTGCGGGTGCACTCGCTGGACGGCATGGGGATGAGTGGGCATGAGGCAGCGGGGGTTGCTGCCGGAGCGATTGTGCACTACCTGCGGCAGACCAAGCAGGGGGCGCTGGAGCATCTGGATACGCTGCGGTTTTATGAGCGGCGGGATTGCCTGGAGCTCGATGCGGTGACGGTGCGGAACCTGGAGCTGGTGGAGCCGCTGTTTTCGAGCGAAGGGCCGCAGACGACGCTGCTACATACGCTGGATGCGTGCTGCACGCCGATGGGCAAGCGGTTGTTGCGGGCGCAGTTGCTGCGGCCGATGCAGGCGCTGGGCGCGGTGAGTGAGCGGCTGGATGCGGTGGGTGTGCTGGCCGGCGATTTGCGGAAGCGTGAGGGTGTAAGGCGGGCGATGGATGGGGTGCTCGATCTGGAAAGGCTGCTGGGGCGGGTGGCGCTGGATTCGGCGGGGCCGCGGGAGGTGGTGTCGCTGGGCGCGACGCTGGCGCGGCTGCCGAGGTTGCGGCGGGTGGTGGGTGAGGTTGCGAAGGAGGGGCGGTGGGCGGCGCTTTGTGCTGGGTTCGATACGCTCGATGACCTGCACGAGATGATTGCGCGGACGCTGGTGGAGGAGCCTCCGGCGGCGTTGAGCGATGGCGGCGCGGTGCGGGCGGGAGTGGATGCTGAGCTGGATGAACTGCGGGGGTTGTCGCTGAACGGGCGGCAGATGATTGCGGCGATTGAGGAACGCGAGCGGGCGCGGACGGGGATCGGCTCGCTGAAGGTAAGGTTCAACTCGGTGTTTGGGTACTACCTCGAGGTGACGAAGGCGAACGCGAAAGCCGTGCCGGCGGATTACGAGCGCAAGCAGACGCTGGTGAATGCGGAGCGGTTTACGACGCCGGAGTTGAAGGAGCTCGAAACGAAAATTCTGACGGCGCAGGAGCGGTCGGGTGAGATCGAGCGGCGAATTTTTGCGGAGCTGCGGCGGCAGTTGCTGGTGGGCGCGGCGCGGGTGCGGGAGACGGCGCGGTGTGTGGCGGAGATTGATCTGCTGGCTTGCTTTGCGCACCTGGCGGCGGGGCGTGGGTGGGTGCGTCCTGATGTGGATGCGGGTGGGTTGCTGGAGGTGGTGGCGGGGCGGCACCCGGTGGTGGAGAGGCGGATGGAGGAGCAGGGGGCGGGGCGGTTTGTGCCGAACTCGGTGAGTTTGTGTGCGGCGGGTTTGGAAGTTGTGCATCCCACCTTAGCCGACGATGATGCCGTCGGCGAAGATGGGGCACCCGGCTTTGGTGGGATGGATGCGAATAGAGGGCCTTCGTTGTTGTTGATTACGGGGCCGAACATGGGGGGTAAGAGTACTTATCTGCGGCAGGCGGCGCTGCTGGTGATCATGGCGCAGTGTGGGTGCTTTGTGCCGGCGGAGAGGATGCGGCTGGGGCTGGTGGATCGGGTTTATACGCGGATTGGGGCGAGCGATAATGTGGCGCGGGGACGGTCGACGTTCATGGTGGAGATGACGGAGACGGCGGCGATTTTGAATACGGCTACGGCGCGGTCGCTCGTACTGCTGGATGAGATGGGACGCGGGACGGCTACTTATGATGGCTTGTCGCTGGCTTGGGCTACGGTTGAGCATCTGCACGATAATGTGGGCGCGCGGACGTTGTTTGCTACGCATTATCACGAGCTGACGCTGCTGGCGGAGCGGCTGGCGCGGTTGAAGAATGTGCGCGTGACCGTGCGGGAGAATGCGGGTGGGATTGTGTTTCTGCATAGCGTGGAGGCGGGCGCGGCGAACAAGAGTTATGGGATTGAGGTGGCGCGGCTGGCGGGGTTGCCGGCGAAGGTGATCGGGCGGGCGCGCGAGGTGTTGAAGCTGCATGAGCGGGCGGAGAGTCAGCAGGTGCGGGAGGCGGTGCCTGCGGCTGAGCGTGGGCCGCAGTTGCAGATGACGATGTTTACGCCGCTGTCGCAGAAGATTGTGGACCGGATTGAAGAGGTGGATGTGGATGGGTTGACGCCGCGGGATGCGCTGGCGTTGATTGCGGAGTTGCAGCGGGAGTTGAAAGGCGGCGGCGCGTGAGCGACAGCAGATCCCCTGCGGGGATGACAGCAGGAAAGGCAAAAGCAACGGCAACGGCTTTGACGCAACGTTCGCGGAGTGAGCGAAGTTTCGCAAAAGGGGTTGTGGCGGAGCGGGCGATGGTGGTCGCTGGGGTGATGAGTGGGACTTCGGCGGATGGGGTGGATGTGGCTGTTTGTCGCGTATCGCCGGGAGTGGCTGGTGGGACGCCGCGGGTGAAGGTGTTGGGGCATCGGGCGTTTGGGTATGCGAAGGATGTGCGGTCGGCGGTGCTGGGGGCGATGGATGCGAAGAGTATGAGCGTGGCGGATATGTCGCGGCTGCACTGGAGGTTGGGTGAGGTTTATGCGGAGTGTGTGGCGACTGCGGTGAAAGATGTTGGGGTGAAGGTGGGGTTGGTGGCTTGTCATGGGCAGACTATTTATCACCAGGCGGTTGCGGGGAAGTTTTTAGGTGGGGATGTAAGGGCTACGTGGCAGATCGGTGAGGCTAGTGTGATTGCGGAGCGGCTGCGGGTGCCGGTGGTGAGTGATTTTCGGCCGGCGGATATGGCGGCGGGTGGGCAGGGGGCTCCGCTGGTGCCGATGTTGGATTTTTGTATGTTTCGTCATGCTACGAAGAATCGCGTGCTGCTGAATCTGGGAGGGATTGCGAATGTGACGGCGCTGCCGGCGGGGTGTGGCGTTGGGGATGTGATGGCGTTCGATACGGGGCCGGCGAATATGGTGGTCGATGCGGTGATGCAGCGGCTGTATGGGCGCGGGTTCGATGATGGCGGGAAGGTGGCGGCGCGGGGGCGCGTTGTTGCCGGCGTGGTGGAGACGTTTTTGCGGGGAGAGTACTTCTCTGCCCTGCCGCCGAAGTCTTGTGGGCGGGAGGAGTTTGGGGCGGGGTTTGTTTCGCAGTTTGTGGATGCCTGTGGGGATGCGCGGAAGCAGGATGTGCTGGCCACGGCGACCGCGTTTACGGCGGCTTCGGTGCGGGATGCCTATGCGCGATTTGTGTGGCCGCACCTGGGGATGAAGGCGCCGCTGGCTCGGGCGACCGAGATGTTTGTGGCGGGTGGCGGGGCGCGGAATGACGCGTTGATGCAGATGTTGGTGTCGGAGTTTGGGGCTTTGGGAGTGCGAGTGGCTCCGATGGAGTCTGTGGGGATTGCTGCGGAGGCGAAGGAGGCGGCGGCGTTTGCGTTGCTGGGGTGGTTGACGTGGTTTGGGATGGCGGGGAATGTGGTGAGTGCTACGGGGGCCGAGCGCGAGGTTGTTTTGGGGAAGGTGACGCTTGGGTGACGGGGGGGCGCGGGCTTTGGTGGATTCCCACGTCCGAGAATCCGGACGTGGGGCACCCGATGCGCTGGGTGCAGGCCAAAGCGTTGCAGACATTGTTGCCCACACGTTGGGTCGGGCTTTCAGCCCTCGGGTTGATGGCGGACGTTTTCCTGGGGCTTCGCCCCAGGCTGTGATGGGGCGGGCCTTTGGCCCTTTAGTGGGGCGGGGATTGATGATGCTGTGGGTCTGCCTGGCGCTTGGTGGATGTCATCGCAAGATGGAGGACGTTCATGATGGATGGGGGCAAGAGCGAGCGACGTTGCACTTCATTATTGAGAGTTCGCCTAACAATCTGGATTTGCGGCAGGGGACGGATGCGCAGTCGGAGCGGGTGGGTGGGTTGATTTATGACGCGCTGGTGCGGAAGGATGAGCACTTTGCGCTGCAGCCGTGGCTGGCTACGAGCTGGGAACGGCCGGATGCGTTGACGTGGGTGTTTCATCTGCGCTCGGGGGTGCGGTTTCATGATGGCAAGGCTATGGGCGCGGAAGATGTGGCGTGGTCGATGCGGAGCATGATGGATGGGACGCTGGTGTCGGCGAAGGGTGGGGCGCTGGCGGCGGTGAGCAACATTGAAGTGCGTGATCCGCTGACCGTTGTGGTGCATATGAAGAAGGCGGACAATGCGCTGCTGTTCAACCTGAGCGATGGGTTGTTTGGGGTGGTGGAGCGTGGCGCGGGGAAGGATGAAGGGTTGCACCCGGTGGGGACGGGGCCGTTCAAGTTTGTGAGCCAGGTGCAGGATAAGGATGTGGTCGTCGAGCGGAACGCCGACTATTGGGCGGGGGCGCCGACGATTGCGCGGATTGATTTTGCGGTGTCGCCGGACACGATTACGAGTGCGCTGGAGTTGAAGAAGGGGTCGGGGGATGTGGAGTCGAATGTGCTGACTTCGGATATGGTTCATGCGCTGCGGGAGCAGAAGGACCTGCGGGTGGATAGCGGGCCGGGGTCGGTGGTGATTTATGCGAACTTCAATGTGAACGATCCGGCGCTTCGCGATAAGCGGGTGAGGCAGGCGATTGCGTGTGCGCTGGATAAGCAGCCGCTGATCGATGCGTTGTGGCGCGGAGAGGCGAAGGCTGCTGACACGCTGCTGCCATTGGGGCATTGGGCTGCGGCTGGGGAGAGTGAGTTGCCGCAGTATCGGCATGATGTGGCGCGGGCGGTGAGGCTCCTGGATGAGGCGGGGTTGAAGCCGGATGCTCGGGGAGTGAGGCTGAGGTTCACGCTGAAGACGTCGACGGATGAGACGACGCGGCTGCTGGCGCAGTCAGTCCAGCAGCAGTTACGGGAGGCCGGGATTGAGTTGACGATACGGTCGGCGGAGTTTGGGACGTTCTACTCGGACATTACGAAGGGTGCGTTCCAGATGTACATACTGCGGTGGATCGGATCGAACGAGGACCCAGACATTTTCCGGTACGCGTATGCGACGCAGAGCTTTCCGCCGAAGGGTGGGAACCGGGGGCGCTACTCGAATGCGCGGGTGGATGCGCTGCTGGCGGCGGCGAGTACGGAGACGTCTCAGGATGTGCGGCGGAAGGAGTATGTGGAGGTGCAGCAGATTTTGGCGGACGAGCTGCCGGGGATTCCGTTGTGGTATCCGAACAACGATGTGGTGCATGCGGAGAGGCTGAGTGGGGTGGTGCTGGATCCGGGGGGGAGCTTTGGGTTTTTGCGGACGGCGGAGTTGAGGTAAGGGTTGTGCGTTATTAGTTGTTAGTTATTAGTTCTTAGTGAGAAGCACGGGCGGCGGCAGGAACCGCTTCTTGTGTCACTGCGGGATGACAAGCAAAGAGCGGGAGCCCGCGTGGGCTCCCGCTCTTTGTATTGCGGTTGGATTTAGTGGCGTTGGGGAGGGGCGGTGGCTTCGTGGTCGGCGCAGAAGCCGCCGAGCAGGCGAAGGGTGCCACCGTCTGAGAAGAGCAGGCCGTTGAAGCGGACCGTGGAGCCGACGATGACTGCCGTCGGGCTGACGAACTGCGTGTTGTTGTTGGTGTAGACCAGCACCGATGTGGCTCCCGTGAGGTTGCCGAGCGCTGAGCCGGTGGCCAGCGCGACGGTGTAGACCGTGAAGCCGCCCGAGGAGGCAATAGCGGTGACCGTGCCACCGACGGTCTGCGGGATGAGCGTCACCGCCGTCGCGGTGACGCCGCTGGTGGTGATGGTACTGGCGGTGACGGCAACGTTCTGGCCGGCAAAGATCGTCGACGCACTGAATGCGGATGCGAACGGCAGGGTGGGCAGAGAGCCGAACTGTGCGGCTGTGGAGAACGCCGTGGAGCCGGTGACGTTGACCGTATACGACGTTCCGGCGCTGGTGGCGGTGGTGCCGGGGCCGACCCATTGACGGGCGATCTGGGTGAAGCTGGTGGCGGGTTTGCCGACGACGGCGCTGACAGGGCCGATGAGCTCGTTGGCGACGGTGGCATGGACGAGATGGACGCGGAGGGCGAGCAGCGTGCCGCTGGTCTGCTGGGCTACGTCGACGTCGAGGAGCTGGCCGGTGGTGAGGGCGGAGAGGCCGGAGACATCCTGGAAGGTGGTGTTGGTGTCGGTGGCGATGACGAGCTGGGTGCCGCTGGCGGTGAGGAGCGTGAAGCTGGTGCCGGTGACCGAGGTGAGCGAGCCGAAGACGTCATCGAGGCGTCCGTTGCCGCTGTTGGTGGGGTGCTGGGCGAGCGGGATCTGGGTGACGTTGAAGGTGGGCGTGACCGCGGCCGTGGTGCCGGTGATGACGACCGACTGCGCGACGAGGAGATCGAAGCAGATGGGCGTTGACGTGGCGGTGACGGTGATGGGAGTGCTGAAGGTGACCGTATCCGTGGTCGCGGTGAGGGTGGCGGTGGCCTGCACCGGCTTGTGGGTGGTGGCGTCGACGATGAAGACGGTGGGGCTGGAGACGGTGATGAGCGCGGAGGTGTAGGTGCCCTGCGGAATGTTGAGGGCGGCGCGAAGGGGCTCCTGCACGGCGTCGAGGTGCGAGGCTTCGATGGTGGTGGGGGAGGTGAGGACGTCGGCGTATTTGCCGGCGGCGTCAAAGAGGCGGATGCTGTTGATGGTGAGGCCGAGGGCGAGGACCTGGTCGTTGGGCGCGTCGGTGATGAGGGCCTGGGTGATGGTGGTGGCGCCGGTGACGGGGGTGGTGCCGGGGAGGCTGGCAAGGTTGCCGCCAGCGCTGCAGCCGTAGAGGACGAGCGAAGCGAGGGTGGCGGTGAGGGTAAGCGCCTGCCCGAAGCGTTGGGTAGTGGATCCGATGTGCATAGTGGCACTCCTTCAAGTGCGGCGCGGCCGCGTCCTTCTTCGCCCGCCCAAGGCACATAGCACGCACCGGCTTTCCGGTGCGGAATCAACAGCTTAGGCAGGTTCGCTTGCTTAGTAGGAGGAAGTGCGAGGAGGGTTTACAGGGAGGCGCAATATTTCTTTGCGAGCCGGGGTCAGCGGGGACGGCTGAGGGCGCGGATGAGCATGGGGTGGTCGGGGGCCGAGTCCGTGGGGCTTTTGCCCCAGGTTTTGTAGAGGCCGAGGTAGCCGTAGTGCTCGGTTTCTCCGGCGATGGAGTGGCCGTAGGAGAAAAGGATTTGCCAACCGGGGGATTTGATGTGCCAGTAGCTGCCTACGTCGATAAGCGTTGAAGATGAGCCACCGTGGGCGAAGACTTCGGCAACGGCGTCGAAGCGCTCGTTGAGCTTGCGCTTGAGGAGGAAGCCGCCGTAGGTGAAGCTGGCGGAGTCGTCGTGGGGAGTGAATTGATAGCCGGCGCCACCGTCGAGGGTCCACGGGCCGATGTCCTTGTAGAGCCAGAGGGGGAGTTTGTACCAGGTTTGACCGGCGCCGAGGCCCTTGTCGGCGCTGCCGGTGGGGGCTTCGATCATGGGGAAGATGCCGATCTGCGGATAGAGCTTTCCCTGCTTGATGATGGCGACCTTGACGCCGAACTCCATGTCGGTGAGGCCGAAGTGGCTGGGATCGTTGGGGCCGGTGGGGTTCTTCGGGATGTCGAGGCCGAATGGGAGCACCACGTGGAGCTGGATATTGGGTATGGCGCCCCAGTTGAACTCGAAGGCGGGGCCGGCGGTGTCGACGGCATCGGGCGCGGCGGCGACGGCGCCAAAGACGTAGAACTCGTAGTTGTGGAGGTCGACGGGGACGGGGTCGTCGGTCTGGAACGGCGGGCCCTGGGCGCGCAGGAACGGCGTGGCCGAGAGGAGCAGAAGCGCGAGGAAGGCTGGGACGACGATACGGTTGAGAGCGATCAAGAGACACCCGCTTGCCTAAGGCTAACGCGTGGCCAACGAAAAGGGAACGGAATGGGCAGAGGTGCGAGGCAGGGCTACGATCGGCGGAAGAGGTACATCTGGCAGCCGCAGGAGCGGCAGCCGAAGGGAAACAACCCTATGACGGCGAAGACGGCGCGTTCGAACCACGTCTTGCGTTCCAGGCGGGACAGGCTGGCGCACTGGCAGTAGTAGGGCATGTGTTGGCTTCCGATGCGATGTGGCGTGGGTGGTTTGGCGGTTCCGGAAGTAAATTGTCGATTCGTCGGACCGCTGCCGGGGTGGAGCGAGGGGCGACGTTGCGTCGCGTCAGTGACTGGGAAGGCCTTCAGGCAGAGGCGGGCCAGGGCGCGCGGATGGAGGTGATGGCCTGCAACTCAGCTTCGGAAAACTCATGCTCCTCACCGGCGTCGGATGACGCATATGGCGACCGTTCTGGTTGCGCTGATTGATCCGTTGTGCTTCGCCCGTCGCGTGAAGTGCGGGTATCCAGGATCTCAATGTGTGTGGCTGGAATGTACCTTGCCCATGTCATGCGATCATTGTCGGCCAAGCAAGGCCAACGTTTCCGTGCAGCAAATCACCAATGATGGTGATGCGGCGCACGCGCGGCGGTCGCTTATTGTTTCTGTTGGTTTGGGTTCGCCGGGTGTCGAGCGGGGAACGCCTGCGGATGTGCCCAGCACATGTTGGTTGCCCCCCAGGGAACCATATGCTTACAAAACAAAGGAGATAGCTAGTTTTCCACAGCTATACCTCGAAATGTACCCCAAATAATTCGGCAATCGGGGATTCACAATCGGCCTATTTCATCGCTTTCTCAGGTGCGCTAAATCCACTCTCGCAGCATCGGGATTTGGTGTCCAAACGTCAGCTTTGAGGAGTGCGATTCGATCTGCCCGACACTCGAAACTGGTTGCGGCTCAGCCGCCTTGACTGAGTGCCTGTAGAGGTCTTCAGTGCTCCGGCCGCGTTCTTTATCAATCCTGGATAAACCAACCTCGCGTTAGCAATTCAATCCTTCGATGAGTGACTCGGCGATTATGCGCTCGACTGGAAACTGCGTCGCCTATTGGGAATGCCCGCCGAACAATCGGCACGAGAGATGGCAGCTGTCTATGGTGACGGTTATACTCTCATTATTAATCGGCATTCTTGTAGAGGTTTCCATGCTACCTTTTCCAGGTATTCCTTATGGCCTTGCGCCATCCTGGTGCTTTCCCTTGGCGGAAGGCAGCGTGTTTGTTTTATTTGCGTTATGCCTTGTGTACGCCTTCAAGCGTGATCGCAACGGGATAGCTTACTTATTCGGCGGCCTCGTCTTTGGAGTCCTGCTCGAATACTTTGAGGTAACCAGCGACAGCTATGTGTACGGTCACTTCCAGGTCATGGTAGGAAGGGCTCCGCACGACGTTCCACTGTGGATTGGTGTGGCATGGGGCATCATCATGTACACGGCGCGCCTGTTCAGCGACTCCCTCGGTCTCCCCCTCTTCGCCGCAGCCGCACTGGACACGCTGCTGGCCCTCAATATCGACACGAGCATGGATGTAGTTGCCTACCGCCTACACATGTGGCATTGGCCCTGGAACAACACTCATCTGGCTCTAACCAGCCAGTGGTTTGGAATTCCATACGGTAATTTTGTAGGCTGGACAACGGTAGTCTTCTGTTACTCCGGCTTTACCAGGCTGTTCGAGAAGTGGATGAGCCGGCGCATGCCTGTTGGGTTTGGCAAAGCCGGCATCGTTGCGGCACTCGCCGTACTCGCATCGTTGGCTGTCCTCATGAGTACCGAGATGGCCCTCTTTCCTGTCCTCCTCAAACTCGGAATCACGTCCGGCATCCGCCTCCTCATGATCGTCGCGGCGCTTGCGGCTTTATTTGTCATAGGATGGCGCAGACGGCAGGCATCTTCGTTTTTACTCCCGGGGATCGCCCTATGGGCTCCCGCGTGGTTCCACGCGTTTTTTGTGGCCTGCTTCTTCGGATTCGGCTTCTACCGCGAAAACCCATGGATGACGGCTGCGGCAGTGATCAACCTCCTGCTTGGAATAGCCACCCATCTGTATCCATACCGCATGCAAGCTGGCTCCGACGTCCCGCTGCTGCCGAGTCTGCAGCAGAACGGTTGATGCGATAGCTCCGGTGCAACCTGGCTCAGTTTTATGGGCGCTTGGGTTAGACCAGCCAACTCAAAGCGCACTTGACAGACTTCCTTAGAGCACTCCTGGCCATTCGTTCTGCTCGCCTGCGACAATGCTCAGTCAAACAGTCCTTCCATCCACACTTCTGTTCCGCAATCATCATCATTACCATCTGGAGAGAGTCCGGAAGCGGTTACCTGATCAAGGCTTTGTACTGCAAGGCGAACCGCAGCAGCGCATTCGAGCCGTCGATACGCAGCTTGCGACAGATGTTTGTACGGTGATTCTCGACAGTCCGGTAGTGAATACCAACGAGGTCCCCGATCTCCTTGCTGGATTGTCCATCAGCAATAAGGGACAGAATGTGGCGTTCCGAGGGTGTCAGCGCCGCAATCGCCCGCTGCTCGGGGCTTTTCGGCTCCGATTCGGCGCTAGCGGCCCGAGAGCGTCCGGCCAGCAGGTGCTGGGTCATTGCTGGAGCGATGTAAATGCCGCCTCCCATGACTGCGCGGATGGCAGCAAGGACGTCTTCCGTAGCATTGTCTTTGAGCAGATAGCCTCGTCCGCCAGCGTCCAGTGCAGCGTGCAGCATGTCCTCTTCATTGTGGAGGGTCATAAAGATCACACGGGTGGGCATCTGCGACTTCACGACCTCGCGAGCCACGTCTAGGCCGTCAAGCAGAGGAATATCAATGTCAAGTATTGCTATGTCAGGCACAAGGGTACGGATCAGCTCGAGCGCTTGACGCCCGTCTCCCGCTTCGCCAACCAGTTGCAAAGCAGGCTCTTCGCGCAGGGTGAAGGTCAGGCCGCGGCGAACGATCGGATGATCGTCCGCGACGACGATGCGAATGGGACTAGACACGGTTCACGGCCTCCTGTGGGACGGTTCGGACCTCCAGTGTAACCAGAGTGCTCCCAGGCACGGACTGGAGGCTCAATTTGCCGCCAAGAAGGTATGCGCGCTCGCGCATACCATGCAGCCCAAAGCCTGTACCATCCGTCCTGCGGTCGGACGTCTGTGCGAACCCTTCGCCATTGTCTTCAATCTTCAAAAGGAGCCGTGCGGGCGTGCGTTGCAGACGTACAGACACTTCGGTCGCGTGGGAATGCTTGAGGATGTTGTTGAAGCACTCCTGCACAATACGGAACATATCGATGCGTCGGGCTTCCGGGAAGAAGTCATCGATGTCGTCGAGTTCGGAGACAACCTTGATTCCTGACGCCTGCGTTGCAGATCGTATCAGACCTGCGATCGACTTCGTGAGACCCAGCAGATCAAGTTGAAAGGGGCGCAAACCGTATGATATTTCGCGCGTCTCCTGAATGGCTGCCTTGGTCTCTACGCTCAGTTCGCTCAGCAGGTCGGGCTCACACTCACCTGCCTTTGACCTCGACTCAATTTGCTGCGCAAGCTGACGTATCACGACAAGACGTTGACCCACGCCGTCGTGAAGTTCCGCTGCAAGCCGTTTGCGTTCGGCCTCCTGCGACGTGATGAGCTGAGTCGAAAACGCCTTTTGCTGCGCGGCTTGCCGACGGAAACTATCGACCCGCCATTGCCACGCGAGCGTAAAGAGCAGGAGGAGCGCAAAGGCAACAGCGGCTTCGAACCACCACGTCCGATAGAAGGGTGGAAGCACGATTACAGGCAGGGACTGCCCGACGGTGTTCCACGTTCCATCGCTATTGCCCGCGATGACTTGGAATGTGTACGAACCAGGTGGCACATGGGAGTAATAGGCTGTCCGCCGGGTGCCGGCGTCATTCCAGGTCGTTTCCAGACCGTTGAGGCGATATCTGAAATGGATTTGGAGCGGCTTTACAAGACTCGTCGATGTGTATCCAATCTCCAGGAATGTGCGGTCAGCGGGCAAGCGAAGTCCTGACGCGAGCGGTGTAGGACTGCCGTCTACTCGAACGGACTCGATGATCACTGGAGGTGGAGTCAGGTCAACGGAGACGGTCGAAGGGTCAGCCACCGCAAGGCCGTCCTGTGTCGGAAACCACAGCTCTCCGTCAGGTGCTTTGACCGCAGAAGGCCAGGCACCCCCATTGCATTCGATGTTCAGCATCCCGTCACCTTTCCCATAAGGAACGGACGTGACCTCGTCCAGCCTGCCTTCCGCAAGGGCATCGAGCTGCGCAAGTGCGACCGAATAGATGCCCCGGTTGGAGCTCATCCAAAGGTTGCCGCGTGAGTCTTCAAGAATGCCGAAGGCGCCATTGTCGTAGAGACCGTTGGCGGTGTCATAGCGGGTGAACCGGCCATTTGCAAAGCGACCCAGGCCATGGTCGTAAGTGCCGATCCATAGTGTGCCGCGGCCATCCTCATACAGCGAACGGATCGTGTTGCTCGGTAGCCCGTTCGACTCAAACCACTTTTCGAACCGGTCGCCATGCAAGCGGCTGAGACCACCATAGCCGCCAATCCAGAGATCCCCATTCCGCGACCAGTACAGCGCACGGACGTCATCGGTCGCAAGCCCGTCCTCATGCGTGTAAGTGTGAGACTGGCCTTGTGCAAAACGGACCAGTCCATGATTGGTGCCGAACCACATTGTTCCGTCGGGTGCCTGTTGGATGGCCTGCACAGTGCTTTCGGGTGGAAGGAATGGTTGCGCGGCCGCAACGATATGGTCCTGCCGAAGAATGCCGAGGCCATGGAGGCTACCTACCCAGACTTGATGGCTCCGGTCTTCAAACAGGGCGGTGGGCTTTCTGCCGAGTTCTCCGCGCTTAGCGGCGATCGTCACAAATTGTCCAGCATGGAAGCGACTGATGCCGCTATCCCAGGCACCCGCTAGAACATCACCGCTGTTGAGACCGAGAACGGGATAAACGTTCCTCGATGGAAGTCCTTGCTTAGTGGAATAGCTCCTAATGACCTGCCGCTTGAAGCGATAGAGCCCCTGGCCTTCCGTCCCAAGCCAGATATTTCCCTGCCGGTCTTCGAAGAAGCAGTTGAATGCGATACGGCCCCCAGGTACATCGGCGACGTCTCCCAGATATCTCCGTAACTCAAGCCCCAACGGCATCGTCCAGGCGTGTCCCGTTCGGTCCGTCCACGTCGTAGCCTGTTTCCCCACCATAGATGCTGGCCCGGCGTGTCCTAACGGATACACCCGCCCCTGAAGGCCCTCTCGCGTTTCCATGAAAAAAGATGTGTCAGGGTCGATACCTGCGTGCGTAATTTGCCGCTGTTGCAATTCAGGGGGAATAGCGTAGTGGGTAAAGATCCCGTTCTGAAATAGGAGCACCTCCCTCCCGTCCCTCGCCCAGAAGCCGCCGTTCGTCCACGGAGATGCCGTGAAGTGTAAGGACTGTGGGCTGTCGACTTGGGCAAAGCGCCCAGCTTCTGGTCGCCAGATAAGGATCCGGTTTGCGGCCAATATCCATACGTGGCCCGCATGGTCCGCGTTGATCCCACTCACGACCCCACCCGGAATGCCACGGCTCGCGCCATACGTCTCGAACACGCCCTGGTGCAATCGAGTAACACCGGAACCTTCGGCGACGAGCCACAAGTCGCCATCGGTAGTCTGCACCATGAAGCCGAACCGGTTGGAGGCTATGCCTGGCGAGTTCGCCTTGTTATAGGTCACAAAGCGTACGCCATCGAAGCGCGCGAGGCCGTCCAGTGTCGCCAGCCATAGGTACCCATCCGCACTCTGCCGGATGCCCCGGATGATGTTCTGAGGGAGCCCGTCGCCGGCAGTCCACACATCGAAGTGGGATTGCGCCGACGCCGGTGAGGCCGCGCACAACCAGGCCAGACACCATGCAAGGTAGACCACACCTCGATGCAGACCAGACAGCCCACGGTTTAGCAATGTGTGTGTCAGCATGGTGGCCGGGCACGCACGCCAAAACAGTCCGGCTTTCGGATCAAAGTTCACTGGCATCGCGTTGTTGCTTCAGCATACATAGGCCTACTTTCGTAGACAACTGCAAGGCGAAACGCCGTCTCACGATGCCTTGACCGTTCCCCTTGCACGATCCCCGCTTGGCTTGTGCGACCTGTGTGGTACCACACAGGAGGGTCGTGTAACACCGCACGGCTCTTCGTGTAACGAACCCTATTTGTTTGCGGCCCGTCACTCTCTAGGCTGAACACAGGTCTTGCCCACCTTGCCGTATGCAACGCAGGCAGAAGAACAGCGTTCCCCTGGCGGAACCGGCGAGACAAACTCAGGGCCCCGAGGGACAAGACAATGAAACGGAACCCTACAATTGCCCTGGTCGCCTCGTTCCGGCATTTTCCTCTCTAACGGCAGCCGTGTCACCCTAACAGCGCAAAACCGATGGGAGAAGAGAAATGACGATTATGATTGTTGAAGATCACGCTGGAGTACGCCGTCTCTTGCGACGCACGGTCCTCGCAGGCGCAACTGAGATCTGGGAGTGTGAGGACGGGGCCGACGCTCTGGCCGCTTACATCGATCATCGCCCTGACATCGTCTTGATGGACATCCGTATGCCGCGCATGGACGGGCTGGTCGCTACACGACTCATCCGGCAGTCCCATCCGGAGGCGCGCATTGTCATCGTCACCGACCACGACGATGAGGAACTACGCGCAGCGGCTCTGAATATCGGGGCGTCCGCCTACACGCTCAAGCACGATCTGTCTGACCTGGCGCAAATCATCTCCTCGGTCGCCAGGCAATAGGCGGCCATGAGGCGATCCAAGCGCTAAGCAAGTGTGCCAAGGCTGACCTTGAGCGTATCGAATGTCGGTGAAAACCCAACGGAAGACAAAATGCCCTCGTGCACACGAGGGCATTTTTCGGCATGTTCTGAACAAGTCCTCCGCATCCTCTGGGTGGACAGCAAATACCTGGATTCAGACCCAAATTCGGGTCAGAATGACGGCTCTGTGAGGGGGCGTTCGCGGTCCGAAGCGCGGCCAGGAGCGGCTGTCACGATGGACTCGGCGTTCCCGATGGGCCCTTGCCGGATACCAGATGCTCTTAGAGGTGCAAGATCTGAGTGAGCCGGTGAGGACCGTTGATTCTGCTCTCCGCAATGAGAAAACGGGCCAAGCCGCGATGGCTTGGCCCGCTCGCCTGCTGGGACCTCAGCGGATGGAGATCATTCCCTTGTTCGCATAGAACGCCCAGGTATGCATTCCGTCGAATACTGCCGAAATGGGCGCTGCCGGCAGGCTTGTCGAAGGGTACTGGTGCATATCACAGGCACGTACCTTGGTCACAACCGGGCTGCTGAACGAGTAGGCAGAGATGGCGGCTCCATCGAAGGTAAGGGCTCCATAGCCGCTGCCGCCCGGTGTAAGGTCGCCAGCGAACCCCAACCCGTGTATGTCGTACTTTTGCAGGCCCGCCTTCTCGCCGTTTCCTATCCATAGATAGACGCCGTCGAAGATGACAGAAGAGATCGACCCCCCGAACTGCACGGGTCCCAGATTGGTTCCACTCTGCGGGTCGACCTCCAGGAGATTTTGACCCTGGGCCACCCAGAGGTGGTCGCCATTGAACGACATGGAACCGAGTGCCGCGTCGCTGATGGTCACCGTGCCGGCGTACGTACCGGTGGCCAGGTTGATCTTCACCAGGCTGCCCAGGCTGGTCGAGAACCAGGCATAGGTCCCGTCAGAAGTGGCGCCCTCGATCCTGCCTTTGAACGAAGCAGCCGCCCCAGTGCCCTTGGCTGCCGCTATGTTGTAGATCTGGCCGTTGGAGATGGCCCAGGCCGTACCGCCCGCACTGAAGAGGTCGGTGACTGCGGTGGGAGGCAGGTTGAATCCCTGGGTTTGGTACATGATCTCATAAGCGCCTGGGTTCTGAGTGGGTTGAAGGGTCAACCGATAGATAGGATCATATTCGTAACCAGGGGCTGTTACTGGGAGGGCCCACACACCAGTCCCACTGACAATCGCTTTCGTGAAAGCCGGCACTGACACTGGCGGCGCTGCATCGGCCGTGCTCGCCGAGACCATCGTCGTGAAGTCCTGCGAAATACTTGTCAGTCCGAAATTCTGTGTGCCTGCCTGCACTGGCGTAACGCCGAGGCCGGAGACGCACTGGCCGTGCAGGGCTGGGGCTGAGGTGAGGGCAATCGACACCGCGACGGCGGTGGCGGCGATCAGGTTCTGAGGTAGAGACGTGCGCTTCATGTGTTGGCTCCTAAAGAGATGTTCTGAGCGTCGGACCGGGCTGTCCTTGGACTCTCCCGCCTGCTCAGTGATCTCAAAGTACCAACCGGAGATCGCCCCATCTATAGAGGTCGCTACACAGAAAGGTCGTGTCGCTACACGTCGATCCGTGTGGTTCCACACGCTTGTTCCGATTGCGTCACGGGAATGGGGCGGACGCGTGCCATTCCCGTGGAGCCGGGAGGCGCAGACGCCAAGCCGCCCTCGGACCTCACCGGTATCACGACGATCTCCTACAGGTTTATAGGCGGCGACAATCTCGTGGTTTCGACGGGTCCTGCGTGCAACCGTCTACGCAATCCCAGGAGTCGACTCGGTCCACACAATGGTTGAGTCGCAAGTCCTGAACGCGCCTTGTCTGCGATTCGGAATGGGCGATGCTAAACCACTGAACATGCTCCGCGTGACCAACAAGCGCCGAGAAAGTCTCCTAAGACTTCACTAAGAATTGAACCTTGGAGAATCTGCTGACAAGTCGCCTTATGTTTACAAATCATAGTGTCAACTGGTGATACCAGGCCAATGCACTCATGGAGATGGCCAAGCGCACGCTGTGACCTATAGATGCGCTTCCCTTGACTAGCCCTCAAAGTCCTCGAAAGCCTCTCGCACTATGGCCTCGATTGAGACGACCTCATCGTCAGTCAACTTCTCAAACTCCCCTTCACGCCGTTTGCGGCCTAGCTTGCCTTCGTTTACGCGAATCAACCGGACCAGGTTCTCCGTCATGCGGTCCGGCATCTCGACCAGATTCATGATGCGACGCTTGGCTTCGTCATTGCGGCGGAGGAAGTCGATCTCACGAGGCAGGTCCTCGTCGATGGCGTGTGCGACACAGCCGTAAAGAAACTCTGCCGCCTCGGTGCAATCGAAGTAGCGATAGAGGTCGGCGGTGTCGTTGAGCACCTCGACGTTTCGTTCCGGCGTCGGCCTCCATTCGATGAAGTTCATGAGGGGGCCAGAGTGCGTTCGCAGAGTATCGCGGTAGGCTTCGATTCGATCAAGCATGACCGGCGAAACCGGGAACACCATGCCCGGTGGCGTGAACTTTCTTTCGGCTAGAACGTGATGAATGAGGCAGCGATGAAGACGCCCGTTACCGTCCTGTAGCGGATGGATGTAAACAAAACCGAAGGCGGTAGCCGCTGCTTGAAGCACCGAGTCGAGCGTTCCTTCGCGCATCCGCTCGTTCGCGGCGATCATGCCCTGCACCAAGGATTCCAGATCTTGAGGCCGGGCCCCGATGAACTCGGGAAGCGGATCGCCGTCATGATCTCGCTCGCCCAGGAACACGCCGTCTTGCCGCAAACCCGGTTTCGTGAAGCGCGTGTCCTCGATCAAGACGGTATGCAAACGAACGATCTCATCAAGCGTCAACGGATTCTTGCCAGCTTGTAGGACCGCCCTTCCCCAACGCTCCAACCGGTTGCGCGGAGGCTTCTCGCCCTCGATCTCAAAACTGGCACGGCTGTCTGCCAGCAAGAGAAAGCTGGCAGCGCGGGAGACGATACTGGCTCCGGTCTGTCCGATCACTTCATTCGCTTTGCTTCCGAGATCACGCCCGCTGAACTCTTCGAGCGTCTTCGTTCTGCGAATGATCGGACAAAACGCCGGGGTGCCGAGCAGATTGTCTCGGACTTTGTGGCGGCGGGAAGGTCGAGGCGCTGAAGTGAAATAGCGACTGGCATCGAGCAGATCGGTGAAGCTCGGCCCTAATGCATCGGGAAGACCAAGCTCCTTGCCGGTGAGGAATTCGTACAAAAACCATGCGCGGCGATTGGATGTGCCGTTCGGTGCGCTGGTCACGAACGCAGTCAACGTCTCCTGTGGGATCGCCTCGAAGAGGCGCTTGAGAACGAGCAAGTCGAGGTCTTCATTGCGAAGCGCGAAGTCGAGCTGTTCGGCTACGGAATCGCCTGGCCAGTACCGCTTGTCGAGGACAGTCCACTCCCCCTCGGTACGGCGGCTTCCCTTGATGTGCTGCTCCGATACTGCGGTCGGATGCCGAACCGGAACCTGAAGGTGAAAGGTTTCGACAAGGGCAGCCCAGCCAGCAAGTCGGGTCTCACGCGGCACAGTCCTTTCCTGAAAGATTGCAGCCTGAACTTGGTCGGAATGATTTTTGGTCGCCACGGTCGAAAAGCTCCTTGTTTGGTCGAAAAACAATGCAAATAGCATTGTGAGGTCGAAAATCAATATACACCCGTAGTGGTCGAAAATCAGCGTTCACTGGTCGAAGACCTTTCGTTTTGGGGATACTGGGCGAAAATCGCTCTGGTCAAAAATCATGGAGTCTTCAAAAGCGGCTCGTCACCCTGCTGTCCGAACCCTGCTAGATAATTTGATGATGGCCGATGTTTGGTTCACCTCCGACTTTCATCTTGGGCACTTCAACATCATTCGCTACTGCAATCGTCCGTTCGCGGATACGCAGGAGATGAACGCGGCCATCTTGGAGCGCCTGAATGCTTCGGTGAAACCGAATGATGTGCTCTATTTCCTCGGCGACTTTTGCATGGGCGGACCGAAGGCCGTAGCCTCCTTTCGCGAACAGATTGCCTGCAAAACGGTTCATTTCATCGACGGAAATCACGACAAAACAGCGCGGAAAGCGCAGCACCTCTTCGCGTCTTGGAGTTCTCTCTCCGAGATCAAAGTGGGCACACAAGGGATCGTTCTTTGTCACTACGCGATGAAGGTCTGGCCGCATCACTCGGGCGGAGCCTGGCAGCTCTACGGTCATTCACACGGCAACCTGCCGGACGATCCGCTATCGCTTTCAATGGACGTTGGAGTGGACAGCCACGACTTCCGACCTTGGCACTTCGACGAAATCCGAGCCATTATGCGAGTAAAGACGGAGGCAAAGACATTGCACCGGCAGCAAATCAACACAATAAGCTAAAACTCGTACAACAGAAAAAGATAATTTCCGTGCGGCAGAAAAGGCCTAAGGAAGAAGCAACATGGCCGCATCGTCCGAGTAACTGGCACAATCTTGGAGACTCTTGTCGAGTTCCCAAAGGGCAGACTGGTGGCTCAGGGATTCGCAGGAGAGATACAAGAGCTCTGAAACGCGTGAGCGTGGGCGAAGGCGTTGCTCCTTCACCGACTTCCTTGCTGGCCTTGTCCGTAAGGGCCTCGCGGGTGAACCGTTGCCGGCTGTGCCAAAGTCTTCCTGATGGCTAACGGATTGCCCTTTACATCTGCCCTGCAGTCGGAGATGCTTATCGAGACCATAGCCCCCACGCCTCTTCCCTCGGGAACGCGCACCAGGGGGCTTATTCATTGATGTACTACGTGGAGACGATGTGACGCGAACGGCGTTTATCAAGGGTAACTTGGTCTTCTTCGCTTCATTCCAGATGCTCGCGAAAGAGATCGACGGTGCTCTGCGGGGCACTCGCATCAAAAAACCTCTTGAGGTTTTCGGCTGTCTGCCGGGCAAACTTTTCGCTCCTAATATAGAGATCGTTCTCATATCCTGCGAGGGCAGCTTCAGTCTTACCGGGATTCCTGGCGATCAACCTGCCCAATTCCGAGCCGTCGTACATTGCAAGGTTTGCACCTTCACCCGCGAAAGGCGACATCAGATGCGCCGCATCTCCGAGCAATGTTACACCCGGCACTCTGTCCCATCGAATCCCGACCGGAAGAGCATAAATCGGCCTTATCACCGGCTCGATCTCGCTGTCCGTGATGAGTGTGGTCAGCGGCTTGGCCCACCCTTCAAACTGTTCAGCAATCTGCAATAACCCAGCCTTCGCGTTGCGGAAGTCAATGGAAGCGACCCACTCCTCCGGTCTGTTCAAGGCTACGTAGACGTGCACACTACCGTCCGCATTGCGATGCGCCAGAATGCCTTTGCCAGGAGCCACTGCCATGAGTGTGCCGCTCCCAATCGCCTCCACGCTATCACTGTGCCTTGGATCTTTTCCCGAGAGATGTGTTTCGACAAAGCAGGTACCGGTATATGCGGGCTTTATGTCGGTGACGAGCGCACGGACCTTCGACCACGCGCCATCCGCTCCTACGACCAGGTCGGAGATGCAGGTCGAACCGTTCGAGAAAACGACTTCGTGTCTCCCGTTGCCCACGGCCCTAACAGACGTAACCTTGTGATCCCACTTGATCGTTTCATCCGGAAGAGACTCGATCAGCAATCTGCGAAGATCGCTGCGGTCTACCTCGGGGCGTTTGGCGGAGTGGCCACCTGGTGTATCGAAGAGCACATCGCCATCCAGATTGACGATGCGTTTCGCATCTTCGCCGGGACGAACGAGTGGAAGGAAGGCGTCGAACAGGCCTGCATCTTTGAGGGCGATCTGTCCGTTGTATTCGTGCATGTCGAGAAGGCCGCCCTGCGCTCGCGCATGAACGGATGCTTCTGCTTCGTAGATGGTGGCGGGAATGCCGTGAAGGTGAAGGACACGGGCAAGGATAAGGCCGCCGGGGCCTGCACCGATAATTGTGACTGGGTTTCTCATGTAGCGCTCCTTTAGGGCAATGTGCCTGATGAGTTCACCAGGCAGTTAGCTTCGGAGACGCTGGCCTAACCACGAAGAGCGTGGCTGACTTGTCCTCGACAAACCGCTGAGCGGATCGTCGTTTTTCGCGACTGAGATGAAGGTAACGCCGATGGCATGTGGCGTCAAGGTACTGTTGCCAGCGGGTTAGCTTTCTATTCTGGTTTGCCGACGGAAACTATCGCAGCAAACGCATATGCCTAAGAATGAGTAACGATCAGTCGGCTTATGGGAAGTCATGCCAGCCCTCAGATGAGGGGCTATTAGAGGTGTCCTACCGTGCGACCGGACGAACCGGTCGCACGAAGGTTGCGGTGAGGAGTGGGAGAGTGGCGATGTTGTCTGGCTGGGACTGTGCCTGGACGACTAGCTTGATGCGGGTGCCGGTCTGGAGAGGCTTGGCGAAGTGGCCCTGCTTGCCGAAGGCAACGACGTTGTAGTGAAAGGCTTGGTGGTTGCGGTCTGAGATGATGGCGACTCCGAAGGCGGTGTACTTGCGGCCGTTCTTGGAGATGCGGCTGGTGGCTGAGTTGCTGACGGTGCCGAAGAGGGTGATGGTCTGTTGAGTCTGCATGGTGTTTCTCCTTTTTGCCCGGTCAATCGGGACACATCCCAAAGGGCGCAAAAGGTGCGCTGCTCCCAAGTCGCGGCATAGCCGCGTTGCCAAGAGAAGAAGTTTTTGGAAAGGGACCCGGAGCTTGCGAGGGGGAAGGAGTCCAGAACCCGAAGGGCGCGGTACGCGAGTTCTGAACGCAGAGCCGAAGGGCGCAGCTCCTGCACCGAAGCGGTGGCCGAGTGAACGTGAAAACAGGAGATTGTGCAGCCTACGTCACACCGGATCGGTTGTCAGAAACAGGTCATAAAAGTGCCAGCCGCAATTTTGAAATGGTACGCACAGGCCTTGCGATTCGAGAGTGCTCAGGTATTCCGCGACCTTCTTAGATGGATTCTTCAAGCTGAGGCGATGAGCTTCGGCGGCTTCATACACTTCCTCGGCGGCCAAATCGAGCAGGTTCAATACGAACTCATACGGGTACTGCGCTTCGGCCTCAAACTGCTGCAGGCTCTCTATGGGAAAGTCCTTTCATGTTGTTGGTCACAATCACGCTCGCCTTGCTTTGGATTACCGCGCTGGTGGATAGCGCGATGGAACTTTGTCCGCATGACTTTCATTGATCTGGTTGCTATTCACTTCCCAGAAGCTGACGGCTCATGAATTGGCGAACTACAATGACTTCTTAGCCAGTGACAGCGTGCCTGGGACAGCTATTTATGGGAGGGTGGTGACCGAATGCCAGACATTACGTTGCGCCCCTTCGAGCAGGAACGGTTTGATCGACTCGTTGAGTTGGCACGGAATCGCTTCGACACCGTACTGACTCAGCCCGAGGCTCGCGTTCTGATGCATTCGGCAGCAGCATACTTTCTTCCTCCGCCCTCCGACGCAGAGCCCCGCCCTCCAGTCCGTCCTGAGTTCCTACGCTGGCTCATGACAGACTCGGACGCGGCGAAGTTTATCGACCCCAAAGGAGTTCGCATTTGGTCTGTGACTATACCGGAACCGCTCGATCTTAAAAGCTGCACCATCCCGCATCCTGTCCACTTCCTCTGGAGTACCGTTGAGGGCGAGCTTGCGTTATTCGCCGCAGAGGTCAAAGGACTATTTGTGTTTGGAGGAATCCTGAAAAAGGGGCTACTGGCGGACGGAATCACCGTCCACGGGCCAGTGTTCATAAAGGGTGCGAAGATCGACGGGCAAATTCATTTGGTTGGGGCTGAGATCGACAGAAACATTGACATGAGCGGCACGGAGTTGACAGGGAGCGTGCTCTGCCCGATCTTTTGTACCAGCGAGATTGATTAGTGTAGCGCAGCTATTTCTGATTTCAGACAGCCGCCGTCGGGGGTGTGGAGAAGTGGGAAGCGCGTAGCGATTTCCACTTCTCCATGCCCCAAGCTCTTCGCCA
>CAIQPK010000002.1 GCA_903873705.1 uncultured Acidobacteriota bacterium
GAACCAACGGCAGAAGCCCTGGCTGCGTTAATGGCGATCTGCATCGCAGGCCTGATCATCGTCGGTGCAGCGACAGCCATACAACGCCTTCAAGATAACGACCAGCGCTGAGTGTTCGACTGCGGCAAGCCGTAACGGGCCCTACCCTCTACCCTTTCGCGCATCCACCACGATCGTCTCCGCCAGCCGGTCCTGCGCGCACTGTCGGTTCTTGTCCCAGAAGAACTGCAGAAACCCCAGCCCACCCTCCAGCACCGCCGCGCCATACCCCAGCCCGCGCTCAATCGACTGCCACAACCCCATCCGTTCGCTCACCAGCGACACCACCCGCGTGCGTGCCACCCACTTCCCCACCGTCCGCCCGTTGCCAAAATAATTCGCCAGCCCAAAGTAAAGCAGCATCACGATCAGGTTGCCCCACTCATGAAAGTCCCACTTCAGCTCAATGTTGGATTGGTGCAGCACATATCGCCGCCAGTAAAGCTCCATCGGCCACCAGATCACCACCGCTACCATCAAATCGACAACATACCCCACCACCCGCTGCCAGAAGCTCGCCAGCAGCACCCCTTCCAGGGCCTCCTGCCGCGCCGTCTCGTGCATATGGAAATGCCGCATGCCCCGCATCCGCTCCGTCTCCTCGCCCCGGCACAATGGGGGTGCCCCCTGTCCGGATTCTCGGACATGGGTCTCCACAACATTGTCTATCGAGCGTCCGTGCCTCCACTCTAAAGCCCCGCATGACAAACGTCACAACGCTTTCCTGACGCCCCACACTAAATTTCCCCGCTCCAAACCCACACACTAGCTCTTGTCATCACAAGGAGCCACCCATGAGCGCAGTGCTGGACATCACCGAACCCACCGCCACCCGCACCATCCCCGCCACCCGGCAACCCGAGGTCGTCGCCTCCCTCACCGGCGTCACCAAGCGCTACGCCAACGGCGTCCTCGCCCTCGACAACCTCTCGCTCTCCCTCCGCCGCGGAGAAATCGTCGCTCTCCTCGGCCCCAACGGCGCCGGCAAATCGACAGCCGTCAAGCTCATGCTCGGCCTCTCGTCACCCACCTCCGGTCTCGTCCGCGTTTTCGGCGCCGACCCCCGCGACCCCGCCGCCCGTCTCCGCACCGGCGCCATGCTCCAGGTCGGCAGCGCCCCCCTCATGCTCCGCGTACGCGAGCACATCACCATGTTCCGCACCTACTATCCCGCCCCCATGCCCTACGCCCAGATCATCAAGGCCGCCGGCCTGGATGGCCTGGAAGACCGCATGTTCGGCCAGCTCTCAGGCGGCCAGAAGCAGCGCATGCTCTTCGCCCTCGCCCTCGCCGGCAACTCCGACCTCATCTTCCTCGACGAGCCCACCGTCGGCCTCGACATCGAAGCCCGCCGCGGCCTTTGGACCCAGATCCGCGCCCTCGCCGCCCTCGGCAAAACCGTCCTCCTCACCACCCACTATCTCGAAGAGGCCGACGCCCTCGCCCACCGCATCATCGTCGTCAACCAGGGCCGTGTCGTCTGCGAAGGCACTCCCGCCGAAGTGAAATCCATGGGCGCCACCGGCTCGCTCACACCCTCGCCCTCCGCAACCGCCACCCGCACCATCCGCTGCGCCACCACCCTGCCGCCCACCACGCTCCACGCTCTCCCCGGCGTAACCGAGATCCAGGTCCACGCCGGCCTCAGCACCATCATCACCTCGAAGCCCGAAGCCGCCCTCCGCGAAATGCTCGCCCTCGACACCAGCCTCCACTCCCTCGAAGTGATCGCCCCAGCCCTCGAAGACGCCTTCCTCGCCCTCACGTCGAAAGCCCAGTAGTCGCGGGCATCTTTCTACCCTCTACTGTCTACGCTCTACCCACTGGAGATCACGCCATGTCCACCGCCACACTCCCCCTCACCGCCCCCAGCACCTTCGAAATCTTCCTCTCCGAAACCCGTTACGAGTTCCTCCGCATGCTGCGCACGCGCACCTACTCGCTCTCGGTCATCGGCTTCCCGGTCATGTTCTACATCCTCTTCGGTCTGCTGCTGAACCGCGGCGAGCACATCGGCGGCGTCGCCGTCTCCCGCTACCTGCTCGGCGGCTACTCGGTCTTCGGAGCCATGGGCGCCGCGCTCTTCGGCGTCGGCGTCGGCCTCGCCGGCGACCTCTCCGCCGGCTGGCTCGAGCTCAAGCGCTCCAGCCCCATGCCGCCGCTCGCCTATCTCCTCGCCAAGTGCTGCACCGCGATGGCCTTCGGCGTCATCATCGTCAGCATCCTTCTCACCCTCGGCATCGCCTTCGGCCACGCTCGCTTCTCCGCCACCGAGATCGCCTCCCTCCTCGGCCTCACCCTCGCTTTCGCCATCCCCTTCGCCTGCATGGGGCTGGTTGTCGCCATGCTCGTCCCCATGAACTCCGCCCCCGGCGTCACCAACCTCATCTACCTCCCCATGAGCTTCCTCGGCGGCCTCTGGCTCCCCATCGACATGCTCCCCACATTCCTGAAACACTTCGCCCCCGTGCTGCCCACCTACCACGCCGGCCAGCTCATGTTTATCGCCCTCAACGCCCCCGCATACGGCAGCGCACTCACCCACTGGCTCTACCTCGCCGGCTTCTCCTGCGTCATGCTCGGCATCGCCTCCCTCCTCTTCCACCGCAGCGAGCAGAAGAGCTAGCGGCGTAAACTAACCACGGACAAATCATGATCAGCAGCGTCAACAACCCGCGACCCAACACCAAAAAACGCTGGGCATGGATGTGGCTCGCCTACACCGGCTTCCTTTTCATCGAGCCGGCAATGGACCCCAGCCGCAACCTCTGGCTCGCCACCCTCGCGTCCTTCGCCATCTTCGTCGTCATCTTCGCCTTCTACGTCAGCGCGTACGGCGAAGACCGCCCCATCCGCTTCTGGCTGATCGCTGCCACCTACGTCCTTGGCCTCGCCACGTTCCCCTGGAACCAGGGCGCATCCACCTACTTCGTCTACACCGCAGCGTTCCTCCCGTTCGCCATCGCTTCGGTGCCGCGCGTGCTGGCCCTTTTCGCGCTGGAGTCCGGCGGCATCATCGCCGAGCACTACATCTTCAACCACCCTCACACCACCTTCCACGTCGACTGGCCCAACGCCATCATCGCCATCGGCCTCTCGCTCGTCATCGGCGGCAGCAACATCTTCTTTGCCGAGCAGAAGCGTCACGACTGCAAGCTCCGCCTCGCCCAGGAACAGAACGTCGCCCTCGCCGCCGTCGCCGAGCGCGAACGCATCGCCCGCGACCTGCACGACGTCCTCGGCCACACCCTCTCCGTCATCGTCCTCAAAGCCGAACTCGCCGGCCGCCTGCTCGACCGAGACCCCGCCCGTGCAGCGCTTGAAATCGCCGACGTCGAACACACCGCCCGCACCGCGCTCGCCGAAGTCCGCGAAGCCATCGGCGGCTACCGCTCCCGCGGTCTCATCGCCGAAATCGAAGCCGCCCGCCGCACCCTCGACGCCGCCGGCGTCACCCTCCTCTGCGACGCCATGCCGGAGACCAACACCGGCCTCGGCGCCAACGAAGAAACCGTCCTCGCGCTAGCCCTTCGCGAAGCCGTCACCAACATCGTCCGCCACGCGCAGGCCACCACCTGCACCCTCCGCTTTCACATCGAAGACAACCAGCACCGCCTCAGCGTTGAAGACAACGGCAACACGCCAGAGACAATCCTCCGCGAAGGCAACGGCCTCCGCGGTATGCGCGAGCGCGTTGAAGCCCTCGGCGGCCGCCTCACCCTCGACCACAACGCCGGAACCCGCCTCCTCATCGCCCTCCCCGCTGGTCGTTCTACTTAGCGAAACTTGGCGTTTAAACTTCGCGAACATGGCGTCAAGGCTTTTGCATTTGCCTCACCCCGGAGAGCCCCGTGAAAATCCGCGTCCTTCTAGCCGAAGACCAGACCATGCTCCGCGGCGCCCTGGCTTCGCTCCTCTCGCTCGAACCCGACATCACCATCGTCGGCCAGGCCGCCAACGGCCGCGAAGCCTTCCGCCTCGCCCGCGACCTCGCCCCCGACGTCATCGTCACCGACATCGAGATGCCCGAAATGACCGGCCTGGAACTGGCCGCTTCCCTCAAACAAGCCGAAAGCAAAGCAAGAGTCGTCATCCTCACCACCTTCGCCCGCCCCGGCTACCTCCGCCGCGCGTTAGACGCTGGCGCCCGCGGCTACCTCCTCAAAGAGCGTCCCGCATCCGAGCTCGCCGAAGCCATCCGCCGCGTTCACTCCGGCCTCCGCGCCGTCGACCCCGCCCTCGCCGCCGAAGCCTGGGCCGCCGACGAAGACCCTCTCTCCGACCGCGAGCGACACATCCTCCAACGCGCCGGCGACGGCCGCTCTTCCGCCGACATCGCCACCGAGCTCCACCTCTCCGAAGGCACCGTCCGCAACTACCTCTCCGAAGCCATAGCCAAACTAGGCGCCACCAACCGCATAGACGCCGCCCGCATAGCCCGCTCCAAAGGCTGGCTCTAGCCACCCCACGGCCACGCTAAAAAACCACCGCAGCTCTAGTCACACCACTGCGGCTCGAGTCACCCCACCGCGGCTCTAGTCACTCGACCACAGCTATAGTCACACCACCGCAACTCTAGTCGCCCCAAAACTTCCAAATTGTCATTCCGCAGCGCAGCGGAGGAATCTGCTTTTATCGTTGCCTTTGTCGTTGCTGTTGCTGTTGCTGTTGCCGTTGTCGTTGCTGTTGCCGTTGCCGTTGTCGTTGTCGTTGCTGTTGCTGTTGCCGTTGCTGTTGCTGTTGCTGTTGCTGTTGCTGTTGCCGTTGCTTTCCCCCAACCCCAGCAACCGTCATCTCGACCGAAGCATCGCGCACTTTGCGATGCGCAGTGGAGAGATCCCCGCATTGGCACTTGCCTTTGCCTTTGCCTTTGCACTTGCCTGTTCTACCTCGCGAAACTTGGCTAACTCCGCGCACGTTACGTCAGGCACTTGCACTTGCTCGAAGGTACCCCGAGGCTTCAGCCTCGGGTCTCACAAACCCGCCACCAATCGGGCTTCAGCCCCTGGGGTATGCTCTCTTCTGAGCCCGCACCATGCCCACCACCTACACCGGCCGCCTCGCCCCATCCCCCACAGGCCTCCTCCACCTCGGCCACGCCCGCACCTTCTGGATAGCCCACGAGCGGGCAAAAGAAGGCACCCTCTGGCTGCGCGACGAAGACCTCGACCCCCACCGCTCCCGCCCCGACTTCGCCACCGCCATGCGCGAAGACCTCCACTGGCTGGGCATCACCTGGCAGCACGAAGCAAAGCAATCCGACCGCCTCGACCTCTACCGCCACGCGATGCAACAACTTCTCGCCACCGGTTACGCCTACCCCTGCCACTGCTCCCGCCGCGACCTCGCCCAATCCGTCGCCGCACCCCATGACGACACCGACGACGAACCCCTCTACAACAACCGCTGCCGCCCCACCACCCCTGAACCCTGGGCCCTGAGCCCTGGACCCTCGCTCAACTACCGTTTCCGCATCCCCGCCACCGACCCCATCACCTTCACCGACCGCCACGCCGGCCCCCAATCCTTCACCCCCGGCAAAGACTTCGGCGACTTCATCATCTGGCGCAAAGACAACCTCCCCAGCTATCAACTAGCCTGCACCGTAGACGACGCCGACATGCGCATCACCGAAGTCGTCCGCGGCCGCGACCTCCTGAAATCCACCGCCCGCCAGATCCTCCTCCAGCGTGCGCTCGCACTCCCAACCCCCACCTACTTCCACACCGACCTCATGCGCGACGACCAAGGCACCCGCCTCGCCAAGCGCCACGACGCCCTCAGCATCCGCTCCCTCCGCGAATCCGGTCTCACCCTCGAAGAACTCCGCGCCCAATTCAACCTCTAGCCTTAAACGAACCGGGACCGCGACAAACCTCATCGCGGCCCCAATCCCACTTCGCGAAACTTAGCGCTTAAACTTCGCGAACGTTGCGTCAAAGCTTTCGCACGAGCCCATCAAGCCTCAGAACCCCGGGGCAAAACCTACTCCTCATCCTCCACCCCATCCGAAGGCCCGCCATTCGCATTGATCAGCTTCTGCGTCTGGTCATAAGGCATCGTCTGATACTCATGCGGCGGCACTTCCCCCGCCAGGTACCGCACAAAATAATCCCACCGCCGCCGCATCATGTACTGCGACGCCTCCGCGTACCCATGGTGCACATTCGGAATCATGATCAGGTCGAAATCCTTGTTCGCCTTGATCAGCGCATCCACCACCAGCAGCGTATTGTTCGGCGGAACGTTGTCGTCCATCGTCCCATGCGCCAGCAGCAGGTGCCCCTTCAGCTTGCTCGCCCAGTTCTGGTTCGCCTGCGCATCGTAGTTGCTTTTGCCATCCGCAACCTTCTCCAGCCCGCCCCACTTCTCATCCCAGTCGTCTTCATACATGCGAGCATCGTGGTTGCCGCTCTCTGAAATCCCCACCTTGAAGAAGTCCGGGTAGTGGAACATCGCCGAAGCCGTAGCCTCGCCGCCACCCGAGTGCCCCCAAACACCAACGCGCTCCATGTCGATCCAGCTATTCTCCGCACCCAGCTGCTTGATAGCCGCCACCTGGTCAGGAATCGTTCCATCGCCCAGCTTCTCCGGCGCAGCATACGTATCGT
Organism: uncultured Acidobacteriota bacterium; assembly: GCA_903873705.1. GTDB lineage: Bacteria > Acidobacteriota > Terriglobia > Terriglobales > Acidobacteriaceae > Granulicella. The sequence continues at coordinate 6,651 of CAIQPK010000002.1, forward strand.
GGAAGCTCTTCGACCGCCACGGAGTCCCCATGCCATCCACGCAGATCACAATGAAACCCAAATCCGCCAGCGACTGGTTATCCCGCGTAGCCGTCGTAAAATTCCGCGTCGGGCAAGACCCCTCCTGCGGCCCCGGATACACGTTGTCCACCAGCGGATATTTCTTCGCCGCATCGAAATTCGTGGGCTTCCACATAAACCCATACAGCTCCGTCTTGCCGTCCCTCGCCTTCACCGTAATCGACACCGGCGGCTTCCATCCCTTCGCCCGCAGCGCCGCATCGTCTTCCTTCGCCAGCGTAGCCAGCACCTTGCCCGTGTTGTCGCGCACTACCGCCACCGCAGGCGTCTGCTTGGTCGAGTACACATCCACAAACGTGCCGCCATCCGGCGCAGGCGTGATCACATGGTTCGCCGCTTCAGGCGTCAACAGCTGCTGACCCTTCCCATCAAACCCCACGCGATAGTAGTGATCGAAGTAAGGATCAACACCCTTCTCCTTCCCATCAGCCAGGAAGTAAATCACGCGTTCCTTCGCATCCACATGCAACACCTGCGTCACCGGCCCATCGCCATGCGTTATCGCGTTCTTCACCTTCCCGGTCGTCAGGTCATACAGGTAAAGCTGTCCCCAGTTATCCCGCTCCGAGTACCAGATGAACTCATTCGACTCCGGCAGATACTTCCAATTGATCCGCCCCTGTCCCGACTCGTAATACGTCGGCACATGCTCGTGATAAATCTCCTTCACCTCGCCCGTCGCCACATCGGCCACCCGCAACCACGCGTCTTTGTGGTCCCGCGAGCTCGACACAAACGCCAGCTTCGTTCCATCGTTCGAAAACTGAACATCATCCCATCCCGACCCACCCCGGCAGCTCACGTCATCGCAGATCGTGCTGCGGTGCTGGTCCGGCGGCATCTTCAGCCGCGTCACCCTCGCGCTCGCAACGTCAATGACGACGCGCTCGATCGTCGTCACATCCTGGTCGCCCACCAGAGGATACTTCCACGCCTCCAGCTTCGGATGACGATTCGTCACTGGCACCAGGTACAGCTCACCCGTCTTCCGCTGGTCCTGCTGATAAGTCGCAATCGTCTTCGAGTCCGCCGACCACAACACAATCGGCGCATCCGAGTGCGTCCACCCCGCGTTGTCAGTCGCATACCCATAATCCTTCACGCCGTCGGTCGTCAGTTGCTTGTCTTCATTCGTAGCAACCACGTGCACCCACAAATTGTTATCGCGAATAAACGCCGCATACTGCCCGTTCGGCGACGTATCCGCCGGCCCCCGCCGCCTTCCTCCCGGAGCCCCCGCACCACGCCGCCGCGCTCCGCCACCATCCGGAGCCTCACACCGATCGCCGCCCACATTGCAGTGAAACCGCCCCGCGGCCGTGCCCACGGTAAAGCCCTTCTCATCCGGCACAAAGCTGTTGATGCCCAGGTGCTTCGCCTCAAACGCACGCTTCGACGCCTCCACCAGTGCCGCACCCAGCTTCGCATTGTCGAACGCCGCAGCTACCTTGCCCGTCTTCGGGTCCACCACCTTGTACACCACTTCCCCATCCGCCGGATCGCGGAAGAACACGCGCCCATCCGCCAGGTACTGCACCCCACCCACCGTGTGCTGCACCAACGGATTGGCGTTGTAGTTCATCCACCGCTCGGCGCGCGAATAATCGTCAGCGGTCAGTACCCGCGGCGCCTGCGCGCCAACACCAAGAGCAGAACAGACAGAAACAGCAAGAGCAACCTGCAAACCACGGAAAGACATGTTCGCCTCGAATCAATGAAAATCGCAAAGTGAAGTGCTGTACTAGAGAATACGGCGAAACAGCCTATGAAGACGCTATATTTCGGTCTCGCCGTGGTCTTCGGGAACCGGTTTCAGCCGCCGTAGCCGCTGCAAAACCTTCTCCGGCCGCAGCGACTGCGGATAAGCAAACATCGCCAGCATAAACCCGCCCCACGTATCCTCGGCCACCCGTAGCGACGTCGGCAGCACGTACACATTCATAATCAGGTCGCTCAATACCAGCGACGCCGCAGCCGCCAGCAGTCCATAGCGGCTCGCAGCAAAGTACGTCGCCACCATTGTCACGCCCGTGCCCACGATGTACCACGCCGCCAGCACCTGGTGCCGGTTGATCGCCTGCAGCAGCGTCGAGCTTGTCGACCAGCCCGCATAGAAAAACACGCTCACCATCAGCACGAACAGCAGCCCCGGGCTCGGCGGCAGCTTATGCAGCGTAAAGTGCGTCAACGCCCACGGCCCCACCGTCATCATCAGCGCGATCACCGCCACCGCCACCAGCGCAGCCAGCTGGCACGCCCGGCGATGCAGCACCCGCACCAGCCCGATATTGCCTGCCCCATACGCAATGCTCATCTCCGGCCAGAACGTCTGGTTCACCAGCTGCACCATCTGTAGCGCCGCCCGAGACACCGTTCGCGCCGTCGTAAACACCACCACCGCCACCGGCCCCAGCGCGTAGCTCACCGCCAGCACTGACCCCTGCAGATTGAACGCGTTCCCAATCGGAAACGCCATGAACGCAACCGCCGGCGCAGCCAGCCGCCGGATTTCGTCCCAGCTCGCATGTCTCCATCCGAACTCAATCCACGGCACATCCCTTCGCGCCATCACGCCAAAAACGATCGTCCCCACAACGTTCGCCGCGCCAAACGTAATCGCCGCGCCGCGCGGCCCTCCGCCCAGCGTCACTGGCACAATCATCGCCGTAAACGCACAAAGCGAAATGATGCTTTTCACAAACGTTCCATACGGATAGCGCCCCACGCACGTATAAGCCGCTCCCAGCAGCTGCTCCAGCTGCGAAAACAACACCGCCGTCCCCAGCGCAAACAGTATCCAGCGCACATCATGGTCCGTCATCCCGCCCGAGAGATGCCCGCCAATCAGCCGTCGCCATCCCGCCGCAGGCAGCACAAACAGCACCGTAGCCAGCAGCAACACCACGCCGGTGCACACCAGGGAAATCAGCCACCAGCAACTCTGGAAAACCCGCAGCGCCGCCGCCTGGTCGCCGCGCCCCATCAGCATCGTCATCTCGTTGGCGGCCACATTGCCAAAGCCAACGCTGGAAAAGCTCAGATAAGAAGGGATGGCATTGATCGTCAACCACTCGCCATAAAGCGGTATGTTCCAGAAGTGCAGAAACACCGGAACCTGCACCAGCTGAATCAAGATACCCGCAAGCCGGCTCACCCAGTTCGAAAGAAACCCGAGTGTCATCCGCTTGCGAACTGCGTTATTCATGACACCGCCCGAACAGGAATCAGCACACTCAATTTTCGCATGGCCTCTGCGCTCAGCTTAGCGCGGCGTCAAAGCGCCAACGGCGCGCTCTTTACCAGCCTGGGGCGAAGCTCCAGGTTTGGGCCCCGAAGACGACAAAGGGCTGAAAGCCCGTCCCATTCCCCCGACGGCAATCCGGGCGCGCATCATGCGGCATGAGCGGGCCGCCACAAATCCAGCCGGACAACCTACAACTCCCGCAGCGACCGATCCACCGCCATCTTCTCCACCATCAACGTCCGCAGCGCCTCTGGATCACCGCCCCGGTCCGCCGCCGCTATCAGCCCCCGCAGCGACCCCTGCCGCCGCTCCAGACTCCGCCGATGCAGCGTCGTCAACGCGTCCCGCACCTGCACCACCAGCGCATCGCGAGAGTCATCCCCTGGCTCATGCAGTGCCATCGCCAGCAGCGTCCGCGAGTGCCCATCACCCGCCGCCTCCATCGGATTATCCGGAGCCGAAGCATTCGCCAGCGTCTCCATCAACCCCGCCGTTGCCAGCCCCGCATACCACTCCGGATGCATGCCCAGCTCCGCCGCCGCCAGCTCCCGCGCCGGATCCACATCCGGCAACACCAGCGCCCGCAGCAACACGCGCTCCAGCTCGCTAAGCTGAGTAGCTTGCGGCGCCCGCACACTCTCCAGCCGCTGCGCCGCCGCCTGCCGCAGCTCCTGCTGCATCAGCGCCGAGTCGATCCCCAGTTGCTGCGCCGCGTTCTTCGCAAACTCATCCCGCATCAGCGCATTTGGAATCCGCCGAATATGCGGCAGCAGAAAATTTAGCGCCCTTACCTTCGCCTCCGGTGTCTGCCCCGGATGCAACACCCGCGCCCGCTCAATCAGATAATCCGCATGACGCTTCGCCCCGCGCACCGCAGCCGAGTACGCCGCCACCCCGTTTTCACGTATAAACCGGTCCGGATCGAGCCCACCCTCCAGCGTCATCACCCGAACTTCAAAATCTTCCTCACTCAACAGCGCCAGTGACTTCTCCGCCGCATTCGCTCCTGCCGTGTCCGGATCGAAATTCAAAATCACGCGCTTGGTAAACCGCCCCAGCAACCGCACCTGCGCCTCGGTAAACGCCGTCCCGCTCGTCGCCAGCACATTATGAATCCCGGCCGTGTACACCGAGATGCAATCCATCTGCCCCTCAACCAGCAGCGCAAACCCCAGCTCCCGGATCGCCGCCTTCGCCTTATCCAGGTTGAACAGCACATTGCCCTTCGTATACAGCAGCGTCTCAGGCGAGTTCAGATACTTCGGCCCCGCCTTCGCATCCTGCTCAGCCGAGTCCAGCGCTCGCGCCGTAAACGCAATCGGCTTCCCCTGCTCATTCGCAATCGGAAACGTAATCCGTTTGCGAAACTTCGCATACATCGGCCCCGGAGAACCATCCTCCTGTTCCTTCCAGCTAAACAGCCCACTCCCCCGCAACACCGCCTCACCAAAATGCTTACCCATCCGGTCGCGCATATCGTTGAAGCTCTCCGGCGCATACCCAATCCGGAACTTCGCAATCGTCTCCGCCGTCAACCCCCGCCCGGTCATATACTCCCGCGCCCGCGCGGCCTCCGGAGACTTCAGCGCCTGCTCAAAATACTGCGTCGCCGCCTCATGAATCTCCATCAACTGCCGCCGCTCGCCCGCCTCCTTCGCCTCTTCAGCCGAGTGGAACTGCCGCTGCGGCAGCGCCATCCCAATCTTCTGCGCCACCACCCGCACCGCCTCAGGAAACGTCACCGAGTCCATCTTCATCACGAACGTAAACACATCGCCCGTCTCATGGCACCCAAAGCAGTAATAGAACCGCTTCGCCACATTCACCGAAAAACTCCCCGACTTCTCCTTATGAAACGGACACAGCCCCGTAAAGTTCTGCGCCCCAGCCTTGCGCAGCTTCACATAGTCGCCAATGATGCGAACAATGTCAGCCTGGTCCTTCACTTGTTGAGAAAAGCTATCCGCCATAGGAGCCTTACCAGTTTAGTCTCTCGTCATCGCCCTGAAACCCTGCACAAAACCTTCGCGCCCTTGGCGTGCTTTCGTTTTTCTTACCGCCCTTTGCGTGAAACGCTTTTGCCTTTGCCTTATTCACTATTCACTATTCACTCCTCCCACCCCACCCTCCCCCGATTACAGTAGACATACAACCATCCCCCCATGATCATCGACGCCCACCTCAACGAGCCCGAACCCCGCTCCGCCCCGCGCTGGCTCGCCGCCATATTCCTCTTCGTCGCCCCGCTCGAGGCCACCTGGCTCTATCTCCGCCGCCACTGGGACGACATCCCCTACCACTTCCCCACCCACTGGAACGGCCACGGCATCGCCGACCGCTGGGCCCCGCGCACCGACGCCACCGTAGCCACCCCGCTCCTCATCGCCGCCGCCATCATTGCCATCATGATCGCTGTCGCCCTCTATACCCTCTTCGCCCCCATGGCCAACCGCCAGCGCACCACCGACGTCGTCCTCCCCACCCTCACCGCGGTCGCCTGGTCGCTCTCCCCCGTCTTCTGCTGGATAGCCCTGCTCCCCCTCGGCGGCACCTTCAGCATCAACCGCCTCACCCTCATCCTCACCGCCCACGTCCTCATCGTGATGGCCATCATCATCTGGATGTCCTGGCGCCTCATCCACCATCCCCGCCCCGACAGCGCCCGCCCCACCGACGACGACTCCTGGGTCGGCGGATACCTCTACTACAACCCCTACGACCCCGCCGTCATGGTCCCCAAGCGCATAGGCTGGGGCTGGACCCTCAACTTCGGCCAACCCGCCGCCTGGTGGTACATGGTCCTCACCCTCCTGGCCTCAGCCGGCATGATCATCCTCATCTTAATGCTGGGCAGACACTAGCCTGCGTTCGCCCTCGTCGTTCGTCTTACTTCGCGAAACTTGGCCAACTTTGCGAACATCGCGTCAAGGCCGTTGCCGTTGCCTGTTTTTCGCCGTCATCCTCTAAGGACCCCCGAAGTCCCCCGCACCACCCTGAAACTCTTTAAACCCACCTTCGCAACTAAGCATCTCATTTCCGTGTCTTCACAAATGACGCTTCCCGGCCCATCCACGCCGGCGCAACCCCGTCTGCACTTGTAGGAGAATAGGAGAACGCCATGATCACCCCCCGCATCATCCCGTCCGCCGCTCGCAGAACCGCCGGGATCCTGCTCATGGCCGCCACCCTCGCTCTCCCCGCCGCCCACCCGGAAGTCTTCATCTCCGTCGGCTTCGCTCCCCCCGCGCTCCCCGTCTACGCCCAGCCCATCTGCCCCGGCGACGGCTACATCTGGACCCCCGGATACTGGGCCTACGGCCCCGAAGGCTACTTCTGGGTCCCCGGAACCTGGGTCCGCCCACCCCAGATCGGCTACCTCTGGACGCCCGCCTACTGGGGCTGGGGCGGCAACGCCTACATCTTCCACGCCGGATACTGGGGGCCTCACATAGGCTTCTACGGCGGCATCAACTACGGATTCGGCTACGGCGGCCTCGGCTACGAAGGCGGCTACTGGCGCGGCAGCACCTTCTTCTACAACCGCTCCGTCAACAACATCAACGCCGGCTACGTCCACAACGTCTACGAGCACCCGGTCATTGTCCGCAACGCCGCCTACACCCACGTCAGCTACAACGGCGGCAACGGCGGCATCCCCTACCGCGCCTCCCCGCAGGAGCTGGCCGCCGTCCGCGAGCGCCACGTCCAGCCCACCGGCGAGCAGCTCCAGCACCAGAACTTCGCCGCCCAGAACCGCGACCAGTTCGCCAACGTCAACCGCGGCCACCCCTCCATCGCCGCCGCCCCCACCCCTTCAGCCTTCCGCTCCAACCCGGCCGTCCGCGGCGGTTTCGGCAACAACAACGGATTCAACGGCCCACAGCGCGGCAACCCAGCCGCCAACAGTGCGGCTCGGCCCATGCCCCCGCAACAAGGACGTCCCCAGTTCTACAACCAGAACCGCACTCCCAACGCCGCTCCCCGCCCGGCCTACAACCAGCCCGAGTACCGCCAGCAGATACAGCCCCAGCAACAACCCCGGCAGCCAATGCAACAGCCCGGACCCCAAATGCAACCCCGCCTCCAGATGCAGCCTCGCCCCCAAATGGAATCCCGCCCAGCCCCTGCTCCCCGCGCCGAAAACCGTCCCGCCGGCGGCGAAGGCCACCCGGGCCGCCACTAAACTGCGCCTCGCCCTGCTTTGCGAAACTTAGCCCAACTTGGCGCACGTTGCGTCAAAGCCCCTGCCCCTGCCCCGCTAAAGAATATTCACCGCCCGAGCCGCCAGCAGTGCCACCGTCGCAAACGAAATCAACGCCTGCACCATCATCAACCCCTTGGCCCACCGGGACATCACCGGTGAATCCGTCGGCGAAAATGCCGTACTCGCATTGAACGCCAGGAACAGGTAGTCCACAAACCCTGGACTCCACCGGTCCTCCCCCATCTCTTTCCTCACCTCCGGCGTGAGCATCATCTGCGGAAAGAGAAACGCCCCATCCGTATGCACGCCCCGCAGCTCCCGCTCCCGCGGCCCTCCCCCGTCGAGCCGCCAGTACCACGAAGCAAACACCAGAATATTCGTCACCCACAACGCCGCCGCGGAAGTCAGCAGCACCCGCGGCGACAGCGTATGCTTCGGCAGTGCCGCAATCAGCAGCCACAGCGACCACGCCAGGTCCGCCGTCACCAGCCCGTTCAGCAAATACCCCAGCCACTGGTTCAACCGGTCATTCCCGCTATAGTGCGCCCAGACCGTCGGCACCAGCAGCACACCCACCACCACAATCAGCAGCCACCGCGGCCCCACCGACAGCGACTCCGGCAGCACCAGCCGCAACCCACCCACACCAAACAGCGCAATAACCGCCGGCCACCGCGGTTCCAGCTTATGTTCCGTCTCCGTCATCTCCCATCCATCATGACATCGTTACGCGCGTACGTGCTCCTCCTCCCGCCGACGCCTTGCTCACATCCCGTCAGCAGTCACGACGAGTACGCATCAGTCGCTTCACCACCAAGGCCATTGGAACAGTGAAAAACAGGTGCGACATCATGCCGCCGATAATCACGGCAGGATCGCTATAGTTTGGGTGGTCGTTGGAAGTAATGGAGATGGCGGCGTGCATCACGACCCAGGCCACCACGGCGTAGGGAAGCGCAGCCAGCGTGGCTTCATAACCCCGGCGGCGGAGCCACGGCCACATCATCGCAAACAAGACACCCCAGAAAATGGCAAAGCTAAAGTGGATCGAAGTCCCAAGCAGATAAGCCCACGCCCCGATTGCCTCCTGGAATCTTTTCCCAAACACCAGTCCGGTGGCGTTCGGCGGAATGCCGGACAGCGGCATCAAGTGCTGCGCTCCGACCCAAACGAGGGCTTCATAAATCCAGATGGTGATGCCGCCGGTCAAGCCGCCGATGAACCCGACCCTGGCGATGTCTTTCGCGCCCGAAGATCCTGGCACGACGTTCGACGTTCCCATCTTCGAAGCTCCAGGCTGTGGTACCTCACTGCTGTTCATGATCCTGCTCCTTTCCACCGCAATCCCGTCTAAGGTTTCCCGCACGCGCCTATGGCCCGTTCTGTCATCCGGCCACCCAACCCAGGTGTCACTCCACCACCTGCGGGGACGAGGATTCAGGATGAGATCGGGATGTAGTGCCCATATTGCTCGCACAAACCGCAGCAAGGATAGCCGACAGGCCCGTCATCACCGGAACCCAACTCCATCCGTAGTGAATGGCAATGAAGCTCATGAGCGGAGGCCCTGCCACGATTCCCAGGTTGCTCCCTTGAACCAGCAACCCATTCGTCGCTCCCAGCAACGAGGGTGATGGCGTGTGAAAGGGAGCAGCGCCCATGACAGCAGACGGCACCAGGCCACCCACGCAGGAAAACGCAAACGCGCAGGCATAAAACGCCGGCAGCGATAGGTGCAATACGAACATGCCTACCGTCATGCACGCCATAAACATGGAAGTGACCGCAATGATGTAGGCCCGGGAGAACCCGCGCTGCAGGAGAATACCCGCTGCCAGGTTCCCCATGATGTTTGAAGCCATGGCGATAGCGACAAGCACGCCTATCGTGCCGTCCGAAACCCCAAAGCGTTCGTGCAAGACGGTTGGCATGAAACCCATCACGGACAGGTGCTGCATCGTATACATGCCGAAGATGATGGCGAGTAGCAGAGGGCCACGCGACGAGAGCACGCTGGTGAACTGTTGCCATGTGCCGAGACTTTGCCTCCTGGGACCGCGTGGGAGGCCAGGCTTCGCCACAACGGCGACGAGAAGGGCCACGATAAGCAGCAGTGCGCCGTTGCACCACCACACGGCGCGCCAGGTGTGATGAGCCAGTACGAAGGGTGCTAGAAACGTCACCGCAGCAACCCCACCGGGCACGTACGCCGACCAACCCGCAAGGGCGAGCTTCAACTCTCGTTCACCCGTCGTTTCCACAATGAGCGACGGGGCCGCGACGACGATCAAGACATAGCCAAAGCCTTCAATGAACCGCGACGCCAGCAAGAGGTTCAAGCTTGGAGCGAATCCGCCGGCAGCGCTCGCGGCAGCCGCCAACACCAGACCGAGCACGACGGCTCGCTTGTTTCCCAGGCGCGCCGACCACGTGCCTACCGGCGTCGCGATGAATAGGCCGACAATGTTCAGAGCGGAGAGTATCCATGATGCGCTGATCAGCCCCAGTGCGAACGATTGCCGGATCGACGGCAATGCGATGTGCACCTTCCCTATCTGGAAAGCCGCCAGGGCACCAGCCAGGATCGCCACCAGCACGGTGGGCCAGGACGTCCGAAGTAAACTGCCACGTGCGCCATCGGACGGGTGGGAAACCATTTCTAGGCCTCTTCCTCATTCGGCGTGCCGTAAGTATGGAACGTCGGCACGGTAGCCAATCCCCAGGCCTGTCCCTGCGCTCGTTCCTCGCGGCTCCACACCACAGGCGTCCAGTCCGGATCGAAGATCAAATAGCCGCCGGAGCCGATTTCAATGCGGTTACCGCCAGGTTCATAAAAGTACAGGAAGAACGTCTGTCCGATCGAATGCTTGTGCGGACCGGTTTCGATCGCTACACCGGCTTCAGTCAGAATGTCGGCTGCTCTGAGCACGTCCTCTCGGCTCTCCATCATGTATGTCAGGTGATGGAATCGTCCGTGGGCGGCGCTCTTGTCCTTCGTGAAGGCAATGTCATAAGACTTGTTGGTTGCGGCCAGCCACGCGCCCATCTCCTGGTCGCCGTCGAAGATGATCTGCTCCGTAACCCGCAGGCCGAGCTTTTCATGGAAGAACTGGCGGCACGCGCGAATGTCCTGCGCGAGGAGGTTGAGATGGTCCAGTCGCTTCGGCGCTATACCGTGCGGGGAGTAGCGTTGCGGAAGGTTCTTGTACCCCGGAACCTGGTCTCCTTCCGCTTTGAACTTCTCGGTCTCATAGTAGATCTCCACGGGGTGTCCATCGGGACTCGGAAACCGGAACGCACGTCCCTGGCCAAAGCTCTTCTCCCGCCACTCGCCTTGTGTGCCAGCCTGCTCGATACCGCGAACGAGTTCTTCCAGAACGGGGCCGCTGCGAGCGCGAAAGGCCACGTGTCCCAGGCCCGCTCGGGCAGAGCGGGTGAGTTGCAGAGTGAAGCGCTCGTAATCTCCCCATGCACGCAGATACGCGGACCTCTCGTCTCTGCCGGCGATATGGAGACCAATAATCTCGGTAAAGAAGCAGAGGCTCTTGTCGAATTGAGGCGTCAAGAGTTCAACGTGTCCCAGGTGCGCGATATCGCCAAAGGCGGGATGGATTGCCATAAAGCCTCTTCTACGACTTTGGTGGGTACTCAAAGTACTTCAGGCCGAGCTACTCACACATGGCCCCAGCAGTCTCAGCATTCGGTCCCGCTGTCCGTTCACTGGCCGTTGACGCATGGGCTCGTCAGCATGGCGCGAATCGGCCACAGGTAGTCCGCCAGGCAAACATGCAGTGATCGCCCGATGGCGTGGCTCACCCTTTGGCCCAGGCTGGAATTACACAGTCGTATAACCCTCTGAAGCGAGCATTGTCAACGTCGGTCGGCTACTCGCGAACGTAAGAGTGCCGCTTGCGGCCCCAATCTCCAGCCCGTCCGCAAAAGGCGCCAGTTGCTCAGTCGGTCACTAAAACTCGGGGACAGACAGAAGACGGGGACAGACGGGATGTTCACTCAAGATGATCCCTCTCGAATCGCAGCAGTCGTTGCGGCATCGTCTCGACGCGCTTAACGGTTCCACCTCTCCATTGTGGGGCCAGCGATTCGCTTCGTCATCTCCCCCAGCCATGTCCGAACTCCTCACCGCTGAGTGGCCGTTCAGTATGGGAATGGCCGGATCTGTTTCAACACCGATGCATTCTCCCCGGCGAGCAGAAACGCTTCCCAGGCCGGCGCGTTCCAATGTGCGCTTCAGGGTTCCATCGCCGGATACGCATCAACCCACGAGCTACCCCAAATTCTGTCAAGCCTCAGATGGCCGCAGGCGCCCGTAACATGCACAAAACAAACGCAAATCTCCCAGACAAAGTTGGCGTAGTTATTCACCCCAAAACGCTATACTGGTAACAGACATCAGAAAAGGTCGCCCATTTCAGGGCGGCCTTTTTTCAATCCAAAAGCATCGACGAATCCCGGTACTTCACCGAATCAAATCGACATTGGATATGGAGTACCACAGGCAGCCGTGTATGTACGGGAGTTCTGAACGCTCGGCACCGGTCGACCTCCGCGTCGCGGGGCCACCGTCCAGAACTTGCGAAGGAGCCGCCCGTCAGTCCACCATACTTGGTCGTTGAGATCGAAGATCGGCATCAAGGTCTCCCCAGACCGCGCCCAATAGAATCAGAGACTTTGCAGACCGGGTCTGGGGGTGGCCACCCCTCCCCAGCCGTCACCATAAAATACCCACATGCTCTCCACCGCCGATCGCTCCCGGCTCACCGTCATCCTCGTCGGAGCCCGCAACCCCTCCAACATCGGCGCCGCCGCCCGCGCCATGCAGGACTTCGGCTTCTCCAGCCTCCGCATCGTCAACGACTACTCCGCTCCCTTTGAGGCCGCCCAGCTCGAACACACCAAGTCGGCCGTCGGAGCCGCCACCATCCTCCACAACGCCCAGCTCTTCGCCACCCTACCCGACGCCCTCGCCGACTGCACCCTGGTCATCGGCACCACCGCCGTCGGCGACCGCACCGTCACCCAGCCTATCCTCCCCCTCCAGCAAGCCGCCCCCCACCTCCTCACCACCCTCCAAACCCCCGGCACCCCCCGCGCCGCCCTCCTCTTCGGCTCCGAAAAAACCGGCCTCACCAACGAGCAGCTCAGTTACTGCAACAGGCTCACCACCATCCCGATGTTCGCGCCCGAAGACGCTCGCCATCTCTCCATGAACCTCGGCCAGGCAGTCGCCGTCTGCCTCTACGAACTCACCCGCTCCGGCCTTGAGGGAGCCAAGCCCATCCCCGAGCCCACCGCAGCACCCGCCACCGCAGACGACCGCGAACGCCTCACACAGCTCCTGCTGGAGGTCATGCAGCTCACCGAATACACCCGCCGCTTCCCCGCCAACGCCAACCCACCCCAGGTCCGCTCCCTGACCCAACCCCTGGCCACCACCCACAACGAAGCCGAAACCTGGATGGGCATCCTCCGCCAAATTCTGTGGCAAGCGAAAAAGAAAAAGTAGCGACCAAAACAAAAGCCCCGCCTCAGCGGAGCTCTTGCCTTATTCACTATTCACTAGTAACTGCCTCTACCAAAGTCCCCAGGCGCGAGACATATAGTCGCTCAACGTCATCCCGATCAGGATGATAAAGGTCAGAAAGCCCGCGCCAACCGTCATCTTGATCAGCCGCGACTGATACTTCACATGCATGAAGAACAGGATCACGATGACGGCCTTGGTGCAGGCAATCGCCAGCGCAATGATCGGGTTCAGCACGCCCATGTCGACGTAAGCTGCGCCAACCGTAATTGCCGTTCCAACCAGCAGCGTACCGAACACAATGCTGTACTGCCCTGGTGTGACAAGGTGATGCTCAGCATGCTCCGGGTTGGTAACGTTCATCGGGTCGTGATAGTGATGCTCGGTATCGTGAGCCATAAGTATTTTCCTTGTAGAGGGCTGTTGCGCTGTTACTTCAGCGGATGCCGGTTGATCAGGTACAGCAGTGGAAACAGGAACAGCCACACTATATCGACGAAGTGCCAGTAAAGCCCGAAGTTCTCAATCGGCGCCACATAGCCTTCTGAAAATTCCCCTCGATTCGCTCGCCAGATGAGCCACACCAGCAGCCCAATCCCGATAATCATGTGCAGCGCATGCATGCCGGTCATAGCGAAGTAGAGGAAGAAGAACAGCTGCGTATGCTGCGCCATATCTGGAGCCAGCGGCTTCTCCGCGAATGTATCTGGATATTGCGGGAACGCCTGCGGGTTCACGAACATCGATACGCTGAAGCCCGACCCGGGAATGTGGTGCAGTTCGTACTTTTCCTTGTACTCAAAGTACTTGACGCCAAGAAACGCGCAGCCAAAGATCGTGGTGACGATCAACGCGATCACCAGCTTCTTGCGGTCCCGCACCTCAGCGTAGTAAACGCCCAAGGCCATCGCGAAACCCGACGTGATCAGGATCGCCGTATTCGCCGCGCCCATCGGAACGTTGAGCTGGTTGGACGCTGCCGCAAACGCCGGGTAGTACCAGTTGCGATACAGCAGGTAGGCAAAGAACATGCCACCGAAGAACATGATTTCGGTGAGCAGGAAGAGCCACATGCCAAAGCTGCCGGCCTCGCGTTGCTGCTCTTCGGTTTCGAAGTGATGCCGATGCTGAGGCAGAGCGATATGCTCGTGCTCCTCGTGCACTCCGGCGTCATGGGTGGTCGCGATCGCGTTATCCAACGGTCGTCACCTGTTCTTTCTGCTTTTTCTCGAGCCATTCGTAGTCGTAAGCTTCATAGTCGACGATTGGAATCTCGGTGAAGTTTTCGGTCAGCGGCGGCGACTGGATCTGCCACTCGAGGCCCGTAGCCTGCCACGGATTATCGCCGGCGATCGCACCATACTTGAGGCTCCAGCCGAGGTAGAGGATCGGCAACATGTAGCCAACACCGAGGACGGTTGCGCCCGCAGTCGAAAGCACGTTGAGCACCTGGTAGTCGACCGGGTAAGCATGATAGCGGCGCGGCATACCCAGGTAGCCGAGGATGAACTGAGGAAGGAACGTCAGGTTGAATCCAATGAATGTGACGACGGCAGCAAGCTTGGATATCCCTTCCGGATACATGCGACCGGTCAGTTTTGGCCACCAGAAGTGAACCCCTGCGAGGAACGCCATCAGCATGCCGCCCACCATCACGAAATGAAAGTGCGCCACAATGAAGTATGTCTCGGTAAGGTGAATGTCCATGCCGAGCGAGCCAAGGAATACGCCAGTCAGGCCGCCGATGGTAAACAGACCCATGAAGCCGAACGCGTATAGCATCGGGGTCTCGAAGGTAATGGACCCCTTCTGCAGCGTGAATGCCCAGTTGAAGATCTTGATGGCAGATGGCACAGCCACCAGCATGGTCAGTAAGCTGAACACCAGCGCTGAGTAGTTCGACACGCCCATGATGAACATGTGGTGCGCCCAGACGAAGAATCCGAACAGCGCGATCGCAACAGACGAGAACGCGACAGCAGTGTAGCCAAAAACGCGCTTGCGGCTAAAGGTCGATATGACCTCGGAAATCACGCCCATACCCGGCAAGATCATGATGTACACGGCCGGATGCGAGTAGAACCAGAACAGATGCTGGAACAGTAGCGGATCGCCACCCTTGGCCGGGTCGAAGACGCCGATGCCGATCGTGCGCTCGAGAGCCACCAGGACGATAGCGATTGCCAACACGGGTGTACCGAGCACCATGAGAATGGAAGCGGCGTAGTTTGACCAGCAGAACAGCGGCATCCGGAACCACGTCATGCCCGGCGCGCGCATGCGGTGGATGGTCACGATGAAGTTGAGGCCCGTAAAGATCGAGCTGAAGCCGGCGATGAAGATGGCGGTCGCAGCTGTGAGGACGTGGGTGTTCAGATAATGGGTCGACAGCGGCGTCGTAAACGTCCAACCGGTATCGACACCACCCAGGACCAGAGCTGCGAGGGTCAGCGTTCCGCCGATCAGGTACAGGTACCAGCTCAGCAGGTTGATCTTCGGGAAAGCAAGGTCCTTAGCACCGATCATGATCGGGATCAGGAAGTTCCCCAGCGTGGCCGGCACCGAAGGCACGAGGAAGAGGAAGATCATGATGATGCCGTGCATCGTGAAGAACTTGTTGTACGTGTCGGACGCCACCAGGTCAGGCATCGGCGTCAGCAACTCGAGCCGGATCAGGCCGGCGAACGCTCCGCCGATAAAGAAGAAGAACGTGATCGAGAACAGGTACAGCATCGCGATGCGCTTGTGGTCGCCGGTCAGCAACCAGCTTAGAATGCCGTGCTCGGCGTTGATGTAATTCCGCTTCGGAAGCGTGGCCGTACTCTGGTCCGGGAGCGTAAGGATCGTGTTCGAGATTGCGATGGGTGCGGTACTCATGGCTTCACCATTTCGGGCGTTGTGGGCGCCGCCTGGTTCGACTGCGAAGTGACATTGGTTTGTTGGACGCGATAGTTCGTTTGCAACGTCTTGATGTACTCAATGATGTCGATCAAGCCGTCTTCGCTGATCTGTCCCTGATACGTGGGCATGATCGGGGCGAAGCCAGCCGTGATGTGCTGCGACGGATTCAGGATTGCATCGCGAAGATAGGCTTCGTTCACCAGAGCCTGGTTGCCGTTGGCCAGCGTCAGCTTGGAGCCAAACACTCCCGCAAGATTTGGTCCGCGTGCCGCCGCGTTACCGCTGTGGCAGGCATTGCAGCCCAGGCTTGCGAACAGGCGCTCGCCATTCTGTGCCAGGCTCATCCCGCTGGTTGACTGCTGCGTCCACTTTTCGTAGTCGGCCGGTGTCATCGCGACAACTTCGCCAATCATGCCCGAGTGCTGCGTGCCGCAGTACTGCGTGCAAAAAAGGTGGTAGGTTCCAGGTTCCGTGGCGTTGAACCAGACGGTGGTATAACGTCCGGGAATTACTTCACGCTTCACGCGGAATTCCGGAATCGAGTAGCTATGGAACACGTCCTGCGAGATCATGGTCAGCTGTACAGGGCGCCCGGTGGGCACGTGGAGCGCGTTGATCTCATGTTGGCCTCCCGGATGCTCTGCCTTCCACATCCACTGCTTGCCCACGATATAGATGTTCATCGCGTTGGCAGGCGGGTTGTAGATGCGGAAGTAGAGCAGCGCGCCCCACACGAAGCAGACGAGGAACAGAGCAAGCGGAATGATCGTCCACGTCGCTTCCAGCAGCGTCGAACCTTCCACTTGCGTCGCGACCGGATTCTTTACGCGGCGGTAGCGCAGCGAGAAGCCGATAAGCAGCGCGCCCACCAACACGATACCGATGATGGTGATGAGCAGCAGAAAGAAGTACAGCGCGTCCATGTAGGGCGCAATCGTCGAGGCCTCCGCCGGAAACAGCGAGGAAGAGTGAAGCCACTTCACCAGAAATTGCCACAGTACTGGACTAATATGCATCGTTAGCCTTTATGAGCTCCGCTCGTGTCGTCATCAAAGTTTTCTGCCCGTGTCATCGTCAGCCGGTTTAAGAAGATCGTGGTTGCGCCCGAGGCGGATATCCCGCCGGAACATAACAAATATGAAACTGCCCAGGCTGACCACCGTCATCATGCCGCCCAACTGCACCACGCGCGCCACGATGATCGAATGCTTGTTCGTCGTCGGGTCATAGTGGTAGCAGTAGGTCAGGATGTTCGCGACCGGTGATCCAATCTTGTTGCCTGAGGCCTCAATCAGGCCCAGCATCATGTCCTTGGGTGAGTACTCCACACCCATGTAGTACTGCGCCATTCTGCCCAGGGGTGTTACCAGCTGGATTGAACTCGCATGCGCGAACTGCGTCAGCTTGCCATCCGGTCCCGGGACTCGGATGTAACCAAAACCTACAGCCTCGGTCACCGCGTCAATAGCCGGCCGCTGCCCAGTGAGGTAGTGCCAGCCTGCGGCCGATTCGGGCCGTCCATAACGCTTTAGGTAGAAGGCCTTTTTCTGTGCGGCCTTCGCGGGCGTGTCATTGGGATCAATACTGACCACAACGATGTCGAAGTCTTTGCCCGGTTGAAGCTTCACCATCTCCAGCGAACTGGTAATGCCATCCAGTTCTTCGGAGCACAGCATAGGGCAATCGAAGTACACCAGCGAAAGAATGGCTGGCCGGGTACCGTTGAAATACGTGCCCAGCGTAACCGGTTTGCCACCTTCATCGACGAAAGCGGCGCTCAGGGGCAGTTGACCGTTCAGGTGTTGCTGAATGCCCACGGTCTTTAGCACCTGCGGCAACTCATCGCCCCGGTTGACGCCTTCTTCCTTATCGCCGTAGCTCGACACTTGAGCTGAAGCCATGCCAACAGCGAGTATGCAGGCGGCTGCGGCTACTCCGTAACGGAGCCAATGCTTGCGGCGAGTTGTTTCCTGCGTCGACATCTTTACCTGATTTCTCAAACCTGGCTCGCTATTCCTTCTTTGCCGCCCCAGCTGTGGCGTGGGCGTATTCATTCTTCTGTTCGCGCGTTTCGATCGTGTCGAGTTCGTAGCCGGTGCGTGCAAATCCTGTCGTCAGCGGAGCCTGAATATTCGGTGTGTTGTCGCCCGTCATCAACGTGGGCGTATTTGCCGGTGCTGTAGGCGCCGTTCCGAGTCCGCGCGTCGCGATCAGCTCCATGGCGCGCTGGATGGGGATGCGGGTAATGCCGTTGGCATCGGTGCTGGTGTTTTCCAGAAGGAGATCTTCCTGCGCGTGCAGATCGGCGGTCGCCTGAAGGCCGTCGTCGGTATCCAGCCGCGGCGTGGGGAAGGTTGCCGTGATCGCCCGGAGATCCTTCTGTTCCATGTCAGGATTCGGAGTCAGGTTCTGGCGTTCGGCCTCGTGTGTGTTGCTGTACTGGTGCCACTTATCTGGAGGTCCATCTTCCTTCACGAAGCTGTAGTTGATGACCTTGCCCAGGTAGAAGCAGAGCACGAAAAACACGGCGACGCACGCCAGCAGACCTCCGAGAAAGTAGACGATGCCGCCGACGTTGACATCCTGCGTTTCATAACCGGGATGCTCTGCGTCGACCTTAGGCGACGGGTGAGCGGGCACGCCCTCCGGCTTGCCCATATCGTGTCCTTCGTGTCCGTTAGTGGGCATGTTCGGGCTCCAGCATTTCCGCAAGGTGCGGATCGTTTGTGTTCACCAGCGGGCGCGACATCAGCAATGTCAGGTAGCAGTACGCCCACACCGCAAGAATAGCGACGGGAACAGTAATATACGCGAGAATTCCGAAGTTGCCCGAGAGGTGCAGATTACGCGCCGCGTCAGGGAAGTTCGGCTCAATTAACCAGAAGAGATCGAATGCGCGAGCGAAGATCATCCAGCTCGTCAGGATCACCATCTTCTTCTTCGAACGCTTGAGATCGCGCGAGAGCAGCAGGCAGAAGGGAACGACCCAATGGAAGATGAAGTCCATCGAGCAGATGACCCACCACCCACCGCGGATGCGGTTCAGATACCAGGGAATCTCGTCCGGCAGGTTCCCCGACCAGATGATGAGGAACTCGGCAAACGTCAGGTAGATGTTCAGCATGACAAAAGCGAACAGGAACTTGCCGAGATCGTGCTGCTCGGTCGTGCGCAGCAAGGTCTTCATGGGCTCAGTCTTCGAGAGCAGGACGACGGTCAGGATCGAAAGAGCGAGTACCGCGAAGCCCTGGCCGACAAGGAACTGCAGACCCCAGATTGACGAGTACCACGTCACATCGAGCGACATGACCCACACAATTGCACCAACCGACATCAGGATCACGTAGATCAGGATGCCAATGCCGCTGAGATTCTCGAAACGTTCGCGCCACTTGTCGTAGCTGCGCTGAGATCCCGCGGCCGGGTCGGCGTCGCGTTCTACCGACCACTTCTGCAGGAAGTACATCATCGCCAGGAAGACGCCGAAGATGACGGCCCACTCGACGATCATGCTCGACTTGCTGAGCATCGCGTGTTTTGCAATCGACGTGAGTGCTTCTTCTTCCGTAATCAGGCCTTGATGCGCTGCCTGCCAGAACTCGGTGGGGGTCGTGTAACGCGCCCACACATATAGAGACTTGGCGCCGAAGATGATGGGGAGAAACAACACCGCCACCACTGGCAGAGTGCGTGCCATGGCTTCCAGCGGACGCCGCAGTAGAAGGCCCCATTTGCCGCCCGAGACGTACTGCAGCATCAACATGCAGAGTCCGCCACCCGCGAAAGTGAAGGCCATCATGAAGCCCAGCAGGTAAGCGCGGAGAATGTGCGCCGGACCATCGTGGACCAGGAAGAAGACCAGCGAGACGAGGGTCGCCGCAACCGCGACGACCAGCATCCGGGTGCGCCACGCAGCGACGAAGTCAGGCGCCGTCAGCACAGCCGGAAGCGTCTTCGGCCCATGTGCGTGATGTTCGATATGTTCGGTTCCGTGTGCCATGCGTTGCGGCCTTTTGATCCTTTTGTCTTCTCGAAGTTCAGCCCGTGGTGGATGGTGCCTTGCTGTTTGCTTCTAAACTTGCCGTCCGTTTGCGCGGACTTACTTACGGCTTCTTTTCTGCGCTGCCCGTGCTGCTCAAAAAGGCGATCAGATGGTCGATGTCCTCGCTTGAGAGTTTGGCGGCAAATGAGGGCATGGGTGGCTTGGCTGTCGGTACGCCGTTGGTTACGTTGGAGCGGACGTGAGCGGCGCTGGTCCGCTGCACCACACCGATCAGGGCGGGAATCATGGGCGGCATGCCCTGCAAAGTCGGTTGATGGCAGACTTGGCAGTTACGCTGGTAGATCTCCTTACCGGCTGCGATATCAGCTGCGGATGACGCAGCAGGCTTGGCCGGTGTCGTGGCGACAGCGGGTGCCTTTCCTGCAGCTGGTGCGGCAGCGGCGCCCGGAACGGGCTTGGCTGTCGCGGGAGCAGGCGTGGCGGTCGGGGTCGCGGAAGGAGCCGTTGGGGGTGGCGTGGGTGCGGCCGTTGTTGGAACCGGGCGGTCATCAAGACCAGCCATGGACGTCGCGGTCCGCGGCATTTCCCATTCGCCCGCAAAGCTTGCCGGCATCCCCTCACGCTCGGCGATAGCGCTCAGCGTTTCAGGGTGTGCACCGGGAGCGATGTCCGACTGAGTCGCATTCTGGGAAAGCTGGAGAGCCTTGATATAGGCCACGACTGCCCAGCGATCAGCCGGGGTCAGCTGTGCGGCATAATCTGGCATCGCACCATAACCGTTGGTCATCACGTTGAAGAAGTGGCCCAGTGGAGCATTACGCAGACGCTCACTGTGATAAGTTGCCGCCGGCATATAGCCGCGCTGCACAATCATGCCTTGGCCGTTACCCACGCGCGAATGGCAGGGCGTGCAGTAAACGTTGAAGCGTTCCTGGCCGCGCTGCAACACTGCCAGCGTCACCGGAAAGGGGAAAGTGTTGCCTTCGCCGCCATTCTGCATGCCGGTATAGAAATAAGCGTCGTCGTGCATCTGACCGCGGGCTACGGTGTTGTCAACCTGTGGCCGCGCGGAGCGCCCGTCGGCGAAGAAGTCGGTGCCGCGCTGCGGGAAGAACTTGGGCTGATCGTGCATGTCCTGACGGCAACCCGCCAGCACCAGCATGGCTGCCAGGGCCGAAGCACCTGTTACTCGCTTGAGGATATGCACGCTGCTACCCGATCCTTGATTCTGCTTGCGAAGTCCCTGCATTAGTGGTCGACCTCCACAACGGAAGCCGGAGAAAACTGCTCCAGGAACGCCCGCGATTCGGTCAGCGAAAACTTCGGATCGTGCGCTTCCAGACAGAGGAAGAACTTGTCCGTGGTCGCTCCATTGCGGAAATTCGGCGCATTGAAGACCGGATGATAAAGCTGCGGCAAGCCATTCAGCGCCAGCATGCCAAACGCGGCCGACAGGCCGGAAAACAGGATCGTCCACTCGTATGCGGGAATGATAAACGCCGGCCACGAGAACAGCGGGCGGCCACCGATATTGAGCGGATACGCATAGACGTTGATCCATGTTTCCATCAGGAATGCGGTGGTCAGGCCCATCACCCCACCCATCAGGCAGAGCAGTGGCACGCGCGTCTTGTGGAAGTGCAGCGCCTCAGCAGCCTCTTCCACCGGATACGGCGTGTAGCACTCCATGCGGCGATAGCCTTCACGGCGCGCCATCTGGGTCGCGTGAACCAGCTCGCTCGGCGTATTGAATTCGGCCAGGAGGCCGTAAGTTCCTTCTCTCGGCGGCATCAGGCGGTCTCCTCGATGACGGTCTCAGCATTCGCGCCACCGGGACGAATCTTGGTCTGCGGCAGCATCATCTTGATTTCGTTCATCGGAATCATCGGAGCGAACCGTGCAAAGCACAGAAACAGGGTCGTAAACAGGCCCCACGTTCCGATAAAGAGCATGTAATCCCACTTGGTCGCTCGGTATGTTCCCCAGCTTGACGGCAGGTAGTCGCGGTAGAGCGACGTCACAACGATGACAAAGCGCTCAAACCACATACCGATATTCACCACGAATGAGAGGATGAACAGGTAGGTGACGTTGACCCGCAGTTTGCGCCACCACAGCGTCGTCAGCGGAATCAGGATGTTGGTCAGGATCAGGATCCAGTAGCCCCAGCCCATCGGGCCGAACATACGGTTCCACATCATGAAGAACTCCCAGTGACTGGCCGAGTACCAGCTCATGAACACTTCCATCGCGTAGCCATAAGCCACGATCAGGCCGGTTCCGAGCATGACCTTTGCCATGTTATCCAGGTGGCGCAAGGTCACCAGATCTTCGAGGTGATAGAACTTGCGGATCGGAATCGCCAGCGTCAGCACCATGGCGAAACCCGAGTAGATCGCGCCCGCCACGAAGTACGGCGGGAAGATAGTCGTATGCCATCCAGCCAGCGCCGCGACCGCGAAGTCGAAGCTGATGACCGTGTGCACGGAGAGCACCAGGGGCGTTGAAAGACCGGCCAGCAGCAGCGAGGCTGTCTCGTAACGAATCCAGTGGCGTGTCGATCCGCGCCAGCCCAGTGAGAGCAGGCCGTAGATGTACTTGGCCAGGGGCAGCTTGGCGCGATCGCGCAGCGTACCGAAGTCGGGGATCATGCCGATGTACCAGAACACCACCGAGATGGTTGCGTAGGTGGAGACAGCGAAGACGTCCCACGCCAAAGGGCTGCGGAACTGCGGCCAGATGTTCATGGTGTTCGGGTACGGAAAGAGCCAGTAGCCGAGCCACGGACGGCCGACGTGCAGCAGCGGGAACATACCCGCGCAGACGACCGCGAAGATCGTCATTGCTTCTGCGAAGCGGTTGATCGAGTTGCGCCACGTCTGTTTGAACAGCAGCAGGATTGCCGAGATCAGCGTACCGGCGTGGCCAATACCGATCCACCAGACGAAGTTAATGATGGCGAAGCCCCAGGCGCCGGGGATCGTGATACCCCAGATGCCGACGCCCTTGAGAAACAGCCAGGTCACGGCGATCACTACCAGCGACGCAACGCCGCCAGCAAACATCAGGCCGAAGAACCACGCCAGCGGCGTGTGTCCCGTCAGCACGATGCCCGCGATCTTCTGTGTGACCGACTTGAAGTTGTGACCCGGTGCGATGACTGCGTACTCGCCGGTACGCGGGTCGATCATCGGGTCGACAACCGGGTCTTCAATAGGACTCTTGGTTGCCATACTAAGCAAGCTCCCGGTTCGGGTTGATGACGCCCGCGGTGTAGGTGGTGCGAGGACGATAGTTGAGGTCGCCGAGCACGGTATAGTCGCGCTCCTCGGCCTTCCGCTTGGACACGGCACTGTTCGGATCGTTCAGGTTGCCGAACGAGATGGCACTGGTCGGGCAGGCCTGTTGGCATGCCGTCACGATTTCGCCGTCCTTGATCGCCCGGTTTTCCTTGTCCGCTTCAATCTTCACCGCTTCAATGCGCTGGATGCAGTACGAACACTTCTCCATCACACCACGCGAACGCACACTGACGTCCGGGTTACGCATGAACTTCAGGCTCTCGGTATCGAAGTCCGAGTACAGCAGGAAGTTGAACCGGCGCACCTTGTACGGGCAGTTGTTGGAGCAGTAACGCGTGCCCACGCAGCGGTTGTAAACCATGGTGTTGATGCCTTCTGGCGTATGTACCGTAGCGCCGACCGGGCAGACCAATTCGCAACCTGCGTTTTCGCAGTGCTGGCAGGCCATCGGCTGGAAGTGCGCCCTGGGGGCGTGCAGATCGCCTTCGAAGTACGTATCGATGCGCAGCCATTGCATGTTGCGGCCGACCTTGACCTGCTCACGGCCGACCACGGGAATATTGTTCTCCGCGTAGCAGCTCACGATGCAGGCGTT
Organism: uncultured Acidobacteriota bacterium; assembly: GCA_903873705.1. Classification (GTDB taxonomy): domain Bacteria; phylum Acidobacteriota; class Terriglobia; order Terriglobales; family Acidobacteriaceae; genus Granulicella. The sequence continues at coordinate 30,523 of CAIQPK010000002.1, forward strand.
GCAGCCCACGCAGGAGTTCAGGTCGATCGCCATGCCCCACTTGTTCTGGAGGGTGCCCTTATCCCGGAGTGAAGACTCGGCCTTCGAGTAATTCCAGGCATCCGGGAACATGCTGTCGTCGTGCTTCGGCGTCTCGACGAGCGGGTTGAAGTCCGACTTGTCTGCGGGTGCGCCTGCCGGTTCCTCACCGTGCGCAAAGCCAGGGTTAGCCTTGACTTCCTCTAATGTCGCGTAACGAATGATCGCCCGCTCCATCGCTTCGTGGCCCGGTAGCGAGTAGGCTCCAGTCTTAGGCGAAAGAGTCTTCTGCAAATCGTGCTGAGCGTAGGCGCCGCGCGTTTCCATCGCATGGACCTTGGTCACACACAGGTCATACGTTCCCTGTCCGCGCTTCACGGTCAACCCGGTTGCCGCGTGCGGCTTATCCGCAGTCCGCAGAACGTAGGCATTGAAGCCCACACCCCCGCCGACACGTAGACCGTCGCCGCCACTGCGTCCAAAGCCGAGGTACACCGTAACGCACTCATCGGGATGCCCGGGGACCATTAGCACCGGAGCGACGACCTTGCGGCCACCGACCGAAAGCTCGATCGCATCGTTCTCCTCGATGTGCAGCCCGGCCATGGTATCCATGCTCATCAGCGCGGCGTTGTCCCAAGCAAGCGACGTCACCGGCTTGGGTAGTTCCTGCAGCCAGCCATTGTTGGCGTAACGCCCGTCATACAGTGACGGATCAGCCTTGAAGGCAATTTCGAGACCAGCATTTGGATTGCTCGTCACCGCGGGGAGTGTTCCACCAGGCGCGCCAACAGCCTTCGGCGCGAACGCCGTGCCTTCTACCCAGCCATCGTGCAGCGCCTTGCGCCAGCCGTTGGCAAAATCGCCGGTGATGTAGGTCTTCGCGGTGGCGACCACCGCGTCATATCCACCCTGCGACGGATCAAGCAGCACCTGCAGCACATCGTGCGCGCTCTTGCCGCCCCACAGCGGATCGATCATAGGCTGGATGATGGAGATCGTGCCATCATAAGCGCGCGCGTCCGACCACATCTCCAGGTAGTGGGCCTTGTTCACGTGCCAAGTGGAAGCGAAGCCGGTCTCATCCATGTGCGATCCCAGATGCACCGTCGTCGACACCTTCGCAAACGCAGCGGCAAATTCGAGATCGGCGGGGGCGTTATACAGGGGATTCGTACCCAGCATGACCAGCCACTTCACCTTGCCGGCGTTCATATCGGCGACGAGCGACTTGAGGTCAGCGCCCTGCTCGCTTGGAACGGGGTTGATTGACTCCGTGTAGACCACCGTCTTACCCACTGCACCCAACGTGGCGTTGAAGGCGTGCGCTGCCGCATGCACCGTGGTTGAAGCCTGCGGACCAGCGATCACGACAGCGCGTCCGCCAGCAGCCTTCAGGTCCTTGGCCACCGCAACCGCGAACGCTTTCACTTCAGCAAAGCGATTGCCGGCGTAATTCGATTCAGCGGTTGACGTCGTTCCACTGCCAACCATGGCATCCTTCAACAACAGCGTGAAAGCGTCAATCTCGCTCGGCTTCAGTGCCAGGCGATGCTCAGCCTTATATCCGGTAACGGTCGGCATCGTCTCGACGACGTACATCCGATTCATCGTCTTGCCCGCATCATAGCGATGGCGCTCAGCATAAGCCGCTGCCATGGGAAGGTGGCCCGGGAAGGCAATACCACCCAGGAAATCAGCATCGATCGCCAGGATCACATCGGCATCTTCAAGCTTGTACTGAATATCCAAGTAGTCATTGAATGCAGCCTTCGAGGCAGCGCGGCCGGCGTCGCCGTTCACGGCGTCATACTGCACCAGCTTGGCGGAAGGATACTTTGCCGTAACTTGCTTCCACTGCGCTGCCAGCGTGGGAGACGTGATCGTCTCACTAAGGAAGTAGACGCCTTCGCCGCCCCTGGTATTGCTGACGGCCGTTCCGAATGCCTGCTGAAAGCGTCCCCACTCCGAATCGTTGCCGTGGAACACTACGCCCTTGGAGCGGTCGGGATCATAAAGATCGAGCAGGGTGGCCTGCGTGAACGTATCAGACTTGCCCTTGGTTGCGGGGTGCTCTGGATTGCCGTCGACCTTGATCGGGCGGAACGCGTCAGACTTCACCAGCACCGGGATAGCGCCCGTCGGAAACGGGTGCGCGGTCGCAAAGTACATCGGCTTGCCCAAGACGAGATCCTCAGGCTGCTTCACGTACGGAAAGATGGGTTCGTCGGGCTGCTTGGTGCAACCGGCAAGGCCGGCCAGCGCGAAGCTCGCGCCCATGACTTTCAGGAATCCGCGGCGGGAAACAGCATCCACCCACTCGCCGGCGCCGGACTGCCGTGGGAACTCTTCCTGCATCAGTTCCTGGAACTGCGGCGTGTCGGCCAGCTCGTCCAGGTTCTTCCAGAAGCGCTTGCCGGTCTGACCATCGAGTTTGGCACGCACTTCGGCGAGCGTCATCTTGGCCGGAGCGATGCTGTTCACAATCTGCGGCACTACTGTTTCTGCCTTGTCGTCCATGACTGGGTCTTGCCCCATCGGTGTCGAATTCATCGGTGGCACACCTCGCAGCTCGAAAGCTCGTTGGCTGTGCGGATGTGGTACTGAGTGGTCAGAAAGCGTCCAAGCTCTGCCTGGCTGTAGTACGCCTTATAGCTGGCACCCGGAATCATCTCTGAGGTTGGCGAGACATCGGAAACTGTCTGGCCTTCGCCCGTATTCGGATGCGCCTCAAGTCTCGTCCCCGACTGCGCCGCCGGCAGGCCCTGCCGGTCGTAACCAGGGGTCTGCAGCATCGCCATTTCCGTGTTCTTGGTCGGATCCTTTGTGACGCAGCTCACAGCCTGCGCCGTGGGACCGGTCTTACCCGTCGTCGCACACCAGACCGGTTTTTCGCTGCTCGGTCCAGCCCACGCCATGTTGTAAATTTCGCTCGTTGGACGCAGATTGCTGGCCGGATTGCGGTGGCAGTTGAGGCACCACTCCATCTGGAGCGTATTTTCCTGGTACATCAGTGGCATCTCATCCACGCGGCCATGGCAGCTTGCGCAGCCAATTCCCTTGTTCACGTGAATCTCGTGGTTGAAGTACACGTAGTCGGGAAGGTCATGGACGCGGATCCAGTTGATCGACGCACCGGTAGCCCAGCTGGTCCGCACCGGTTGCAACATGTCGGCGTTGGTCCAGATCTGCGAGTGGCAGTTGATGCAGGTCTTGGTTGGCGGAATGCCAGCATAAGAGCTCTTTTCCACCGACGTATGGCAGTACTGACACTGCAGGCCGAGGCCCTCGACGTGGTGTTTGTGGCTGAACGGAATGGGCTGGTCCGGCCGCTGTCCCTGCCGCGTCACCCAAGGCGACCGCTGCAGCGAGTTCAGCGCCACACCGAGCGCGATGACGATCAAGCCCGTCAGCACCAGGCTCGCGCGAGCCAGTGCGTTCGAGTTGCGATCAAAAACTTGCGCCATGAGTGCGTTCCTGCTTCCTCTGCGTCAAAAAAATGAACGAGGGACGGTTTCGTATCAAGTTGACCTGCGCTGACGACATACGCCGTCCGCGATCTGCTGGAGTGTTACTGAGCCTGCGTTCAGTTGTTGTTGAGACCTGCCAAGAAAAGTCGAGTATATCAGCCGAAGAAGGCGTATATGTGACCGTGAGCACAATCAGGGCCCGTGCGTCTTCGATAATCGAAGCGATAAGAGCCGTATAAGAACACCATCCCGAGCGACATCCCGGTAACGTCCCGAATCGGGCCTGTTCGCTCGATTTTCGGGCAGTGCCTGAACGGTAAATGGCGTCCACAATAGTCCGAATTCCCTGTTAAAAAGTTCTGGGCACGCACCGCTGGCAGGCATGAAAGCCGCTCAGAACCAGAAATCAATAACGCGTCAGCAGCCGGAAGTGTTCCCGCAATTGACTCACCGTGCGATCAAAGGGATCCACTGAGCCATAGGACCGCGAGATCATCACCCCGCCTTCCATCACTGCAAGCACATACGTTGCCAGAGCCGCGACATCGGTATTTTCCGGTAGCCGGTTTCCCATCTGCACCAGGCACTCGCCGATCACATCGATCCACCCCTGGAAGTTCCCGGCAATCAACTGATGCGCTGGTCGATTCTCGGGGTCTATCTCCAGCGCCAGCCGGCCGAGAGGGCATCCGTACCGGCTCTCCGTCATCACTATCCGGTCGCGATAGCCCGCCAATATCGCGAATATCCTCTCCATCGGATCGTCGGTCGTGGCAAACGCCGGATCAACCACCATCGGCCGCAACGCATGAAGATAGCCTTCGAGGACTGCCCGGAGCAGGGCTTCCTTGCTCTCGAAGAAGTGATAAAAGCTGCCCGAGTTCACAGCGGCGTGGGCCAGCAGATCCGCCATACTGGTCCCCGCAAAGCCGCGCTCCCAGAACAGGTAGCGCGCCGATGCGATAAGCCGGTCGCGAGTCGGTTGAGCCTTGGCCATAACAAAAATCCCATCACAAATGGTCTTGACAGGGTTACTATATCTCCAATTTACTTGAACAACCAACCAACTTTAGGAGCGCCGATATGAAAACGCTTGTTCTTGCCCTGCCTCTCCTCTTTCCTTTGCCTGCGATCTCAGCGCAATCGCCCCCATCCGCGGCCATGCCCAACGAAAATGCCCTGATCATTCAGTTGACCATTCCTGCACCGCTTCCTGAGGTCTGGAAGGCTTTCACCACTAAAGAAGGCCTGGCCACCTGGCTCGCTCCCGACGTTACGGTCGACTTGCGCCCGGGCGGAGACTGGATCGTGCATTTTCCCGGATCGACCGGCGGCGGTAAGATCATCAGCTTCATTGCTCAGAAAGAGCTGGTGATTTCCGCGCTCGCTCCCGACAAGTTCCCCACGGTTCGCGCCGAGCGCACGCGCGCGGCTTTCACCTTTACCGCTGTGGGCAATCAGACGCTCGTCCGACTGACCCAGACCGGGTGGAAAGATGGCGCTGAATGGAGCGCTGCCTACGAGTACCTGGCCTCCGGCAACGGTCAACTGCTCGCCATGCTCCACCACCGCTTCGTCTCCGGCCCCATCGACTGGTCAAAGATGTAGTCAAATCACGCGGTACCGTGTGATTTGGGGGCAGCACACTTTACAACTGCCACCATTCCACTGGTGCCCCCTGCTCGCCTGGCTGATCCTTGGCGCTGCGAGCTTTCTCGGGATCCGGTCCTCGCCGCCGCAAGGCCATCCTTTGATAGCCCTCCAACGCCTGCTCGCGACCGGCATAGGCGATCTCGCTCGACAGCGATCCGATCCGGGTGACCTCAACGGCAGACCCATCCCGCAACGCCCACTCTTCACCCACTTCCGGCGGCAGCAGAATCGCATACCCGCCGCTAACTTTTTCAACTCGAAAAACCATAAATCCATTATCGCAAGCACGCCAGCAGTGCGGGCCGGGAATGGCGAACTTTCTGTTTCCAAACTTCGAATGAGTGCGACTAAGAGGCGACTGGCGTAACACTGTGCTCCACCCACGCCGTCCATGCTTCCTCATTCATTTCGCTTGCAGCTACGCGCTTAACAATGGCAATCCGCTCGTCCATGGGAACCGAGATAATATAACCATTCATTCTCAGAAAAGCGACAAGCACAGCCGGCCCTACACGCTTGTTTCCATCGATGAAGGCATGATTCTTGATGAGCCCAAAGCTCAATGGGGCCCCGGCGTTGCCGCTGACGCGGTCGGATCAAAATGAGCCTTATTCTCCGCGCGCGAGACAGCAGATTCGAGTAACCCTACGTCGCGCAGTCCGTGCGATCCGCCATAAATCGTGATCAGATCGGTGTGGATGGCTTCGACCGCCTCCACACTCAGGAATATTCACATCTACTTTGCCAATTTCTTGTAGGCCGGAGCGTATTCGGGCTCCATCTCACGATGGACTTTGAGAACCTCTTCGGCAGACGCGAACCGGGACGCGGGCTTGTTCCCGGTGCCGACGCGATGAATCTCAACCGCCACGCCATCCGACAATTCGAGCTCATCCACCGCGTGAGCGGGGAGCACAAACTGGTCACCAACCTTTTGGACATAGACGACCATTCGTAAATGATCCCCGGCGTTGGCACAATTCACTCTTAAATCGTGGCAAACTCATCCTCATGCCCCACCCCTCCCGCACCCGTAAGCCCGCCTACGACACTGAAGCGGCCGTTGCTCACCTCATCGCCGCCGACCCCAAGCTAGCTAAGCTCATCGCGCGCGCTGGACCGTTCACGCTGCGTCTGGCCCATCAACAGTCACCGTTCGAGGCTCTTACCGAGTCGATCATCTACCAGCAGCTGCACGGAAAGGCCGCGGCCACCATCCATCGCCGTCTGCTGGAAAGCTTCGGCGAAGGCCATCCCTTGCCCGAACAGATTCTCGATGCGCCGAACGAGCAGCTACGTGCCGCCGGACTCTCTGCCAACAAGTCGCTGGCGCTGCGCGATCTCGCCGCCAAGACGCTCGACGGCACCGTTCCCACGCTGGCCCGCATCCGTCGCATGTCGGACGAGGCCATCATCGAGCACCTGACACAGGTCCGCGGCGTCGGCCGCTGGACAGTCGAGATGTTCCTCATGTTCCGTCTCGGCCGTCCCGACATTCTTCCCGTCAGCGACTTCGGCGTCCGCAAAGGCTTCGCGCTTACCTTCCAGGGCCTCAAGCCGGAAACCAAGCTCACGCCGGCCCTGCTCGCCAAGCCCGCCGACATGGAACGCCGCGCCCGGAAGTGGGCGCCGTGGCGCTCGGTTGCCAGCTGGTACATGTGGCGCGCCTGCGATCTCGCCAAACCGAGTGCGGAAGCGAAATAGGTCGGCCTACAACGAAACCAGGGCCATCACTTCCTTATCGATCAACCCAGCGTGGGAGAGACTGTCGAGCTTCATCAGCAGCGCACTGGTGATCTCCTGCCCCTTAGCGACCATCAACACGCCGTTGGCGTTCTTGATTTCCTGGTTCAAAATCATGCCCGTCCGCAGATGGCCCGTCGACACCTTGCGCAGCTGCCGGGTTTCGCCATCGGGAACGAGCCCATTGAGCGTCGCCAAGAGTTCCGGCTCAAACTCGTCCTTGCGTCCTCGCAGAAAGGCCACAATGGCGTTGATGTTCGGGTATTTTGTGCGTAGCTGTTCGTAAGCGACCGCAAGTTTAAGCATCCTGGCGCCGAGCTGAATCTCCTTCTCTTCCGCTGCAGAGCACCCGGGAACGCGTTCGGGGATTGACGTCTTGAACTGCTGACCGATCATCCACGCCACTGCCTCCAGCCGCGGGATGGACGCCAGCAAATGCATGGCGGCGGCGGGATGGCCTTCGAACCGCGTCTGCTCTTCTTCGCGCAACAACGCTCCAGCGTAAGCCTCTTTCATCAGCTGAGGATCGAGCGCAACACAGCCAAGCTGCGAGAGAGTCGCCGCGGCCTGCAAGCGCCATGGCTGGGCCAGTTTGAACGCGCGCATCATGTGCTGCACATAGTGCGCAATGCGGAGCGAACGCCCAAAGGCTTCCGGACTAGCCGCGCTGAGCACATCGGCCATCACCTTGATGCTGCCCATCAACGTCTTTTCGAGCAGATCTCTTTCGCCTGTCACCAGACGGTATTGCTCCACACCTGCGGTGATCGCCTTGAGCAGCACGTCTCGCTCGCAGGGTTTGGTCAGGAACCGAAAGATGCTGCCATGATTAACCGCCTCGATGGCACTGCTCACCTCGGTGTAACCCGTCAGCAGCATGCGTACCGTGTCGGGACAAATCCCGCGCAGCCTGCCAAGAAACTCGGCGCCATTCATGCCCGGCATGCGCATATCGGAAATGACCACGGCGTACGGACCTTTTTCGTGGACGGACGTGAGCCCTTCCGCCGCGCCGAGGGCAATGTCGACTTCAAAGTCACGGTAAAGGGTGCGTCGGTACCCGTCCAGGACGGCGGCCTCGTCGTCTACCAGCAGGATTTTTGGCGGCATGTTCTTCCTCGCGTTGCAGCAAGTTACCTTATCGGCAGCGACCACGGTTGGGGTCACCTTCCAGAGCGAATTCAGCCGAAGATTCAACTCGGGACGGCGCTTGCCGATGAGGTGTCCATGAGTTGTCACGTTCAACCGAGGACGGCCCAGCGATGAACATGGCTGTGACCATGGCGGGCTCCTACAATCATTGGCTGGTTGCGTTCTCGCTGGTAATCGCCATAGCCACCTCTTACACGGCGCTGGACCTGGCCCGCCGCGTCACCGCCAATCACGGAACGGCGCGTATAGCCTGGCTGCTGGGAGGGGCATTTGCGATGGGCAGCGGCATCTGGTGTATGCACTACATCGGGATGCTCGCCTTTCGACTCCCCGTGCCGGTCTACTACCATCTGCCCACGGTTGCGTTGTCGCTATTTGCCGCGATAGCGGCATCAGTTGTCGCGCTATACGTAGTCAGCCGAGGGCGTCTTACTGCGGCCAACGCTCTAGCCGGCAGTGGGCTGATGGGCGCCGGCATCGCAACCATGCACTACACCGGCATGGCAGCTATGCGGTCGGAGGCTATGCATCACTACACGGCTTCCATCGTGATACTTTCCATCGTGCTGGCGATATTGATCTCCTTCGCGGGACTGCTGCTCATTTTCTCCTCGCGAAACGGGCAGAACGACGGCGGACGTAACGCCCTCACGGCCCTGGCGCTGGGCCTGGCGATCCCGGTGATGCACTACACCGGCATGGCCGCCACCACGTTTTCGCGTATGCCTACGCTTCCCAGCCTTGCAAACTCGGTCGACATATCGAACCTTGCGGTCATCACCATCCTGGTCGTGACGCTGGTCATTCTCGGATTCGCCCTGGTGACGGGCGTCGTCGATCGCCGGCTCTCAGCACAGCAGGAGACGCTGGACCGAGAACGCGAAATTCTTCGCGCACTCATCGACAACGTGCCGGACTTCATGTTCGTCAAGGACACTCACGGGCGCTTCGTTCTCGCTAACCCACAAACCTGCCGCGCGGTCGGGGCGGGGTCGCCGCAGGAACTCATCGGTCACACTCTCTTCGAATTTTTTCCCTTTGCTATCGCGGACGCCATTGCCCTGGACGAACAGCGCATGCTGCGCTCCGGCGTCGGGCTCTTCAACCACGAAGAGACCATCGTGGACGTCAAGGGTAATCGCATCGCTGTTCTCATGACGAAGGTGCCGCTGCATGATGGCGAAGGCCGGATCACCGGCATTGCAGCGGTCGGCTGCGACATTACCGAACGAAAGAAAATTGAAGTAGCCCTGCGCGAAGCCGAACAGAAGTATCGCCGCATGTTCGATGAGGCCTTGGTCGGTATCTTCAGGCTCGATGCCGAGGGCCGCGTGGCTGACGCGAACCCTGCAATGGCCTCGTATCTCGGCTACGCTTCGCCTCGGGACCTTCTGCAATGCTTCACCGAACCCCTGTGGTTAAAAGCCGTCTCGAACACACGGCGGGCCGAGTTCATGGAGCTGATGCAGCAGCAGGGATTCGTCCGCGCCTTTGAAGTAGAAGTTTTTCGCAAAGATCACAGCAAGATCTGGATTACGACCAGCGTGCGTGCCCTCACTAACAAGGGTGAAGTCAACGGCTACGAAGGCATGTTTGAAGACATCACCGAGCGCAAGCTGCTGCGCGAACAACTGCTCCAGGCCCAGAAGCTTGAGTCAGTGGGTCAACTGGCCGCAGGTATTGCTCACGAAATCAATACGCCAACGCAATATATCGGGGACAACGTCCGCTTCCTGCAGGACGCCTTCAAAGACCTTACCAACCTCACCGAGATGTATCGCGGCATTTTCGCGTCGGCGCGGACCGGCACGCTTTCCGTCGCCGTCATTGAGCAGGCCGTCGCAGCCGAGGGGCGCGCCAATCTCGTCTACCTGTTGCAGGAAATTCCCGAGGCCATCGAGCAGACCCTGGAGGGTGTTACGCGCGTTTCCACGCTGGTCGGCGCCATGAAGGAGTTCTCTCATCCCGGCACGAAAGAGAAGGTCCCGCTCGACCTGAACCACGCCATTCAAAGCACGATCACCGTCGCCCGCAATGAGTGGAAGTACGTCGCGGAGATGGACCTTGACCTGGACCCGACGCTGCCCTTGGTCGCCTGCCAGCCCGGCGAGTTCAATCAGGTAATCCTCAACATTATTGTCAACGCCGCCCACGCTATCGCGGCCAAGCTCGGCGACAGTGGCGAACGGGGACGGATACGCGTATCCACCCGCAACACGCCAACAGCAGCGGAAATCCGGATCACCGATACCGGCATCGGCATACCCGCGGACGTGCAACCACGCATCTTCGATCCGTTTTTTACGACCAAGGACATCGGCAAGGGAACCGGCCAGGGCCTTGCCATCGCGCGCTCGGTCATTGTCGACAAGCACGCGGGCGCCCTCGACTTCGAGACCATGGTCGGCAGGGGGACAACATTCATCCTTCGCCTGCCGCACGCACCCGCAGGCGGCGCTCACGCTTCGAACAGCGGTATCGGCACAGCCGCGGGAGTGGCGCTGGTGAACTGAAACGCCATCTGTTCATGGCCGCGCGGATGCCGTTCACGCCAGAGCTTCAGCAGCATCGGCGGCATCTCCGACAACACCGCCTTGGTGCGATGCAGGCGCGCATGGCATGCCGGGCACAGCGAAATCATCAGGTGCAGCAGTGACTTTCCCGGCACCCTATGATGCACGATGATCGAGCGCTTGTCGCGGCCTGATGCACCGCACGACCGGCACGCGTAGCCATCACGTTCCAGTACACTTTCGCGCAGGCCGCCGAACCGCTCCCGGTCCTGCCGCCGCAACGTGTAGCAAGCCGCGCAGCAGCCTTTAGCCAGGATGTTCTCCCGTCCGCAGCTGCAGTACATCGCTCTTTGCCTGCTCTTAGTCGCCCGCGTGGCCATGGCAGCGTCTCTCGCCTAAATTCTTCCACACTCTTCGGTCCGCCGGCGCGACGATTCGCTAAGGCTTCACCAGGAAATAACGGCGGTTGATTCCACCGAGTTCATCCCATTTCCCTTCCCAATATGGAAACGCACATACAAAAGGGCGATCTCGCACGGAGTCAGCTACTCCTGCATCGGTTGGGCGTACCAATTTTCTGTCGCATTGCGTGAAGAATCAGCCGGATATGCCGATACGGTTCACAGGTCGCCGACAAGGGCTCCGCCGGCTGATACGCCAACCGGAGCCCTGTTCAGGCCTTCGGCCCACCACAGCCGCATTCCGGCCCAATTTGCCTGGCAGCTTCGTTGCCACCTTCGGAGTCTCACACATGATCATCGCTGCGGTAGCTCGTCTGCTCTCCACTCGCCTCCACCTCTCGCACAGCGCCCGCACGCGGGCGTCACTGTTGCTCGCCATGGCGACTCTTTGCTTTCCGGCCGCAGCGCAGACGGCTCACGTCAGCAGCGTACAGAGCACAATCTACAGGCAGCCGTCGTCAGCGCTTTCGGGTGTCGCGGCCGACACAGCCGGAAACATCTACGTTGCCGACGCCACACTCAACCAAGTGCTCCGCCTGACGCCATCGGCAGGAGGCTATACGCAAACCGTCGTCGCGACAGCCACCTTTGTGCCGTCGGCCATTGCGGTAGACGCCGGCGGCAACGTCTATATCGCTGATGTCCAGCACAACCAGATTCTGAAGGAAAAGCTCACCGGCCCCAACACCTACAGCGAGAACGTCTTCACTACCGGCGGCGTTGCCGGCACACTTTCCAACCCTCAAGGCAGCGCTGTCGACGCAACTGGGAACGTCTACATCGCCGATACCGGCAACAATCGCATCGTGTTGGAGTCGTTTGCCGGCACATACACCGAGAGCGTGCTACCCACCACCACCAGCCTCTCCGGCCCCACCAGCGTCGCAGCTGACGCCGCCGGGAACATCATCATCGCCGATGCAGGCCATCTCCAGATGTTGCTTGAAGTACCCGTTGGCGACGGCACTTACAACGAAACCGTCTATTCAACTGGCGGAGCCTATCTGCCAAGTGTCGCGGTGGACGCAACGGGCAACGCCTACTTTGTCGGGCCCAGTCTCCTGTTGAAGGAGACCTTCGTCTCGACCGGAAACTATGCCACCAGCCTTATCGCTTCTTCAGGCCTTGGCGGTACCCTCCCAGCCATCGCTGCCGACTCTACGGGCAGCATCTACGTCGCCGATGCAAGTAATGCACGCCTCGTAAAAGAGTCTTCGGCCAGCGCCAGTTTCGGCAGCATTCCCGTCGCTACCTCCACAAACGGGGTCACTGTCTTCTTCACCTTCGATAGTGGCGGCACCGCCGTAACGCCCACCGTGCTTACTCAGGGCGTCACCGGCCTCGACTTCGCTGACGCGAATACCGGAACCTGCACAACCAACGGCACCGGCTTCAACTACAACCCGGGCGACACCTGCGCCGTCGACGTCGCGTTTACACCGCTGTTCCCCGGCAGTCGTTTCGGCGGGGTCAGGCTGGTGGATGGCGGCGCCAACAACCTGGCTTCCGCGTTCATCTACGGCACCGGGACAGGCCCCAAGGTCTCGTTTCCCAGTGCGCAGCAGTCTCACCCCGACACCGATATCAACAGCGCCCAGGGCATCGCCGGCGACGCGGGCGGCAACCTCTTCATCGCCGATACCTTCGACAATCTCATTTATGTTGACACGATTGCGAGTGGCTACAACCACGCCACGATCCCCACCGACACCCTCAGTAACCCGTACGGCATTGCACTCGATGGCGCCGGCGTGGTCTACGTTGCCGACACCGGCAACAATCGCATCTTCAAACTCGTTCCCTCCGCAGGAACTTATCTTCAGGCAGCGATCGCCACAGGCTCACTCACCAGCCCGCAGGGAATCGCGGTCGATGGCACAGGCAATCTCTACATCGCGGACACCGGAAGCAATCGCCTGCTGAAAGAAACACTTTCCGCCGGCACTTATTCCGAGACCACCATCGCCACCAGCGCACTTGCGAATCCCGCCGGCGTGGCCGTGGACACCGATGGCACGATCTACATCGCCGACACCGCCAATGGCCGCGTCCTTAAGGAAACTCCTTCCGCCGGCACTTACACAGAAGCCGTAGTCGACAGCAGCCTGGCGCAACCGACCGGCGTAGCCGTGGACGGCACCGGCAATGTCTATGTATCCGACTCCGGCACCAGCAAGATCTATCTCGAAGCCCTCTCCGGCAGCAGCTACATTCGCATCACGCTGCGTAACAACACTGCCGGTCCGCAGGCGCTGGCCTTCGCCGGCCTCGGCGACCTCTTCTACGTCAACGGCACGCTGCGCCGCCTGAATATCACCAGTGCTCCGAGCCTTGGCTTTGACGACAGCGCGGTCAATGCAACCAGCTCGTCCGCCAGCGTGGTCATCGCCAACACCGGCAACGCCACGCTCAACTTCCCCGCTCCTGCGAGTGGCAATAACCCGAGCGTCGCCGCCAATTTTCTTCTCGACAGCTCCGGTAGTTCAGCTTGCCCGCTGCTCAGCACGATCTCAGCAAATGGGGCGCTCGCCTCGGGTAGCACTTGCACGCTTTCGCTCAGCTTCTCGCCCACCGTGGAAGGCAGCATCAGCGGTGCCCTGGTGATCACCGACGACAACCTCAACGCCGCCGGTCCCTCCTATGCCACGCAAAGCATCGCACTCTCCGGCAATGCCACAGCCGGCAACGCCGCCATCACCTTTACCGTCGCCGACCACACCTACGGCGACGCGGCCTTTACCGTTGCCGCGACTTCGGCTTCAAACGGGGCAATCACTTACTCCGTGGTCTCAGGTCCGGCTACGGTCTCCGGTGACTCCGTTACCCTCACCGGCACCGGAACCGTCGTTCTACAGGCCAGCCAAGCTGCCGACAGCAACTACGCGGCCGGTACTCAAAACGCCACCTTCACCGTAACCACTGGCACCGCAGCCATCACCTTTACCGTCGCCGACCACAACTACGGAGAGATCCCCTTTACTCTGGTCGCCACTTCGGCCTCAAGCGGAGGGTTCACCTACTCTGTTGTATCAGGCCCGGCTACGATCTCGGGTGGACTGCTTACGCTTACTGGGACGGGTACGGTCGTGCTGCAAGCCAGCCAGGCCGCAGACAGCAACTATGGAAGCAACACCCAGAACGCCACCTTCAACGTCGCTGCCGGATCAGCACCCATCACCTTCACCGTAGCCGACCACACCTATGGTGACGCCTTTGCGGTCTCCGCCACCTCGGCTTCCACCGGCGCGTTCACCTACTCCATTATCTCCGGTCCGGCCAGCCTCTCCGGCAACACCGTTACGCTTACCGGGACAGGCGCCGTCGTCATGCAGGCAGCCCAGGCAGCCGATGCCAACTATGCCTCCAGCACGCAGAATGCGACGTTTGCCTCAGCCGCCGCCACCCCTGTCATCACCTTCTCGGTAGCCGATCACACGTACGGCGACGCCCCCTTCACCGCCGCACTCAATATCGCGAAGAACCCGGCGCAGAACGTTGCCGCTCTCAGCATGCTTCCCACTCCTTCGGCACCCTTCCAGCCGATCAGCCCGACCGCACCGGCGGCTTGGACCATCGCTATCCGTTATCCGGCGGGCAACAGCTTCTCCGCACCATCCAGCCTCGCGACCGATCAGACCGGCAACGTCTGGGTCGCCAACAAGACAGCCAACAACGTTATCAAGCTCGACACCACGGGTGCCGTCATCTCCGGAACAAACGGCTATGCCGCCGGCCAGGCCGGTCTTGGCCTGCTGGCCATAGATCAGGCCGGCAGCGCCTGGGCACCCGGCGTTAGCGCCGGCTCGCTACTGAAGATCACAGCCGGCGGCACCGTTTCATCCTTCAGCGGCGGCGGCCTGGACACGACCACCTCGCTCGCCATCGACGCCCAGGGCGAAATTTGGGCGGCAGGCAATCTCGGTGTCAGCGCCTTCGCCAACGACGGCACGCCGCTTTCACCCTCCGGTGCGTTCACCGGTGGAGGTGTGACGGCTCCGCAGAGTATTGCGATTGCCGGCCGCTAGCGCTGAAGCCGTCACTCCACTCATCCGGCGGGCCCTGGTACACCACCAGGCCGGCCGGATCGGTGCGGCTGCACAGATCTACGACGAGATTCTCCTCATCGAGCCTGCCCACGCGCAGGCCCTTCACTACGCGGGCCTTGCCGCTCATCAGCAGGAAGACACCGGGCGCGCCATTCTACTGATGCAGCGTTCGCTGGAAAGCGAACCGGATAACGCGACGTTTCACCTCAACCTTGGCCAGGTCTTTCAAACCAGCGGCGATTTCCCCAGCGCCTCGGAACACTATCGCAAGGCCATCGCTTCCGACCCTTCTATCGTCGCTGCCCATCAATTTCTAGGCAATGTTCTTTTAGAGCTCGGCTATCTCGACGAGGCCGCCAGCGCCTATGCCTCCGCGTTGAAACTCGCACCCGACTCTCCTGAGATCATCAACAGCCTCGGAACACTCCTGCGCCAGGCTGGACGCACAGCGCAGGCCTGCACATTCTTCCAGAAAGCGCTCGCCCTCAATCCTCTCTACGCTGAAGCTCACAATAACCTCGGCCTCGCACAGCTTGATCTCGGCGATCTTGACCAGGCAGTTGCAAGCTGCCGGATGGCGCTCGACTGCAATCCCGACCTGGCTGAAGCTCACTGCAATCTCGGTAACATGCTCCGCCTGCAAGGCGACATCACCACGGCCATCTCCAGCTGCCGCACGGCCATCGCTCTTCAGCCCGGGCTGATTGACGCTCACCTCAATCTCGGCAACGCGCTCCGCACCCAGGGTCTGCTCCGCGAGGCCGTGGACAGCTACAAGCGAGCCATCAGGTTCCAGCCCACGCATACCGGGGCGCTCAACAATCTCGCCGAAACCCTCAAGGACCAGGGAAACATTCGCTGCGCTGTCGCAGCTTTCGAGCAGGCTCTTGCGCTGGAGCCGCACTCGGCAGCCATCCGGAGCAATCTTCTCTACCTCCATGCCTTCACTCGCGATATCACGCACGCGGAAGAGCGGGCCCTCGCTCAGCAATGGGAACGTAACGCACTGTCGGACGCGGAACGCAGAGCAGCCCGAGAGCGCGCGTCGGTTGCCGCCGGGGCCTTTTCCGCACAGCCCCGCAGCGGCCGCCGACTCCGCCTCGGCATCGTCTCCGCCGAGCTTGGCTCCCACGCGGTTGCTGAGTTCCTCGAACCCGTCCTTGAGCAACTTGACCGCTCGCGCTTCCACCTCACGCTCTTCCCTACCACCACACGCTCCTGTGCCCGTGCAGACCACTTCCGCGCCCTGGCAGATGCGTTCATCCCGCTCCTGGGCTCCACCGACGAACAAGCCGCCGACTTCATCCGCACGCAGCAGATCGACGTCCTGATCGATACGAGCGGTCACACCTTTGGTAACCGTCTCGGCATCTTCGCCCGACGCGCCGCCCCCGTACAGTGCAGCTACATCGGCTACTGGAGCACCACTGGCCTTACGGAAATGGACTGGTTCTTCGGCGACCCCTACTGCGGCCCCGCGATCGACATCCACTTCACCGAAGGCATCTGGCGTCTGCCTCGCATAGCGGTCGCTTATCGCGGTGACGTCTCGCTCCCCAAACCCCAATGGAAGCCCGACCACTCAGGCACCATCTGGCTCGGCTCATTCAACAAGTTCGGCAAAATCCGCGAGCAGACCATTCACCTCTGGGCACAATGCTTACACGCATTACCTGAAGCAAAACTCCTGCTGGAAGACGCGGCGGTCTGCGAAGGAGAGACTCACGAACGCATCCACACGCTGCTCGCCGCCGAGGGCATCGGCCGGGACCGCGTCGAGTTCATCCCCTACATCCGCGGTCACGAGCGCCACATGCAGCTCTACGATCGACTCGACATTGCGCTCGATACCATCCCCTTCAACAGCGGCACCACCGCCTTTGACGCACTCTGGATGGGGGTTCCTCTCGTCGCTCTCGCCGGCGAAGGCATCGGCGCGCAGATGGGTACCTCGTTACTGCGCGAGTTCGGGCACCCGGAATGGATCGCGCAAACCGAATCCGAATACGCCGCGATCGTCTGCAGTCTGGCTCGCAATGTTGAGCATCGCAGCGCACTCCGCAACACCCAACGCGCACGTATGTCCGCCAGCCCGCTTTGCGATGCCGTCGCCATGGCCCGCGCACTCGAATACGCCTTTGAAGCCATGTACGACCGCTGGCTCAAAGGCGAGCCTGCCCCCAACACTTAAGGCGCAACCGCTCCGGCCTTGTTGTCCACCGCAACAATCACAATATCCACGCGCCGGTTAGCACGGCGGCCTTCCGGCGTCTCGTTACTCCCGGCTGGGTGATATTCGCCGTACCCAGCAATCGACATACGCTTCGGATCGAAGTTTGAATCGTTCATGAGCATCATCGCCACGGTCGTCGCGCGCGCCGTCGACAACTCCCAGTTCGACGCAAACGCAGCATTGTGAATCGGCACATTGTCCGAATGCCCTTCGATACGCATGTCGAGCCCGTACTGCATCAGTACTCCGGCTATCCGCTTAATCGTATCCGTTGCCCCGGGCAGCAGATTCGCCTGACCGCTGTCGAAGAAGCCCAGTTCGTGCAGGCTGATCACAAAACCTTCCGGCGTCATCTTCAGCACCACTTCCTGCCGCTCGATCTCCTTACCCAGTGCCTTGGTCAGCTTCCGCTGCAGTTCAACAGTATCGATCCCCGACCGGTCGGCCGGTGCAACCGGCGTCTCGATCGCCTCCGCCTTCACCGCGCCAAGTTGTGACCCGTGAGCATCGGTGCTGCTGCCGGTGAAAGCACCCATCTCACTGAAGCCGTTCTTCACCGCATGCGACACCTGACGGATAGCCTGCTTGTCATGATGCGATGAGGCGAAGAGCACCACGAACAACGCGAACAGTAATGTCATGAAGTCGGCATACGAGACCAGCCAGCGCTCGTGATGAACGTGGCCCTCAGGCTTCCGCTGCCGACTCATTTGCCCGCCAGCGTCACGGGTTTTCGCGCTGGTCCTTCGACGTACACGGCCAGCTTGGCTTCCAGCACGCGTGGGCTGGTGCGTTCTACGATGGCCAGAACGCCTTCGAGCATCAACTCACGCAAGACCTGGCGCCGGTGCATCAAAATCCTTATGCGTCCCGCACAAGGAAAGAACAGCAGGTTCGCCGCGCCTACGCCGTAGATCGTTGCCACGAATGCGACCGCAATGCCCCGTCCCACTTCGTTGATGTTGTCTAACCTCTGCATGACCTGGATCAGGCCTATTACAGCTCCGAGAATCCCTATCGTCGGCGCATACCCGCCGGCCGCTTCAAATACCTTCGGCAGCAGATCTTCCTGGTCTGCTTCGGTCTGCATCACCATCTCCATCGTGTCGCGGAGGTCGTTGGCGCGTGACCCATCGACCGCCAGCATCAGTCCCTTCCGCAGGAATGGGTTTCTCACCATCTCCAGTTCAGAATCAAGCGACAACAAGCCATTACGCCGCGCCTGCATGGCGTAGCGCGAGAGATCTTCGATCAGCGCAGCCGCCGGGTCGCTGCTACCCATGAACACCGGCTGCAACTGCGCAACTGCCCTTTTCATAACCGCAAACGGGAACTGCACGACCACCGCTCCCAGTGTTCCACCAAAGACAATCAGCGCGGCCGTCGGCTGGAGCAGCTGTCCAACTTTGCAGCCATCCAGGTGCAGCCCAACCCCGATTCCGGCCAGCGCTACAACCACCCCGATTGTTGCGCTTCTGTCCATCCCGAACCTCAATCACTGCTAACTACATCATCGGCTGCAGCAGATCACCGAGAGATAGAGCAGCGATTTTGTACAGTGGCAGCCACTCAAGCATCACGCGAGAAAGCACCGTTTCGCCGTTGCGGCACCATCAGCATCACGCCAGCGGAAGCACCTCCGGCCGCGGGCTCGCCACCGGCATCACGCTGTTGCCACGCGCTTCGCACCTGGAGGATCAACCCGATCTGCGCTTCCAATATCTCGGCGGACTTCATCGTCGAAGCGTCGAGCAGCTTCATGCGCAACCACGCATAAAAGCTCGTCAAGTTCTGCGCCAGTTCGCCGCCATGCTCGACGTCTACCCAGCTCTCCAGCTGGCCAATCACCAGGAAGGCGTGGTTCAACTCAGCGCAGCGCTTCTCAATCTCATTCGACCGTAGCGCCGCTGCAGCCCGCCTCAGGTTTCCTGAGAGTGTGTCATACAACGCGATTACGAGTCCGATCTCACTCGCGCCCTCAACAGCCGACCGGCGATAAGAGAGTTGCATCTCATTCGCTTTCATCAGCCACCACTCTTGGTGTTGTTGCCCAACTCGGCCTGTATCTGCGCCATCTGCGTAGGCAGCTGCTGGAGTGCAATCTCCGCCTTGCTGTACATGGCCGTAAGCAGGGTCTGTTGATTGGCAATGTAGATCGATTCAAAGTCCGCAACGTGCTGCGCCAGGTCCGCATTCGTCTTGCTGATGCTGTTCAGATCGACCGTGAAGGCGCCGTTGCCCGGATTCGTAAACACGCTCAGCTGATTGTTCATTGAGGCCGCAAATCCGTTGAGCGAAGCACCCTGAAAAAAGTTTTGCACGTCGGAGGCATTGTTTGCGAGAGCGTTTGCAAGCGTCGTGTTGTCCACCGCCAACACGCCATCATTGCTTGCAGAAATTCCCAGTGCACTCAATGTTGAGACAGTCGTGGTTCCTGATGCCGGCGTGCTCACATAGTTGAGTACCTGCAGCATCACCGCCTGCAGGGAACGCACCGTGGGATCCGATCCCAACACGCCCTGCGAGCCCGCCGTAGCGCCGAACTGGGCATTCACCAGCCCGAGCGCAGTGTTGTAATCCGTTACGAACTTACTGATTGCCGCCGAGACCTGCGTGCTGTCGGAAGCGATGGTGAGGTTCGCCGGCGTCGCAGCCAGCGTCGTACCCTGAAGATTCAGCGTTACTCCCGCAATCGCGCCGGTCACCTTGTTGCTCGCGCTGCTGATCGGTACACCATCCACCGTCAATACGGCATTCGCACCATGCGCCGCGAGTGTATAGCCGAACCCCGGCTCGCTGATGGTGAACGGTGTCGTCCCATCGCTGCTGACGACGTTCAGGTGGGAGCCACTGGAATCAGTTACCACACTGGCCGTCACACCCAGACGCTGTGTGTTGATATCGTCCGCCACCTGGCTAAACGTTTCGCCATCGGTGACGGCAATTGTCGTCGTCGTCGGACTCCCTGCGGCTCCGATGGTCAGCGTGAAGCTGTCCGCACCCAATGGCGTTGTTGGACTCGGGACGGGGGGTGAATTCCATGTGGTGGTCGTTGTTGGCCCGGAGGTAATTGAAAAGTCTCCCGCGCTACCCGACGCATTACTGATAATGGCCAGCCGCGAACCCGATGCGTCGTTGATGACTGAAGCCGTTACACCGAGGTTCTTACCCGTGATCGTGGATGCAAGATCATTCAGCGAGTTCACGCCTGCGCCAGTGGTGATCGTGGCCGAACCTGTGCTGGTGGTGAGGGTAAAAGTCGAATCCGGCAGCGCCGCCGTCGCACTTGCAGACAGGTCGGAGTACCACGACCCCGTACTCGCGAGGCTGGTCACGCCGACCGTGTGATTTCCCGTAACCGTTCCTGTAGCGGCCGTCGCGAGCACCGCACTGGAGTTCGACGATGTCACGGTGCGTGCGGAAAGCGGTCCGCTCAACGTGTTCAGCGTCGTCATATCCGTCGTCAACGCCTTAGTTGCTGTCTGTATCGCGGAGAGTGCGCTTGTCTGACTGCTCAGCGTGGTCTGCTCTACCTGCCAGATCCGTTCCGAAGCTCGATCCGCGTAGATGGCCGCGTTAACCGCAGCAGTGACATCGATGCCCGGCGTGGAGGCCCCCACGCTCGATGCCAGGATGGAGCTCACATTGACAGACGGCGTCGTTGTCGCCGTCGACGAGAGCAGCGAATTAACCGCAGATACCGAACTCATAAGTTATTCCAGATCGTGCTGCGCTAAGACGAAGTGGAGGCGGAGCCATTCAGCTCCGCCCCCGTGCTTACGTCAACGTGTTTACTGGAGCAGCTTCAGTACAGCCTGTTGCGCCTGGTTGGACTGCTGCAGTGCCGCCATGCCGGTCGATTGCAGAATGTTGAACTGCGTCATGTTCGCAACCGTCTTGCCGATGTCGGCGTTCTGGATGCTGTTCGACGCGCTCTGCAGGTTCTGCACCTGGTTGTTCATGACGTTGGACGCCGCTTGCAACCGGTTGACCGAAGCGCCAATCACACCACGCTGTGCCGATACGGTATTGATGGCGTTGTTGACCGCCGTCAATGCAGACTGGGCATTGGTCGTGCTGGTGAGCGCGCTGGTGTTCAGGTTGAGCTGCGTTGCCGAAAGCTGGCTGATCGCGGTAGAGATGGTCAGGTTTGTGGTCGATGTGCCATCGCTCAGGAACACCGTGTTGGTGCCACCGGTCGTGGGCGCGCTTTGCGCGAAGGCACCCATGACGGCGTCGTTCGAACTGACCGTGATGCCGGCCGTGCCGCCCTCAGCGATGACCGCCTTGCCGCCGGTCAGGGACAAAGCCGTGCCAGTGGACAGTGTGCCGTCAGCAACAGCCGCCGTGATCGAGGCTTGGAGATCGGAGATCTTGCTGCTTGCGCCCGCCGTGAAGACAAACGTGCCACCGGTCGCTGCATCTGAAATGACCGTCTTGCTGCCCGAGGTCAGAGCCGTGGTGGTTGCCAGCGAGCCCTGCGTCGAGGTGAAAGCTGTCGGCGCGTTCGAGGTGAACACGTTCTGGCCGTTGAAGTTTGTGTTCGTGCCGATCTGGTTGATCTCCGACATGATCGACTGGAATTCGTTGTCCAGCGCGACAGCCTGGCTGCCGGTGCCGCTGGTGATATTGCTCGAAGATGCTTCCGTCGCCAGCGTGACAGCGCGGTTGAGCAGTGTCGTCACCTGCGAGAGCGCACCGTCGGCGGTCTGCAGCATGCCGATGCCGTTGGACGCGTTCTGCTGAGACTGAGTGAGAGCAGCAATGTTAGCCTGCATTCCGTTGGCGATCGACAGGCCGGCCGAATCGTCGGAACCAGAGTTGATCTTCAGGCCGGTCGAAAGCTGCGTGAGGGTCTTCTGGAGGCTCATCTGCGTATTCGACAGGGAGTTCTCCGCCGTCAGCGAGGAAATGTTATTCAGAATCGTGAGTGACATGAGGTAGTGCTCCTTTTGGTTGCCGATGTACGTTCCGCACCCGGCATCTGTAGTAGCCCCAGGTTGAGGCGCCAGTCCGTCAAGACTTGGACTTCTCGGACAAGCAACCTATCGGCCACTCTCATTTCCCGTTTCAATGCTGCGAACGAGAATCCGAAATTCGGACAACAAAAGGCGCCTTCGTTCGCGTAGGCAAGTTATTTCAAATAATCCAACAGCGTCTGCGGCAGTACCTTGCCCGCCACCGCCAACACCGCACTGTGGACCATCGATGCTTGCGACAAATCCGTCGCCGCCTTGGCAATGTCCACGCCCACCAACGCCGTCTGCTGGGTCGTCAACGTCACTGACTCCTGGTTCAGGTAGCTCTCCTGCGAACTCAGCTGGCTGATGCTGTTGTCGAGAGGCACACGCTGCTGTCCTACGTAATTCAACGCCGCTGTCACGGCTGTGGTTGCGGCGCCAATCGCTGTCGTCGATCCGGTTTGCAGCGCGGCGATCAATCCCTGCAGCGACCCGACCACGTTCGCGCCCGATGTGAACACCTGATCCCCCGGTAAATTCGTGACGACGCTCATCGCATCGCCAACCTGAACACTGTTCACGCTGCTATTACCGACGTACGTATAAGCAGCCGCACCCCCGGCGACAGCAGTATTCACGAAAGGCGGTGAGCCCGTAGCCGATCCGCCGAACAGATAGCTTCCCTGGTAAGACGTATTCGCCTCGGCCATCACGCTGCTCAGCACACCCTGGACCTGCGCCGCCACGACCTGGCGCTGCGCTACGGTCAGGGTTCCATTTGCTCCGCCCGTGCCGAGCGATACCGCCTGGTTCAGCGAGGTGACCACCATGCTCAACGCCGAGTCCGCGGTCTGCATGCGCGCCGTCACCGTGCTCACATTCGCCGTGTAGCGATCAACGTTCGCCGTCGCCGCCAGTGACCGCACCATACTCGCTGAGGCAGACGGATCATCGGCCAGCTGATTGACGCGACGGCTCGTCGATACCTGCTGCGTCGCCGTCGCCAGCGTCTCTTCGCTCTGCTGCATCGCATACTGCACATCCGGCATCATCGTTGTTACGCGCATCGTTTCCCTCGATCCCTCTTATCCGCCGCCTGTGCTTGCCACGCCGTTTCCTCGTTCATGTGCCCATGTTCATCGTGACGCTGAAGAGATCGTTGATCACCGAAACCACCCGCGCCGCCGCTGCATAGGCCTGCTGATACCGAATCAAATTCGTCGACTCCTCATCGATCGACACACCCGACACCGCGTTATTCTGATCGTTCAATTGCAGCAGGCTCGCTGTCGTTGCGCTGGCTTCGGCAGACGCGTGCGCCGTTAGACTACCCACCTGGTAGACGAGATTGGCGTACGTCTCCGTTGGCGTCGCTCCGCCCGGCAGCGCGCTCGTCTGCACGGCAGTAAAGTTCACCAGGTTGCCATTGCTTCCCGCGTCGCCGTCCGAACTCGCCGCCACCGCAGCCGGATCGCTTGTGGCCATGCTGATCGTCGCCGCCGAGCCCGTTGCGGTCGCCGATAAATTGAACAGCTTTCCACCTGCGACCCCATGCTGATCGAAGCCCATTGCCTGCGCCGCGTTGAACGCTGCTCCTACCTGGTTCGCCAGCGCATCCAGCTGGTTCAGCAGGCCGGGAATGATCTGGTCGCGGGTAGTAATCGTTCCACCCAGGTCGCCCGTTTGGAGCGACGCTGTCACATCTGCGCCATTGCTGTCGAGCACATGCTGCATGCCATCGCTTCCCGTGGCCGTTTGCAGCGCAAAACTCTTGTCCGCCACCACCAGCGGCGTTCCGTTACCTGTTGTCACCGTGATGCCATTGTCGGTCTGTGTGATCGCCACATTGCTCAGCTTGAACAGGCTCAATACCAGCTGGTCCTGCTTGTCCTGCAACGACCCACCATCCTGCCCGTTTGCCTTCAGAGCCGCGAGTTGTGGGTTCAGCGCCGCGATCTGCTGCGCAAGCTGATTGATCTGACCCACGTCCTGCTTTACCTGCGTATTCAAGCCTGTCTGGGTCGCTGTGAGCGTCTGCGATACAGCATTGAATGCTAACGCCAGGTTCTGCCCGGACGTCAACACAGCCTGCCGCAACGACACATTCGCGGGGTCGGTCGAAAGAGTCGATACACTCGAAAACAACGCCGACATCTGTGTACCAATGTCCTGCGCCGACGTCGTGAACGCCGGCTGGATCTGCTGCAGCGTGCCCAATTGCGCATTGGCGCCGCTCTGCTCCTGCGCCTCTTGCCGGATCTGCATCTGCAACAGCTCGCTGCGCACACTCTGAAAGCCTTCAAGCACCACACCATTGCCCAGGCTCACCCCACCGCTTTCGGTCGGTGCTGCCGTTTGCAGCACCACCGTCTGCCGCGAGTATCCTGGCGTATTCGCGTTAGCAATATTGTTGTTGGTCGCCTGCAAAGCTCCATTGTTGGCCAGCAGCGATTGCACGGCGATAGTAAGAGAGGTGTTCAATGACATCGGCTACATCTCGCAGGACCAGGTTTGATGTTTCGACCTGGCGCCACGAGCCTCCTGAAATTGTCCTGAATGGGTTCTGCACAAAGAGGAAAGCAGCGCGATCGACCTGCCCGAATGCTTCAGCAGGGCCGCATACTGCAAGTTCAATAACTGGAGCGTTCCTTGCGTCACGCGGATCTTGGCTGCCAACCCTTCATCCATTTGGGACGGCAGGCTCGCCTGCGGTTGCTGCTCCAGCCCCTGCCACACTGTGCCGGCTACCTTCGCCAGGCTCGCGCACATCATCTCCTGCCTCGCGACGCTTTCTTCCAATCGCGGCAGCGCATTGCAGGCAACAGCTTCCACGGCCACAGAGATCTCCGCGGCCAGAGCCTGCATCTGCTGCAGATACACCGCCCCCAGTTCATCGCGACTCTGGACTGCTCTCGCCATCTCTAACCCTGCCCTCTCGTTCCGGCCTTCACCGGCGCGCGGCCGGCTGCTAGTTGCTGCTGTCGCCAATCAACGCTGAAGCCAGCTTGTTAACGTCAACCTTGTACGTTCCGTTGCTAATCGCCGACCGCAGAGCATCAACTTTGTCCTGCCGCACATCCGGTGTGCTCAGCGCCTGCTTCACCAGTGACTGCACCGACGCCGAGCCCGATTGAAACGTCGTACGGTCTGCCGTAACTTCGCTCGGAGCCGTGCTGCCCGGCGAAATCTGCTTAGCGCTGCGTTCCACCGCGCCCGTCACACTCGCCAGCCCGTTAAGTTCAACCTTCATCGCGTCCCTCCTGTGTTCAACAGGTATGCCTATCGGCAGTTCCTGAAAAATGTTCAGAAGCAACCACCAACACAAAATTCCTCAGCCTTTCTCCGTTTCCTCCGTCTTGTGCAGCTGCTTCGCGATCATCTTCGCCAGTCCAATCCCCCCAGCCTCAGTCAGCGACGCCCCCAGCGACTGCATCGCCATCCCCTGGAACTGCTCCTTGCAGGGATCCTCGTCTTCGTCATCACCGCCCGGCAGTTTCGCAAAACTGTTCTCGGCCTCCTGCAACCAGTTGCTCAGCAGCAGCGACTCGAAATCCTTAGCGGACTTTTCGATCTTCACTCCCTCTTTCGTTAGCCCGGAAGCCTGTTTCAGCAGCTTGTCCGCTTGCGCATTCAGCGCCCCGGCTCCTGCTTGTGCCATCGCATTCATTGCCACGTCCGCCACTTAGATCACCTCCAACTCAGCCTGCAAACCACCCGCCGCCTTGATTGCCTGCAGGATCGCAATAATGTCGTGCGACGTCGCACCGATCGCGTGCAGTCCCTTGATGAGCTCGTCGACGTTGGCCCCTTCCTTCATCTGGATCGACCTTGCTGGCGCATCCTTCACCGTCACGCGCGTCTCCGGCACCGCGGTCGTCCCGCCGGTCTTCGAGAAGGACGAAGGCTGCGAGACCGCGAAATCCGTCTGCACTTCGATCGTCAGGCTGCCGTGGATAACCGACACCGGCGACAACTTCACATCCCCTCCCATTACAATCGTGCCCGTCCGCTCGTTCACCACCACTCTCGCCGGCGCCGACAAACTCACCGCCAGCCGTTGCACCCGCGCAATCAAATTCGGCACGGAAGCCACGCCACTATCGGCCACACTCACATCTACCCGGCTGCTATCGACAGCCGTTGCCACCGTCTTTGCAAAATCAGAGTTGATTGCTGCCGCTATATCCCGCGCCGCCGTGAAGTCCTGGTTGCGCAGCAGCAGCGACACGGTATGAAATCGGCTCAAATCCACAGCCACGCCCCGCTCAATCGTCCCGCCCTCCGCAATGCGCCCCACCGTCGGATGATTCACGGTCTTCGTATTGCCCACCGCTCCTTCCGAGTAGCCGCCAATGGTCATCGGTCCCTGCGCCTCGGCATAAACCTGCCCGTCGATGCCCCGCAGCGCTGTAAACAACAACACCCCGCCTTCAAGACTCTTCGCATCGCCCACCGAAGACACGGTCACATCCATTTTCATTCCCGGCCGTGCAAACGCCGGCAGCGACGCCGTCACAAACACCGCCGCTACATTTTTTACGACCACCACACCCGGAGCGATCTGCACTCCCATGCGCTGCATGATGTTGGCCAGCGTCTGCACCGTAAAGAACGTCTGCTGCCGGTCACCCACTTCAACCGTCTTGTAGAGTGCCTGCGCCAGCGGCCGGTTCTCGATCGTCATGATCCCGTTCTCGCGCGCAATCGCCTTGATCTTCTCGGCCAAGAGATCAAGCCCCTTCGCCACCACGATGGGCGCCGCCATGTCCTGCTCATACTTCAGTGCTACCGCGAAGTGCGTCGGGTTCGTCACCACCACCGTCGCCGTCGCGGCAGCCATCAACGACTGCTTCCGCCGCATTGCCCGCTGCACCTGCCGCACACGCTGCTTGATCACCGGGTTGCCTTCGGTCTCCTTGTACTCTTCTCGCACTTCCTGCTTGGTCATCTTCATGTCGCTCTGCATCTTCTTCAGCGTCAGCACGTAATCCACCACCGACCAACCCAGCAGAATCAATCCTGCCTTCCACGCCATCGCAAAGATCACCTGCCCCACAAAGCTCGCGAAGTTCCGCAGCCCCAGGCTCGACGCGTTCACCATCGTCTGCCAGTTATCCCGCATCGCGCCGACCGTGATCCACAGAATCGCGCCAAACGGCAGCAGCGACTTGCCAAGGTTGCTCAACCCGACCGGCGAGAAGATCTGTCCCAGCTTGCTCGCCGGATTGAAGCGCTCAAACTTCGGCTGCAGCGCTTCGGGCGCGAAGTTGATGCCGCCCTGCATGAATCCAGTGAGCAGCGACACGCCCAACCCCGCCAGCAGAATCGGAACAATCCACCGCAGTACTTCAATCGCGCTCCAGAACAACACCGGACCATTCGCATCCAGATTCTGCGTCGCTGCCACGAACAGCGTCTCGCGATATAGCGCGCCCCAATGCGTCACCGCTGTCGGCGTCATCAGCATCGTCACCGCGGTGACGGCAGCCAGCGCGAAGACGCCCGGCAGTTCACGCGACCGCGCAACCTGCCCCTGCTCCCGCGCCTTCAGCTTTCGCCGGTCTGTCGCCTGTTCTGTTTTGCTGCTATCTGCCATCGTGTCCTGACCAGTTACCGAGCAAGATGAAGCAAGTGGTCTGCCATCTGCATCGCGTTCAAAAACAAATGTTCGAAAAGCTGCGGCCAGTACTTCAGCGCCGCCATCAAAATGCCCAGGCCCAACACACTCTTCACTGCGGGGCCGAGCAACATCAGCGGCAGCTGCGGCGACGCTTTCCCCATCAGCCCCAGCGCGATGTCAGCGATCAATGTGGCCGAAAGCACCGGCGCCGCAATCTGTATCCCAATCGTGAACACGGCGGCCCCGGCCTCGAGCGCGGCCTTCACAAAGGCCCCACTGAAGTGCCCCGTGGACGGCGGCAGATACTCAAAGCTGTGCACCACTGCCCGCAGAATCCACATGTGAACATCGAGCCGCAGAAAAATCAGCATCGCCATAGTCTGGTGAAACAACGCCACCACAGTGGAGTCGACCTGCGTCTGCGGATCGAGAATATTCACCAACGAGTAGCCCATCTGCACGCTCAGCACCGACCCCGCCATCTGCACACCGTCGAATACAATGTTGGTGGCAATCCCCACTGCAACCCCAATGATCAACTCGCCGAAGATCATCATCGGCCACTGGCTAATCTCCAGCGCAGGCATCTTGGCCTGCAGCATCGGATAAAGCAGCGCCGTCAGCGCCAGCACCAGCACGGCCTTCACGCGCGCCGGGATTGCGACGCTGCCAAAGAACGGCGCAAACAGCATCATGCCGGTCAGCCGCACGCTGATCGTCAGCAGCGTGCCGAAGAGCTGCACCAGCGAGATCCGCATTACTCCAGCACCTGGTGAAAGTCGCTCAACAGATTGATGGTGTACTGCGCCAGGTGCCGCCACATCCACGGCATCATGAAGAACAGCACCGCTCCCGTAGCCAGAAGCCGAGGCACCGCGGCCAGTGTCTGGTCCTGCAACGAGGTCAATACCTGCAGTACGTTTACGATCAGGCTCACGATCACTGCCGCCAGCAGGATCGGCGCCGTCAACATCACGACCTCCCGCAACATCGACCGCCCCAGGAACACCACGGCATCCACACCCATTAGTGAAAGCTCCTCATCAACGCACCGATCAGCAGGTGCCAGCCGTCGACCATCAAAAACAGCAGCAGCTTCAGCGGCGTCGAAATCACCACGGGCGGCAGCTGCATCATGCCCACCGACGTCGTAATTGACGCCACCACCATGTCCACAATCAGGAACGGCAGGAACAGCACCGCACCAATCTGAAAGCCCGCCTTTAACTCCGACAGAATGTAGGCCGGCAACAAGACGCGCAACGAAAGATCGTTCGCCGTCCTCGGCCGCGGCTCCTTCGCCAGGTCAAGAAACAGCGCAACGTCCTTCTCGCGCACATAATGCGACATGAACTCCCGCAGCGGCACCGACCCACGTTCGACCGCCACCAGCGCCGTAATCTTGCCACTCTGCAGCGGCACAATCGACTCTCGATAGACGCGATCGCCCACTGGCTGCATCAGGAAGAACGTCAAAATCATCGACAAGCCCACCAGCGTCTGGTTCGAAGGCGTCGTCTGCAAACCCAGTGCCTGCCGAAGAAAATGAAACACAATCAGCAGCCGCGCAAACGGCGTCATGCAGATCAGGATCGAAGGAATCAGTGTCAGAAACGTCAGCAGAACGACGATCGTCCACTGTGCCGATCCGCCGCCGATTCCGGCAATCGTTAACTCATTCGGATTTACAGCCTGCGCGCCCAACGGCGCCACCTGCACTGGCGCAACCTGCGCTGTCTTCGCCGCCTCGGGCGTCACCATTTGCCCACGAGCGCCACCTCCGCCGATCAGTATCAGCAGTGCGAGCCCAAGCATCCGCAGCTTCATGCTCGCCTCTTTGCGGCGGCAAGTTTTACTGCGGGCTTCTTCGCGGCGGGCCGTTTACGCTTCACGCTCGCTTTCTTTAGCGTTTCGCCGAACAGGCTCACTTCCGATACAACCTTCGTCGCTTTATCCTCGGCCAGCGGGGCCAGAAGCGCGACTCCGGTCGGTCCTCCGCCGATCAGAAACTGCACGTTGTCCACCTGCACCACGGCGACAAAGCGCTTGTCCCCCAAAGACGCCGTCTCCACCACCCGGAGCCGTCGCGAATCCAGGCGCGCAGTTTTTCGCGCCTGAATCCATATCCATGCCCGCGTCAGAAATCCCGTAGTGGACCTCCACGCCTGCAGTGACGACTCTGCCGTCGCAGCCGCGAAAGGCAGCTGCGCCTGCATCGGCGGCGGCACCACGCGCGCGCTCACGATAGGTCCGTGAGTCGCACGGCAAGGCGTTCGCCGACAACTTCAAACTCTGTCCAACCCACCAGCTGCCCATTCACCCGCAGCGGCAGATCGCTGCTCTGGTGATAAGCCGTCTCCACGATCGAGCCCCGGGTCAGACTCAGCAGGTCGCTCACCGTAAACTTCACCACCGGAATATCCAGTGCGAGCTTGCACGGCAGCCACGGTAACGACTCGCCGGGGTCCTTCTGCTCCTGCACCTTCTCCACCAGTTGTAGGCCGGCGCTGGGCTTTACCTCAACTTCAGTTATCGCTGTGCTCGCTGCCAGGTTCATTGCGCATCTCCTAACAGCAGGAGATAAAGCAATCCGGCGACCATTCTTCAGCACGAGGCGAAACCCCAGCAAAATCAGGGCCGTGCATCCTCTGTTCCCCAATCGATGAGAGCGTTTCTCACCAACATGAGCCCGCGCCCCTCAGCCTGCAGGCCGAGAGGACGGGCGCTCATGTTGTCCTAAGAAAGCATTACTGGATCATTGCAATCGTTGCCTGCGACACTTGGTTGAACGTCGTAATCGACTTCGCATTCGCCGAATAGGCCTGCTGCGCCACGATCAACTTCGCAAACTCCGTCGCAATGTCCACGTTCGACTGCTCCACCGAGCTCCCGACCACTGTGCCGCGACCGCCTGTTCCCGCCATGCCGATAACCGCTCCGCCCGATGCCGATGTCGCCTGGAAGTTCGTGCCGCCCGTGTGGGCCAGCCCCTGCACGTTGGCAAATGAGGCCACCGCCACCTGTCCCAGCGCCAGCGTCTTTCCGCTTGAAAACGTTCCGTCAATCGTCCCGTCGGTACGTACCGTGTAGCTCTTCAGCGTTCCGCTCGCGTAGCCGTCCTGGTTCGTCGCGTTGGTCGCGCTCGCCGATGCCGTCTGGCTGATCGTCGTATTGCCCGAGGCATCGGTCAAATTCCATTTCAGACTCGGAGCCGCAGCGCCATCGGCCAAGGTCGTTCCCGTCGGCAGGGTTACGGTAATGCTCTTAGCCGGTGGCGTGCCCGCTAGCACCATGGCACCTTTTGTATCGAAGTTAAACGTGCCGGAGCCAACCTGCGTCGTCCCCGTTCCGCCCGTGCTCAAATCCGCGGAAGGCAGCGACACCGAGTAGCTCCACTGGTTCGTCCCCGTCTTGGTATACGAAACGCTCAGCGTGTGTGATGATCCCAGCGAGTCGTAAACCGAAAATGTGCTGGGCGCTCCCGTCCCGCCAATCGCAGTGTCCGAGTTCAGGTTCGCGGAAATATCGAATTGCGTCGATGCCACGGCCGGGCTGGTCACGCTGCCTACCTGTAATGGCTGCAGTGCTGCAGTCGTGTTCACAATGCCGTTCACTGCCGGATAACCCAGCAGTAACTGCCCGCTCGGGGTTGTCAGTTGGCCTGCGTTGTTCGTCGTAAAGTCACCGGCGCGCGTAAAGCTCTCCAGGCCCGTCGAGTCCTCGGTAACAAAGAAGCCATTTCCCGATAACGCCATGTTCGATGACGTACCGGTCGAGTTAATGTTGCCTTCAGTAAAGTTCGCGTCGGTCGCCGCGATCTGTACACCCGACCCCGTCTGCAGCGGGTCGCCGCTGCCGTTGGTGTTGCTTACCTGCGAGAACAGGTCGCTGAAGCTGACGTTCTGGTCTTTGTAGCCATCCGTATTCAGGTTGGCGAGATTGTTGGAGACCGACTGCAGCTGCTGTTGCGCCGCAGTCAAACCGGATAAGGGAATTGAAAATGAAGCCATTACTTTCCTCCTGAAATCGTGGTGCCGGGGAAGCCCATCGCTGCAGCATTGAGGGGCGAGTTGATGTCGGCCACAGGCGTGGTGCCCACGGGCATCATCGTGTTGGGGTCAAAAGGCAGCGTATTCCCTGCTGCAGCAGCAGTTGCCGGCGACGTGGCTGCAGCATTGGGCGAAGTCTTCACGACCGTTGAACTCGCCGCCGGCACGGGAGTCGTGCCGCTGGCCGCGCCTCCGAGAGTCTGGTTGATGCCGATCAACTGGTTCAACTGGTTCAGAGAAATCATCTGGCCCACCATCGCCGTTGAATCCATCGGCGCCGTCGGGTCCTGGTTCTGCAACTCCTTCACCAGCAGGCTAAGGAACGTCGAATCCAGGTTGCCGTCCGCTGCATTGCTGGCGCTGCTTCCAGTTGTGGAGTCGGCAGCCTTCGCCGTCGGCGTGGTTACCGCTGCGGGTGTGTACATCGATGTTGAAAAATTTGTTGCCACTGCGCTCATCATTCCTCCTGCTTGCTCAC
This sequence comes from uncultured Acidobacteriota bacterium, assembly GCA_903873705.1. Lineage (GTDB taxonomy): Bacteria > Acidobacteriota > Terriglobia > Terriglobales > Acidobacteriaceae > Granulicella. Next base: position 62,920 of record CAIQPK010000002.1, read on the forward strand.
AACTGCTTTCAAAAACGACCCGCTAAGCCCTCACATCCAACCGGACACTGCCTCGGCTCTCGTTGGTTGCGCCCGAAACAGCACTGGGCACAAATCGCTGCGCTACCGAATACCCCCGCGCGCTTGCCGCCCCCTGCTCGCGCTGCTGGCGAGGCTCCCGGCCATCACCAGCATTGGCGTTCGCTCCATGCGCCTCTCGCGAGGATTCAGACGACCCATTCGATCCACCCTGGGCACCACGCCCGTTCAAATCGATCTGCACATGACTGGTCTGCCCAGTGCCGGCGAGCTTCGCCTGCATCTCCGGAATGTGTGTCGCCAGCGCACGTGCGAGATCACCATGATCAAGAGAGATTTGTGCGGACACCCTATCCGGCGTAGTAGAAGTGCGGATCGAGATCGACCCAAACTCCGCCGACCGCATCCCGACCCGCATCTCTGTCTGGCCAATCCCCTGCACCAGCTTCGCCATACTCACTCCGGGAAGCACTTGTGGTACGACCGCAGGAGTCATTGCGCCGTCTGCACCAACATCAACGCCCGTCTTTTCTGCATGCGCACTCACTAGCGCGCCTGCTGCGGGCGGGATCGCAATGCCGGCCGTCCCTGCGCTCGTGCGCCCATCCATCACGGCCGGTGCGTTCCCGTTCGTAACCGCAGGCCCTCCCATCGCTTCGTCACGCTGGCTGTGCTCCAATCCCGCGTGCACTGGCAAGGCGTCAGGGACTTCATTCACTTCGGGCGCATCGCTCAGCGCCGCGACACTCTTCTCATGCTTCGCTGCCCCATCATCCTTTGCACTGGCTTTGCCCTTCCCCTTTGCCGCTTGGCCCGCCACCGATGGGGTCTTGCTGACTGGCCCGGCCGCAGCAGCGGCCACCCGCGTCACGCCCGTGCCCTTCAAATCCGTACGCGCCACCGGGACCGCGGGAACCTGGGCCGGTTGCACCGTCGCAGCCTGCGCGTTCGTCTGTACCGGAACCGCGATCTGCTGCATGGCCGCCAGGTGCTTCTCAACGGGGTCGCCTTGCGGAGTAGCTGGAACCGGCGTACCGGCTCCAGGAGCAGCTGCCGGTCCCCTGTCCATCATCCCCAAGAGTGCTTCCGGCAACACCGAAGGTGGAGACGGTCGCGTGGCTTCCTGGATGGTCGGCTCTGCTGCATCCGCCACCGCCGGCTTGTCGAGGTCAACATTCGGCACAGCACCGCCAGCCACAGTACGGCCCTCCATCGCCGGCATAGCAGGACGCACATCGTGTTGCCCACTCACGTCAGCCATCGTCGCCTCAACGGGGACAAGCACCATCTCCACAGCTGGCATTTTCTCTGCTGGCACCGCGGCCGATTGCACCCCCTCTACCTTGGTCACTCTTGCCACAGCCTGACCCAGGTAGGGCGTAGCATCCAGCGGTAGTGCTGCGTTCTTGTCTATAGTTGCCAGCGGCGCCGGCTCCCCATCCCGGCTAATTTGAACTCCAGGGAGGTTGCTCCGCCCGCCATTGGGAACATCCACCACCGGACCATCGCCCTTCACCACCGGTGTCACGTCATCGCCCATCGAGATGACCGCCATCGGCTGCACCACCACCTGCTGCGGAACGAAAACAGCCACCATCACCGGCTGGCCATCGGTCGACGCTCCCTGGGTTTTCGCGTCCTCGCTGTCCTGTTTAGCCCGCCGCGCCGGCTTCGCTCCATCGCCCAAAGGGGCATCCGCCAGCGTTGCGGCATCAGCGGAAACCGGGTCACCCGCGTTGGCTTTTACGGCATCGGCCAGCGACACGCTAAAGGCCTGCAGCAAACCCATCCCTGGGTCAGCCGCATCATTGCCCGTAATAGGGCCCATCCAGGTTGGCAGAGAAGACATCGCGGTAGTGGCGTTAGCAATCACGCCAGTACATAGTGCAACTCGCCTGCCAGACTCTGACAATCCCGATTGTCGTCAATTCGCCCGTAAAACCGCGTCTTTCAAAGACGTCCACCATTCCAGGTAAGACAGGCGGCAACCTTTGCCGGGCATTCACCGGGCAAAATCTGCCCGGCGGGCCTTACGCTATAAGCCGAAAATTTCGCAGATGCTGCGTCAGTTGAGCCGTATCGATCGGCTTGAAGATGTAGGCATCGCACAATGCATGGAACGAGTCGATGACATCTTTCGCCTCATCCACCGCCGTCGTCATGATGATCTTTGCGCTGCGGTCCGAGTAGATCCCGGCAGCCTCCTCGATATTCCTCACGCGCTGCACCGCCTCCTTGCCGTCCATTTCCGGCATCAGGATGTCCATGCAGATCAGCTCATAAGGCGTACCCGTCTGCGTCGCCATGCGAAAAGCCTCGACCGCTTCGCGGCCATTCACGGCAACATGGCATTCCCCAAAACGCGACAGGAACGCCTGCAGAAAGAATCGCCCGGTAAAGTCGTCTTCAACAATCAGTGTTTTCATCATCATTCCTTGTCTGTGTCATAGCCAGCCCGTCTCAACAAGCTCGCTTCTGAACACTTCAAACTCTTCAACGGCAGCCGGCAGCAGTTCAGCAAACCTGTCCAGATTTCCTGCGATCGCGGCTCTTTCCATCTCCCGCGCCCTGGCCGACAACCGGCATGCCGCCACCGTCGCGGAGGAGCCCTTCAATGTGTGCGCAGCCAACCGCCCCCCCGTGCTATCGCGCTCGGCCACCGCCCCGCGCAACGCGATCAACTGGTTCGAGAAATCTCCCACGAATCCCTGCACGACCATCCCCGCCAACTCACGGTCATCCATCAACCTGCCGAGCAAAGCGCCCTCATCGAAGATGCTCAGACCTGGCTCGCGCTCCGGTGCAGCTTCCGACATCGGCTCCGAGCGCCTCGGCTGCAAAACCCAGCGCGTCAGCATCTTTTCCAGTTCTTGCATATCGATCGGCTTGGAGAGAAAGTCGTTCATCCCCGCCTGCTCGCACTTCTCGCGGTCGCCCTGCATCGCATGCGCCGTTACCGCCACTATCGGCGTCTTCACGTCGCCGGAGGCCCGAATCCTGCGCGTCGCCTCATAGCCATCCATCATCGGCATCGAGCAGTCCATCAACACCACGTCATACGCCTGATGTTGCAGCATAGCGACCGCTTCCACGCCATTGACCGCAGCGTCTGCCTCGAACCCCAGCTTACCCAGCTGCGCCATCACCACCTGCCGGTTTGTAGGATTATCCTCCGCCACCAGGATCTTCACGCACTTACGCTCCAAAAGCGGGGCCGGTATCGCGAGCGCCATTGCTGGTGCCATCAATCCGTTAGTTCGCTCGTCATGAGGCATTGCCGACACGACCCCCAGCGGAAGAGTGAACCAGAACGTGGATCCCTTGCCCTCCTCGCTCTCGATTCCAATTTCACCGTGCATCAACTCCACCAGCTGGCGGCAGATCGCCAGACCCAGCCCGGTGCCACCGAAGCGCCGCGTCGTCGAAGCATCCGCCTGGGCGAACGGTGAGAATAACTCAGCCCTCTGGTCCACGCGGATGCCGATTCCGGTGTCCGCCACCGACACCCGCATCACCACCTGATCGCCGCCGCCTTCTAACACCTCCGCACGCAGAGCCACTTCCCCCCGCTCGGTAAACTTCACCGCATTCGAGAGCAGGTTGTGCACAATCTGCGAAAAGCGATGCGAATCTCCCCGCACCCTCTGTGGCGTCGCGGCGGCCATCTCCAGCGACAGCCTTACGCCTTTGGCCTCAGCCTGCAGCCGCCATGTCTCGCTCAGCACCGACAGCGTCCGCCGCAGGTTGAACTCCACGCTCTCAATCGCAATCTTGCCTGCCTCAATTTTCGAGAGATCAAGAATGTCCCCGATCAATGACAGCAGAATTTTTCCGCTGCTCTGCGCAATCTCGGCATACTGCTTCTGTTCTCCCGTCAGCGACGTCGTCAACAGCAGCTGAATCATCCCCACGATCCCGTTCATCGGTGTACGAATCTCGTGGCTCATGTTCGCCAGGAACGCGCTCTTGGCCGCATTCGCGACCTCGGCCGACGCCGCTAGCTCCTTCGCCTGCGTCGTGGTCTGCTGCAGCCGCAGGTTGGTTACCATCAGCTCGTCGGCTGCCATCCTCTGCGATGTAATGTCAACGCTCACCCCGATGTGCCCAAGGAATTCTCCCGTCGATGACAGGCGCGGCTCGCCACGCGAAAGCAGGTGCCGCCATTTGCCACTGGCGCTGAGAATCCGCGATTCCATCTCAAAGGCCGTCTGGTCACGCACCGCCTCCATGAACACCGCGGTCACCCGATCAGCGTCCTCCGGATGAAGCAGCACATGCCATTGCTCTCCCGCCACGCGTTCGAGAGTCGTTCCACAGAGTTCTCGATACTCGCGATTGATGAATTCGAGCCCACCCTCTGCACCCATCACCCAGATCATTACCGGGCAGCTGTCAGCCATAATCTGGAAGCGATCTTCGCTCTCGCGCAGCGCCTGCTCCGCGCGATCGTGTTCGCGCACGAGCTCCGAATGCAGTTGATGGTGTTCAATCGCCAGCCGCGCCAAATCCAGTGCGTTATAAATCGACTTCCTCACCCGCCGGTCCACGTCGCTATCATCCGGCGCAAGTATCTCCAGCACGCCCAGCAACTCGCCCGTCGTCGACCGTACCGGCATTGCCAGACAGGCCTTCACCCAGTCTTCGGAAAACTCCTTGAAGATCGGCCGCTTGGCGTACGTCCTTCTGGCCAGTAGTTCCTTGCCCATCTCGGCCACCACGCCGCCGCAGGTGGTCCCGACATTATCAACCGCCGACGCTTCCAGCTCGCGACGCAGCGCTTCCGACATTCCCGCCTGTGCCTTCAACGTGACTTCGCCGTCCGACACGCGAAATACCGCCACCACCGTCGCTGGGTAGAAGTCAACGAACGCCTGCGCGATCATCGTCAGGGTCGTTTCCAGTGAAAGGTGGCTCGAAATCCCAAACAGAACACCGTTCTTGTTCTTCTCCCAGGTCTCAATCCTCTTGCGTAGCGAGATGTCCTTAAACGCCACCACCGCCCCGCGCGGTCGACCATCGACCATGATCGGCCGGCTCGTATACGCCACCGGAAAAGAGCTTCCATCCTTTTTCCAGAACACCTCGCTGTCGCTGCTGTGCACTTGCCCATCGCGCAAAGCCTTGTATATATGACAGGCTTCCCTGGGATAATTAGTCCCGTCAGCATGGGAGTGATGGATCATCGCATGTTGCGGTTTGCCCACCATCTCTTCGGCGGTCCATCCGGTGATTGCCTCCGCCGCTGGGTTGGCAAACGTCGTTACGCCGTTCTCATCCAGCCCATAAATGCCGTCACCAACCGTCCGCAGAATCAGGTTGGCTTCGTTCCCGATCCGGCTTGACTCGCGTTCCGACCGCAGTGTCGCCTCAACCTGCGCCGTTACGTCGTTTTGGATCCCCAGAAAGTGGGTCAGACGTCCCGCTTCATCGTGAATGAGCGAGAGATGCAGCTCGTTCCAGAACAGCGTGCCGTCCTTACGGTAGTTCCGCAGCAGCACGCGGGCCTCACGCCGCTCCCGCACCGACGCCCTTATCTCCAGTACGCCCGGCTGTTGATCGTCCCCGCGATGCAGGAACCGGCAATTCTGCCCGCACACCTCCGCCGCGGCGTAGCCTGTCAGTTTTTCAAACGCCGGATTCACATAGATTACGGGACACCCCGGCGTAGTCGCGTCACTGATGACCACGCTGTTGCTCAGCGACTCCAGAATGGCGCGCGGAAGATAAATCTCCTCGATCGTTGCCGCTGTCACGATTGCTCGTTCCTCGATTGAGGCGGCGCGGATCGCCTGCCTCTGAAGCTCCTTATCGGCGACGCATCCTTCCTCATTCAGTCCATTCAGACGTGACCCGCCGTTAACGTGTCCACGCTCGCAGCCGATAGAGCCGTGAAGAGCATGCGCCGCGCCTCGCTCGGGCGTAAGTTGCGACAGGAGATCACAGTGGAGATCAGTCTCGAACAAGGTGACGCCACCGCCACCGTGCGCATCACCGGCGACGTAAGCATCGACCACGCCTCCGATCTCAGGCAACTTCTACTCCAGGCCGTCGCCTCGGACCAGCCGCTGCTCATCAATCTAGAGCAAACCACCAGCGTCGACGTTACCGCCCTGCAGATTCTATGTTCCGTTCAGCATGGGCTCTCTGCCAATGGCCGCGCTCTGGCTTTCCACCCCGCTGTCTCAGCGCCCATCGCAGCAGCTTTCGCCGGCGCGGGCCTCGACTCATTCCTGGCTGCGACCAAATGAGCCAGCCCAACAGCAACATTGAGAAGTACAAACTGGCCTTCCAGGAGGAAGCGCGCGACCTCCTCGTCGAGCTTGAGGCCACCCTCCTTCAGCTAAACGAGGACCGCACGAGCATCGAGCTCGTAGGTCAGGCCTTCCGCGCTCTCCACACCATCAAGGGTTCCGGCGCCATGTTCGGTTTTACCGTCATCGCTGCTTTTACCCACAACATCGAAAACGCCTTCGATGAAGTCCGCAACGAAAATCTTGCCGTCACCGCCGACCTCGTCGACCTCGCCCTCGCCGGCCTCGACCACATCAAAGCCCTCCTCGACGAAGCCACCGGTAGCGATCCCGCCGATCCCGCCGTCGGCGCAGCCATCCTCGCCAAACTCGAGAAACTCACCGGCACCAGCGCGCACTTCGCCGCTCCCGTTGAGAGTACTTCGTCTCCCGCAGCCGCCGGCATCACGCGAACCTGGCGCATCCATTTTGCCCCCGGCCCCGATCTCCTCACCAACGGCACCGATCCACTCCTCCTACTCGACGAGCTCCGCCAACTGGGCGCCCTCGACGTCACCGCTGACACCACCGCTATCCCCGCACTCGCCGACCTTGATCCTCACCGCTGCTACATCGCCTGGGATCTTATCCTCGCCACGGCGTCTCCCGCAGAAGCCATCCGCGACATATTCATCTTCGTCGAAGACGCCTGCAATCTCACAATCGAACCCGTCGTAGCAGCGCCTGCTCTCGCTAGCGCGCCACCTGTAGAGGAGCCCCGCACCTTCGGCCGCCGAGCCGACGACTCAACCGGCAGTGCCGCCAACATTCGCGTACCTACGCTCAAGCTCGACCAGTTTGTCGACCTCGTCGGCGAACTCGTCACCGTGCAGGCACGTCTTGCGCAGATCGCCTCCCACAGCGAAGACCCCGAAATTGAATCCATCTCCGAGGAAGTCGAACGCCTCACTTCGGCTCTGCGCGAAAACTCCATGAGCATACGCATGCTCCCCATCCGCGCCACCTTCGACCGCTTCCGCCGTCTCATCCATGATCTCGCCAGCGACCTCCACAAGGAGGTTGAACTCTCCATCGAAGGCGCCGAAACGGAGCTCGACAAAACCGTCCTGGACCAGCTTAACGACCCGCTCATGCACCTTATCCGCAACAGCATGGATCACGGCATCGAAGCTCCAGAACAGCGCCTTGTCGCCGGCAAAACTGCCGCTGCCACCGTCCATCTTTCCGCGCGCTACTCTGGCGCCAGCGTTCTCATCACCGTTTCCGACGATGGCCGCGGCATCGACACCGCCGCCGTCCGCCAGCGCGCCATCGAGCGCGGCATTATCACCGCCGACGCGCAACTCTCCGACCGCGATATCTTCGCTCTGATCTTCGAACCCGGATTCTCCACCGCCCAGCAGATCACCGATATCTCCGGACGCGGCGTCGGAATGGACGTCGTGCGCCGCCGCATCGAATCCCTTCGCGGCTCCATCGATATTGCCAGCACACCGAATTCCGGCACGGCCGTGACCCTCCGCCTTCCGCTGACCCTCGCCATCATCGATGGACTGCTGGTCACTGTCGGCGAAGCCAGCTTTGTGCTTCCGCTCTCCAACATCCTCGAGTGCATCGAGCTCACCCGCCATGACATACAGAGCGCCAACGGCAAACACGTTGTGAATGTCCGTGGCGAAATCATCCCCTACATTCGCCTCAAGGACTTCTTCCACATCGACACGCCGCAGCGTGACCGCGAGCAGGTCCTCATCGTCACCACCGACCACGGCCGGTTCGGCTTCGTCGTCGACGAGGTGCTCGGCGACCACCAGACCGTCATCAAGAACCTCGGCCGGTTCTACAAGGACGTCCAGGTCGTCCTGGCGCCACCGTCCTCGGCAGTGGAGGCGTGGCACTGATCCTCGACCCTAACAGACTTGCGCAGGAAGTAATCCGGATCGCTTCCACCACTCCAGCGCCGCACCACCAACGACATTCACCAGCACCACAAGCCATAGCCGCATAGGGAGACACCACAATGAAATGGTTTTATGACATGAAAATCGGCACCAGGCTCATCGCAGCCTTCATCATCGTGGGTGCTATCACCTCCGCCGTCGGCATCGTCGGCGTACGCAGTCTCGGCAAGGTCTCTGACGATGCGGCCCTCGCCTATACACGCGACTCGCTCGGCATCGCTCTTATCGAGCAGACCAACGCCGATCAGATCCTCGCTTCGCGTTACGAAAAGAACATTCTGCTCTCCACCACCGCCGACCAACGCGAAAAGTACCGGCAAAAAACCGTCGACACCATCGCAAAGATCGACAAGGAAATGGACCAGATCGGTCCCCTGCTCCACGCTGACCGCGGCCGCGCCGCTTACGCCATTACGCAGGAGCAGTGGAAGCTTCGCAAGGAAGTCGCCGCCCGCATCATCGCCCTCGCCATGAAGCAGCCGCTGCAGATCCACCGCCCCGCCGACGAACTCGCGCTCGGTGAAGGAAGCCAGAAAACCGCCACCATGCTGGACGCCATGCAGGGTCTCGAAGCCGCCAAGCTAGCCGTCACCAAGGCCACTGCCGACGGCACCCAGGACACCTATCACTCCAGCCGCACCTTCATTCTCTGGCTGGTCATCGGTGGCATCTTCGCTGGAACTCTCCTGGGGTACTTCATCTCCCGCAGCATCTCCAAACCGCTTGCCGCACTCTCTGAAGCAGCCCGCGCCCTCTCGCTCGGCAACGTGCAACAGGTCATCGACCACCACTCCGCCAGCGAGATCGGATCACTCGCCGACTCCTTCCGCGCCATGATCGACTACATCCGCGACGTCGCCGGCGTGCTCGCGAAAATGGCAGACGGCGAACTCAGCACCACCATCGTCGCCCGCTCCGAACACGACATCCTCACCCAGAGCTATCACCGCACCGTCGAAGCCGTAAACGCTCTCGCGCACGACACGTCGCTACTCACCGAAGCTTCCGTGCAAGGCCAGCTCACCACCCGCGCCGACGCCACCCGCCATCACGGGGACTTCCGCAAGATCGTCGAAGGCTTCAACGAAACCCTCGACGCCATCCTCCTCCCTATCGGCGAAGGCAATCGCATCCTGTCACAGATCTCGGCCGGCAAAATCGATGAACTCATCGCGGAGACCTACAAAGGCGACCACGAAAAGATGAAGCTCGCCGTCAATAACGTCGCCATCGTCACCCAGGGTCTCCAGAAAGAAATGGCCCGCCTCACCGACGCCTCACGCGACGGCCAGCTCTCCGAACGCGGCAAACCCCAGCAATTCCAGGGCGCCTACGCGGAAATCGTCGTCGGCGTAAACGACATGCTCGATGCCATCCTCCTCCCCATCGGCGAAGGCAACCGCATCCTGTCGCAGATCTCCTCCGGCAAAATCGACGAACTCATCGCCGAAACCTACAAAGGCGACCACGAAAAAATGAAGCTCGCCGTCAATAACGTTGCCATCGTCCTCCAGGGTTTGCAGAAAGAACTCGATCGGCTCACCCAGGCTTCCAACGACGGCAAGCTCTCCGAACGCGGTAAACCTGACCAGTTCCAGGGCGCCTATGCCGACATCGTTCGCGGCGTCAACGCCATCCTCGATGCCGTCATCGCTCCACTCCACGTCGCCGCCAGCTATGTCGACAAGATCAGCAAGGGCGACATGCCCGAGCCCATCACCGACACCTACTACGGCGACTTCAACACCATCAAGAACAACCTCAACACCCTCATCGACGCCACCAACGACATCACCGCAGCCGCGGTCGAAATCGCCAACGGCAACCTTACCGTCGCCATCCGCGAACGCTCGCCGCAAGACAAGCTGATGCAGGCGCTAGGCTCGATGGTCTCAGGTCTTGTCCGCACCGTCTCTGAGGTCCGCGCCATCGCCGGCGAAGTCGCCTCCGCCAGCCAGGCCATCAGCACTACCTCGGTGCAGGTCTCCACTGGAGCCAGTGCGCAGGCCGCCTCTGCCGAAGAAGCATCGTCTTCGATGGAAGAGATGGTCTCCAACATCAAGCAGAACGCCGACAACGCGCAGCAGACCAATAAGATCTCCATCAAATCGGCCAAGGACGCGCAGGAGAGCGGGCAGTCGGTACTCGAAGCCGTCACCGCTATGAAGGAGATCGCAAGCAAAATCTCCATCATTGAGGAGATCGCGCGTCAGACCAACCTGCTCGCCCTCAACGCCGCCATTGAAGCAGCCCGCGCCGGAGAACACGGCAAGGGCTTCGCGGTGGTCGCAGCCGAGGTCCGCAAGCTCGCTGAACGCAGTCAACGTGCCGCCGGCGAAATCAACGAGCTCTCCGGCACCACGGTCAAGGTCTCTGAAAAGGCGGGCGAAATGCTCGACAAACTCGTCCCCGATATCCAGCGCACCGCCGAGCTCGTGCAGGAAATCACCGCAGCCAGCCAGGAGCAGGATACCGGAGCCGAGCAGATCAACAAGGCCCTCCAGCAGCTCGAACGCGTGATCCAGCAGAACGCTTCCGCATCTGAGGAGATGGCCGCCACCACCGAGCAGCTCACCGCTCAGTCCGACCAGCTCGTCAGCGCGCTAGGCTTCTTCCGCACTACGCCCGAAACGGTTGTTCCCGTCGCGAAGCCTGCTGCCAAACCGCAGCAGGCTCGCGCGGCCGCTCCCGCCAAGCCCTCCTCCAACGGCCACAGCAAGCAAAAAGTAGCCACCCTGCAGCCCGGCTTCAACCTCAAGCTCAACCACCACGACGACGACCTCGACAAAGGCTTCGAACGCTACTAGCAGTTAGCGCTGAAAGCGCGGTCTACACCAGCATGGCGCGTAGCCCATGTACGCAGCACCTCACAAATCAAGGGCTGAAAGTCCGCCCTATCGCTACCCTCGAAGCCAGCACCACCAAAGAAAGGAGCGGAGTCTCCATGAGCACCGAAACCACCGAAGCCGTCCAGTACCTCACCTTCAAGCTCGGCAATGAAATCTTCGCCACCGAAGTCGCCAAGGTCCGCGAAGTCCTCGACTTCACCGCCATCACCGCCATCCCCCGCACGCCCGAATTCATGAGCGGCGTCATCAATCTCCGCGGCTCGGTCGTCCCCGTCGTCGACATGCGCCTCTGCCTCAACATGTCCCGCACCGAACGGACCACCAACACCTGCATCGTCGTGCTCGAAGTCCAGCTCGATGGCGAACCCGTCGTCATCGGCGCGCTCGCAGACTCCGTCGAAGAGGTCATCGATCTCGACTCCAGCCAGATCAGTCCCGCCCCGCAGATCGGCATGCAGGTCCGCATCGACTTCATCAAGGGCATGGGCAAACGCGACGCCGAATTCATCGTCATCCTCGATATCGATCGTGTCTTCTCGAGCGAAGACATCACAGCCATGCACTCCACCGAGATTGCCGCCTAGATGTCCAACGACCTCTCCACCAGCGATCTCACCCGCCTCCGCGCGCTCATCTACGAGCACGCCGGCATCGTGCTGGGCGCCGACAAAAAGACCATGCTCGAGCTGCGCATCAAGCCCCGCCTCCGCGCGCTTGCGTTTGACTCCTTCAAGCAATACTGCGCCTTGCTCTTCGAGGGCAGCGACCCGCAGGAACTCATCCACCTCATTGACGCCGTCACCACCAACAAAACCGACTTCTTCCGTGAGCCCGCCCACTTCGACTTCCTCACCCGCAAAGCCCTCCCAGAATTCACGTCTCGCTATGGCACCACCCGACCCTTCGTCGTCTGGAGCGCCGGCTGCTCATCCGGCGAGGAACCCTACACCCTGGCCATCGTTCTCAGTGAGTACGCCTCGGCACATCCCGGCTTCCGTTTCAAAATTCTCGCTACCGACATTTGCACCACCGTTCTGCAAAAGGCCAGCCTTGGCATCTACAACGCAGAAGCCCTCGCTCCCATCGCGCACGACCTTCGCAAGCAATACCTCATGCGCAGCCGCGAACGCCACATCGACCAGTGGCGCGTCGTCCCCGAACTTCGCCAGAAAATCGAATTCCGCCGCCTCAACTTCATGGACGCCCACTATGGCCTCACCGAAAAGGTCGACGCCTTTTTTTGTCGCAACGTCATCATTTACTTCGATCGCCAAACCCAGCAGCAGATCCTCTGCAAACTCACCACCAACCTCATTCCCGGCGGCTACGCTTTCCTCGGCCACTCCGAAACCCTCCACGGCCTCGACGTCCCACTCACCGCCATTGCTCCCGCGCTCTACAGAAAGCCCGATGTCAACTGAAGCCGCACTCCCGCAGATCTTTCTCCAGCCCGGCGAACTCCACTTCGCGACCAAACCCACCAGCATCGAAACCATCCTCGGCTCCTGCGTCGGCATCAGCTTCTGGAGCCCACGCCACGCCGTTGGTGCGCTCTGCCACGCCATGCTGCCCACACAACCCGCCGTCACGAATAACAAAGACGGCCTCCGCTACGTGGACTTCTGCATCCACGAACTCGCCCGCCGCTTCGACGCTCTCGGCGTCCCTCGCGCTGAAGTCGAAGTAAAACTCTTCGGCGGAGCAGACATGTTCTCCTCCACCACGCCTCAGCGCCCCGGCGTCGGTCACCTCAACGCCACTGCCGCCCTCGACCTCCTCCGCTCTGAAGGCTTCACCATCACCGCTAGCAGTCTCGGCAAATCCTTCGGCCGCAAGATCAAGTTCAACACCGCCACCGGCGAGGTACTCCTCCTCCGCCTCACGCATTACCCCAGCGAAAAGGCCGCATGAGCAGAAAAATCCGCGTCCTCATCGTCGACGACTCCGCTGTAGTCCGCCAGACCCTCAGCGCCCTGCTCTCCGCCGACCCCGAGATCGAAGTCATCGCCACGGCAGGCGACCCCTACGTCGCCGCCGACCGCATCCGCGAACAGGTCCCGGACGTCATCACCCTCGACATCGAAATGCCCCGCATGGACGGCCTCACCTTCCTCCGCGAGATCATGACGCAACATCCCATCCCCGTCGTCATCTGCTCATCGCTCGCGGAAAAGGGCGCACAGAGTGCCCTCAAAGCCCTCGAGCTCGGCGCCGTCGACATCATCACCAAACCCCGCCTCGGCACCAAACAGTTTCTCGAAGAAGCCCAGATCACGCTTTGCCAGACCGTCAAGGCCGCCGCCCAAGCCCGCCTCTCCGCCCTCCGCCCCATTTCTCACGCCGTTCAGCCCAAACTCACCGCCGACGCCATACTGGCCGCACCCACCAACCGCGCCATGTTGGAAACCACCGAAAAGGTGGTTGTCATCGGCGCCTCCACCGGCGGCACCGAGGCCCTCAAGACTCTCCTCGAAGCTCTCCCCGCCGACACTCCCGGCATAGTCATCGTGCAACACATGCCCGAACTCTTCACCCGCGCCTTCGCCAACCGACTCAACAGCCTCTGCGCCATCACCGTCAAAGAAGCCGAGAACAACGACACCGTCATCCGCGGTCGCGCCCTTATCGCCCCCGGCAATCATCACCTCCTGCTCAAGCGCAGCGGCGCACGCTACTTTGTCGAGATCAAAGACGGCCCACTCGTCTCTCGCCACCGCCCCTCGGTCGACGTCCTCTTTCGCTCCGCCGCCCGCTACGCCGGCCAGAACGCCGTCGGCGTCATCCTCACCGGCATGGGAGACGACGGTGCCCGCGGCCTGCTAGAAATGCGCCATGCCGGCGACCACACCATCGCCCAGGACGAGGCCACCTGCATCGTCTTCGGCATGCCCAAAGAAGCCATCAAGCGCGATGCCGTCGACCGCATCCTCCCACTCACCGCCATCGCTCCATCTATCCTCACCGCCGCCCGCTAGCCTGCGCGGAGGCGCTGCCGTTGTTCTTTTCTTTCTTGGACGATTTCTCGCAAGAGAAATTGTCATCCTGAGCGCAGCGAACGGATCTGCTTCACCGCTTTTGCCTTCTCCCGTTGTTGCCGTTGCTCTTACTACGGCCGTTGCTCTGACAAGGCTGCATCTTTCACCCTGAAGACCAAACCTCACCCAACCTGCTCTTCGCTCGACTCATCCAACCCACACCTTTACCCCTCCTTCCCAATCCCTCATCATGTAGGCAGAGGGCACCAATCCAATGGACTACCGCAGAATGGGCAACACCGGCGTGCGCATCTCGCAGCTCTGCCTCGGCATGATGACCTACGGCTCAAAGCAGTGGCGCGAGTGGATCCTCGAAGAGAACGAGGCACGCCCCCTCATCCAGAAGGCCGTTGAAGCCGGCATCAACTTCTTCGATACCGCCGACGTCTACTCCCTCGGCGAAAGCGAAGTCCTCACCGGTAAGCTCCTCCGCGAGTTCCAGCCCCGCCGCGACGAACTCGTCGTCGCCACCAAGGTCTTCAACCCCATGGGTCCCGGCCCCAACGAGCGCGGCCTCTCCCGCAAACACATCATGGCCTCCATCGACGCCAGCCTCAAGCGCCTCAACATGGACTACGTCGACCTCTACCAGATTCACCGCTTCGACCCCGACACACCCATCGAAGAAACCTGCGATGCGCTCAACGACGTCGTAAAGGCCGGCAAGGCACTCTACATCGGAGCCTCCAGCATGTACGCCTGGCAGTTCGCAAAGATGCTCGAGTACCAGCGCACCGCTGGCCTCGCAAAATTCGTCATGATGCAGAACCACTACAACCTCGTCTACCGCGAAGAAGAGCGCGAAATGATTCCGCTCTGTCTCGACCAGCAGATCGGCTGCATCCCCTGGAGCCCGCTCGCCCGCGGCTTCCTCACCGGCTCCCGCAGGCGCGGCGACGGCAAGAGCGAAACCATCCGCGCCAAATCCGACGACTTCGCCCACAGCCTCTACTACCGCGACTCCGACTTCACCGTCGTCGACCGCGTTGCCGAAATTGCCCTGCAGCGCGGCATTCCCAACGCCCAGGTCGCCCTCGCCTGGGTCCTGTCAAAACCCGTAGTCAGTGCGCCCATCATCGGCGCCAGCAAGGGCTATCAGTTCGACGACGCGCTCAACGCCCTGGCCGTCAAGCTCACCGAAGACGAAATCAAGCGCCTCGAAGAACCCTACGAGCCGCACCCGATCCTCGGCCACAGTTAGCTCCCCGGCATCTCACTTAGCTGGAGTTCAGAAAGGCGTCCATGGCCAGCAAGACCGCCCATCCCCTAGAGCTGCTCCGCGAGCACGCCACAGCGCTCGAAGCCGCGATGACCGTCGTCCTCGCCAACCCCCGCAAGCCGGCCGTGCACAAGGTCCGCGCTCTGGTCCGCCGTCTCGAATCCCAGGTCGAGCTCCTCACCCAGCTCGCCGCCATGCCGTCCGGATCACCCGAAGCAGAGGAGCTCCAAAAGCGTCTCCGCCGCCTGCGCCGTGCCGCCGGCCGCGTGCGCGACCTCGACGTCCAGCGCAAGACCCTCAAAACTCACACCAGCCTTCCCCGCCGTTCCGCGCTCGCCCTGCGCGAAGAACTCAAGACCACGCGTGACGAGAAGGCCAAAAAGCTCCAGCGCGTACTCATCAAACAGCTCCCCAAGATCGCCGGCGCCATCGAGCAGCTGGTCCAGTCCGTCGGCACCGCCAACGGACTCGTCCTCCCCGACCTCCGTCTCCTCCCGCTGATCGAGCGCTGGAGCCAGTCCCACGAAGAACCCATGCCACCCGAGCAGCTCGATGACGACCAGCTCCACACCGTCCGCAAGGCGGCCAAGACCGCACGCTACATGGTCGAAAACGCGTCCGGCTCCGCCAAAGCCAAACATGCACTGGAGCACTACGAAGAACAGCAGAACGCCGGCGGCGTCTGGCACGACTGGCTCGACCTCGCCGCCACCTCCAAGGACCACTTCGGCAAAAAGCACCCCCTCACCCGCGCCGCGGAAGAGCAAAGCCGCCTCGCCCGCGCCCGCTACGTCAAGCTCTTGAAGCGTTCGTCATAACACGCAGACTAGAATGAGCGCGGGAGTGTGTAATGCGCGTTGGCTTAATGACACGAGAGTATCCGCCCTACGTTTACGGCGGCGCCGGTGTGCACGTCGAGTATCTCTCGCGTGAACTGGCCAGGATGATCGAAGTAGAAGTCCACGCCTGGGGCGACGCCCCCGCCGACGCGCCACCGCCCGTCTCTAACCTCACCATCATCTTCGAAAAGCCCTGGGACGCCATCACCACCGGCACGCAGGCAAAATTCAAGGGCGCCATCGAAGCCCTCTCCCTCAACCTCCTGCAGCAGCTCAACCTCTCGCAGCTCGACATCGTGCACACCCACACCTGGTACGTCGCGATGGCCGGCTTCTTCGCCAAAAAACTCTACAACATCCCGTTCGTCCTCACCACCCACTCACTCGAGCCCCTCCGCGCCTGGAAGGCCGAGCAGCTCGGCACCGGCTACGCCATGAGCAGCTGGATGGAGCGCACCGCCATCCTCGACGCCGACGCCATCGTCGCCGTCTCCCATGGCACCAAGGCCGACATCATCAACGCCTACCCCGACGTCGACGCCGAAAAAATCCACGTCATCTACAACGGTATCGACCTCAACCAGTACCAGTGGACCCCCGACACCTCCGCCCTTACCAAGTACGGCGTCGACATCACCCGTCCCTACGTCCTCTTCGTCGGCCGCATCACCCGCCAGAAAGGCGTCACCCACCTCGTCGACGCCATCCCCTACCTCCCACCCGGCACCCAGGTCGTGCTCTGCGCCGGCGCACCCGACACACCCGAAATCGCCACCGAGATGCGCGACAAGGTCGAAGCCGTCCGCCGCATGACGCCCCTCAGCCAGCCCGCCGCCGTCGAAAACTTCACCCCGCCAGAAGTCGACCCGCCCGGCCACTCCATCGCCACCGGCGACCCCCTCGGCGTCGGCCACAACATCGTCTGGATCGAGCAGATGGTCACTAAAGAAGAAGCCATTCAGCTCTACTCCCATTGCGCCGTCTTCTGCTGCCCCAGCGTCTACGAGCCCTTCGGCATCATCAATCTCGAAGCCATGGCCTGCCGCGCCCCGGTCGTCGCCAGCGCCGTCGGCGGCATCCTCGAGGTCGTCGTAGAAGGCGAAACCGGCCACCTCGTCCCCTTCGATCCCGCCCCGGAAACCGGTTTCCCCATCGACGGCGACCGCTTCTCCCGCGACCTCGCCCTCCACCTCACCGCGCTCCTGCAGAACCCCGAGAAAGCAAAGCAGATGGGCGAAGCCGGCCGCCGCCGCGTAGAGCAGATCTTCTCCTGGACCGCCATCGCCGAACAGACCGTCGCGCTTTACCGCAGCTTAATCGAGGGCCGCAAATAGCCTCACCCGGCCATAAACCAGCCCCTAAGCGCTGGTCGGAAATTTTTCATGCGATGTAGTCTTCCCCACCCCGCCCTCGTCAGTAGTAAGTGACGATGATGTTGGAACAAATGGCCCAACCCGCTGATCTCCTCACCGCCGTTGCACCGGCCACGCCGTTTGACAACATCGCTGACGTGCACGCGCTTTACGAGCAACGCATCTTCCGCTTTCTGCTGCTCTCCCTGCGCGATCGCGACGCCGCGCTGGAGCTCACGCAGGACACCTTCCTCAGCGCCTGGCGCTCCCGGGCCTTCTTTCGCGGCGACTGCTCCGTAGCCACCTGGCTCATGCGCATCGCCATCAACCACCTGCGCGACCACACCCGCACCGGCGCATTCAAGTTCTGGAAGCGCGCCGCTGCCACGGCCATCGATGCCACCGAGCTGCAAAGCCAGCTCCGCCACCCCGCCAGCTCCGCGGAAAGCGCTCTTGCCGCCCACCAGCAACTCGGTGTCGTCTGGGAAAGCGTCAACAAGCTCACCGAACGCCAGCGCACCATCTTTTTGCTGCGCTTTGTCGACGAGCTGGAACTGAACGAGATTGCCGAAGCCACGGGGCTTTCACTGCCCACGGTAAAGAGTCACCTGTACCGGGCACTCGACCACGTGCGCACGGCCGCGCGCGACGCCGGAAAGAGAGACACACGATGAACCCACACCTCAGCAGCGAACAACTCGATGACGTGCTCGCCGGAAAGGCCAACCCCGCGGCAGTCGCACACGCCGCCACCTGCGTCCATTGCTCGCAAGAGCTCGCCGCGTTGAGCGGCATCTTCGGCAATCTCCGCATCACCACCGCCGCAGTAGCCGAGAACCACCGCCTGATCGCCTCTCCCCGCAATGCTCCGCGCGCACCGCGCATGGCGTGGGCTCTGGCCACCATCGCGCTCTTCGCCAGCGTTGCCGTTCCGCTCGCCGTACGCCGCCCGGCCACCGTCCAGAACCATCCAGCAGCAACGCCCCCCGTCGCCATGTCCGACGAGGCGCTGATGGAAAGCGTTCGCAACGATCTTGCTTCTTCTGTGCCCGAGTCGCTGCAGCCGCTCGCCAGCACCACGACCAACGAAACATCCACAACGACCACAAGGAAAGACTGATGACTCCCAGACTTTTACTAGCTGCTTCGCTTTTGCTGGCAGTACCAACGGCCTACGCGCAGGTAGCGCCGCCGCCTGCATCCAACGTCCCCGCAGCCGCTCCCGCGCCACGCGCACCGCGCGCCTCGCGCGGCCCCGAACGCCCTATGGGCGACATGCACGACCGCATGCACGGCCGCGGTGAAATGGGCGAAATGGGTGGCCCCATGGGCGGCGGCCTGCCGCACGGAACCTGGTGGCGCAACCCCGAAATCGTCTCCCGCATCGCGCTCACCGCAGACCAGCAGAAGCGTATCGACGACCTCTTCCTGCAGAGCAAGGTGCAGCTCATCCACATCCACGCCACGCTCGAAGAAGCGCAGCTGATGCTCGAGCCGCTACTGAATGCCAACCCCGTCGACCAGGCCAAAGCGATGGTGCAGATCGGCAAGATCGCCGACACCCGCGCCGAGCTCGAGAAAACCGACGCCAGGATGCTCCTCAGCATCCGCGCCGTCCTCAACGCCGACCAGTGGACCAAGCTGCGTGAAGGCCATCGCGGCATGGAAATGGGCCCCGGCCCCATGGGCTCGGATCAGCGTGGCCCTCGCGGCGCCGGCCAGCGCGGCCCCATGGGCAAAGGCGGCCCCGGCATGGCGCCTCCCCCGCAGTAACTCGCAGCACACTCAACGTTGAAAAGGGAAGCCGGTCTAAACTGGCTTCCCTCTTTTTTCTCAAACAACGCACTCAACCGGCCTTCGACAGACCCAGCGTCGCCACCGGCTGAGCGAGATGCCGCAGCACAGCAGGCGCAATCTTGCTCAGCGCAAGCGTCGCTTCCGCCCCACCAAGCCGGACCGCCTCCTTCGGCATCCCGAATACCACGCACGTCTCTTCACTCTGCGCGACGGTGAAGGCTCCCTGGTTTCGCATCTCCAGCAACCCGCGCGCACCGTCGCTCCCCATGCCCGTCAGCAGAACGCCCACGGCCTTCTTTCGCGCCACCGACGCCACCGAGGTGAACAACACGTCCACCGACGGTCGGCTGAAGCAAACCGCCGGCCCTTCGCCCACCGCAACAAAATACCCGCGCGCCGACTGCTTCAGCGTCATGTGAAAATTCCCCGGTGCCACCAGCGCCCTGCCCGGGACAACCAGGTCGCCATCCACGGCTTCCTTTACTTCAATCTGGCACTCCTGGTTCAGCCGTTCGGCAAAGTGCGTGGTAAACACCGCCGGCATGTGCTGCACAATCAGTACCGGTGGCGCGTTCGCCGGCAACCCGGCCAGCACCTCAGCCACCGCCGACGGCCCACCCGTAGACGCGCCAATCGCAATGATGCGGTCGCTGGCAAATCGCGCCGCACTTCCAACACCCGGCGCCGCAACCAACTGCGGCGACGCCTTCCTCGCGGCACCCGCGGGCGCAAACCGTCCCCGATTGCGCACCTGCGATGCCGCAGCCGTTCGAATTTTTTCAGCCAGTGAAAGCCCAAGGTCGCCCACCGAGCATGGCCCGTTCGGTTTGCATAGGATCTCCACCGCACCCGCCTGCAAAGCATCAATCGTCGCCGCAGCGCCCGCCGATCCCAGTGAGCTGATCACAATCACCGGCAGCGGTTTGAACTGCATCAGCTTTTTCAGGAACGTGATGCCATCCATCCGCGGCATCTCGATGTCCAGCGTAATGACGTCCGGATTCAACGCCAGAATTTTATCCCGCGCAATGAACGCGTCCGGCGCCGTGCCCACAACCACTATCTGTGGATCGGCAGCCAGCGCCTGCGTCAGCATCTTGCGCACCAGTGCGGAGTCGTCAACGATCAGTACCCTGATGGGCGCGGACGAACTCATGCGGCCGCCTGTAGAGCGCACGATACCGAAATCAAACCGCCGTCGATCGCGAAATTCGCCGTCGCCGTGCGGTGCATCGGCATCGCCAGCGTTGCCGAATGCGCAGCCACGTCACACAGCTGCGGCGTAGACAGCGGGCAAAGATGGTCAGGCGCATATGCCGAGAGCGTTGACCCCGCCAGCATGTTCGTCAGCTCGCACAACAACTCCAGCTCGCGAATCATGCCCGGCTCATCGTCTTCGCCAAAGAACGCCTCGCATAGCAGCAGCAGCGCAGCGCGATCAATCGCCACCTTGAAACTGCCTTCTTCCGCGCCCGTGCAAAGCAGCGAACACGCCACGGCATCGCTATGCACCGCTCCGTGCGCTGGCTCGGCGTCTGCAAAAAACATCGTTTCCAGCACGTTAGTTGAAGCTTCACGCAGCGTGGGCTGAAGTTCGGGCCTAGCTTTCATCGTCGGACGCCTCCCATAGCAACCGCACCACTTCTGTCTCCAGCGACTCCGGCGAAAACGGCTTCGCAATATATCCCTTCGCCCCCAGCGCGTGCATCTGCTCCTTGCGCTCGGTGCTCGAATCCGTAGACACCACCACCACGGGAATCTTCCGCATCGTTTCCCTCTTGGCAAGCTCCCCAACAAACACCGCGCCATCCATCACCGGCATGTTAATGTCAGAAAAAATGACCTCGACCTTGTGCTCGTCGAGCACACCAAGAGCTTCAAGTCCGTTTTCAGCTTCGTGAACCTGCCCAATTTCAAGGCTGGTCATGGATAGGGCGCGGCGAAGAAAACTTCGCATCGCCCGGGAGTCGTCGACAATCAATATGTCACGCACTGTGGGCCCTCTCTCTCTGCTGCATGGGCTGATAATGCGGCCCTGATGCCTGCTCCGCCGCTCCGCCGGCGACCTTCATAAAAACGTTTCCTGTATCGACTGCCATGTGGATCGTCCGCGAGTGCTCGCCGCCCAGCTCTTCGCGCTCAGTCAACACACCCGCCCGCCACATGATCTTCTTCAGCGCCAGCTGGTTGCGCTTGCCCACCTGGAACAACTCCGAAGCCAGCACCTGCGCACCACCCGCCACAAACACCCGCAGCCGCCGCTTCTCCGCACCCATCGCATAAGCGCGATGGAAGAGCGCTGGAATCCCGGTGTCCGCATACATGTACGGGTTCGTGGCCGCTTTCTCCGGATCGATCTTCGAGTCCGGCAACAGGTAGTGCAACAACCCGCCAACGTGCGCCACGGGATCATAAATAGCCACGCCTACACAAGAGCCCAGCGCATACGTAATGAGGCGATGCGAGGGATCCTTGGAAACCTGGCAGTCGCCAATGCGAACAATAAGGTCACTCATGCGGCCTGGCTCCGTCCGGCAGCTTCACCCTTTAGCAAACCCGGCTTCCGATAGATCGCCGGGCAAACATATTCAAAGTCATGCTCAATGCGGTTCAGACTCTCCGAGTGCCCGATAAACAAGTAGCCTCCCGGCTCCATCTGCTGAAAGAAGCGATGAATCAACGCCTCCTGCGTCGTCGCATTGAAATAGATCATCACGTTGCGGCACAGGATCAGCGGAAACACCGTTGTAATATCGCCAAATGCTTCGGTTAGATTCACGCGTTGGAAGCGAACGTCAGCCCGCACCTCCGGCTTTACGCGATAGAGATCCGAAGACGCTCCTCGCCCGCGTAGAAAGTAGCGCTGCTGCACCGCGCGCGGTATCGCCTTTAGCCTCACACTGTCATACGTAGCCTGCCGCGCTGTTTCCAGAATGCGTGTCGAGATATCCGACGCCAGGATGCGTATCGCCGGCGAGGCGGAGCCATAGAACTCCCGCGCCGCAATAGCCACCGAGTAAGGCTCTTCTCCACTCGACGACGCCGCCGACCAGATGTCGAGTTGCGGACGATGAGCCAGCGCCGGAAATACCTGCTGATTCAGAAAATCAAAATGTTGCTGCTCGCGAAAGAAAGCCGTGTGATTGGTTGTCAACGAATCAATCATCGTCACCAGCGCCTGCGTGCTCTGGTCGCCAACCACGTATTCGAAGTAATCCGAGTACGAGCAGATGCCCAGCTTGCGCATGATCTTCCCCAGGCGCGATGCCACCAGCTCTTCTTTGCCCGTTGAAATATCGAGCCCGCAATAATCGAACGCAAGCTTCCGAATGCGATCAAAATCGCGTGCCGAAAGCGACGCGCGGACGGGTTGTGTAGAGGGCGTCATGCCGCGCGATGCTCCGGTTCAATTTCGTGTATCGCTTCTTCAAACACGTGCACAGGCCGAAGAAAGATACCCGCAACATCCAGGATGAGGCCAATGCGTCCATCCCCGAGTATCGCCGACCCCACCAGCCCCTTCACCGTCTTGAACGCCTCATCCAGGCTCTTGATAACCACTTCCTGCCGCCCAAGTAGGTCATCCACGAAAAGGCAGTAGCGCTTGGCGGCAAACTCGCACACCACCAGCAGACCTTCGCAAATATTCTCGCTGCGCGGCGTCGTCTCAAAGCGCTTGTGCAGACGGACCAGCGGAAGCAGCGTCCCCCGCAGCAGGATCATCTCATCCGATCCCTGCACCGTAAACAGCATCTCCTCCGTCGGCCGCAGCATCTCGCGTACGGAAAACAGCGGGATGATGTATCGATGCTCACCCACCACGATCACCAGGCCTTCGATGATGGCCAGCGTGAGCGGAAGATGAATTTTGAAAGTAGTTCCTTTGCCGAGCACGGAATCGATTTCAATTCGCCCGCGCAGACCCTCCACATGCTGGCGAACCACATCCATACCGACACCGCGCCCGGAGATGTCCGTAATCTTTTCCGCGGTAGAAAACCCCGGCGCAAAGATCAGGTGAAAAATTTCCTGCTCCGTCAGTTGCGCCGCTTCGTCAATTAGCCCATTCTGCAAGGCCTTGCGGCGGATTCGGTCCGGGTCCAGCCCGCGCCCGTCGTCGGAAATAGAAATGACAATCTGCCCAGCCTGGTGCTCAGCCGTAATGCACAACGACGCCGTCGCGTCCTTCCCCGCCGCAACACGTTCCTCGGGCGGCTCAATGCCGTGATCCAGTGCATTGCGAATCATGTGCAGCAGTGGGTCAGATAGCTCCTCCGCAATCGTCTTGTCGAGCTCCGTCGACTCACCCACCAGCTCCAACGAGACATGTTTCCCGTTCCGCCGTGAGAGGTCGCGCACCAGCTTCGCATTCTTTTGGAACAACGGCCCGATCGGCATCATCCGCATGCTCATCGCACAGCGTTGCACCTCGCTCGTAATCCGGGCCAGCTGCGACATCTTCCCCGCCAGGGAAGCGTCGTCCTGCGCGGATACCCGAGTGTTGGCAAGAATCGCCTGCGCAATCACCATTTCGCCCACCATATCCATCAGGCGATCCAGCTTCGAAGTCTCCACGCGGATAGACGTACTTGCGGTCTCGCGAACGGTTACAGGCGCAAGCGTAGGCTCAACTGCAGGACTCGCAAGCGAGGGCACAATCGCAATCGGCGTAGCCATGACAGGTTCCACAGCGCTGGCCGGGGCTGCGGATATCATTTCTTCGATCTCCGCTTCGGCTGCTGCGTTCTCAACAGCCGTGTGGTCCAGCGGAGTAGCCCCAGATGCTACAAGAACAGGCTTGGTTTCGATCGAAATGGACTTGCCCGCAGCAATATCCGCCGTAGCTTTGGAAAGTACGGCAAGAAGCTTCGCGTTATCGCGCACCGCTGGCAGCGCCGCTCCCGCAAGCTTCGCCTTGATTAACGCCACTTCTTCCTTCAGATACTCGGAGCTCTCCAGCACCAGGTCCACTACCTCCGAAGTAACCCCGATGCGGCCATTGCGTGCATGGTCCAGCAGCGTTTCCACTTCGTGTGCAACGGCCTGAACTCCTGCGAGCCCGAGAAAGCCCGCCAGACCCTTGATAGAGTGAAAGCTGCGAAAAACGGCATGGATCGTGTCCATCAGCGACGGATCCTTTTCAAGCACCAGAATTTTTTCTTCAATGGTCGCCAGGTGCTCTTCAGACTCCAGCACAAAGTCGCCGAGCAGCTCCGGGTCTTCCTCAAACGAAAAGCTCTGTACCGCTTCCACCTTCGGCACCTCTTCCTTCGCCACCAGCACCTGCAGCCGCGCGACCAGCTCCCTCCCGAAGTCTTCGGTCAGCGGCTTGGATTTACTAAGTTTGATCGTCTTCAGTTCGGCAACAACATCCCTTTGCCCGGCCGCCTCTGCCAGGGTCGCCAGCGCGGTGATGCACTTCTGCGTGATCGAAACCGCACCCTGCACCATCAGCTGCAGGGCGAGGTCGTCAATGGCTTGTAAGAGACCGCGAGTCGCGTTGTCTTCCGGCGCTGGCATGTTCGTTCCTTCTGCTGAGAGCACCTCAGGCGGCGATTTTGATCACAGCTTCGCTGCGTATAACAGCATCGGTGCGGAATACTTCGTGAATGTCCAGCAGCAGCTTAACCTTGCCGTTCACCTTGGCCATACCCAACACGTAGGGAATAGGATTACCGCTCCCAAAGTCGGGGCTAGCCTCTATGTCATCGGCGGAAATAGTCAGCACTTCAGAAACGCCGTCGGCAATAGCCCCAATCAGGCGGTCGCCACTGACGCCCTGGCAGCGGACAACAATCACGCATGTCCGATACGTATACTCCTGCGGCACCAGCGAGAATTTCAACGACAGGTCGATCACCGGGATCACCTGCCCGCGAAGATTGATCACGCCCCTAATATGCTTCGGCATCTTGGGGACCGGTGTAATTTCCTGCATGCCGATGATCTCTTTGATCGCCAGCACCTGGATGCCAAACTCCTCCTTACCAAGCGAGAAGATGAGGTGCTTGTCTGCCGACGTGCGGCGCGTGGAAGAGACAATCGCCGGATTGGTTGTAGTGGATGGAGTGATCATGAATTACCTTTCGCGGACGCTCTAAAAATCGGAAAATACGGTGCCGGAGGCGGAGCGACCGGCAGGCGAAGCCGTCCCTGGGTGACGTACCAGATGTACGGACGCTGACCCGCTCTCAATGCCAGCCATGCGGGCAATCGTTCCGGCCGCTTCGCGGAGCGCTTCAGACTGCGCGCTGAGCTCCTCGGCTGCGGCAGCAGACTCTTCCGCATTGGCCGCGGACTTCTGCGTCCCTTGCTCCATCTTCTGGATCGCGCGGCCAATCTGGTCGATCCCGCGGCCCTGCTCTTCGCTGGAAAGAGAGATCTCTTCGACCAGGACCTTCATCTGGGCAAATACCTGGTTGACTCTTTCACCCGATTCGACCAGTGTCGACATCTTGGCGCGTCCCTCGGCGGAGTTCGCCAGCGACTGCTCGATCAAACCCGATATTTCTTCCGACGCAGCGGCGCAGCGCTGGGCCAGATTGCGCACCTCTTCAGCAACAACGGCAAAACCCATGCCCGCTTCGCCGGCGCGAGCGGCCTCCACGGCTGCATTCAGTGCGAGTATGTTCGTCTGGAACGCAATCTTGTCGATCACCTGCAGCGTCTTGGCGATGTCGGCGCTGGAATTTCCAATGGCGTTCACCGCTTGAACAGCCTGCTGCACGGCACAGTTGGTCTGCTCCGTCGACTCCACGGCCTCCGACACGAGTGCGGTCGCACTTTGCGCACTTTGGGCATTGCGCCTGGCCATGGCGTTGATCTCTTCGGCCGAAGCCGAGGTTTCTTCGATCATCGCGGCCTGTTCGGACGTGTCGCGCGCCAGCGACTGACTGGATGAGGAAACTTCCGTGGCTGCCGACGAAACCTGGTCGGATCCGGTAGAAAGTTCGGAGACGAGAGCGCGCAGCTGGCGAGCCAGCGTCGTGATCATCAGCCAGGCTAGCCCGGTGCCAACAAGAATCGCTATCAAGGCGAGCACGATCGTCATTATGCGGGCGCTGCTTACCGCGCTCGTTGTTCGCGCGAGAGTATCGTTATTGCCTTTGTTGTTCCACTCAACCACGACGAGAGCTTGATCTTGAAATGCGAAGATGGCCGGAGCCACCACCGTAAACTGCACCTGTAGCGCTTCCTTGTCTCGGCCCTCCTGCCGAAGTGTCACTTCCTTCTGCCATCCTTGGTCGATAGTTGGAAGAAAGGACTTGAGCCGTTCGAAATTGGGACGGTCGACAACCTGGTCGTGGATCGTGATGTCGTAAGCCTGAACGTCGTTGGTGAGCTTGTTCCGTGTCGCTGCGATCTTGAGGTCCCACTTCTCAGCTTCGGTAGGATTGTTCACGAGGATGCGCCGGAGTTCGTCACCACGTAGGTTGGCAACATCGCCATATATAGCATCAGCCGCAACCAGGCCCGGACCGGTATCGGTGGAAAGCGATACAACGCCGGTGTCGACCCGGTAAAAACCGGCGACAGCCACTGTGGCAATCAGTGTCGTCAACAACAGCAGCGACGCAGCCGTAATGATGAACCGCTTTCCGATAGTAAGTGAATTCAGACTCATGGGTCCTCGGTCCTATTGGGGATGAAAGCTTAGAACTCGGTGAAGTCGCCGTCATCCGCGGAGGAGAAGCCAGCTGCGGGTGCCGTCGCAAAGACCGGACGCGACTTGGACTGCGGACGTGGAAGAGTGAAGCTGGATGCCTTCGATGACTTTGTCCGCGTTGGCGCGATAGAGCGCTGCGCCCCGCCGTTGCTCACCCCCACCATCTGGCTCAGCACATCAGCTACCGCGCGCAGCGCTTCCGACTGCGCATTCAGCTCCTCAGCCGCAGCCGCCGACTCCTCCGCATTGGCCGCAGACTTCTGCGTCCCCTGCTCCATCTTCTGAATCGCACGGCCGATCTGGTCGATGCCACGTCCCTGCTCTTCACTCGAAAGCGATATCTCCTCCACCAGCACCTTCATCTGCGCAAAAACCTGGTTCACCTTCTCGCCAGACTCCACCAGCGTTGCCATCTTCGCCCGGCCCTCATCAGAGTTGCCCAGCGACTGCTCAATCAGCCCAGATATTTCTTCCGAGGCCGCCGCACAACGCTGCGCCAGGTTACGCACTTCCTCAGCAACCACTGCAAACCCCATGCCCGCCTCACCCGCGCGAGCCGCTTCCACCGCCGCGTTCAATGCCAGGATGTTGGTCTGGAAGGCGATCTTATCGATCACCTGCAACGTCTTCGCGATCCGCGATGACGAGTCACCGATCGCATCCATCGCCTGCACACAATCCGAAACCGCACGGTTGGTCTGCTCCGTGCTCTTCACCGCTTCAATAACCAGGGCAGTCGCCTGCTGCGCGCTGTCCGTATTGCGCTTGGCCATCGCGTTGATCTCTTCGGCCGACGCCGAAGTCTCTTCGATCATCGCTGCCTGCTCAGAGGTGTCTCGCGCCAGCGACTGGCTCGAAGAGGAGACTTCAGTGGCCGCGGAGGAAACCTGGTCCGAGCCTTCGGTCAACTCGTGAACGCTCTGGCGTAGTTGGGCGTCGAGACCTCGAATAACAAAGACCAGGAAGACGCTCACAACAATGGAGACGATCATCAGGACGACCATCAGCCAGTATGCGTGGGTTACCTCCGCCTGGGCTGTGACGTTCACTTGAGCCATCGCATCGCGCTGGTGATCGATAAGATCGTTTCCTAGGCTGTCGACCTTCGTGAGCACCTGGATTAGTTCGGTCGTATAGATCACAAACGCAGCCTTGAATGACCCTGCTTGGATCGCGGCAATGTACCTGCGAAAGATGGGATCGCTGCCGTTGAACGTGGTCTCGATATTGTCGGCGATTTGGGTAGCCCCACTGTCCATCCCGGCAGCCCGCATAGCTGCGACGCTCTTCTTCAAGTCAGCGGCGGTCGCGTCGTACTTTGTAAGGTAGCTTTGAACCGTGGCCAAGTCGCCATTCTCAGCCCGCATATAGATGCCCCTGGCCAAAGAGGCAAACTCTGCCGACGTACCGTTAATATTGCCTGCCTCTCCCAGCTGGCCGGCATGGGCCACACCGAGATCTTCGGTCGTTTTAGCGAGCCCATGCAGAATGGCGATTGAGGCAACGCCCATGCCCAGCGTCAGAGCGCCGAGGAGGCCATAGCTGAGATAAAGTTTGCGTTTGACGGTCATTGAATCAAGGCTCATAGGTCCTGCTTCCCCAATGGTGAAAAGGCAGCGCAGCGCAGCGTGCGCACATACTTCCGCTCACGAAGTACATCGGCGGTTTGTGAGAGTCCATCAGTGTTGAGCAGGACGGGGATCGGCACGGCTCTTCTAAGGGCGGCTTATTGATGGAGAGGAAGGCGCTTGCCGATAGGAGGCCTAGCGAGTTTTCGAGAGACACGCTGCCGTTGTTTTCGGTTGCCCACTTATCGCGCGCAAAGGGGTGTGCGGTAGGTGGGTCGCCAAGCATCCAAAGGCACCCTTCACCTCGGGAACGAAAACCAGAAAAGCAAAGGCGAAAACAACGGATGGACATCCTCCTGGTCGACGACAGCAAAACGATGCGCATGATTGTGCAGCGCGCCATCCGTCAGGCCGGCTTTCGCGGCCTGTCGGTATGCGAAGCCGAGAACGGCGTGCAGGGTCTCGCGAAGGTAGCCTCCGAAAAGCCCAAGGTCATCCTCTCCGACTGGAACATGCCAGAAATGTCGGGCATCGAGTTCCTCACCCAGGTCCGCGCAGCCAACATCAAAACGCCCTTCGGCTTCATCACCTCGGAAGCCTCCGCGGAAATCAAGGAGCTCGCAATGAGTTCCGGCGCATCGTTCCTCATCACCAAACCCTTCAGCCCGGAAGACGTGCAGGACGCACTCACTCGAATACTGGGATAAAAACATGGCAGAAGTAACCGGTTACGCCCTCTCGCACCACCTCAGCGATCTGGTCGGACGCAAAGTAGAGTTCAAGCAGGCTACCGTCGCCGTCGAAACGGCCAGGGCCGTCTACGGCATCTACAACGTGCTGCCAGACAACACTCCCGTCGTCGTCAAAACTGATCTCGCTCTCCTCGGCTCCTTCGCCGGCCTGCTCGTAGGCCTGCCCGACGAGGAAGTAAAGCAACGCCTCAAAGTCTCGCCGATCGAAGAGCTCCTGCGCGACGCCATGTACGAGGTCCTCAACATCACCTCCACCGTCGTCACCACCGAAGGCCGCGCCGTCTTCGGGCGAATGGTTACTGACGTCGCCTACGTCGACGGCCAGGCTGGCGAAGTCCTCAAGAAGCCGGGTCGTCGCAGCTACTTCAACGTCAGCGTCGAAGGCTACCAGGGCGGCCGGTTCACCGTGCTCTCGCCCATCCTCGCCGTAAAGATCGCATAGCCTCGACGCAGACCTCGCGGAATCCAGGAGCCTCCGCTCCTTTTTCTGCGTCCGTCTACGAGCCTCCGGCGGGCTGCTTTCATCCACCAATTCAAAGGCTCGCCCCCTATTCAGAGAGCGAGCCTTGGCACACTGCAATGAAGAGCTGCGACTATGGCTTGTTGTTGAGTGTGAAACGATACGTGACCGCAAAATACGCAATAGTGATCGGCGTGTCATGCGCGTTGGCCGTCATCACCGGCCCCGGAGAGAAGTGTCCCACGCCGGCATTCAGTGTGTAATCTTTGCCGAGCACATACCGCGCCGAGGCGTCGAACTCCCCCCCAATGCTGTGCGCCGCGAAGCCTGCCGCGGGTGGCTTCAAAAACTGGCTGGCGCTGCCGCTGTACAGTCCATCATGCCGATTCGCGGCCTGCAGAAAGCCCTGCTGCAGCAGTACGGTCAGGCGGCGACCTGGCGCCAGGTCGAGGTGCACGCGTTCCTGCTGAATATTCTGCCAGCCTACTAGGTCGGTAAGCCCAAACACATTATGCGCACTCGGATACAACTGATCGAACGTGGAGATGCGCGCCGCATTGCGGTGAGAATTCCCCGTTGCATAGTCGTACTCCACCTGCACGCGCGGCGACCAGCGAAGACGCTTCGCCGTATACCCCAGCTTGGCGTAACCGGCACCGGAGTGGATGGAGTTGTTTGAAAAGCTCCCGCGCTGTAGTGCACCTTCCGCCACATATTCCAGCCCGTATCGTGTCGCGCCCAGAACACGCATGCCCTCGGTAGTTTCAGTCTCTGTACCCGGAACGCCCTGTTGACTCTTCACGCTGGGCAAGGCCTTGATCAGAAAATAAGGCTCAAACGTCGTGTGAGGAACAAGCGCCGGCAGCGTAAAGTAAGCGCCGTGAAAATTCAGTCCGGCCGAGTGCCGATCAAAGGATGTCGGCGTCACTTTCACCACCGAAGCGGAAAAAAGATCCACGCGATTGCTGGCCCCGATCCGCGCCGTAAAGCCATCGAACGTACGGCTCACATTGGTCCAGTCAGATATCCCGATCAGCCGCTCCCCGCCAAACTTCAACTCCATCCGCCCCGCTGCAAGCGACGCCTTCTCGGCATGCAGACGCAGGTAAGCCTGGCGCACGTCGAAGTTGTCCCGCATGTTCGCCGCGGTGTTCGGCAACGGCAAAACTAACGCGTGGGAATCCATGAACTGCGCATAGCCGTTTATCCATTTCGTCGGCCGCACTTCAAAGCCAACCCAGGCGCGCGTTAGCTGATACCCATGGTCGCTCCCGGAAGCGTAAGCCATCGACGTCTGGCCCTCGCTACGGGTGCGCAGATAGGCATCTACCGACACCCAGGACGGAACGCGCGTTGTCGCGAACTTCTCCACACGTGCAGGAGCCTGCGGATAATCCTTGAACTGGGCGAAGCTTGTCAGCCCCGCCGCACTGAACAGCACGGCAAGAATGAAACCGAAAATTCGGAAGATCGTTGTTGAGCGAAGGTGGGTCACAGTTTTTCCTCAATAGCGCGGGGATAGGCCTTACCTGCACCGATTCGCCTATGCCAGGAACCAACCCGGTGGCGCGATGCATCTGCCGTTGTCGGGTTATCGGCGCTATGCGGCTTTGAGTGAGTGGTGTAGCGGAGATTGCCACAGCATCTCCGCAGCACGCGCGGCTTCCACTGGCTTCGAAAACAGGTAGCCCTGCCCCAGGTCGCAGTGCAGCGTCTTCAGCAACTCACGCTGGGCTTCACTCTCAATGCCCTCAGCAACCACCTTCATCCCCAGGTTGTGAGCCAGCGAAATGATGGTCTGCACGATGGCCGAGCTCTCCGCACTGCTATCGATGTTGGCCACAAACGAGCGATCGATCTTCAGAGTACGAATCGGCAGTCGCAACAGATAACTAAGCGAGGAGTAGCCCGTCCCGAAATCGTCAAGAGAAATCGAGATCCCAAGATCGCTAAGACTCGTCAGTATTTTCACGGCGCGCCCTGCATCCTGCATAGTCAGGTTTTCCGTCACTTCAAGGTGCAGCCGTGCTGGGTCCAGCCCTGTTGAAGACAATATTTCTCCAATGCGCTTCACCAGGTCCTCTTCCATGAACTGCCGCGGAGAAACGTTTACCGAGATAGACACCGGATGCTCCCGCGCCACATCCGCGTTCCACATTTGTGCCTGTTTGCACGCCTGCCGCATAACCCAGGCACCGATAGGAATGATGAGCCCCGTCTCTTCGGCTGCCGCGATGAACGACCCAGGCTGCAGCATCCCACGACCCATATGTCTCCATCGCACCAGCGCCTCAAAGCTCAAAATATTGCCGCTCGCAAGATCGACAATCGGCTGATAGAACACCTCAAACTCCTCGTGGTCCACGGCCCGGCGCAGATCGTTTTCCAGTCTCAGCAACCCCACGGCGTCGTTGTTCCCGCTGGAATCGTTCACCTGGTAGCGGTCCTTGCCCAGTAGCTTTGCCTTGTACATCGCCGCATCGGCGCCGCGGATCACTTCTGACGAGTCCGTTGTGTTGCCACCACCGGTCGAAATGCCAATGCTGGCGGTGATAAAAACTTCATGCTCCTGGATAGTGAACGCGGGATGCAGTTCAGTCTGCACACGCTCGGCCACCCGAACGCCGTCGTCCGCTCCCGCAAAATCCTCCAGAAGAATGACAAACTCATCCCCACCGATGCGTGCGACCAGGTCCGTCGTCTCGTCGCCTTGCTCCCCACTCCCGGCGGCATCCGCGCGCACTGCTCGCAACAGCCGTTGGGCCACGCCTTTCATCAAGTCATCCCCGGCCAGATGGCCAAGCGAGTCGTTGATGTTTTTAAAGCGATCGATGTCTACAAACAGAAGTGCGAACTGGTAACCCTCAACCTCACGAGCTTTCCTCGTGCACTGCGCCAGCCGCTTCACAAAGAACGCGCGATTAGGTAAGCCCGTCAGCGTATCGTGCTCCGCCTCGTGGATCAGCGAATCCTGTAGCTGTAGCGTCCGCATCCCCACTTGTATGCGCGCCTTCAACTCCTCAGGGTTGCACGGCTTAATCAGGTAGTCGTCAGCACCCGCGTCGAAACCGCGCACCACATCGTCCACGGCTTCTTTGGACGTAAGCAGGATGAGGTAAGTAAACGCACGGCTGTTGCGCCGCGCACGAACTTCGCGACACACCGCAGGGCCATCCTTGCCCGGCATTACCCAGTCCAGAATCGCCATGCGCGGCCCGTCTTCCGTCAACAAGCAATCGAGCGCGGCCTGGCCATCCGAGAAGCTGACGACTTCAAAGCCGGCACGCTGCAACGTCCGCTTCAGCAGCGTACGTGTTACCGCATCATCATCGGCAAGGAGTATTTTCATCAGCTCGCCTGCGCGCAAAACTTTTCCAGGCTGTTACCAGCCAGCAGCGCATCGCGCTCCAGTAACTGGACCTCGGCCGGCACACCCGTCAGGTCGCAAAGCTGTGCCATCTTTTCAATCCGCATCGCGGTGGCTGAGGCCTTACGAAACGACAGGCTGGCAAGCATGCCCTTCAGCGTGTGCGCGTTCGTCTGAATCTGCTCAAAGTCAGAAGTAACTACTGCAGCATGCAGGAGTTCATAGAGCTTGGGAAACTCCTCCACGAAAATGCCGTACATATCCTGTAGCAGTTCGCGATCATACTCAACCCGCGCAAACAATTCGATCAGGTTAACGCCGACCTCGTCGGCTGTTTCTTCCGGCTGCGTCAGCATCACGCCGCGCGCTGCTAATTCGAGAATGGGTGCTTGATAAGACACGATCACCGCCTGCTGACTTTATCGGCAGCGCGCCTTGCTTCAACACACCAGGACACCGGTTTGCACGCCCACCCCGCTGTCCGATGTCGGTACAGGCGACAGCGTACTCAACACATTGTCCAGTTCAATCGGACTGATTGGCTTAGCCAGGTAGCCGTCCATGCCGCTCTCAATGTAGCGTTCACGATCGCCCTTCATCGCATTTGCAGTCAGCGCAAAGATGGGCAAATGCTCGCCAGTCGATTGTTCCTGTCGGCGAATGGCCCGCGTCGCTTCAACCCCATCCATCAGGGGCATCTGCACGTCCATCAGAATGAGATCGAAAGTGTGCTTCTGCAGCAGCGCCAGCACCTCAAGGCCATCTTGCGCCAGCGTGGCTTTGTGCCCTCGCTTCTCCAACAGCCGGATAGCCAAACGCTGGTTGACCAGGTTATCTTCCGCAACCAGAATGCTGAGAGGCGTAGCGCTGCGCACGGCGCGCTGGGCCTGCACGGCAGGGCCCTTCACCACGAGCGGGTTCAGAGCAAGCGCCGCACCCAGCAAACGCCCCACAACTTCGCGCAGTTCGGACTCGCGAATCGGCTTCAACAGATACGCGTCCACCTGCAGCTGCTGACACCGCGCCACGTCCCTGCGATGTCCCGCGGACGTCAGCATCATGATCGTCGGCGGAAGAATGTCCGTCCGTGCACGCACCATCTCGATCAACTCAAATCCATCGGCGTCGGGCATGTGCATATCGGTGAGGATCAACCGGAACGGATCACCCTCGGCGTCAGCCGCAAGAATCGCAAGCATCGCATCGGCCACGCCCTCCACGGCGTGCGGCCGCATACCCCAGTTAGTCATCATGCGGAACAGGATGAGACGGTTCGTTGCGTTGTCGTCTACCACCAGAGCCCGCACATGTCGCATCGCCGCCGGCGAGGCCACCGGGCCGCGCGTCAACCGTGTCAAGTTCGAGTCCCCCAGCACTGCCGTGAAGGAAAATGTGCTCCCGCGGCCCACTTCGCTCTTCACGCTCATCTCTCCATTCATGTACGAGACCAGTCGTGTCGAAATCGTCAACCCAAGCCCCGTACCGCCATAACGGCGGGTCGTTGAGGCATCTGCCTGCGAGAAGGGTTCGAAGATATGAGACAGTTTGTCCTGCGGAATCCCGATGCCCGTGTCTGCCACATTGAATCGCAGCAGTCGCGCATGGTCGCGCTGTTCTTCAACCGCCGCAGTGAGCGATATCTCCCCCTTCGCCGTGAACTTGATCGCATTGCCAACCAGGTTCAGCACAATCTGCCGCAGCCGAGCCGCATCGCCCGTTACAATCTCGGGCACATCCGCAGCCACGTCGCAAAGCAGTTCAATTCCCTTTTCGTCTGCTCTTATTGCCAGCGTTTTTAGCGCATGGTCCAGGCACTCGCGGAGGTCGAAGGGAGCAATTTCCAGTTCAACCCGCCCAGCTTCGATCTTCGAGAAGTCCAGGATGTCGTTGATCACCGTAAGCAGCGCATCCGCCGATAGCTTCGCCATCTCTAGATACTCGCGCTGCTCGGGCGACAGGTCCGTTTCCAGTGCAAGCTCCGTCATGCCCAGCACGCCATTCATCGGCGTACGAATTTCGTGGCTCATGTTCGCGAGAAATTCGCTCTTGGAGCGGTTGGCAGCTTCGGCATCGTCCTTGGCCTGCACCAACACCTTGTCCCGCCCGCGAATCTCTTCCAGCATGGCGTTGAAGCTATCGATGAGGTCGCCAATCTCGTCGCCATGCTCTTTCACGACAGCCACGTCGCCCGAGTAGTCGCGGCTGGCAGAGACGCCCCGAGTGGCCGCAGCCAGCTTCAGGATCGGTCGCGTAATCGTCTGCTGCATCCACGAGGCCAGCAGCAACGCCAGTAACAGCGCCGGTGGAATGATAAAGAGCATCATCTGCGTGTAACGCGCACGACGCTGCGCCAGTTCGGCCAAGTCGTACCGAATGTAGATGGACCCGATCTTCTCGCCATCGATCAGAACGTCGCGAAACACCGTAAGCGTTCGCGCATCCGGCGTAGAGACGGCATTGCTGCCCGCCGCCGGCACAGCCAGGCCCCGCCGCTCCTGTGGCGAAGTAAATGTCGCAAAGACTTTCCCATGACGGTCATACGTCGCCGCCTGCTGCACGTGGGGTGTGAAGCTCAATGCCTTGAGTACTTCATTCGCTGCGTTCGGATCTTGAAACGCCAGTGCGCCGGTGCTGTTAGAGCCCAGCACTTCCGCAAGGAGCGTCACTTCAGTCGTCTTGTTCAGTCGAAACGTATGTCCGTCATAAGCAATAAATCCCACACACGCGAGGCAAAGCGCCGGCACAGTTGCCGCTGTGATAATCCACTTGAGACGAGTCGCAATAGAAAGAGCCTTCAGGCGGTTCATGGCTTAGTCGCCTCCTTTGGTTTGTCGTTGACAAGGCGCGAGACGGCCAGCAAACGTGCACTGATTTTCAAGCCGGCGCGGCCTCCGGCTTCGGGATTAATCTCCAGCCGGACCTTGTTTTCCTGGTCGAAGAAATTGATGACACCACCGGACTGGGCAAATCCGGGCGACTCTCCCACCGTGAGGACAGCTGATCCCTTCAGCGATTCGAGAAGGCGTTCCGTACTGCGCGCTTCGGTCGCGTCTACAAAGACAAGGTGACAGAAGTGGAGATCGTCGCTCGCTCGAGGATGCCGAACATGGACGGCGCGCGCCCCAATCACCTTCCCTGCGGCGGCCTCAGCCACCAGGCTTGCCACCGGCGTATCACCGACAATACAAACCGTGATGGGTGAGGTTGCAGAAGGAAACATGCGCTCCGGCCATTCCACAAAACGAATGAAATTGATCAGGTAACCAGCCTTGATCTGGTCTTCATCCAGCTCGGGGTTGTCGGTAGCGCGTAGAGGCATAGGGGCCAACACCAGCAACAAGGCCGCGACCGCAACGCGCAGGTGTTTTGGCTGGCGCAAAATCGAGTGGCAGTACATCAGAACCTCCACGTGGATCGGATGTAAGCGCTCCGCGTAACAGCCTCAGACTTGGCTAGCGTGTCTGTGTCGAACTCATAGTGATAAGCCTGCAAGAGGTTGTGCCCGCCCAGGTCAACCTCGAAGTTGGACCGCACATGCCAGGCCAACCGCAGGTCGAGCCGCGTGTACGAGGGCACTACACCATTGGCAATGCTGCCAACGTAGTAGAGTGCCGTATCAAACTCAGTCTTGCCAGGCAGGTTAAGCATGGAGTGGATTTGAAACTGATGTCGCGGGCTGCTGCTCTCGCTGTCGCCGGCACTCGTGTAATCCATGCTCGCACTCGACGAACGCACACTCATCAGCATGGCGGTATAGGAAGCCGACAATTTCCAGGAGCGGGTCACGGGAGCAGTAACCAGTAATTCAGCGCCTCGCGAGGTGCCATAGTTATTGCTGCTCACGTAATCGGGAATCACCAGGTGCAGAGCCATGCCCGCCGTCTCCATAAACGGCGTTCCTGGCTCCGTCGTGTGCAGGCTGCTGTAGTGATTGACGAACGTAGCCAGATCAAGCGAAAGCTTAGGATGCGCAGCATAACGCACTCCGGTTTCATAAGCGACCACAGCCTCCGGAGGAAGATGAGCTGTCCCGAAGTGGCTGTAAAGAACCGTGCCAACTCCAGGCACGGTCACCAGCGCTTCATTGAAGCGAACATCGGTGTCAATTCGCGAAGGGGTAGCAGCGGCGCGGCCAATGGACCCCCATATAGCGACTTGGCGGGACGCCGTCAGAATGGCGCGCACGTTCGGCTGAATTGCAAAGCCGTTATAAAAGCTATGTTCCACCTTGCTTCCGGCAGTGAGCTTCAGCCGAGCCGGAATGAGTGTCACCTCATCCTGCACGTAGGCGCCGTAAAGCTGCAGGTTGCGATTGGCTGGCATAAACGACAAACCAAAACTGCCGTCCGTATGGTCAATGTTGTCGCGAAAATTGAATCCCCAGCTCGCTTCGTTACGTGTCCCTGCGCGGTAGTGCTGGTCAGTGTCTAGGTCGAATGTCTGGCGCGACTCACTCAATACATTCGACTGATCGCGGCGGACATTTTCGAAGTAGAACTGGACGCGAGTGTCCACCTGCTCGCCACTGCGGGTCCAGGTGGAAAGGACGTCTCCGCCACGATCTGTCTGGCGGTCCGCAAAGGGCGCGCCCAGCGGGTTCGAGAGCGAGATGAAATTGGTTGCCGTCCCGCCGGTTCGGCTTGTATAGATGTCTCCCTGCAGGTTGAAGGTCTTCCCTTGCGAGAGCTTCCAATCCGCACGAAAGCCGCCGCGAATGTGCTGCCAGTCATCGGGCGCCGTCTCCCCGCTGGGTCGTGCAGTGCCCATCCGGTCGAGATACCGCGCATACAGACGATACGATCCAGACGTTCCCAGTCGGCCGCCGTAACGCAAAGCCCCCGACTGCTTATCCTGTATAGAAATTCTTCCCACCAGAAGCCCGCCCAGGCTGTGGCCGGCATTACTGGTAATGATGTTGATCACGCCATTCATCGCATTGGCGCCCCACATCGTCGCGCCGGGTCCACGGATCACTTCAATGCGATCAATGTCATTGAGCATCGTTTCCTGCGCGTCCCAGTTCACGCCGGAGGTTAGCGGTGAATACACTGACCGCCCATCGATCATGATGAGTGTCCGATCGGCATAGCGCTCATTGAATCCGCGCGTCGTCACGGCCCACTTGTTGGCGTCGATCTGTGCCACGTCGAGTCCGGGCACAAGCCGCAGCGCCTCGGCAATGTTTGAAGCGCCAGAGCGCCGAATGTCTTCGCGAGTAATCACGAATACTGCCGCAGCTGCATCCGAAAGGTTCTGTTGCTTACGCGCCACCGATGTAATCTGCATCGCTGAAAGACTCTCCAGCGACAAGTTCCCGAGGTCCGGCGTGGTCTGCTGTGCGCGAGTTGAAAGCGTAAGCGCCAGCACTCCTGCCGTCTTGGCGATCGTGCCTAGCAGGCGATACGCAAGCTGTGTGCATGGGTTGAAGCGGGCAGGCATGTAGGCGGAGTCTCCGTTAGACCGCGTTGAAGTCGCCAGCCACAAAGGCAGGCTCTTACACCTTCATCGGCACCACAAGCAAAGTGTTGAGCGCGAAGTATCTGGCTCCCTTGCCGAGTCGGCGTTAGCGGAAGCGCCGTCGATGCCGATAAGGGAGGGAGTGATTTACTTCCCTGCCGGCGCGGAACGTTACGCCTCTGCGTGCCGCGGTCGCAGGCTATGCACACAAGACGGAGTGACGCATGTTTTCCATTGTTGGGGTTCTGGTGGTGTTCGGTTGCGTGATCGGCGGCTTCCTTATGGACAAGGGGAAGCTCGGCGTACTCATTCAACCGGCCGAGCTGGTCATTATCTTCGGCGCGGCCGTCGGCACCGTCCTCACAGCCAATCCCATCCATATCCTGAAGGGCATCGTCTCCGGCCTTATCGGCGTTCTCAAAGGGTCGCCCTTCACCAAAAAGCGCTACATCGAAACTCTCAAGATGTTGTTCGACCTGCTCGCCCGCGCGCGCAAGGAAGGCGCCATCGCCATCGAGGCGGACGTCGAAGAGCCGGACAAAAGCCCCACTTTCTCTAAATATCCGGCGTTCCTCAAAGACCATCACGCACTCCACTTCGTCTGCGACACCCTCCGTATGGCCATCACCGGCGGCGTCAATCCCTTTGACGTCGATCAAATGATGGAGCTCGACATGGACACCCATCACCACTCCGCCGCCGCCCCCAGCGCCTCGCTCACCACCATGGCCGACTCGCTTCCCGGCCTCGGTATCGTGGCCGCGGTGCTTGGCATCGTTGTCACCATGGGATCACTTGGAGGGCCTCCCGAAGCCATCGGAGAAAAGGTCGCGGCCGCGCTCGTCGGCACCTTCCTCGGCATCCTGCTCTGCTACGGCATGATTGGCCCCATAGCCTCCTACATGTCCAAAATCGTCGACGAGGAGCACAACTACTACTCCGTCTTGCGCGTCGTACTGCTCGCCTTCATCAAGGGCACCGCTCCCATCATGGCGGTAGAAATGGGCCGCCGCGCTATCCCCGGCCACGTCAGGCCCACATTCGCCGAAGTCGAAAAGGCGTGCCGCGACAAGGGGGATGCGCCTGCTGCCTAGGGCCGCACACGCACACTTTCTATGGCAGACGCTCCCATCATCGTCATCAAGAAGAAAGGCGGTCACGCAGGCCATCACGGCCGCGCATGGAAGGTCGCCTATGCCGACTTCGTCACCGCCATGATGGCCTTCTTCCTCGTTATGTGGCTGCTCAGCAGCAGCAAGCCCGTTCAGGAAGCCGTCGGCGGTTACTTCCGCGACCCCAGTGGCACCGCCCAGAAAAAAGGCACCGAGCTCAACGGCGCCTCAGCCGCAAAAGAGGGAAAAGAAGACGACCTGAACGCTCTCAAACAGCAGCTCACGAAGTCGCTCGAAAAGATGTCGAACTTTGACAAACTGAAGGACCAGATAGAAATCACCATCACACCGGAGGGTCTGCGGATCGAAATGATGGAAGGCGCCAACGGCACCTTCTTTGAAAACGGTAAGTCTCAACCCACCCCGGCATTGCAGGATCTCCTCCAGGTCCTCTCCACCGAAATCGGCAAGCTCCCCAACACGCTCTCCATCGAAGGCCACACCGACGCGAAGCCATTCTCCTCCTCCGGCGGCTACGGCAACTGGGAACTCTCCACCGATCGCGCCAACATCGCACGGCGCCTGATGGAAGGCAGTGGACTGAAGCCAGACCAGGTAGTGCAGGTGCGCGGGTTCGCCGACCGCAACCTGCGCAAACCCGCTCAACCCGAAGACCCCTCCAATCGCCGCGTCACCGTCATTGTTCAGGACATGCCCAAAGGAATGCAGCGCCCCTCCTTCGTCTTCAACGGAAAGCTTCCCGATGCGGCACTGCCTGCGCCAGCAACAGCGTCCGCCATAAAGAAGGAAGAAAAGCCGAAAGAAGAAAAAAAGTAGACATTTCTCGAACTCATCCCGGCGCGATCTTCTGCCGATAACCTTCACGTCCACACTCTCGCGCGACACCGGCAGCACAACAGGCTACCCTCGCGCGAAGCGTGACAATGCAGCCCAGCGAGCAAAGCGCTCCGCACAACTTCGGAGAAAGACCCCGCAATGACCAGGCAAACCAGCGAGCACATTGCCGGCCTTCTCGAGCAAGCCAGGCGAGAACTGCAACAGCTCGCACGCCATAGCGACCAGCAGATCGAAGGACTGTCGCGCGGTTTTCAGCAACTCGCCAGCTTCACTCAGCAGACGTCGTCGCTCGCTGCGGCCACCGTCGACCGTCTCGAAAGTGAAAGCGTCCGCTCCGTGCTCCCCAAAGTTCAAGCCCTCGGCATAACCGCCCGGGCTATCTTTGAGGAACGCCTCAACGCCACCACCGGAATCCTCTCGGCCATCGAAAGCGAAGCCCGCCTCCTCCGCCAGTTCTCGCTCGTCACCCGGCGCCAGGCCAGCATCGCGCTCAAGACATCCGTTCTCACCATGTACACCAACATCGAGGTTGGCCGTCTCGGCTCCGAAGGCGCCGGCTTCCAACATCTTGCCGAAACTCTTTCCGCGTTCTCCAAATCCCTCACCGCCGATACCGAAGAACTCGTCCTCCACATCGACTCGCGCAAGCCGGCACTCGAAGCTACCCGCCGCGCACTCTCCGCTGAAGTGCCGCACCTGCAAGCCGAGTTCGTCCGCATCGACGCCGGCCTCGAAGCCGACACCGCCGCGCTGCAAGCGGGGCTCGACCAGCTCACTGAAGCTCCTGTCCAGTTCCGCCTCTCGCTCGACGACATCGCCCAGCAGGTCGCCCAGGTCGTCTCCGCCGTCCAGGCGCACGACATCACCCGTCAGCAGCTTGAGCACGTCGAAGAAGCCCTGACGCAAAGCGCGACCGCCATCCGTCGGCCCCGTCCTGCTGACCTTGCCCGCGCCTACGCCACCATCAAAGTGCAGCTATATCAGCTGCAGAACATCAAGGCTACCGTAGCTCAGTGGACCACGCAGATTCGCGACTGCACCCGTGTCATCATGAACATCAGTGCCTCCGGCATCGCCGGCATCAGCCCTCTCGTCCTCGCACAGGAGCGCGAAGTCGCCGCCCGGCTCGCGCACATCAACCAGTTACAGAGCGAAGGCCGCGGCTGCACCGAACGCATCCGCTCCAACGTCGGCAGCCGCTCCGCCCTGCTCAACCTCGTCGCCGAGCACACCGAAACCTCGCGCTCGGTCCGCCACCAGCTTCACCTGCTCTCGCTCAACTCCATCATCGAAGCCACTCGCCTCGGCTCCCAGGCCGACGCCGTCTTCGAACTCGCCAAGAGCATCTCC
The DNA here is from genome assembly GCA_903873705.1 of uncultured Acidobacteriota bacterium. GTDB lineage: Bacteria > Acidobacteriota > Terriglobia > Terriglobales > Acidobacteriaceae > Granulicella. The sequence goes on from CAIQPK010000002.1 coordinate 104,831, forward strand.
GACATCTCCACGGACTGGGGCAAGGTCACCGCCCAATCCGAAGCTGCCATGCAGGAAATTCTGGAGCTCGTCACGCAGACCAGTGGGATGATGCAGATCTTCTCTGACGACGGTCACGAGCACCTCGCCGCCGCCGAAGCCCAAACCCGCATCGGTCTCGCGGATCTCCACACCACCGCTTCCTTCGCCGCGCAACAGGCCAGCGAACTCCAAGCCATCACCACAACCATGCAATCCACCAGCACGGCGGTCGACGCCCAAAGCCACGCGCTCGACGTCACGTACGCCATCGTCGACAACGTACTCGAATCGCTCGAAACGTTGAAGCAGCAACTCAAACACGAAAGCCCCAGCGCATCAACATCCATCAATCCCGCCGAGATCGAGCATCTCCTCTCGCCCTCATACACCACCGGCATCGAGCGCGATATCCTGCACGCCGCCCTCCACGGCCAGCCACTCCCCATCGCTCAGGAAGTCTTCACCGGCAACAGCGTCGAGCTCTTCTGATCGAAACTCTGAAAGGCAAACTATGAAACGCATCCTCACCGTAGACGACTCCGCCAGCATCCGACAGATGGTTACCTTCACCCTCCGCGGAGCAGGTTACGAAGTAGCCGAAGCTGTCGACGGCCGCGACGGCCTCGCCAAAGTCGCCGCCTCAAAATTCGACCTCGTCATCACCGACCTCAACATGCCCAACGTCGACGGCATCCAGATGATCGCCGGCACCCGCAAAGTCCCCGGCTACGCCTTCACCCCCATCCTCATGCTCACCACCGAATCGCAAGCCGAAAAGAAAGACGCCGGTCGAAAAGCCGGAGCCACCGGCTGGATAGTAAAGCCTTTCAACGCCGCCCAACTCCTCGCTGCTGCCCAGAAACTCATTAGATAGGCCAGCAACACGCAGTCATGCTTGTCACTTCATTTGCAATCCCATGACGACTTCCGGTGGTGTTGGCACAGGGCAGGGCTTTGTTTGCAGCTTCTGCACCGAAAGCAGCCTGAATTCCAACCTGCCATCGGCTGTATAGGCCACTCTTCCCGTGAAGACGCCAGGCACAGTTCCCCGATGCGAACTCCATGCGCAGTCATGAAAAATGTCCGATACAAGTCGTTCTGCGGAATCATCGGCATCCGGAAGGTCGCGCCCCAGCCCCAATCCCTTGCCTCGGCATCGCTTATCCACCACCATCGCTCCGTGGGGCCACGCCAAGAGAACTTCAGCAGGAATACTCACAACCCGATGCCGATAGGTAGAGGGTCTCCTCAACACGGCGCAGAGGTCAACCTGCTGTCTCACTTGCATCGCCGCTGCGAAAGCCAATCCCAACATGCAAGCAAGGTACCAGAGAAGTAGTGCAGCCTAAGCGCAGCGCCGTTCCACCCTGCGCCGCGCCATAAAGTTATCATCCAGCGCAGCCTGCTCCCGCCGCCCCAGTTCCGTCTCATACGCATCCCGTTTCTCATCGCGCATCCCATCCAGGAGCTCCCGATCCCGTCGCGCCGCGCTGTAAGCCCTCATCTGCGTCTCCCGCCACTCATGGAGCTTCCGCAGCTGCTCTTCCAGCTCCACCCGGCTCATCTTCAACTGCTCCAGCTCCCCATAGCTCGCATGAACATGCAACCCCGCCGACGCCTGAAACAAGTTCTGACGCCGCGCCGCATTCATCTCCGCCACCCGCGCATCAATCTCCGCCACGCTCCCCAGCGTCTGCACAATCTGCTGCAAAATCCGCATCAGCATCTGCTCCTCACGCTCTTCCGCCATCCCGCGAACCAGCGCCACCGTCGCGAGCGAAAATTCAAATCCCATCAGTTAGGAATCCCTTCCAACTCACTCACCACATCCGCATACGCAAAAATCTCATCGGGCCGTTGATGCAGAAACGCATTCACCGCCGGCAGAACCTCCACCGCGCGGTCGAGGATTGGGTCACTCCCTCGCTGATAAGCCCCAATCCGAATCAAATCCTCCGACCGTCCATACGTCGCCATCAACAGCCGCAGCGCCTTCGCCTTATGCATATGTTCCTCGGTCGCAATCGCGGGCATCAACCGGCTCAGACTCTCCAATATCGATATCGGCGGGTAATGGCCTTTCATCGCCAGGTTCCGATCCAGGATCACGTGCCCATCCAGCAGTGACCGTACCGTGTCCGCCACCGGATCCTGCTGATCGTCGCCCTCCATTAGCACCGTATAGAACGCCGTGATACTCCCGCCCTTGAAACATCCTGCGCGCTCCACCAGCCGAGCCAGCATGTTCAACACCGAAGGCGTATACCCCTTCGCCGTCGGCGGCTCGCCTGCCGCCAACCCAATCTCTCTTTGCGCCATCGCGAACCGCGTCAGTGAATCCACCACCAGCAATACATTCTTCCCCGTCTCCGCAAAGTGTTCCGCAATCGCCGTAGCCGCCAGCGCCGCGCGCAGCCGCAACAGCGGTGACTGGTCCGAAGTTGACACCACCACCACGCACCGCTTCATGCCTTCTTCGCCGATCACCTCAAGAAACTCACCCACCTCGCGCCCGCGTTCTCCCACCAGCGCCAGCACAGTCATGTCCGCGCTCGTTCCCCGAGCCATCATGCCCAGCAGCGTACTCTTGCCCACACCGCTCCCGCCAAAAATGCCGATCCTCTGCCCGCGCCCACACGTCACAAACGCATCCAGCGCCTTGATCCCGCAACCTAGCGCCTCCCGTATCGGCACGCGGTCCAGCGGCTGCGGAGCCGGCCCATCCACCCACACCGTCTTCTCTCCGCGATACTCGCCCTGCCCGTCCAGGGTCTCGCCCGTCGCATCGATCACACGTCCCAGCAAGTCCTCTCCCACGCGAATCGAAGCCCGCGTCCCCCACGCCGTTATCCTGTCGCCAAACCGAATCCCCTGGGGCGGCTCCACGGCCATCGACAGCATCGTTGACCCACGAAACCCCACCACCTCTCCGGTATATTTCTTCCCCGTCGCACTCGTGATCTCGCAAGACTCCCCCACCGAACAAAAGGGCCCTTCCGACTCGATCAAATTTCCCACTACCTGCAACACACGTCCCCGCCACCGCAACGTCGCTCCCCGCTCCAGACGGTCGAAGTAAGGCGCCAGCAGTCCTTCACCCTCGGCGCTCAACGGATCACCGGCCTCTGCGCCAGCAGGTCAAAGAACCCTTGTTCCACTTCTTTCAACTGTGCATCCACGCTGAAGTTCGCCGACCCCAGGTCCGTCTCCAGAATGCACTCCTTCGCGCCCAGCGTATCGTCCTCCAGCACATGCACGGTCGTTCCGTTGCGCGGATTCGCCAGGTACCGCCGCCACTTCTCCACCTCATCCGAGCCCACCCGCACCGATACGCTCGACCCATCATGCAGCTTATCGATCGCCACCCGCACCAGCCCCGCAATCAGCATCGGGTCCACCTGCGCTTCGCGATGCAGAATCTTCGCCGCAATCGCCATCGCCAGGTGCACTACATCCGACTCCACTCGCGCAAAGTAATCTCTTCGCTCCAACGTAAAGTGTTCGATCGTCTCCACCACCTTCGCCGCCTGCTCATCCACACCCGCGCGATACTGCGCCGCCAGCAAGCGCTCCGTCTCCGCCACAGCTTCCGCCCGCGCGGCATCCACCCGTGATTCAACCTCTTCGACTGGCACTCCCACCACGGCAGCCTCCACCTGCTCTGCGACCTCAACCTGCGCCTCTTTCACCACGGGCAGCGGCGCCGCTACATCGCGATACAGCAACGAACTCCCCGGAACCAGCACGCTCTCGCTACACAACATATTCATCATTCGATTCACCCTTCAGCACCATCTTTCCTTCGGCTTCCAGCTTCCGAGCCACAGCCACCACTTCGGTCTGCGCCTTCACCACTTCCTTGTTTCTGATCGGCCCCAGCGCCTCAATGTCTTCCTTCAACATCTCCACAGCGCGCGACGACATCGTCCGGAAGAAGTGGTTCTTCAAGTCCTCATTCGTCCCCTTCAACGCGGTCGCGAGTATCCGCTTGTCCACCGCACCCGTCAGCTCGCGTATATGCGTCTCACCCACCTCCAGCAGATCGTCGAACGTAAACATCAGGTCGCGAATGCTGATGGCCAGCGTCGGCTCCTCGTTCTCAATGCTCGCCAGGATCTCCTGCGCCACAGTCGTGTCGATGCAGTTCATAATGTCAGCCACACTCTGGAAGCCCGAGTAAGTCTTCTTGCCTTGCTCACCCACCGACTTCATCCGCTGACTCAGCACCACCGAAACCTTCTCCGCCATCTCCGGCGAAAACTTTCGCAGCGCCGCCAGCCGCTTTACAGCCTGCGCGCGCAACTCTGCGGGCAGCATCATCAGCAACGCCGAAGCCTGCCGATCGCCCAGCTGTCCCAGCACCAGCGCCACAGTCTGCGGATGCTCGCCTTCCAGGAACCGCGCCAGCTTCTGCGGATCAGCGCGCTGCAGACTCTCCAGCGGCGTTAGCTCATGCGCCTTCGTAAGTCGCTGAAGAATCCCCTGCGCATCTTCTTCACCAAACGCCTTGATCAGCAGCCGCTTCGCCAGGTCATGACCACCCTGCACAATAAAGTCCTGCGCTTTGGTCATGTGCTGATACTCTTCAAAAATCTTCAGCGACAACTCCACCGGCACCTTGCCCAGCAGTGCCACTTCGTCAGCCACGCGCTGCAGGTCCTCTTCATTCAGGTTGCGGAACACCGTCGCCGCCGCTTCCTCACCCAGCACCGTCAGCAGTATCGCCGCCTTCCGCGCGCCACCCAACTTCGCTATCTCCACTGCTCCGGTCATTGCGCTCCCTCCCTCAGCCACGCGCGCACCGCCACCGTGCTGCTCTCCGGCTCAGCTTCAATAAACTCCGTAATTTCCCGCTTCAACACCAGCGCCCGCTGCGCCATGATCGCGGCGGAGTCCACTTCCACCGGTAGGGCCACCGTCGGCTCGGCACCGCTGCCCGCCGCCTCGCCGTCAAGCAACTTCTGCTCCGGCATCGCCAGTGCCCGCTTCTGCACCGGACGAACCATCAGCAGATACACCAGCCCAAACAACCCGAACAGCGCCACATACCGCACCACGGCCGCATAGTCATTGATCCCCTTGCGCGCCTTGTCGGCCATCGTCGGCAGCGGCGCCTCCACCACCGGCGCATGTTCAAAGCTCAAATTCTGAACACTCACCACATCGCCGCGCGCGCTGTTGAACCCCACCGCCGCCTGCGCCAGCTCCGCAATCAGCTTCAAATCATCCGGCGTCCGCTTGCGATACGTCTCCACCCACTTGCCCTTCTCCTGCCTGCGCTCCACCACATCGTCCAGCAACACCGCAGCGGTCAACCTCCGGATACTCCCCGCCGGCTGGATCACATGCCGTGTCGTTCGATTCACGCCATACGTCGCACTCTGCGACTTCGAGCTCTGCCCCGTGGCCGCCTGCGCAGCCGCCGCTCCCGCCTTCGTCGGCAACACATTACTCGACGTCCCCGGAACCCCACCCACCGGCGTTCCCGTCGCACTCTCTTCCGAAGTCTGCATCGTCAGCGGAGCGCTCACCGCCGGATCATACTTCTCCTGGCTCTCCTCGCTGCTGCCCGTCTCGTACTCCACATTCACAGTCGCGCGAATCCGGTCCGCTCCCACCACCGGCCCCAGGGTCGCAACCAGCCGCTGCGTCAGCGTCCGTTCCACTTCATCATTGCCTTCGTTCCCACTCGCACCCATACCCATCGACTGGTTCGAGTCCGCATCCACAATCGCCACATCCGCCGGCTTCAAATCATCGACAGCCCCCGCCACCAGCCGCGTAATCGCCCCCAGCTCCTCCCGAGACAACGTCCCGCGCTTCAACCGCAACGTCACCGAGGCCTTCGCCCCACGCTCCTTATCCAGGAACACCGAGTCCGACGCCATCACCAGGTGCACCCGCGCACTCTTGATATTGCTCATCGTAAGAATCGTCCGCTCCAGCTCACCCTCCAGCGCCCGCTGATAATTCACCTTCTCGTCAAACTCGGTCTGCCCCCACGACACCTTGTCGAAAATCTCAAAGCCCATCCGCCCGCTGTGCGGCGCATCATGCGAAGCCACCTCCAGCCGCGCCGCATCCACCTGGTCAGCCGCCACACTGATCGACGTCCCATCCGCACTCACCTGGTAAGGAATCTTCTTCGCCGCCAGCTGCGCCGACACCGCCTGCGCATCCGCTGCCTCCAGCCCGCTCATCAGCGTCTTCATATCCGGCGTCGACATCATCTGCGCAAACACCACCGCCGCAGCCAACGTAATCGCCAACCCAACGCCCAGGTAGATCCGCTGCTTCGACGTCCGCGAAGCCCAGAAAATCTTCACCCGCTCCATAGCCTGCAGTGTCACCACCGGTTGTTTCATCGTCGCCAACTGCACCGCATTCGCCGTAGCCATAGCCATCCCTATTCCCTATTCCCTATTCCCTATTCGCTGCTTTTTAGAACTGCATCTTCTCAATGTCCTGATAAGCATTCACAATCTTGTTCCGCACCTGCATCATCAGCTGAAACGCCACATCCGCCTTCTCCACCGCGATCATCACGCTCGACATATCCGCGTTACCGCCCTGCAACAAGTTCCCCACCTGCTGCTCCGCGCCACCACTCAACTGGTTCACCTGCGCCAGCGCATTCTTCAACACCCCACCAAACCCCTCACCCGACTCCGCATCCGGCGCCAACCCAGGCGACTTCGGCAAACTCCCAATCCCGCCAATCGACCCCAAACTTCCTAATCCCGTCACACCACTCATCTCAAACTCTCCTAATCCCTAATCCCTATTCCCTATTCCCTAGCTTTTAAGAATGTCCACCGTCTGCTGAATCATCTGCTTCTCCGCAGACACCGCCGACGCATTCAACTGATAAGCCCGCACCGACCCCATCAAATCCACCATCTCCATCGCCGGATTGATCGCCGGATAAGCCACATACCCATCCTTGTTCGCATCCGGATGACCCGGCTGATACCGCATCACCGGGGCCGAAGGATCATCCCGCACCTCGGAAATCTGCACGCTCCCGGCCACCGGCGCATTATTAAAATTCCCTGAGCTCGCCAGCGCCAGCCGAAACCCCGTCGCCGAAGGCGAAGTGAACACCACCTCGCGCCGCTTGAACGGCCCACCCGCCTCAGTGTGCGTCGTCTCCGCATTCGCCATATTGGCGGCAACAATCTCCGCCCGCTGCCGCTCCGCCGCCAACGCCGACCCGCTAATCGAAAGCATGTCAAAAAGCTTCATCCCTGACCTCCGCCATTGATCGCACTCAGCAAATTATGAAATTCATGCTTCACCAGCTGCGTACCCAGCTGATACTGCAATTGAGTCTCCGAAAGCAGCAGGCTCTCCCGGTCCAGGCTCACATTATTTCCGTCCGCCCGTTCCATCAGCCCTTTCACTTCCTGCACCGCCGGCGTCAGCTCCGCGCTGGCGCCGCCAAACGACGCCTGCACCATCGCCCGATGCATCTCGTGCTCGAAGTCCACATCCCGCGTCCGGTATCCCGGCGTATCCACGTTCGCCATGTTCTGCGACACCGCCTGCTGACGGCTCGTTGTCAACTTCAAATAGTTCTCAAGCAATCCAAGATTCATGATGCGTAGCTCCGCGGCGGCAGCCCATACTCCCTGATCTTGTTCCGCACCGTCCGCAGGCTGATCCCCAGCATCTCCGCCGCATGTGTCCGATTGCCCCCAGCCAGCGCCAGCGTCCGCTCCAGGTGCTGCTTTTCAATCTCCGAAATCCTCGTCCCCGCCGCCGACATCTGCAGTACCCGACCCATTGACTGCGCCCGCATCACCGGCCGAAACTCCAGCTCAAAACAGCCGGCATCGATCACCACATCACGGTGCAGCGACAACACCCGCCGCATAAAATTCCCCAGCTCCCGCACATTCCCCGGCCAGCTATGCGTCTGCAATAGCTCCAGGAACGCCTCATCCATCACCGGCATCGCGCACCCCGCATCCTTAGCAAACCGCTCGGCAAAAAACCGCGCCAGCAGCGGGATATCTTCACTCCGCTCCCGCAGCGCCGGTATCGACAGCGGAATCACATTCAGCCGGTAGTACAGATCGCTCCGGAAACTCCCTTCCTCCACCATCGCGCTCAGCGAGCGGTTCGTCGTCGCAATCACGCGTATGTCCACCTTCTGCGACCGCGCCTCCCCCAGCCGCTCAAACTCTCTCTCCTGCAACACCCGCAGCAGCTTCGGCTGCAAATTCAGCGGCATCTCGCCAATCTCGTCCAACAGAATCGTTCCGCCATCAGCCAGCTCAAACTTCCCCGCTTTGGCCATCGTCGCCCCGGTGAACGCGCCCTTCGCATGACCAAACAACTCGCTCTCAATCAGGTGCTCAGGAATCGCCGCACAATTCACCGCCACAAACGCCTTCCCCGCACGGTCGCTGTTCTCATGAATGAATCGCGCCATCAACTCCTTGCCCGTCCCGCTCTCGGCCTCCACCAGCACATCCGCACCCGTACTTGCCGCCGCCCGCGCCCGCTGCAGAGCCTGCAACAAAGCCGGAGCCCGCCCCACAATCCCAGCATTCCCCAAAGCCGCACAAAACCCGACGGGTGCCCGCAGCCTGCCCTGAGCAAAGCCGAAGGGTCCCTCGCCTTTGGGGACATGGGCTTCCACCGAACCGTCCCCGCCTTCTGAACCCTGGGCCCTGGACCCTGGACCCTGTCCCTTCGCCATCACCCGCTCCGCCACCGCCTGCAGCTGGTCAAACGACACCGGCTTAGTCAAATAATCCAGCGCGCCATCCCGCATCGACCGCACCGCCTCCGGCACGTTCCCAAACGCCGTCAACACAATCACCGCCGCCCCCGGCAAATGCTGCCGCACCAACCCGATCACCTCAAATCCGTCCCCATCGCGCATCCGCACATCGGTCACAACCAGATCAAAACTCCCGCGCTCCGCTGCTACCGCTGCCTCGCGAACGCCGCTGGCCGTCTTCACGCTCCAGCCATGCCGCACAAAGTTAGCCTCCAGCGCCGTACGCATCCCCGGCTCGTCATCCACCACCAACACCGTCCGCCGCTCTGCATTGCCTATACCGTTCATGCGCTCACCATCTCCAATCGCAGCGCCGGAAACTCCAGCCGAAACCGCGCTCCCGACCCCACTACATTCATCACCGAAATCCGTCCGCCATGCTGCTTCATCATCCGTTCGCACACCGCCAGCCCCAGCCCCGACGACTCCCCACTCCCACTGAACCCCGCCTCAAACAGCCGCGCCATCTGGTCCCGCCGCACGCCACATCCCGTATCCAATACGTCCACCACCACCCACTCACCCAGGAACTCATCGGGCTGAGTCTCCATCGTTACCGTGATCAACCCTCCCATCGGTGTATGCCGAATCGCGTTCGTCAGCAGGTTCAACATCACCTGCTGAATTGCCGAGTCATTTCCCTTCACCAGCAGCGGACACACCTCGTCCCACCACGCCACCGATATCCCCGCCTGGTCCGCCAGCGGCCGCACAAACTCGATCGCGTGCGTCACCAGCGCGGCCAGCGGCAGCGGCACCAGCTTCAACGCTCCCGCCGCGTGCAGACTTAGCACGTTGTTCACCATCCCCGAAAGCGAGCGAATGCCTGCGCGCAGGTTGGAAATCCACTCCGCACGCCGCACCTCATCCCGCTCAATCAACTCCGAAAACAGCTCCAGGCTCGCTAACGGATTTCTAATCTCATGCGCCAGCATGGTCGTCACTTCAGCCAGCGCCATCGCATTCCGGCTGCTCTCGCGGTCGCTCTCCGCACGCTTCTGCGCCGTCACATCGCGCAAAATCAGAATCGTCTGGTCCGGCGCGCCGCCGCGTTCGCGCCCATTGAAAATCTTCCGGTTGCGAATCTCCACCCACCGCTTGCCACCCTTGCTCACTACACAGAACTCCTGCGCCGCCTCATCTTCCAGCCGCGCAAAAACCTTATCCAACCCCACGCCACTCTTCGCCGCCATCTCCCGCAGCGTCTCCGGCCGCGCCTCTGCACCGTCGAACCCCAGCAGCCGCCCCGTCTCCGGGTTCATCATCGCAATCGCGCCTTCCGGTTCCACCACCATCACGCCGCAAGGCATCGACCCCACAATCTCTTCCAGTGCGAGCCTCATCCGCTGGTTTTCGGCAAGACTCGTATTCAACGCCGCATTACGCTGGGCCAGTTCCTGCCCAAGCTCAAACACTTCCGCCTGCAACTGGCGATAGGAAGTCTCCAGCCGCGACGACGTTCTAATAAACTCCGAGAACGCCTCCGCCAGCATGGCCGCCTGCCCTGCCGCCGCCGTCTCAACACCACCCTCGACCTCATCATCAACATCCTCACCCTCGTTTAAGAGCAAGTCGTCTTCTAATGAATCCTCGACCGCCTCATGACGAATGCTCGTCAGCGGAGGATTGATGAGCGCGAAATGAGAAGTAGGCAGCATCTGCCTATGTAATAAGCAACCCGATAGCCAAACCGGCTAGGCCACCAGACCGTCATCTCGACCCAGGCGCAGACCGCACACTGGAGAGACCCCCATATTGGCAACCGCAACTGCCCAGCACTTTAGTGGCCCGCGCTGGGGGAGGCGTTCTTGGGGGGTTTGGGGATGAAGAAGAGCAGGGGGAGCATGCAGGCGCAGAAGGCGGCCATGTAATAGATGATGTCGACGTAGGCGAGCGTGGCGGCCTGGCGGTGCATCATGTTGTAGATGTAGGCCTGCGCGGCGTGCATGGCGCCGGGGGAGGGGCCGCCTGTGGTGGGTCCGGCACCGTTGCCGGGAGCGAATGCGTGGGCTAGCGAACGCAGTCGATTCATGTAGCCGGGGTTTCCGGGGGTGAGGTTGCGGGTCATCATGGACTCGTGTGCGGCGATGCGGCGGGTGAGCATGGTGGCGAGGAACGCGGTGCCGCAGGAACCGCCGATGTTGCGGGCGAGGTTGGTGAGGCCGGAGACGTCGTTGGACTCGGTCTGCTTTACGCCGATGTAAGAAATCATGTTGATCGGAATAAAGAGGAACGCGAGACCTGAGGCCTGGAAGATGCGCATGAAGACCAGCTGGCCGTAGCTGAGCCCGAGGTTGAGGTGACTCATCCAAAGCAGGCTGAGGGTGAGCACGCTGAAGCCGTAGGCCATGAGTTTGCGCGGGTCCACCTTGCTGGATAAGAAGCCGACGATGGGCATCATGGCCATCATCATGAGGCCGGCGGGAGACAGGACTTTGCCGGCAAGCTCGGCGGTGTAGCCGAGCAGCGTTTGTACGAACTGCGGGATGAGTACCGTCGTGCCGTAGAGCGAGAAGCCGAGCACAAACATCAGCGAGAAGCTGATGGCGAAACTGCGTCGCTTGAAGAGGGTGAGGTTCAGGATGGGGCGATGGTTTTCGCGGAGCTGCTTGAGCTCCCACCAGATCATGACGATGAAGGCGACGACCATGAGCGCGCAGAAGAAGACGATGAGCGGGGAAGAGAACCAGTCGTCTTCCTGGCCCTTGTCGAGAACGAACTCGAGTGAGCCGAACGTCATGGCGAGCAGGGTGAAGCCGATGAGGTCGAGCTTGATCCCGCCCTTCTGCGAGATGGCAACCTGCTTGGCGACCCACGGTGGGTCTTCGACGATGCGGTTGGTGAGGTAGAGCGAGAGCAGGCAGATGGGGACGTTGAGGAAGAAGATCCAGCGCCAGTCGAAGTGGTCGGTGATGTAACCGCCGAGGGTGGGGCCGATGGCTGGCGCGCAGACTACTGCAAGACCGTACATCGCGAAGGCCTGGCCGCGTTTTTCAGGGGGAAAGGTGTCAGCGAGGATGGCCTGCTCAGATGGGGCGAGACCGCCGCCGCCGATCCCCTGGAGGACTCGGCAGAAGACCAGCAGGCCGAGCGAGGGGGCCAGGCCGCACAGGGCCGAGCTGATGCCGAAAAGGGCGACGCAGATCATGTAGAACTTCTTGCGCCCGATGAAGGTGGTCATGTAGGCGCCGGCCGGAAGGATGATGGCGTTGGCGACGAGGTAGGCGGTCAGGACCCAGGTGGCTTCGTCCTGCGTGGCGCCGAGGCCGCCGGCGATGTGCGGGAGGGCGACGTTGGCGATCGAGGAGTCGAGCACCTCCATGAAAGTGGCCAGGGTGACGGTCATGGCGACGATCCACGGATTGATGCGCGGACGCCAGCGGACTTCCGGCGCAGCGACGGTGGTTTGATTTTCGGGCAGATCGAGGGTCGCCGCAGCCATGAGTCTCTCTAGATTCTATCGGCGGGGGTGGGGATTCAGGAATGTAGGGAATCGGCAGGATTTTGAGACCGACCCGTGAGAACGGAGCTGTCACGCATGGGCACCCGGCACGTGGGGGAATACTGAGGATATTGTGTGGGAAGGCTGCAGATTGGTTAGTGGGCGCCTACTTCTTCAGGTTGGGGTTTCGGCGCGTTCTTCGGGGGCAGGCGCATGATCCAGACCAGGGGCGAGAGCAGAAAGACCGTGGCGGCGAGGATGGCGAACGCGTTCTTGTAGGCGAGCATGCTGGCCTGGCGCTGCATCTGGCCATAGATCTGCGCGAGGGCGATGGGTTGCGCGGCGGCGAAGGTCATGTGGGTGGTGCGGGCGAAGTTCGCGATGAAGGAAGTAACAGCGTAGCTGCCCATGGTGATGTTGGCGGCGAGGTTGGTCTGGTGGATCTGGGCGGAGCGGGCGAGAAAGGTGGTGAGCAGCGCGGTGCCTGCGGATCCTCCCATGTTGCGGGCGAAGTTGGAGAGCGAGGAGATCTGGTTGGACTTTTCGCGGGGGACGCCGACGTAGTTGAGCGTGCTGATGGGGATGAAGATGAAGGGCAGGCCGATGACCTGGAGCATGCGCCAGAGGGTGACGGTACCGAAGCTGGAGTAGAGGTCGAGCCGGGTGAGGTTGTAGAGGCCGCAGGCGACGGCGAGGTAGCCGAGCATGACGGTGAGCCGGGGGTCGGATTTGCCGAGGGTGCGGCCGGCGATGGCCATCATGATCATCATGACGAAGCCGGCCGGCGAGAGCGCCATGCCGGCGCGCTCGGCGGTGTAGCCGAGCAGGACCTGGAGGTATTGCGGGATCAGGACGGTCGAGCCGAAGAGCACCATGCCGAGGACGAGCTGGAGGAAGACGGCGGTGCCGAAGTTACGGTTTTTTAGGAGCTTAAGGTCGACGATGGGGTCGACGTGGTTCCACTCCCAGATGGCGAAGAAGATGAGGACGATGACGGCGCAGAGGGCGGTGAGCTGGATCTGGCCCGAACCGAACCAGTCTTTCTGCTGGCCTTTATCGAGGGTGTATTCGAGCAGGCCTACTCCTATTGCCACAGCCGCGAGGCCGGTGAAGTCGATCGGGTCGCGGCGCGTCATGCGGGCCTTGATTTCGGGTGGGTCTTCGACCATCTTGTTGGAGAGATCGAGCGAGATAAGGCCGATGGGGATGTTGATGAAGAAGATCCAGTGCCAGTTGTAGTTGTCGGTGATCCAGCCGCCGAGTGTAGGGCCGATGGCGGGGGCGACAACGACGGCCATGCCGTAGAGGGCGAAGGCCTGCCCGCGCTTTTCTATGGGGAAGGTGTCGGCGAGGATAGCCTGTTCTGAGGGCGCGAGCCCGCCGCCGCCAAGGCCTTGCAGGATGCGGGCGACGATCAAGAAGCCGAGGCTGGGAGCGAAGCCGCAGAGCGCGGAGCAGATGGTGAACATGAGCACGCAGGTCATGTAGAAGCGTTTGCGTCCGAAGCGGTTGGAGAGCCAGCCGGAGATGGGGAGGATGATGGCGGAGGAGACCAGATAGCTGGTGAGGACCCAGGTGGCTTCCTCCTGCGACGCGCCAACGGAGCCGGCGATGTGCGGGAGGGCCACGTTGGCAATGGAGGTGTCAAGGACCTCCATGAAAGTGGCAAGCGTCACCGTCAAGGCTATGAGCCAGGGGTTGTGCTTCGGCTTCCAGACGGCTTCGATGATCCCGCTCCCAGTATCAGTGTACTGATATAGAGTATCAGTAGGCTGATATGATGCCAGCCGGCGGTGTTGTGATGAAGCATGACAAGAAACATAAGTTGCCTAAAGAGGAACGCAAGGCGGCGGAAGCGCGGGTGTGCACGGAAAACATGCGCGCGCTCACGATCGGGTTTCGGGCGTTGCTGGAAGATGCGCTGCGGGATGAAGGTTTGACGCTACCGCAGTTGCGGCTGCTGAAGGCAGTTAAGCGCGAGGCGGATGTGAGCGCGGCGGAGTTGGCGAGGCGGTGCATGGTGACGCCGCAGACGCTGCAGGCGATCCTGGTCCGGGCGGTGCAGGCGAAGTGGATTGTGCGGGGCAAGTCGGCGAAGAACGAGCGGATTGTGACGGCGAAGCTGACGGCACTGGGCGAGGCCATGGTTGAGAAGGGGATGGGGATGGTAGGGCAGATCGAGGAGCGCATCTGGCAGGATGTGGGGTTATCGGAGCTTAGGCAGCTGAATGAAACGATGAGGTTGGGAATCGCGAAGATCGAATCTGCGACAGCTGACCTGGCTGTAGCGAGTTGAGATGGCGGCGAAGGCGCGGCGGATTTCTGCGGGAAGGCATGGCTGATGGCGGTGAAGGTGCTCATGGTCGACGTGGATGGCGTGGTTTTGGTCCATCCTGATCCACGAGGCTGGTCCGTTCATCTGGAGCGAGACCTGGGCCTAACTTATGACGCGCTTCAAAGCGCCTTCTTCCAACCGCATTTTGGCGAGATTATTCATGGGCGCGCCGGACTGCGTGAGCGGCTGGGCCCGGTACTGCGGGAGATTGCGCCTCACCTTACGTGTGACCAGTTGATTGACTATTGGTTTTCTAACGATGCGCACGTGAATGTGAGCCTTCTGCAGGAGCTCGATCAAGCGCGAGGGCGTGGGTTGAAGCTTCACCTGGCGACGGTGCAGGAGCATGAGCGGGCGGATTTTATTTGGCGCACGCTTGGGCTTCAAAAGCGGTTTGATGCGATCCACTATGCTGCGGAATTGGGTTGGGCTAAGCCTGAGCCAGAGTTTTACCTGGAGATCGAACGTCGCAGCGGCTTCAGGCCAAGCGAGATTTTCTTTATCGACGACAAGATTGAGAATGTTGAAGCAGCACGCGGCTGCGGCTGGGGTGCGGCGGTGTGGACGGGAGCGAACACGTTGGAGGAATTGCTGGAGAAGGCCGGCTGAATTGGCTGGAGAGTGCGGCCGACGGCGGGTTCCGGGAGTTCGGCGCCCGGGTGGGTTGGGTCGTGCTAGTTTTGAGTTTGGCCTATGCGTGTGTGGGCGGGAAGGAGTTGCGGATGAATGCTGATCTTGAACGTCTCATCGCGCTCCAGCAGCAGGACCTGGAGGGTAAGCGACTGCGGGCGGAGTTGGTGGAGGCTCCGAAGTGGGTGGCCGCTGCGGAAGCGGCGCTGAAGAAGGCGCAGACGGCGCTGGCTGCTGCGGAGGCGGCGCTGAAGAAGGAAGAGGTGCTGCGGCGGAGCCAGGAGTCGGATGTGCTGGACCGGCGGGGGAAGATTGCGCGGTTGAGCAAGCAGATGGAGACGGCGACGAGCGCGGCGCAGATTTCGGCTCTGGAGCACGAGATCACGTTTGCTACCGATGCGATTGGCAAGCTCGAGGACGAAGAGATTGAATCGATGGAGCGGACCGAGACGCAGGACACGGCGCGGGCTGCGGCGGTGATCGCGGTGGCCGAGACAACGGGGAAGTTGGCGAGTGAGCGCGAGCGGGCAGCGAAGACGACGGCTGTCGATACCGAAGCGGTGAAGGTGGTGGAAGGCGAGCGGACGCGGCTGCGGGCGGAGATTGCCGAGCAGTGGCTCAGCGTCTATGACCGGGTGTCGAAGGCGAAAGGGACGGGCGTTTCGGAGGGCGTGGACCACAAGTGCTCGGCTTGCCAGATGATGGTGCGGCCGCAGCGGTGGAACGACTTTACCGACCCCGCGAACGAGACGATTTTCACCTGCGAGAGCTGTGGGAGGCTGCTGTACTGGGACCCGCGGCGGGATGCTCCAGTGGACTGGAAGCCGGGGCAGGTGACGGGGCGTGCGCAGTGATTGGCGAGCGAAAGGTTATTTGCGTCGACATGGATGAAGTGATTGCGGATGCCCTGGGTGAGCACCTTTCGCGCTACAACCGGGACTTCAATGCCAGCCTGACGGCAGAAGAGTTGAAGGGGCAGTGGCTTTCGGATTATGTGCCGGTTGAGCAGCAGGCGACGGTGATTGACTACCTGCATTCCGAGGATTTCTTTGCCGTGCTGCAGGTGTTGCCGGATGCGCAGCGGGTGCTGCGGCGGCTGCAGGACCGGTACGAGGTCTATATTGCTACGGCGGCGATGCAGGTTCCGAACAGTTTCAGTGCGAAGTTCAAGTGGCTGGAGAAGCACTTTCCGTTTATTTCACCGTCGCGCATTGTGTTTTGCGGAGACAAGAGCATATTGCGGGGGGATTATTTGATTGACGATAATCCTCGGCAGCTGCGGTTGTTTCGCGGTGAAGGAATTCTGTTTACAGCGCCGGCGAACCTGGAGGTGACGGGGTTTCGGCGGGTGGATAACTGGCTGGATGTTGAGAGAATGTTTTTGAGTTAGACGAGGTGGACGGTTTGGCCTGGCGGACGAAGCGTGGGGAGTGCGTGGGGTGCTGGGCCGGGCTGTCGTTGCTGATGGCATTGGTGACGGGATGCGCGAGTCCGGGACCGCCGCGTGCGCCGTCGTTGCATTTGCCGCAGCCCGTGAAGGAGTTGAGTGCGGAACGGCGGGGGGACGTGGTGGTGTTGCGGTTTGCGACGCCGCAGAGGACGACGCTGGATGAGCCGGTGATGGAGGCCGTGACGGCGACGCTTTGCCGGTCGGTGGGCACGGGGCCGTGCGTGGCTACGGCGTCTTATCCGGGTAAGGTGGCAATTGCGGGTGAGGTGGAGTGGACGGATGCGTTGCCAGCGGGGCTGGCTTCGGGGCCGTCGCGAGCGGTGGCTTACCGTATTGAGGTTTTCAACGTTGCGGGGAGGAGTGCCGGGCCTTCAAGTGCCGCGTGGGTGATGGCGGGAGAGGCTCCGAAAGCGGTGGAGGGGCTGAGTGTTACCGGGTCGCGTGATGGCGTGGTGCTGCGATGGGCGCCCGATCCAACGGGGAGCGGCGAGGTGTTGGTGCGGCGCGTGGCTGTGGAGGTGCGTGCGGCCGTGAAGGCGGAAGCGGCCAGGCAGCCGGAGATGGCGGCAGAGAAGAAGGCGCAGCAGCGGAAGAAGAAGCGTGTGGGGCAGAGCGGAGCGTCGGTGGCAGGAGTAACCCCGGTGGAGCGCGATGGCTCGGTATGGCTGCATGCGGCGATGAGCGGAGGTGGCGGAGCGGTCGATAATGGCGGCATGGTGGATGCGACGGCGAGTGCTGATGTGGCTTATCGGTATACGGCGGTGCGGAGCCGAACGGTGATGCTCGATGGCCGCTCATTGGAGCTGCGGAGTGTGACCTCTGCTCCGGCGACGGTGACATTGCATGATGTGTTTCCACCAGCAGCGCCGAAGGGCTTGCTGGCGGCGGCGTTTCCGCTGCCGCAGGGTGATGGCGTGGCGGTCGACCTGGTGTGGCAGCCCAACGGCGAGCGCGATCTCGCGGGGTATAACGTCTATCGGCAGGCTTTGGGGGCGGATGGGGCGGTGACGGGTTCAATGGTCAAGCTGAGTGCGACGCCGGTGCAGACACTGGTGTTTCATGATGTGGGCGTGGTGCGCGGTCGGGGTTATCGTTATACGGTTACGGCCGTGGATGCGAAGGGCAATGAGAGTGCGGCGTCGGTTGCCGCGGATGTTACGCCCTAGGAATTGAGATTGATTTTGAGGAGTGAGAGCGATGCGTTATTGCCGGTATCTATCTGCTGAAGGAGCGCGTTATGCGCGGGTTGACGAGCGCGACGGTGCGTTGTGGGCGGTAGAGGCGATGACGCCTCCGGTGGAGGACCTGGCGGCGGCTCGGGGTGAGACGGCGTTTGTGGCGGTTTCGCTGGATGACCTGCAGGCGCAAGGCAAGCTACTGGCGCCGGTGGTGCCTTCGAAGATTGTTTGCGTGGGGCGAAATTATCGCGATCATGCGGCGGAGTTGGGTAATGATGCGCCGGCCGAGCCGCTGCTGTTTTTGAAGCCGCCGAGCACGCTGCTGGCGCCGGGTGGGACGGTAAGGATGCCGGCGATTTCGAAGCGCGTGGACTTCGAGGGCGAGTTGGCGATCGTGATCGGGAAGAGTTGCTCGAAGCTCGGCGAGGGCGAGGATGTGAAGGGCTACATCCGCGGGTATACGTGTTTGAACGATGTGACGGCGCGTGACATTCAGAAGTCGGATGCGCAGTGGACGCGGGGCAAGGGGTTCGACACGTTCTGCCCGGTGGGGCCGGTGGTGACGGATGAGGTTGACCCTATTGATGGGCAGGTGACGCTGGAGACGCGGGTGAATGGCGTGGTGACGCAGCGCGGGGATACGAAGGATTTGATCTTCGACGTGGGGCACCTGCTGCGGTACATCAGCGCGGTGATGACGCTGGAGCCGGGCGATGTGATCGCCACGGGCACGCCGGCTGGGGTGGCCGGGCTGAGTGCGGGGGATGTGGTGGAGGTGGCGATTCCGGGGATTGGGGTGTTGCGGAATCCGTTTGCGGCGGGTTGATTGGGTTGTCGGTAGTCGGTTGTTACGTGGGGCGAGTGGTGAGGGAGGCCATGAAGCGGGTGGTGAGGCCGCGTTGCTGGGGTGAGTCGTAGATGAAGGTGAGGCCGGCGAGGGTGCGCTCGGTGTGGGCAATGCGGGCTTCTACCTTGCGGGTGTGGGTGGGGTGGTAGAGGGTGAGGATGCCGAAGGTGCCGGGCTTGAGGGTCTGGTGAAACTCACCGCAGATGCCAGTGTCGGATACGTTGCGGCAGGTTCCGGGGACGGTTTCTCCGTCGATGGTGAAGTCGATGGGGAAGACCGCGGGGGTGCGGGGCTTGCGGTATTCGAGGCTGCGCATGGCGGGAGTCTTCCTTTCCTGACCGGAGGGACCGGGCTGCAGGGTGTATCGGTCGGCGGCGGGGGTTGGCGGCAAAATTCCCAAAATGAGTCTGCACGCATGGCGGCTTTTTTTAATCTTGCGCGGCGACGCAGGCATTGGCCCGTGACGATACATAGTTTTCATAAGAGGAGACGGGCTGAGATGAATGCG
Source organism: uncultured Acidobacteriota bacterium (assembly GCA_903873705.1). Classification (GTDB taxonomy): domain Bacteria; phylum Acidobacteriota; class Terriglobia; order Terriglobales; family Acidobacteriaceae; genus Granulicella. The sequence continues at coordinate 124,033 of CAIQPK010000002.1, forward strand.
TCGATTGTGGAAATGGGGAGGGCAGCAGTGGGTCCGACATTATTAGAAGAGGTCCGTCCGGAGGTTGCGGCGAGTCATCGGGTTCTGATTGTTGAGGACGATATTTCGTTGAGCAAGTTTCTGAGCCGCGAGTTGAAGCGGATGCGCTTTGCGGTAGATGTGAGCCATGATGGCGAGTCAGCTTATGAGTTTTTACGGGTGGCGACCTATGACCTGATCATCCTCGACTTGAACCTGCCGAATATGGATGGGATCGCGTTTCTGGACCAGGCGCGGGCGCTGGCGAGGCCGCGGTTTCCCGTGCTGGTGCTGACGGGACGATCACGGACCGAGGATGTGATCCTGGCGCTGGACCACGGGGCGGATGATTGCCTGATCAAGCCGTTTTCCTTTCAGGAGCTGACGGCGCGGATGCGGAGTTTACTGCGGCGGAACTACGCGGGGCCGTCAGGGGGCGAGGTGGCGCAGGTGGGGGACCTGGTGATGCATCGCGAAGAGCGGCGGGTGATGCGCGGGGCGAGGCGGATTGAGCTGACGCCGCGGGAGTTCGCGATCCTGGAGTACCTGATGCGCCATGCGGGCAAGCCGGTATCGCGGGCGAGCCTGATGAAGGACGTGTGGAACATCGACTTCGATCCGACGACGAATGTGGTGGACGTTTATATGAAGTATCTGCGCGACAAGATTGATTGCGATGGTGAAGTGAAACTGCTGCGCACGGTGCGGGGCGTGGGGTACGAGCTGAGCAATGAGTAGTGCACTGGTACAGGACGAAGGACGGGCAGTGACGTTTCCGGTAGCGGCGGCCGGACAGGAGCGGCTGTGCGTGGGGCTTATGGAAATGCTGCACGCGGCGGCGCAGCCGTTGACGATCATGCAGGGACGGACGGATGCGCTGTTCGTCGACCAGATGGAGCCCGATGAGCTGCGCGGCGCTCTCCACGATGCGGCGAAGGAGGCGGAGCGGCTGCGGGTGTTGTTTGGGTATATGCAGGAGCTGGTAGCGGCCGAGAGCGCGAAGCCCAGCCTTTGGGCTCAGCCGCTGGCGCCGGCGCTGGAGAGGGTGGCGGAGGGGCTGGAGACGTTCCTGGCGGAAACGGGCGTGAGGCTGAAGGTTGGTGTGGGTGCGGGGCTGGAGATGGTGTTCGCTGATCGGAGCCGGTTGGAGCAGGCGCTGTCGCGGGTGGTGCTGGTGGCGTATGGACTCTCGCTGCCTTCAGACACGATCGAGATGATGGCGGACGTGACGCCGACGGGGGCACGGATTGTGGTTCGCCATGAGCGTGCGCGAGGAGGGTTGAAAACGGAAGCGAAGATGAAGCTGGCCCTGGCCGAGGCCAGCGTGCGCAGCCAGCGCGGGGAGCTGGTGTGGACGACTGACCCGTTCAGCGTGGAGCTACGGCTGCGGAAGGCGCCGTCTGTGGGACAGGTGTTGGCGTGAGTGCACAGGCCTTTCTGCCGCGAAGCGTAGAGGATGGGCAGCCGGTGGGGATCATGCTGGTGAGCCCTAACAGCCGGTTGCGCGCCGATCTGCGGGAGAAGCTGCGGCTGCCGCGGTGGGACCTGGTGGAGGCGGGGAGCGGGGCGGAGGCGCTGGAGTCATTGCATGAGCGGGTCAGCGAGATACTGCTGCTGGACCCTCTGTTGCCGGACCTCGTGTCGACGGAGTTCAGCGACATGGTGCGGCAGCAGTTTCCGAGTGTGCAGATACTGACGGTGAACGGGCATACCGGGCAGCTCGTGCTGGGGTCGGCTTCGCCTACGCCGCTGAGTGCGCGGGTGGCCGAGATGCTGTACGGTGGCAGCGTGCCGGTGCAGGTGGCGTCTCCGATCCAGATGCAGCGCATGCGGGAGAAGGCGACGGGGCCGGGGCTGCGGGGGAGGGTGGGGGACTCGGATGCGATGCGGCGCGTTTATGAGCTGGCGCATCTGGTGGCGCATCGCGATACGACCGTGCTGGTGACGGGGGAGAGTGGGACGGGGAAGGATTTGATTGCGCAGGGCATTCATCTGCTGAGTCCCCGGGAGAAGCAGCCGCTGGTGGTGATTAATTGCGCGGCTATTCCGGAGTCGCTGCTGGAGGCGGAGCTGTTTGGGTATGTGAAGGGATCGTTTACCGGCGCGGTGCAGTCGCGCATTGGGCGGATTCATGCGGCGCATGGAGGGACGCTTTTTCTGGATGAGATTGGGGACATGCCGCTCTCCTTGCAGAGCAAGATCCTGCGCTTTCTTGAACAGGGCGAGGTGCAGCGAATTGGTGGGAATGACAATCTGAAAGTCGACGTGAGGGTAATCGCGGCGACGAATGCGGGATTGCAGGAGCTGGTGAAGCAGAAGCTGTTTCGCGAGGACCTTTATTATCGGCTGGCGATTTTTCCGATCAAGCTACCCCCACTGCGGGAGCGCGAGTGTGATGTGGCGAAGCTGGCGGAGGCGTTCCTGGCACGGTTTGCTCCAGGAGCTCGGTGGAGTACAGAGGCATTGCGGATGCTGGAAGAGCATGAGTGGCCGGGGAATGTGCGGGAGTTGCGGAACGTGGTGGAGCGGTGCGCGATTGTGAGCGCGGGGGCGGCAGAGATCATGGGGCGGCATGTGATGTTGTAGTCCGCGTTGAATCGTCTGCTATGTTTGCTGGATGAGAATCGTTTCCAAGCCGACCAAAGCGGTGGGCCTGAATAAGTCCTGGCTACGAAGAACGGAAGAGACAAGTGGACACCGGTGACGGCGACCATCTACTCGTGCGAGTGGGCGGAACAGGCAAATCGCGGGGACTCGAACGTTGGACAGGATCACGTTGTCTACTTTTATCGAGTGGGGAAGAAATTCACACGGGATAATTTGTGGATTGTGGCCGGTCCGACGAGGACGACCTGAAGCGCAATGAGGAGTTTGGTGCCTCTATAACCCAGCGACTCCGCACGAGTCGTACTATCCCGATGAGCGAACGCAGGAGAGCTTTAGCAAGCCTCCGAGAGTGGATATGCTTCACCGCTTTTGCCTTCTCCCGTCCTTCCTGCGCGAGACCCCCACCTCCCCTACGGCGCCGCCGGCAAATCCGAGTTCCACGTATCCACGATGCACTTCCACCCACCATCCGGCTGTTTCTTCCAGATCTCGACATTCTTCCCATAGTCGTTGATCGGCTTACCATGGGTGTCCTTCGCCGTGAACTCATACGCTCCATACAGATAAGCCAGTTCACCCGAAGCCGCCACTTCCACCTTTGACGGCGTCCAAGTCAGCACCAGCCCCGGCAGCCCCAGCAACCCCGCCACCGACGCTCGAATGGCCTCCTTCGTCTTCGCCACCTTCTCATTCGGCGGCAGCACCACCGCATCAGGCGTATAAAACGCCATCCACTCATCCGGATTCTTCGTCGCCCCCGCCTTCACCCAGTCCGCATCCAGCCGCCGAATCGCGGCTTCATCCGCGCGCGTATTCGGATTCACTGTCAGCGTTCCACCACCCGAGCGGCAGCCACCAACCAACAGGATCGCCAGACCCAAAACCCCCGCGCCCGCACTGCTGCGACAACCCGCCCAAAAGTCGTTCATTCATACCCTCTAACCCCAGCATCGACGATCAAAACACCGCCGTCGTGGAATCGAAACTACTTCCCCGCGGAATCCCCTGTCAATTCAACCCGCCTTCTTTCCCGTGCCCAGCATCCTCCGCAGCGCCATCGCATTCCCCAGCGCATGGTTCGAAGCGGTGTTATCGAAGATCACCCACACCTCCTTCGCCGTCTTCTCTGCCTTCACCTTCTTCGCCACATCCCGCAAAAAAACATCTTCATAAGCCGACCAGTACTTCCGCGGCGACCCATGCAGCCGGTAGTACCGCAGCCCCGTCCACCCACCCGGCTCTCCTGCCAGAGCCGACCCCTGCGGCGGATCGGCCATCGCACGCGCCACCTCAAACTCCCGCAGCAGCCGCTCCACCATTGGCGCAAACCACGACCCATGCCGAGGCTCCACCACTACCGCGCCAGTATGCAGTTCCCGCAGTGTCTCAAGAAACTCACGCGCCACACCTTCCTCAAACTCCAGCTTCGGCGGCAACTGCACCAGCACCGGCCCCAGCTTCTCACCCAGTGGCCGCACATTCTCAAAGAACGCCGCCAACTCCGCACCGCAACGGCACAGCTTCGCGCCATGCGTTACCGTCTTGGCCAGCTTCACCGCAAACTTGAAATCCTCCGGCGTCGTCCGAGCCCAGCGCTCAAACGTCTTCGCCCGGTGCGGCTTATAAAACGTCGAGTTGATCTCCACCCCATTCATCACCGCCGCATACTGCTCCAGATGCGTCCCCGCCACCCCGGCCTCCGCATACATCTTCGGCACCACCCACCCCGCTGTACCCACAAAAGTCTTCAGCACCGCGCTCCTCTTTCCACCCCTCTAGAATGCCTCAACGCACCCCAGCGCCAATCCCGCCGCCACCTCCGCCGCGAAACTTGGCGCTTTAAATTTTGCGGACATTGCGTCAAAGCACTCCCTTCATCACCACGAGTACCACTGCCCTCACCCATAGCCCTGGTACCGCGCCGTCGCTTCTCACTCTCGCAGTTGGTCACCACGACGCTGAAACCACTTGACTTGCCTCCAGCCCCGGCGCAGAATCCCCGTAGCACCCCCGGCCATTTCTTCCCGCTCCATCGCTGTCGTTCCCACGCCTCTCCTCCTGCGCTACACATCGGGATCAGCCACACGTGACACCCTCCCCGGCCCCGGGCCCGCCTCCACTCATCACATTCTCCAGGAAGGTTCCACCCATGACCCTGCTTTCCCGCAGCCTTGCGTCCCTCGTCTGCCTTCTTTCGCTCGCTCCCGCCTCCGCCCTCGCGCAACAGGCCTCCGTCGAAGGCCCGCCGCCCATCATGGTCATCAACCGCGAATTCCTCAAGCCCGGCCGCGGAGGCTCAGCTCATGAGAAAACCGAAGCCGCCTACCTCGCCGCCGCCCGGGCCGGTAAAGCTCCCTTCAACTACTTCGCTCTCACCTCCATGACCGGCCCCGACCAGGCCCTATTCGTCAGCAACTACGCTTCCTTCGCAGAGTGGGAAGCCCAGAACAAGCTCGCAGACAAAACGCCGGCCCTCGGCATGTCTCTCGATCACGCCATGCTCGCCGACGGCGACCTCCTCTCCTCAACCGACACCACCGTCTGGATGCACCGCCCCGACCTCAGCCTCAACGAATCCAGTCTCGCCGGCGTTCGCTACATGGAAATTCAGCAGGTCCACATCAAGCCCGGCCACATGAAGGAGCTGGAGGACTGGGCAAAGATGTACAACGCCGGCTTCAAGAACATCCCTGGCGCCAACTGGGCCGCCTACCAGCAGGTCTACGGAAACGACAGCAACATCTTCCTCTTCATTACTCTCTACAAGTCGCTCTCGGAAACCGACGCCGCCATGGGCCCATCTTTCAAATCCTTCATGGCCGCGGTCGGTGAAGGCGGCATGAAGAAGCTCGACGCCATGGAGCAGGACGTCGCCCAGTCCGAGTCCCTTAACCTCTTCCGCATCAGCCCCAAAATGAGCCTTGTGCCGGACGCCATCATCAAACAGGACCCCGACTTCTGGAAGCCCAAGCCGGCCGCCCCCAAACCAGCCGCCAAACCCGCACCGTAACCAACCTGCGGTTCACCACACACAGCGATGCCCGGCTTCGGCCGGGCATCGCATGTTTCGCAGCAGGATGGCGCATCCCCGCTCTATCTCGTCATCTTCGTCCACAACATGTGCGCCGCAATCTTGTACCGCCGCCAGTGCCCCAACGGAAAAATCACCAGCGCCTTCAGCATGATCTCCAGGTGCAGGGCGCCCTGCTCCCGCTCCATCACTGCCAGCTCTGAAAGCAGCTCACTCCGCATGTGAAGCCGGTGAAACGGTCGCACCACCCCATTCACGGTCGGCCCGATATGCCGGTCATACACCTGCATTTCGCTGCGATACATCATGTACGCATTACCGCTGCGATTCTCCAGATGCACGCGATACAGGCATAACGCCTCGGGGCAGCTTACAAACCGGCCCCCGGCCTCATGCAATTTCAGCCACAAATCCCAGTCTTCGGCGCCCTTCATTGTGATATCGAACCCGCCCACCTTCACCAGCAGGCTGCGTCGGGCTACCACCGCGCTCGGCACAAAAAAGCAGCGAATATACAGCGTGCGAACAATGTTTGCCGTCTTCGGCGCGCGCTGAATGATGCCTAATCCGGCCTCTGAAAACAATTGCCGCGCACACACGCACACATCCGGCTCCAGCATCGTCGTCCGAATCAGGTTCATCTGCCGTTCCAGCTTGTCCGGCTCCCAGAGATCGTCATGGTCCAGAAAAGCCACCCAGTTTCCCGTCGCCAGTTCTATCCCGCGGTTGCGTGTCACCGCCGGCCCCGCGTTCGGGTAACTCGCCACCAGCACGCCCGGAAAACTCTGCGCTATGGCCACCGAGTCGTCCGTCGACCCATCGTCGATAACCAGGATCTCCCACGCCGGAAAAGTCTGCTTCTCCACGCTGGAAAGGGCAGCAGCCAGGTAGTTGGACCCATTAAAAACAGGAATCACCACCGACACGGTCTCCCGCGTCATCGGCTTCTTCAATTTCCTGTCGAGTCCTGGGCCTCCGGCGCTCATACAGCGGTAAACCTTTCCTACAAATACGGGAGCTTCGACTACTGGGCCAGCAACCAGGTCTGCGAGTGATTCCGATCTTACACGGGCCGAGGGTTCCTATCTTCGAACTGGCGTTGATGCCAATAGGGATACGCCAGCGGCGCCTCACTCGCCGCGTCCAGTTTCGCCACCTGCTCGGCGGTCAAACTCCATCCCACCGCACCCAGGTTCGCCCGCAGCTGCTCCTCGTTCCGGGCCCCGATCACCACCGTCGCCACCGTCGGCCTCCGCAGCAGCCAGTTCAACGCCACCTGCGGAACACTCTTGCCCGCCTCAACGGCTACAGCGTCCAGCGCGTCGACCACCCTGTAAAGGTACTCATCCGCCATCTGCGGCCCGCCATCCGCCGCCTTGTGCAGCCGAGACGTCTCCGGCAAGGGCTGCCCGCGCCGAAGCTTTCCCGTCAATCTCCCCCACCCCAGCGGAGACCACACCAGCGCCCCCACACCCTGGTCCACTGCCAGCGGCATCAGCTCCCACTCATAATCCCGCCCCACCAGCGAGTAGTAAACCTGGTGCCCCACATACTTCGCCCACCCGTACCGCTCGCTCACGCTCAGCGACTTCATCAGGTGCCACCCGGAAAAATTCGAGCACGCGATGTACCGCACCTTCCCTGCCCGCACGAATCCATCCAGCGTGTTCAGCGTCTCCTCCACCGGAGTCGACGCATCGAACGCATGCATGTGATAAACGTCCACATAATCCGTTCCCAGCCGCTTCAACGACCCCTCCAGCGCTCGCGTCAAATGGAACCGCGAGCTCCCCACATCATTCGGCCCCTTCAAATTCCCCTGCCGGAACGTCGCCTTGGTCGAGAGCAGCACATCCTCCCGCTTCAAATGCGCCACCGCCTTCCCCAGCATCGTCTCGCTCGCCCCATCCGAGTACACATCCGCCGTATCGAAAAAGTTGCACCCCGCCTCCATGCACACATCGATCAGCTTCGTTGCATCCTCCTGCGACGTCTCTCCCCACGCCTTGAAGAACTCACTCCCACCGCCAAACGTCCCCGTCCCAAAGCAAAGCTCCGGCACCTTCAACCCCGACTTACCCAGCAACCGATATTCCATCTCTCACTCCCTCTCGCTTACCCAAACTGTCATCTCGACCGAAGCGCATAGCGCGCAGTGGAGAGATCCCCGCATTGGCTCTTGCTGTTGCTCTTGCTGTTGTCCTTGTCCTTGCCCGTTTTTCGTTGCTCGTTTCTCGCCGTCATGCTGAGCGCAGCGAAGAACCCCGAATTCGGGTCCTGCACCATCTTCATCCGAAGCCCATCACCGCTCTTGCCTCTACCCTACCCACTACGCTCTACCATCTACCATCTACCCTCTACCCTCTAGAACTCCTTCCCCAACCCCTCCGCCGCCCGATCCAACTCCCCCTGCGTCCGAAAGAACATCCGCCCCGGATTCGACCCCACAAAAAACCGCACCACAATCTCTCTCCGTTCCACTGTCCCAGTCTTCCCCGACGTAAACGGATACCCCAGCGCCTGCAGCAAATGCAGCGACCCCTCCGCGCCACTCGGATTCCCCGAGTCCCCCACAATCCCGTACACCGCGCGCTTCGTCCGCCGCGAGTACACCGCCACAAAATCTCCCACCCGCGCACCCTTATGCCGCGCTTCATCCCCCAGCACCACGTAGTTGATCTTCGTCGCGTCCACATACCGCAGCGGATCTTTCCGGTCCTTCCGCAACCGGTCAACATAATGCGTCGTCGAAACGTAATACCCCGGGTAAGGATCGTCAGGCCCCTGGATAATCGGCACATTCGGATGATCGTCGTCGGTCAGATACCCCACAATCTCCGCCCCCGGCTGTCCCCGGTAGTGCGCATTTTTTAGATAGTCGAGCGTCTTCTTTCCCGGCGGCCCATACGCATTCGGTGCGCCGTCCACGTCGATCTCCATCCGCGTCACAATCTCAAACGACCTCGGCCCCGCGCGCTCACCCACACTCGCACCAGCGACGCCTGCCAGCACCCCGATCACCGCCACCCGTGCCACTCTCATCCTGTCGTCCGCGCCCTTACGGCGCCACCGGAATAGGGGCTACCGGCGTCTTCACCGGCGTCGCCAGCCCGAAGAACAGCAACACGCTGTCGTTGCTGCTGTCGGAAACCCAGACGTTTCCTGTCGCATCCACGGCCAGCGAAAAAGGACGGTTCAATGCGGCATCGACGCCCATGCCATCGCTCGAAGAAAGCACGGTGCCCGCCGCCGGCCCCGGCAGGACCCGGTTTCCCGCAAAGTGTGAAAACCGCGCGCCGTAGTAGCTCAAAACCCACACATCCTGCACGCCATCGATGGCCACGCTGCTGGGATGATCCAACCCGCCGGCCACGCCCGTATCCAGTACCGTCGTCCCGGTGGGTCCCACTTCCGTAACGGTGCTGCTGTAAAAGTTCGCCACCCAGGCATTGCCCGGAGCATCCACCGCAATGCCAGACGCGCCATCGCAGCACGAAGGATGCGCCAGTACGGTGCCATCGAACCCCACGTGGGTCACCGTCAGGTCACCCTGGTTGGCCAGCCACATCCCGTGTGTGGAGTCGGCCGCCACGGCCACCGGGAAGGAAGCCCCAGCGCCCAACCCGCTCTTCAGCACGTTGCCGTTGTTGTCATAAATCGATCCCGAACTGTTAGCGTAATTCCCGATCAGGATGTTGCCATTGGAATCCGCCGCCAGCCCCTGCGGGTAGTCCAGCCCGGCATCCGAAAAAGTTCCCACAATCGTGCCGGGGCCGGTCTGGCTGTCACCCCTGAGCTTCATCACGCTGCCCTTGGTCGTACCGTGGATCGGCTTCTCTTCGTTCGATACCCACACCGCGTCGTTGGGATCGATCGTCAGTCCAAACATCTCACCCATCCCACTGCTCGTATAGCCATTCGCGCTCAGCGGCAAACCCTGCGGCGTAAAGTTGCTTACCGCGCCCGGAAAGTCCGCCACCCAGACATTCCCCACCGCGTCGATCGCCAGCGCCGTCGGTCCGCTCAGTCCGCCGCCCGACACCCGCATACTCAACGTCCAGTCATGCGGAGCAGCCGTCAGCGTGCTCGGAAACGGTGGTACCGGCCCCTGCGCCAGGAACACCGCGCCCACATTATTGCCAGGGTTCTTCACAATATTCAGCGCCGCCGCCAGCGTATCCGTCGGCACGCTCGACCCCACCGTCGCCGCCGTGAACAACGTAGAACACCCGGCCGCATCACCCTTCGAGTTCACGCATACCGCCAGTGCATTCGCCAGTGCCTGCAGCTTGCCCGTCTCCACACTCTGCGTCGCCGCCAGCGTGGCCAGCGTGCCGGTCTGCGGATTCACCAGCAGCCCCGAGTTTAAAAACGCATTCTTCAGCCCCGTAGCATTCGTCGCTGACGCCCCCACATGATCGGCCGACGTCATAAACGGCGCCAGCGCCCACGCCGCCGCCACCGTCGTCAATTCGTTGATGTTCACAAACGGCGTCGTCGGCAGATCACCGCACCGCCCCAGCGCCGTCATCATCACCAGCGCATTGTTAACCGTCCCCGCAGCCAGGCCAGGATTCCCTCCGGTCGCCACCAGGTAAACCTGGTCCTCAACATCCACGCAGCTGTACTTCCCGGTAATCGTAAAGAACCCGTTGGCGTCGCTCGCGACCGAACTCGTCAGCATCGACGTCGCCAGCGACCCATTGCCCAGCTTGCCAGCCGAGTACAGCTTCACCACCGCCTGCGTCACCGGTGGCTGCCCACCATAAACGCTCCCCCGCAGGTTCAGCGTCCCCGATAAATTGGTCGCAGCCGTTCCCGCGCCGCAACCGGTTAGCGATACCAGGGCAACGAACACGGCAACTGCCGAAAGACGGGGGACCAGGCGCATCAACATGCTGCCGATTCTACCCCTCACCACCCGCTTTTTCCCATCCACAACAACCCAACACCCGCCCAGCCGTCCCAAAAAGCACCGAGCCCTCGACACCCATCGAGGGCCCAGCATTTCTAATCCCTAAGCCCTGAACCCTGGGCCCTGAACCCTGGACCCTGAATTCTTGCAGGCGGCCCGTAAGCCGAATTCTGTTCTAAGCGATCATTCCTCTAGGCGAGCCATTACTGGCCCGCTCCAGCAACCTACCCGCAAGTTCCGGCCGCTGCCCGAAAGCAGCCAAGCTCCTCACCTGAACGCGACGGGCCGTCACGCGGACGTCGCCTGAAGAGGGGCGACAGTCTCCCTGCCTATTTGGTCTTGCTCCGTGTGGGGTTTACCAAGCCGCCGGCATTACTGTCGACGCGGTGGGCTCTTACCCCACCCTTTCACCCTTACCTCAGAAAGCGTGCATGGACGCTGCCCTTGCGAGCACCGCCCAACTTCCTTGAGGCGGTTTACTTTCTGTTGCACTGGCCGTATCTCGGCCTTGAAGCCGAAACCCCGGACGTTATCCGGCACACTGCCCTGCGGAGTTCGGACTTTCCTCCCCTGCCCAACACCTTGCGGTGAGAACAGCAGCGATCGCCCGGCCGCCTGCAACTCCAGTCTAACGCCATTCCCATACAGCACCGCCAGGTTGACACCTCCGCACAGGGGATAAGCCTCGACAAAGCACCCGCGACAACAGAAAATCCCCCTCTTAGCTTGATATAGGACATAACTTGTCCTATATTGGAAACAATCAAGGACTAAATAGGTCTTATATGCCGATCGCGAGGTTCCAATGATCTTCCCCCCTTCTTTCAGGACTGCTTTCAAGCCGTCCCTTGCACTTCTGCTAGCCGTTGCCACTCTTCCCGCAACCTCCAGGGGACAACAAGCCGCTCCGGTAAACGTAGAGATCCGGGTCATCGACTCCCGGCAAGCGGCCATCCCCGCAGCCCAACTCACGCTCCGCCGCGACGAGGCGCACCCCGCCCAGGTGGACGCATCCGCCGACTCCCACGGAAAGCTCAACCTGCTCATCGCCCCCGGCCATTACCTGCTCACCCTCTCCCAGTCAGGTTTCGAGCCTCTGAATCAGGGCGTCGATATTTCCACCCACCCCCTCCCTCTGACGCTCGTTCTCAAAATCGCCTCGGCGAACCAGACCGTGGAAGTCCGCGCTGACGGCTTCAGCACCGACGTTGCCTCCTCCGCCACCCGCATGCCCATCACGCTCCTCGAAACCCCGCAGCAGCTCCAGGTCCTCACCGCCGAGCTCCTCCGTTCCCGTGGCGTCGAGTCCATGAAGCAGGCCGTCGAAGTCGTCCCCTCCGTCGGCCTCCAGCTCGGCGAAGGCCGCCGCGACAACTTCTTCATCCGCGGCTTCAACGCCGTCACCGACATGTACATCGACGGCGTCCGCGACGGCGCCCAGTACTACCGCGACCTCTCCAACACCGAGCGCATCGAAGTCGTCGAAGGCCCCGCCGCCGTGCTCTACGGCCGCGGGTCATCCGGCGGCCTCATCAACCGAGTCACCAAAAAGCCCAGCATGGAAGGCACCTTCGGCGAGCTCACCTACACCGCCGGAGGCTACGGTGAGCAGCGCGGCGCAGCCGACCTCGACACCATCATCCCCGGAACCGCAAAAAAGCTCGGCTTCCGCCTCACCGGAGCAGCCGAGCACGAGGGCAGCCACCGTCATTTCTACTGGGAAGACAGCTACACCTTCGCTCCCACCCTCACCTGGCACCCCGGCTCCGCCACCGCCATCAGCCTCCAGGCCGAGCGCCTGCGCGACGACCGACTCCCCGACCGCGGCATCCCCTTTCTCCCCTCCACCGGCGCGCCGGCCGCCGTATCCACCGGAAACTTCTACGGCTACGTCGGCCCCGGTCCGGGCAGCAACTTCATCCACAGCGCCATCACCGACGCCACCCTTGACGCCAGACACGCCTTCCAGGACGGCTGGACAGCCCACGCAGTCCAGCGCCTCGCCGGCTACGCCACCAAATTCAACAACATGTACGCCACCAACGTCACACCCATCCCCGGCTCCAACGGCGACTACCTCGTCGGCCGCGGCCAGTACAACGGCACCCAGGACTGGAAGACCGCCTTCACCAACGCAGAAGCCTACCGCACCGGCCACTGGCTGGGCATGGACCACACCCTCCTCGCCGGCTCTGAGTACGGCCGCGAATCAACCGCATCCACCCAGTTCAACGGCCCCACCAACCAGACCCCCGTCGACCTCTTCAACCCCGCACCCCTCGCGCCTATCCTCTCCACCACCTACAACCGCAACAACCGCTTCCTTGCCCAGACCCTCGCGGTCTACGCGCAGGACCTCGTCAACCTCGCTCCGCGCTGGAAAGCCCTGATCGGCCTGCGGTTTGACGACTTCAAGCAATCCCTCGAGCTCCGTCCCCCCACCAACACCACCCCCAACCTCGCCCGCACCGACCGCGCCCTCAGCCCCCGCGTCGGCCTCGTCTTCCAGGCCAAACCCTGGGCGTCGATCTACACCAATTACAGCCGCACCTTCGATCCCTCCGGCGAGAACCTTTCTCTCGCCACCAACAACGCCCAGCTCCAACCCGAGGTCACCCAGAACTACGAGGGCGGCGCCAAGCTCAATCTCCTGCGCGAAAAGCTCCTGCTCACCTCCAGCATCTTTCGCCTCGACCGCACCAACATCAAGACCACCGATCCCAACAACCCGCTAGCCCTGCTCAACCTCGGCGAGCAGCGAACCAACGGCGCCGAACTCAGCTTCCAGGGCTCCCCGGCCCCTCATTGGCAGACCTTCGGCGGCTATGCCTGGCTCGATGGCCGCATCGTCTCCTCCACCACCCTGTCCAACGGCGTCAGCCTCCAGGGCCGCCGCCCGGCCATGAACGCCCTGCACAGCGCCAGCCTGTGGTCCACCTACACGTTCCGCAACACCTTTGGCTTCGGTGCAGGCCTCGTCACCCGTTCCGCGCAATTCGCCGCCACCGACAACCTCGCCCGCCTCCCCGCCTACGCCCGCCTCGACGCGTCCCTCTTCTACCGCAGGGCGCGTTACGAGCTCCAGGCCAACATCCAGAACTTCACCAACCAGCGCTTCTACGACGCCGCCCAATCCGACTACCAGATCTACCCCGCATCACCCATCAGCGGAACCCTCACCGCCAGGTGGCGCTTCTCACGCTGAAGACTCCCCTGTTTGGCGGCGTGACCTGCATCTTTTCGCGCTCGACGCCGTCAAATAGGTGTTACACTAAGCTTCGCTGGAGACGTGCGCCTTAGAGTTGCCGAAGCGTTAAAATCATACGATTTTATACGACTTCCGCCCGCGCCCGCGGCCTTGACCGCAACCCCCGTCCCATCGAACCCGTCACAACTCAGGGAAACCTTTGCGCTGACACCCCCGCGCACCCGGTTCCATGAAATTTTTTCGCCTCGCGTGCCCTTTTCGGCACCTGCGAGGCACAGGAGCGCCCCAAGTGGCTGAAGAAATCGACAAGTACGAAGAAGACGTAGACCGCATCATCGACACCGGCAAGGAAAAAGGCTACCTCACCTACGGCGAGGTCAATGACCTGCTCCCCGGCGATATCACCTCGCCCGATGAGCTCGATGACCTGATGACCACCATTAACACCCAGGGCATCGACGTGCTCTCCAGCGAAGGCCGCCGCGGCAAGGACGCCGACCGCGACTCCGACTCCGAGCACGAGTCCGGCGAAGAGTCCGACGACGTCGAACTCGACCTCTCGCCCGGCACCCTCGAAAAGACCAACGACCCCGTCCGCATGTACCTCCGCGAGATGGGCACCGTCCCCCTGCTCACCCGCGAGGGCGAAGTCGAAATCGCCAAGCGCATCGAACGCGGCCAACTCCGCGTCATGAAGGCCATCTCCCGTTCGCCCATCGTCATCCGCGAGATCGTCGGCCTGGGAGAAGACCTCAAGCGCGGCGTCCGCAACATCAAGGAAGTCGTCGTATTCGACGAAGAAGAGCTCACCGAAGAAATCCTTGCCGCCCGCGTCAAGGCCACCGTCGCCAAGATCGAAGAGCTCATCAAGCATCAGAAGAAGGCCGGCGACGAGCTCGCCAAGACCAACGACCCCCAGGGCAAGGACGCGAAGGCCAAGCACCGCTACGAGCGCAAGCACATCTGGCTCATGGGCCGCGAACAGGTCTACGTCAACCGCATCATCCGCGACCTCAAGTACACCAACGGCGAAAAGAAGCGCCTCCTCGACAAGGTCAACAAGACCGTCGACTCCATGCGCACCCTCGAGCGCCAGATCAAGGCCCTCGACGCCAAGTACGAAGCCTCGCGCTCCGAAGAGCTCAAGAAAGAGTACAAGCGCCAGCAGAAGAACTGCCGCACTGACCTCGAGCGCGTCGAAGCCGACTCCGGCATCGCACTCGACGACCTCAAGCGCACCCAGCGCGAGATGGTCCAGGGCGACATGGACGCCGAGCGCGCCAAGCGCGAGCTCATCGAGGCCAACCTCCGCCTCGTCGTCTCCATCGCGAAAAAGTACACCAACCGCGGCCTCCAGTTCCTCGACCTCATCCAGGAAGGCAACATCGGCCTCATGAAGGCCGTCGACAAATTCGAGTACCGCCGCGGCTACAAGTTCTCGACGTACGCCACCTGGTGGATCCGTCAGGCCATCACCCGCGCCATTGCTGATCAGGCGAGGACAATCCGTAGTCCGGTCCACATGATCGAGACCATTAACAAGCTCATCCGCACCAGCCGCCAGCTGGTTCAGGAGCTCGGTCGCGAAGCCTCATCCGAAGAAATCGCGCGCCGCATGGATATCCCCGTACCGAAGGTCCGCAAGGTCCTCAAGATCGCCCAGGAACCCATCTCGCTTGAAACTCCCATCGGAGAAGAGGAAGACTCGCATCTTGGCGACTTCATCGAAGATCGCATGGCCGTCAGCCCCTCCGACGCCGTCATCTCGGTCAACCTGAAGGAGTACACCTCCCAGGTGCTTCGGACTCTAACGCCGAGAGAAGAACGCGTCATCAAGATGCGCTTCGGCCTCGAAGACGGCTCCGAGCACACCCTGGAAGAAGTAGGCCAGAGCTTCCAGGTAACCCGTGAGCGCATCCGCCAGATAGAGGCCAAGGCCCTCCGCAAGCTCCGCCACCCCAGCCGCAGCCGCAAGCTCAAGGCCTTCGTCGACGGCGTCAAGGAAATGTAACCAAGGCAACCTGGATTCTCGAAAAAGCCCCGCAATTCGCGGGGCTTTTCTATTCCTGCCGCCGGGCTTCTGTTAGGTTGAAGATCAGGATGTCGCTCACAGAAAAATCAGGACAGAATCTCTCCATGCCCAAAGTACTCCGCGTATTTCTGTTCGTCACGGTGCTGCTTTTCATGGCAAACCTCGCAGCGGAAGTCTACTGCCGGCACACGCCCACGCTGAACCACATGCCCTACACCCATGTCACGCTCGATCCCAGCGATGACTACGCGGACTTTCGCATGTTTCTCCTGCGTTTCCACCACTTTCATGAGCGGGATTTCTTCTCTCCGAAATGGGGCAGCGACTATCTGTATCCTGCCACCGTCGGTATGCTGTACGAACCCTTCTTCGCGTTTCATCTCCCCTTCCCAGGGCAACGGTTTATGGCTGTAGTCGCTCTCGCCTGGTTGCTCTTGTCCCTATGGCTCCGGCGCGTTCTCATCGCGCGCGGGTTGTCCAACCAGTCTGCGACGCTCTTCGCCGCCATCGCCGGGCTCGGTTCCTATCCGCTCTACTTCGAGTTCAACCGCGCCAATGTAGAAATCTTCATCTGGATGTTCGCCGGTCTCGGCGTAATCGCCTTCGTGAAGGACCGTCCATGGGCGGCCGCAACCTGCTTTGGCATCGCCGGCGCCTGCAAAATTTATCCCTTCGTTTACATCGCTCTCCTCATCTCCAGAAAGCAATACAAACAGGCTGCATGGGCCATCGTCGTGGGGGCCATCTTCACCGTCTTCAGCCTGTGGGCGCTCACCGGTAGCATCACCGTCTCGCGTTTGGGAACGGCAGCAGGCCTCGAAGAATTTCGACAGGTCTACGTCCTGCACAAGCGCTTCGGCGAAATAGGACTCGACCATTCCATCTTCGGCATGTACAAGCGGTTCGCGTTCCACTTGCCCCCACCGGAGCAACTGGCTCATCTGCTCTCCATCTACCTCGCCGTCGCCGCGATCGTCGCCTGCATCGCCTACTTCGCTCGAGCGATCAGGATGCCCATGATCAACCAGGTCATCTTCCTTACCATTGCCTGCATCGTCCTTCCCCCCACGTCATACGACTACACTCTCCTCCATCTCTACACGCCATTCGTCCTCATGCTCCTGCTCGTCGTCGACTTCTCGGTGCGTCGCGCTCCGCTGCCTCCTGGCACGTGGGCGGTCCTCATCTGCTTCATGCTCCTCCTTGCCCCGCTGAACGAAGTCATCGTTCACGGCGAACGGATTGCCGGACAATTGAAATGCATCATACTTCTCGTACTCGCAGCGCTCGCCCTCCGCTATCGTTTCGTGTCCGGGGCCGCAACCCTTCCGGTGACGGCTGGGTGATGCGTGGCCTCGCCGTAACCCTCGCGATAGCGCTCTCCATCCTCGCGTCTGCCCAGCACCCCACCGGTGGAACCTGGCCTACCTACGGGGGTGACGCTGGCGGCCAACGCTACTCCAGCGCCTCCCAGATTACGCGCGAAAACGTCGCCAGCCTCCACCCCGTCTGGACGTATCACACCCACGCGCTGGAGACCGGCAACCCCTCCACACCCCTGAGCGACTTCGAAGCCACACCCATTCTCTTCCAGGGCAGCCTCTATCTCTCCACTCCCTTCAACCGCGTCATCGCGCTCGACCCCTCCACCGGCACCGAGCGCTGGTCGTACGACCCCGGTATCCCACCCAACGTCTTCCAGGCCAACTACACCTCTCGCGGCGTCGCGGCCTGGGCTGGCACCGGCGACAATGGCCCCTGCCCATCACGCATCTTCGTAGCCACACTCGATGCTCGCCTCATCGCCATCGACGCCGCCACTGGAAAGCCCTGCACCGCATTCGGCAACAACGGCATAGTCGACCTCAAGCAGGGTGTTCCCACCCGCCAGCAGGCCCCCTATCGCCTCTTCGGCAACACGTCGCCACCAACCGTGGTTGGCAACGTCGTCATCGTCGGCTCAGCGGTAGGCGATAACCAGGCAGTCGACGTCGAGCCCGGTTACGTCCACGGCTTCGACGCGCGCACAGGTGCACTGCTCTGGACCTGGAACCCGATGGTATGGGCAGATACGCAGCATCCGCGCACCGGCGGTGGTAACGCCTGGTCAGTTCTGGCCGCAGACGAGGAACGCGGCATCGTCTACATCCCCACCGGCTCTCCTTCGCCCGATTTCTACGGAGGCCTCCGCAAAGGCGACAACCGCGATGCCGACTCCCTCGTCGCGCTCGACGCCGCCACCGGCAAAAAACTCTGGGCCTTTCAGCTCATCCATCACGATGTCTGGGACTACGACACCGCCAGCGAACCGCTCCTCTTCGAATTCCAGGGCCGCACGCCCGCCGTCGCCATCGCACCCAAAACCGGCTCCCTTTTCGTGCTCAATCGCGTCACCGGTGAGCCCCTCTACCCCGTTGAAGAACGCCCTGTACCGAAGACTGACATCCCCGGGGAGGAGCTCTCTCCCACGCAGCCCTTCTCATCCCTCGGCGCGGTCAACGCCCAGGCCGTGGACTTTACCCACCTCAACGGTAGTGAATGCGATCAGAAGCTCCGCTCCCTTCGCTACGAAGGCATCTTCACCCCTCCTTCGCTCGGTGGAACGCTGCAGTTTCCCGGAAGCCTCGGCGGAGTCAACTGGGGTTCGATGGCACTCGATCCCCAGACCAACACCCTATTCGTGAATACCAACGGATCGGCCTACGAGATCAGGTTGCTTCCGCAATTAACACCGCTTCAGCAAGACATGCAGGTTTTCACTGACCGCAAGCTGTTCTTTAGCCTTGCCGCCAGCCTCTTCGTAGTCTCCTTGATCGTTGCGCGCAGAAGACAGAACAGGCAATGGGCCGTCGCAGGGCTGGCACTGGCGCTTGCTCTCGCCACGACCAGCCAGATCGTTCACACCCCGGACACCTTCACCTTCAAGACCAGGCAGAAAATGTTGAATAGCCCCGATGCCGTAGGAGAAGTCTCACCCAACCAGGGCGCTCCCTATCGCATCTACCGGCGCGTTCTCCAGAATGAAAACGGACAGCCCTGCACGCCGCAGCCCTGGGGATCGACCACCGCCATCAATCTCGACACCGGCGCCCACGTCTGGCAGAAACCCCTCGGCACCATGGTCCCCGGCCAGCATACCTGCACCGTCAACTTCGGCGCGCCCATCGCCACCGCCGGCGGCCTGCTCTTCACCGCCGCCACATCGCAACCCCTCTTGCGCGCCATCGATAAAGCCACCGGTGAAGAAGTCTGGGCCGGAGCGCTTCCCGTTCCCGCGCAATCCACTCCCATGACCTACACCATCAATGGCCGCCAGTTCGTCGTCATCGCCGCCGGTGGCCATGGCGGTCTCGGCACGCCACTCAGCGACTCGCTCGTCGCCTTCGCTCTACAGTAGCTACCGCGACTCCCAGGCAATCGTATCTTCGATCCCCTGTTCCTTGGTCGTTTTCGGAACCCACTTCATCAATCGTTCCGCCTTGCCATTGTCAGCCACAAAGAACTTCTGGTCGCTCTGCCGCCACGGCAGGTGCGTGTAATTCAACGTGACGCCGAGCCGCTTCTCCAGGAACAGCAACAGTTCCAGTAGCGACATACTGTTCTCAATGCCACCGCCGATGTTGAACGCCTCACCCCTGGCGCTCGCAATCTGTTCGTAAGCCGAAACATACGCACTCACCGCGTCCGAAACATGCAGCAGGTCGCGCACCTGCTTCCCGTCTCCTGACACCGTAAACGCCGTCCGCCCAGGCTCCTTCACCGACTCAATCGCCTGCCGGCAGAACCACCCCACCCATCCCTGGTCATACGTCGCAAACTGCCGCCCGCCATAAATCGTCGAGTGCCGGAACACCACCGTATTCAGCCCAAACCCCCGCGCATAATCCAGCATGTACTGGTCCGCCGCTCCCTTCGAGCAGCCATACGGCGTATGAAACTCGATCGCCGTACCCTCGTCCACGCCCTTGTGAAGCGTGCGCGGCTGATACCGCGTCTCAGCCTCTACCAGATCCAGGTGGTCAAGGTTCCCATAAACCTTGTTCGACGACGCATAAATCACAGCCGTCTTCGGCGCATACTGCCTCACCGCTTCCAGCACATTGATCGACCCCAGCACATTGGTCTCGAAGTCGCGCCGCGGGCTCTGCATCGAAGTCGTCATCGCGACCTGTCCGGCAAGGTGAAAGATCACCTCGGGCAGAACGTTTTTGATCGTCTGCTCCACGTCAAACGCATTGCGGACATCGCCATGAATGAACTCAACCGCACCCAGCGACCGCAACCACGCCAGGTTTTCCGCCGCCCCATGCCGCGCCAGCGAGTCGAACACCGTTACCCCCCCGCCGCGTTCCAGCAGATAAGCCGCCAGGTTCGAGCCGACAAAGCCGGCGCCACCGGTAATCAGTGCGTTCATTTCGATTCCATTTCCGCCCGCGCGGTCTTCGCAAACTTCCGCAGCCGCTGCAGCGTGTTCAGATACCCAAACGCAAACTGCACCAGCTTGCGTTTCGACTCGCCTGCCTTCCGCTGCGCAAACGTCACCGGCACCTCGCCGATAACGGCGGGCGGACGCCGCACGGCGGCCTTAATCAATATCTCTTCCAGAATATCGAAGTCGTTCGATTCCAGCTTCATCGGTGTCAACACCGAACGCCGGTACAGCCTGAAGCTGTTTGTCACATCCTTCGCGCGAATCGAAAACGCCACCCGGAACGTCAGGTTCACCACGTACGACATGAAGATCAATATCGCCGGGTTCTCCGTATGCCCGCCTTTCACATAGCGAGACCCGATCGTGATGTCGTTCGTCTCGCGCTCCGCCCACATCGATGCAAAGTAGCTCGGGCTGTGCGACCCGTCAGCATCCATGCACAGCATGAACGTCCCGCGCGCCTCGGCTATTGCCGTCCGGATCGCGTCGCCATACTGGTTGCCGCCATAACGGTTGATGTGACGCACACCATTCGCCCGGCAAACCTCTCCCGTGTTATCCATATCGGTTTGCGTATCCACGATCAGCACCTCATACCGCGGTGTCAGTGCCGCGCACGCCGCCTTGATCTCGGGCAGCAGCGAAGGCAGGTTCTCGCCCTCGAGATACGCAGGAATCACCACGCTCAACTCCACCGGCGAGCCCAATTCATCTTCAATATTCATAATTTTCGATACTGCTCCGGTTCGCTCACCCTCAGCGTGGGGTACTGCTCACGCGCCAGTTGCCATACCGCATAAGCGAGGTTCGTCTTAGGTCGCCAGCCCAGGGCCGTCGTCCTTGAAATATCCGCCACCAGCTGCGTTGGCTCCAGGGGATGAAACGGTTTTTCGCCCAGTCTTATCTCCACGTCCAGGTCAAGCTGTCGCGCCACCGAGTGCACAATCCTACCCAGCGATACCGAAAGCCCACTTCCAATATTAAAGATGTCGCGCCCCGGTTGCTCGCCTTCTTCCAGCACCATCGCTACCACTTCGGCAACATCCTGCACCGCGCAAAAATCCCGCAACTGTGTTCCCTTCGACATCCCAAAAGGTTGACGTTCCAGCGCCGCGCGCAGCAGCGAGGGGAACAGGCGGTCTCCGCCATCGTGCACACCCGTAAAGGAAAACGGCCTTAGGATAGTTAGATGCCTGTCCAGCCGCTCCGCGGCCGCGCGCAGCAAAATATCCGCCGCAGCCTTGCTCGCCCCATACGGATGCAGCGTGTTCACGGCATCCGACTCCCGGCACGGCCGGTCCTGCTGCCCATACACCAGCCCCGTGCTGATGTTGATGAAGTGGCATTCCGGAATCTCGCTCGCCGCACGAAACAAATGCAACGTCGCTGAAACGTTCAGATCCACCAGCCCAAAATAACCAATATTCGAAGGCCGCACCCCGCTCGCGGCCGAGTGGATCACCGCGTTCGGTCGAAACGACTCCACCGCCTTCACCAGCAGCGCGGTATCCAGCATATCCACCTGTTGCAATGACACGTTTGGCAGGTCGGCGAACAACGTCGCGTCCACAGCCCGCATCAGCACCAGGATCTGCATCTCCGGGTGCGCCAGACCCAGCGTCCGCACGATGTTATACCCCAGAGTTCCCGAGCCCCCGGTAATCAATACTCTCTCTAAATGCGCCCTGAGCATGGCTTGAAGATATCACTTGGAGAAATCAGGGCACGCCTTCCGCTGCACCCCTTCCAGCCCTCCGGCTTTCACGTTTTCTGGCTCGGTTGAACCACCCACGCAACCCCCTCATCCAACATTCACATGCCCGTAGCCCGGTTGCAACAAGCGCCGTCTACGGTCGCAGTATGGTCCTCAGCTTCGTCATCCCTGCCTATAACGAAGAGCATTACCTCGCCGACTGCATCGCCGCCATCCTTCAGCAGACGCGCAACCTCTCCACCGTCACCGAGATCATCGTCGTCAACAACGCCAGCACCGACCGCACCCGCGAAGTCGCCCTCCGCTACCCGCAGGTCCGCTTAGTAGACGAGCCCCGCAAAGGCCTCACCCACGCCCGCCAGGCCGGCTTCCTCGCCAGCACCGGCTCGCTCATCGCCAACGTCGACGCCGACTCCCGCCTCACCCCCGGCTGGGTCCACCGCGTCCTCTCCACCTTCGCCCAGCAGCCCAATCTCGCCGCACTTTCCGGCCCGCTCCTCTACTACGACCTCCAACCCAGCCAGCGCCGCCTCGTCCACATCTTCTACCTCACTGCCTGGCTCACCTACATCACCAACCGCTACCTCCTCCGCGTCGGCTCCATGGTCCAGGGCGGCAACTTCGTCGTCAGCCGCAAGGCCCTCGAGCGCATCGGCGGCTTCAACCTCGCGATCTCCTTCTACGGCGAAGACACCGACATCGCCCGCCGCCTCCACGAAGTAGGCCCGGTCCTCTTCACCTTCGACCTGAAAATGTTCTCCTCCGCCCGCCGCCTCAAGCAAGAAGGCATCTTCACCATGGCCGGCCGCTACACCATCAACTACCTCTGGACCACCTTCCTGAAACGCCCCTACACCCACCACCACATCGACATCCGCGAAGCCACTGAACTCTAGGGGCACCCTTACTCTCCCAGGATTGTCATTCCGCAGCGCAGCGAAGGAATCTGCTTCTGCCGTTCACTTGTTCTTGCACTTGCACTTGTTCTTGTTCTTGCTCTTGCCGTTGCTCTTGCTCTTGCCGTTGCTCTTGCCGTTGCCCGAAGGTACCCCGAGGCTTCAGCCTCGGGTTTCATAGCCACCCTGTAAAAGGGGCTTTAGCCCCTGGGGTATGCCTTCCTCCACCCACCACAACCTCTCCCCACAAACAACAAGACCCCCGCAACCGCGAAGGTCTCCAAGCCCCACAAGCACAGCAGCAAACTCGCTAAAGCAACTCCATCTCCGCCGCCGGATCATGCGACCCGCGAAACGCCAGACTGAACGACCGTTTAAACGTCCGGCTCCGTCCCATACGCACAAACTCAATCGCCGCCCGCAGCGGCAGCGGAGCCTTCCCGTCCGCCCACAGCGTACTCATCGGCTTCATCACACCATCACGGTCGCGATGAAAACAACGCTCATCCCAACGCCGCCACCCGGCAATAAACTCCGGAAAATCCGTCACCGCATCCAGCGTCGAGTGCAGCATCCGCTGCTCCCACGGCCGCGCATACTGCTGCATAAACAGGATGTGGCTCCGCCGCTCCACCCGTACCTCCTCTACAAACTCCCGAAAGCTCGTCGCCCGCGTCAGGTTGATGTTCGCGTTCGGCTCCAGCGAGTGCCGGTCCCCGCCCGAGATCAGCAGGTGCCCCGTCTCCCTCGCCAGCCGCGTCACCACCCGGTTCTCCCGAGCAGATCGCAGCCCATTCAGCTCCAGCGCATGAATCGTCGTCCCCGCCGCTTCAACAAACCGCACCAGCTCCCGCCGATGCACCTCATCGCCCACCTTGTGCAGGTCCCACACCGGATGATTCAACACCACCATCACCCCAGGCATGTCATCCAACTCCCGCAGCATCGCCAACAGCTTCGCATCATCCGGCATAGCCGTGTACGTCACAAACCGCCGCATCCACTCCGCGCCATCGGCAGTCGGCAGGTTATGCACCCCCAGGTGGAACTCCGTCACCCCAAACGGCGCCGTCCACTCCACCGACACCGGAATATGCCGCGAGCTCGTCACCGTCCTCAGGAACATCGGCGCTTCAATCGTGTCGTGGTCAGTCAGCGACACCATCGCCTCCAGCCCCAGCTTCTGTATCTGCCCCGCCTCCACGTCATAAGCCATCTTCGGCAGCAGCGGAGGCCGCCAGTGCGCGCTCACAAAGTCCAGCTCAAACCCGGCGCTCTTGCTCTTCCGCTCATAGTGTTCAAACACCTGCCGCAGCCCCGGCACAAACACAAACATCTTGTGAATGAACATGAGGCTCTCTTCCGACAAGCTCGTATGGCTATGCAGCGAGATCCCGCTCCGATACCCCACCCCCGCGTCCGAGTCCTTCCAGATGCTCGAAATCTTCGACTTCGCCTGCATGGCCTCTCCTATCGCTTCTACCCCCAATCAGAAGCCACCCATGCAAACCCCCGGTAACAACCCCGCCAACACCCCTTCAATTCCGTACAGCTGTTTGCCCCGCAGATACCTCCCACCGCCGCCAATTTCCTCCTCCCCAATTCAGTCGTCATCCGATACCATCAACACACCCAACAGAGCACTCAAGGCCCCGCCATGCCCGCAAGCCATCTCCGCCGCCTCATCCTCACCTCTGCCGCCATCGTCCTCTCCTGCCCCTCGCACGCCCAGACCACCATCCACATCCCCGCCGACCAGCCCACCATCCAGGCCGGCATCAACGCCGCCGCCAATGGCGACACCGTCCTGGTATCCCCCGGCACCTACTTTGAAAACATCGACTTCAAAGGCAAAGCCATCACCATCACCAGCTCCGGAGGTGCCAGCGTAACGACCATCGATGGAGGAGGCACAGCGCCGGCAGCCATCTTTCAGACACTGGAAACCCGCGCAGCTACACTCTCCGGTTTCACCATCATCCACGGAGGGAGCCTTACCGCAGGCGCAGACCTATCCAAGGTGAATGGCGGCATCGTCATCCGGCACAGCCGCCCCTCCATCCTCAACAACATCATCACCCAGAGTTACTGCCAGAACATCCAGACGAGCTACGCCGGTCCCCTCATTCAGAACAACGTTATTTCCTCTTCGCTCAATCCGGAAAAATGCGTCGTTAGTCAGACCGGTGGCATTTACCTTGGGGGCGACTACTCCGACATCCTCACCTTCCCCCAGAGCAACATCACGCCGACCGTCATCATCGGAAACACCATCGAGAACAACACCACCGGGCAACTCGGCGATGGCGGTGGAGATGGTGGCGCCGGTATCGCCACTTGGAGCAGCACGCCGATCATCGTTGGCAATATCTTTCGCAACAACATCACACGCAACGGCAGCGGCGGAGCGATCAATCTCGTCTACTTCGGCGATGCGCTCATTGCCAACAACATCTTTATCGCCAACCAGGCGGGCTGCGGCGGTGGCGCGATCGGCCTTCACCCTGGACCGGCAGGGGAAGCTACCAACCCCTATAGCCTGGCCGTAATCGCCAACAACACCATGGTCAACAACACCAATTACCTGGACGGTGGTGGTTACAGCAACTGCTTACTCTCATCCACACTATTCGACGGTGCCTCCGGTACGCGCGTCGTCAACAACATCATCGTAGGCGATACAACAACGCCACTCTTTCAATGCCAAAAGCAGCCGTTCAACATCCCTGATACCGAGTGGTATCAGCCCATCTTCGATCACAACCTCTTCTTTAACAAAAGTGGCCCCGCCCTCGGAGCAAACTGCACCGACACCACAACGTTGCACGGAAATATTGTCGCCGACCCTCAATTCCGCAACGCCGCCTCCAGCGATTTCCATCTCTCCGCTTCCTCCCCTGCCATCGACACCGGAAACAACAGCGTATTGGCGATCATCCAGAATAGGTACGGATACAACCTCCAGACCGACTTCGACGGAAACCCCCGCGAACAGGACGCCACAGCTCAAGGCCATCCCATCATCGACATCGGGGCCTATGAAGTCACGGGTGCCACCGGGGGATCCACACGCATCGTCCTCAAGCCATCCGCATACTCTGGATCCGCCGGCGCTCGCTTCACGCTCACCGCCACTTTACAGAATGCGCTCGGTGCACCCACAGGCACAGCCTACTTCTTCGTCGACGGCACAGCCCTCGGCTCCGCACCCATTCAATCAGGGTCTGCCATACTTTCTAACGTCACACTCTCACCCGGCACGCATATCTCTACACCACCTATCCCGGCCAGGGTGTCTTCTCATCAGCCATTTCCGTCGTAGAGATCGTCAACCTCGACGCCTGGGCCGACAGCCTCACCATCACCGGCGCTCCCAACCCCGCCACCCTCGGACAACTCGTCACCTTCACCGTCAAAGCTAAATCGGAAGACCCCACCTTCGTCCCTTCACCCATTGCCATTACGGTAGACAGCACCGCATTACCCCCGCTCACCCCCGACGCAACCGGCACCGCCAACTTCACTACTACTACGCTTTCACTCGGCTTCCACACCATCTACGCTCTCTTCAGTGGCGACAACATCCACGCCACCGCCTCCGCCAACGTCGTCGAACAAATCCTCGCCGGCTACGCCACCACCACCACCCTCACCTCCTCCCTCAACCCCTCCACCTACAACCAGTCCGTCACCTTCACCGCCACCCTCACCAGCCCCGCAGCGCCCTCCGGACTCCTCCTCACCGGCACCATCACCTTCACCGACGGCCCCACCACCCTCGCCACCCTCCCCCTCAACGCCGGCACCGCCACCTTCACCACCAGCACCCTCACCGTCGGCACCCACCCCATCACCGCCACCTACAATCCCTCCAACACCTTCGCCTCCAGCACAGCCTCAATCCAGCAAGTCGTCAACGGCCTGCCCAGCACCACCCTCCTCACCGCGACCCCCACTACCGGCTACACCTACACCCCCATCACCCTCACCGCCA
>CAIQPK010000003.1 GCA_903873705.1 uncultured Acidobacteriota bacterium
GGAGCGAAGATGCTCCGGCACACCCTTCATGACCATCACGTCGGCCAGCGCTTCGATCACTTTGGCCGAGCTCCATCTTCGTTCCGACCTGATCATCAGGCACTCTCTGCTGTGCTCGTCGATCAGGTTCAACATCCGTACTCCTTGCCATCTACCTTGAAGCGGAACAGCATCTTGGCGGCTTCGAAGGCATCGAGCATGTCGGCCACGTCCTTTTTCGACCATGCATCCCGCAGGGCGGCATACGCCGTCCGCCAGACCACCATCGCTGTGGATTCGAAGCAGCCGTTGTTTTGAGCGAGCGGGAGAATCCAAGCGAACTCTGCCCGGAACTTCTCCTCCACCGACTCCAATTTCTCTGATACCCACAGGGCATCACCATCGACCACTCGCTTAGGCATGGTTCGCCGCCGTAACGGTGACAGTCCAAAGCTGATGGAGCTTCTTTCCCTTGACGACGGTGATGTAACCGTTCTTGACCAGCCGCTTCATGCAGCGGGCTACCTGATTGGTTTGGGCACCGTCGTTGAAGGCGGTCATGGCCATGTGACGAGGGTTGGTGAGGACGGGCTCAGCCCCGAAGCTGGCGCTCAGGAGATGGGCATACACTCCCATGTCAGAGGGGCACAAGTCGCTGGCCTCAGTGATGAGTTTTAGGGAGCGCCCGAGTAACTCGTACTGTTGTTGGTTGCTAATTTCTTGCATCTGTAACTCCTATAATTATTTAATCATGCACATTGCGATAAAAATTAGGCTCAATTTGTAGTTTGTTTTCACTACGGTTCCGTATACCTAACGTAATAATCGCCGTACTGTGTGAGGGTTTTGTGTAGGTATACGGAACTACACACGAACTAAAAACGCTTTCAGAAAATAGTTATTCACAGGCCGCAGGCTTAGAAGTCGTCATCTATCGGTACGCCGAGCTTTTCGAAGATACAGTCAACGCACAGGCGCGGCGGCTTCGCGTTGTCGCCTGCGACCTTGAAGGCGTGGCCGCACTGAGGACACGCGACGGTGATGGTTAGAGGAGGCATCTACCGTCCCTCCAGCGCATCGAGGTCAAGGCTTGCGACCGAAGTATAGCGGCGGTAGTTTGCCAACCTGAGTATCTTGTTGATGGTTGTGACGCTGATGCCGAGCTTCGCGGAGACGGCCTTGTAGGTCATCTCCGGGTGTTTCACTACATAAGCCACAATTTTCTTGTGGGCTACTTCTTTAGGTGTCATAGGTAAGGTAGGCTCCTTCAGCCTCCTACCCTAATACCCAACGCATGTGTACTACGGCATAAGGAAATGTGAGGATTTGTGCGCGTCCGCGCTTTCGCCTCCGTGACCACTGCCTTCGACTTTCAGCTACCGGCTTCTTTATCAGAGGCCGTGAATGCGAACCACCAAACTTTCCCTTGCAGCCATCGAAGCGTTGACCGCTTCCACGATACAAAACAACATCCTCACTCTCCCCGCCGTCCTTGAGCGAACGACCTACACCGAAGTAGATAAGGTTCTAAAGGAACTCGGAGGGAAGTGGAACAAGGGCAAGAAGGGGCATGTCTTCAGTGCCGACTCTACCGAAGAGATAAGGACGGTAGTTCAGACCGGCGAAGTATTGCTGCTGTCCAAGAACGGATACTTCCCGACACCGCGTGAACTTGCTGAGCGCGTCGTGGGCTTCGCGGATATATGGGAGGGCGGCTTGTCGGTACTGGAACCGTCTGCTGGCTGAGGTGGGTTAGCGGATGTCATTCGTGAGTCCCATCCTGACGCCAAGCTCATTGTCGTGGAGATTCAGCCGAAGCTTTGCTTACAACTACGGTCGAAGGGATACGAGCCGATACAGGCAGACTTCCTGAGCATGGAGCCGGTGCCCGTATACGACCGATGGTGAACCCACCGTTCGAAAAGTGGAGACGTTGACCACATCACACACGCCTTTAAGTTTCTTAGGCCGGGTGGACGGATGTCAGCTATCGACGGTGGCGGCTGGGAGCATAGACAGGACAAAAAGGCCAAGGCATTCCGTGAGCTTCTCGATGACTACGGCATGATGAACGAATCGAATCCATCGGGGAGCTTCAAGGAATCGGGGACGATGGTCGGCACACGCACGGTGGTTCTGTGGAAGTCGTAAAACACGTTGAAGCTGCGCCACAAAAGGGTCGAGATATTCACACCCTGCAAGTTCACCTAAAAGCAAAACGACGCTCTATAATCCAACCAAGGCTGTAATAGCTTAGATGGATAAGAGCGTCGTGTTACTTGGGTTCGTAGTGGTTCCCGGTAAAAACCTTCGCGAAGGTCGTAGGTTCGAATCCTGCTACAGTCTCGATTCACCGAAACGGTCACAGTCGACGCTGTGGCCGTTTCGTTTGCTGCTAATCATTGCTGCGTTACGGTACTGTCCAGTATTCAATCGTATCTAACGGCATTCCTACCAGCAGCGTTACAACAGTAAGTGTAAACGCATTTGCGTCGGCATGTATGGCTGTCAGCCATAATTTGTATGTGGATTAGTGGACAAGTCCAGTGAACAATCCATCGACCTGTACAGTGACAAGTCTATTGACCTGTACAGTGACAAGTCTATTGACCTGTACAGTGAAGAGTCCAGCGACAGGTTCAGTGACAAGTCCAGTGTTATGTTCTTGGAGTTGTCAGACGACGACATCCCGTTTCCTTCAACCTTGTCATTTACTGTTCAGCAGGCTTAACGGCTCCGCATCGGGTGATGGCTGCCTGCAACCCTGCGGCGGCAATGTGAATAACACCGGGGAAGAGACGTTGGTCTGTCCGGCAGTATTTCGAGGAATTAGAGCGTCTGGGACTGCGCTTCCACACCGGCCTTGCTGGATTGAATGATTGCATAGAGGACGACGGCTATCAGAACGTACTTCACCATCTCGTCAATGGCTTGCTTGGACATGGTCAACCGCAGAACGATGAAGACGGTGACCAACGCCAGCCACAGTTGTAGCTGTGTCAGGATGCTCTCCGCTTCCTTCTTCACTATCGGATAGGCTGCGATGACGCTGGCCAGCGCCCCGATGACGCCAGCAATGGCGGAAATCGCACCAGTGACGGCGGCAATGAGCCCAAAGGTCACGCCCAGCCACTCCGCGATGTACGTGTTCGCCCTCAGCCAATCGAGCATGGCGAGATTTTACCTGAAGGCGGGGGCGGGGGATGTTCTCCCGCCCCCGGCGCGTCAGAAGCCCTTCTTCCACGCCACTCGCTTTGTGCGTGACTTCTTCTTGGGCTTCACCTTCGGCGTGCGAGATGCGCTTGGTGGCGTACTGATTTTCCTGCCGGTGGTTTTCACTGCGCCGGGACGAGGACGCAGCCAGACGGATGGGGGGATAGGCTGGAGGATGGGCTGTAGTTGGTTCGTGGGGGTTAAGGCGGTGGGTGTCTTACTGTCGTCGGGAGTGTACATACTGCTCCTTGCATGAAGGGGGTGACGCTCCCGGTCGTCCCCTTATGAGTCCAGTTTGGCTCGATGCCTTGAGGAAAAGCAAATCACGCAGCCACAAAACTTGTTAAAAGCAGAGTACCTGCTTTAAAATCCCCGCTATGGGGAAGTTTCTCTAACTCATTGATTCTAAAAATGGTCGGGGCGAGAGGATTCGAACCTCCGACCCCCTGCTCCCGAAGCAGGTGCGCTACCAGACTGCGCTACGCCCCGAACTCTGGTGTGAGTGGTGCCGACGAGGGGAAAACTACAGGCCGCTGCGCTCCGGGATGATGCTTTGAGCGATGCCGCTTGCTTGCCGACTGATTCAGTCTATCAGAAAGTTGTGTCCGCAAATTTTACTTGTGCTTGCGAACAACAGCCTTCTTGTGGACCGGGCGACGGCGCACCACACGCTTGCCGGGAACGACTGCCGGCCCGTAGGCAGCGCCATGGCGTTTGACCGCTCCTTCATCGAACGCCTGGGTGCCGGTAGCGGCGAAGGTGGCGCCAGTCGGGACGAGGACGGTCTGAGCGGTCCGATCGAGCGAGTCGCCGGTGCGGAGGTAGATCCGTGCCGGGTCGACGCCCTTTTCGCGGGTAAGGTATTCGCGGATGTTGAGAGCACGCTCGGCGGCGGCCTGCGGCTTGTCGTCCGTGGAGGCGTTTCCGATGACGTAGAGCTGAGCGTCGGCGCGCTGATTCATGGTGAGCGCGACGTCGTCGAGGCAGCCCTTGGCTTCGTTGTCGACACGGGCAGGACGAGCCCGGTCGCGGGTAAAGCTCATGGTGCAAAGCGACTGGGTTTGAACCGGGGGCGGTACGGGAGGACGCTGCACGCTGACGGTGGTGCTGGCAGTGGCGGTTTTGCCCAGGTCATCGACGATGTTGCACGTGACCGTCACCGTGGTGGCCCCGAGGCCGGCGGTGGAGAGCGTGGCCTTCGGGCCGGCGCCGCTGATCTGACCGGCGGAGGATGCGTAGGAGTAAGTGAGCGGGCGGTTCTGGGGGCTCACGCCATTAGCGGTAATAGCGACCGTGCCTCCGGACATGACGGAAGTGGCAGCCGCAGAGCAGCTGATGGTGGGCGGCTCAAATGCCTTGACGGTGAAGGGGGCGGTGCAGGTGGCCTGATCGACGGCTTTCTTGCCATAGGTAAGGTGGCCGCCGACGGTGTAGTCGCCGGGGGCGAGGCCGGAGGTGTCGACGGTGGCTGCGGAATCGTTCGGGGTGATCCGGCCGCCGGTGGTGGTCCAGATGTAGACCGGCGTGCGCTTGGCCGGAAGGTTCATGACGCTGGCGTTGGCGACGACGGGCTCGCCGGGATAGACCGTGGCGGGCTGGGTGGTGCAGCCGAGCATGACGGGGGTGGCCACCGAGGGGGCGCCGAAGCGGACGACGAAGCCGGCGGAGAGCTTCATAGCCTGAATTTTGCCGTAGCCTCCTTCCAGACCGCCATTGAAGGACGGGCCGTAATCGACTTCAGTGTGGGACCAGTCAGCCTCGATAGGGCGGATGGCGAAGCGGTTGTTCCAGTAGGGCAGAACGTAATCGATGCCTGCGCCGGCGGTGACGCCCCAGCCCCAGGTGAGCTTTTGCAGGATGGGTCCGTTGATCTTGGCGCCACCTCCGAGGAGGTGGGCATAGGGCACCCAGCGGCCCATCGGAAGGCGAAAGACGGGGCCGGCTTCGGCGGTGTAGACCATCGGGTCGCGGTCGCTGCAGGCGCCGGCGCGGCATTGGCCAAGGGCTCCGCGGGGGCTGGTGCCGTCGAAGTAGGCGCCTTCAATCTGTGCGCCGACGTAGCGGTTCCAGAAAGCCGACACGCTCATGGTGAGATTTGGGTTGTAGATGTCGTGGTAGGCGTACTCGTTGATGTCGGCGTTGATGGGGTGAAAATAGCCGTAACCGGCGTAGATTTCGACCTTGGAATCCGGAGTGGTGGAGGCGGCGGGGGTCGCCTGCGCGAAGCAGGCGGTGGCCAGGGCCAGCGTGGAGCAAACGACGAAGGAAAGTTTTGAAATCCGGGAAATAAGGCGGGTCATCGGCCATCCTCCAAACTGGAGTGTCCTATATAAGGAAACACTGTGAGTCTACTGTGATTTTCCGGGCGAGATAATGTCCAGATAGGTACGCCCAAAGGTCTCGCTAAGTGCTCGCAATTGCGGCAGGACAGGTGAAACGGGTATCATCGACTAATGGGACCTTTGATGCCAACGCGCTGTCCACAGCTGTCTGGCTGTTGTTGACGCGCTGATTTCCGCCTCATCTGGAAGCATCAAAACTCTTCACCTTTCATCTTATCCCTGGGACGCCCGGGCAACGGATTTCAGATTCGGCTGCGTGAGTGGCTTGAACCGCCGCCAGAAGTAGCGCGAAGACGCTGGAGAAAGCACCTTGTTGAAGCAACAGGATACGAACGGAGTGGCGGGCTCGGCCCTGAATGAGCGCCTGAATCATCTGCAGGCCCTGGAGGCGGAGAGCCTCTACATCCTGCGGGAGGCGGTGGCGGAGTTTGCCCGGCCGGTGATGCTGTACTCCATTGGCAAAGACTCCAGCGTGATGCTGCGGCTGGCGCAGAAAGCCTTTTATCCGGGCAAGATACCCTTCCCGCTGCTGCACGTGGACACGAGCTACAAGTTCCCCGAGATGATTACGTTTCGCGACAATTATGCGAAGGAAATTGGCGCCACGTTGATCGTGCATCGTAATGAGGAGGCGATTGCCGGAGGGGCCAGCCCGTGGAAGCTGGGAACGCAGAACTGTTGCGGCGCGCTGAAGACACGGTCGCTGCTGGACGGGTTGGAAGAAGGTGGCTACGATGCCGCTTTCGGCGGGGCTCGGCGGGACGAAGAGAAGAGCCGGGCGAAGGAACGCGTTTATAGCTTTCGCGATTCTGCCGGCCAGTGGGACCCCAAGAACCAGCGGCCAGAGCTGTGGAGCCTGTATAACTCGCGGCTGCGTAAGGGCGAGAGTATCCGGGTGTTCCCGCTTTCTAACTGGACGGAGCTGGATATCTGGCTCTATCTGTACGCGGAGCAAATTCCTATTGTGCCGCTGTATTTTGCGGAGGAGCGCGACGTGGTGGTGCGGGGCAATACGTTGACACTCGTTGACCATACGACCCGGCTGCTGCCGCACGAAGTGGTCGTGAAACGCAAGGTACGGATGCGGTCATTGGGCTGCGCGCCGTGCACGGGCGCGATTGAGAGCGAGGCGGACACACTGCCGAAGATTATTGAAGAGTTGATCACGTTTCGGCGCAGCGAGCGCGAGAATCGCGCCATCGATCATGACGAAGAAGGCTCGATGGAAGCCAAAAAGCGCGAGGGCTACTTTTAATGGACACTCAGATTCTGGGGTTGAATGAGGAATCGCGAGACCGGGCGTTTCGTGCGTTTCTGGATGCGCATCTTGACCAGGAGATGCTGCGGTTTACGACGGCGGGCAGCGTTGACGATGGCAAGAGCACCCTGATCGGGAGGCTGCTGCACGACACGAAAAGTGTGTACGAGGATCAACTGGCGTCGATCCGCGCGAGCCGTGTGAACCGTGCGGGCGCGGGGATGGTTGACCTGTCACTGCTGACGGATGGGTTGAAGTCGGAGCGCGAGCAAGGCATCACGATCGATGTGGCTTACCGCTACTTTTCTACGTCCAAAAGGAAGTTCATCATCGCCGACACGCCCGGGCACGAGCAGTACACGCGCAACATGGCGACGGGGGCATCGACGGCGGACGTGGCGATTGTGCTGATCGATGCCAGGGCATTTGTGAAGCTCGGCACGCTGCTGCCGCAGTCGCGGCGCCATACCTACATTGCAAGCCTGCTGCGGATTCCGCACGTGGTGGCTGCGGTGAACAAGATGGACATCGTGGACTACGACGCGGCAGTGTTTGATCGCATCTGCGGCGAGTTCACGGCGTTGGCGACGAAGCTGGGGCTGAAGAGTGTTGAGGTGATTCCGATCAGCGCGTTGATTGGGGACAACGTGGTTGAGCCCAGCAAGGCCATGCCGTGGTATTCCGGGCCGACGCTATTGGAGTACCTCGAGACGGTGCCGCTGCGGGGAGATGAAGTGGGCGGTCCGCTGCGCTTTCCTATCCAGCTGGTGGTGCGGCCCGATGCCAACTTTCGCGGATTTGCAGGACGTGTAGAGCGCGGCGAAGTACGGCCCGGCATGCGCGTGAAAGCGTTGCCGAGTGGGCGCGTGACGCGGGTGAAGACGATTGTGACGTACGACGGCGAATTGAAGGCCGCAACGGCGCCGCGAGCGGTGACCCTGGAGCTGGAAGACGAGATCGACTTGAGCCGCGGTGAAATGCTGGTGGCGGAAGCTGAAGCTGCGCCGCACATCAGCAATGGCTTTCGCGCTATGGCCGTGTGGATGCATGAGTCGCCGCTGAGCGTGGGACAAACCTATCTTGCGAAGCACACCACTCGGACGGTGCGCGCGACGGTAAAGGCGATCCAGTATCGGATGGATGTGATTTCGGCGGAGCGTGTGACGGCCGATGAACTCCACATGAACGACATTGCCGAGGTGGAGTTCGAGACGAGCCTGCCGCTGTTCTTTGACGCGTATGCCGACTCCCGCGAGATGGGTGCGTTCATCCTGATTGATGCGGTGAGCAACGCTACCGTGGGCGCGGGGATGATTGTGGCTGCGGTGGATGAGGCGCCGGACGCGGCGGCGGCGACGCACGGAGCGGAGTTCCACCTGGTGAGCGGCGGTGCGGCTGCGGCGAAGGCGCTGCAGGTGAAGCTGGAGATTCGCGGCGAGCGCGTGGTGATCGTCGACGACGCGCTGATTCCTGAAGCAACGTTGCCAGCAGTGGCGCGCGCGCTTCACCTGGCGGGCGTGACGGCTATCTCTGCACGTGAGAATTTGAGCGCGGAGACGCTGGCTGAGTTGCGACGCGTGGCCGGCGCAAGTTTTGTTGAAGGCGAGGGACGGTGATGAGCTTAGTTACTGCGAATCCGGAGACGATGACGGCTGAGGAGTTGGTGGCCGACGTGGTGCGGCAGGCCAAGGCAGGTGAAGTTTGCCTGACGAGCAGCTTTCAGACCGAAGATATGGTCGTGCTGCACATGTTGCGGCAACACCTGGCGGATGTGCCGGTGATCTTTCTGGAGACGGGTTACCACTTCAAGGAACTGATTGCTTATCGCGATCGCATGACCGCGGAGTGGGGATTGAACCTCATCAACGCGATGCCGAAGACAACACTCGCAGAGCATGAAGGACAGTTTGGCCTGCTGCATATCGTCGAGCCGACCAAGTGCTGCGCGATTCGCAAGGTGGAACCGCTGATGCGGTCGCTGGAGCCTTATGCATGGTGGTTTACGGGGCTGCGACGGGAGCAGTCGCCGACGCGGGCGGGGCTGCAGAAGATCGAAGACCATAAATTGCCGACCGGCAAGATGATGAAAAAGGTCAGCGTACTCGCCGACTGGGAGTGGGCACGTGTGGAGGCCTATGCGGCGGAGCATGGGATTCCGCGGCTGGCGCTTTACGACCAGGGCTATACGAGCATCGGGTGCGAGCCGTGCACGGCGATTCCCGCAGCCGGCGCCGATGCGCGCAGCGGGCGCTGGGGCGGCAATAAGCTGGAATGCGGCATTCATACTTTTTCTGAAAAAGCGTAAAGTCTTCAGATACGGTTTGGGGTCAACGCATGATAGAGCGGCGAAAAATCTGCCGGGTGTGGGAGCGTGGCGATGTGGCTGCGCTGGTGACACTGGTGCGCATTGAAGGCTCAAGCTACCGACGAGTGGGCGCACGGCTGCTGATTGCGGCGAATGGCGAGTACGCGGGGAACATCTCCGGCGGGTGCCTTGAGGCCGAAGTGATTCGCAAGGCAAAGTGGCTGGTGCGCGATGGACGCGCCGTGGTGGAGCGTTACTCGACGCTGTTCGATGACACGGGCGATATTCCCTATGGGCTGGGGTGTGGGGGCACGGTCGATCTGTTGATTGAGCCGGCGGCAACGCCGGAGTGTGCGGCGCTGATATCGGCGATGCAGGCGTCGCTTCGGCGTGAGCAGCGGACGGTGGTGACGTGGCTGCCTCAGGATGGCAGGCCGATGCGGCGGGAGATTCTGGATCACCATGGTGCGCAGTTTTTTTGCAGTGAGGGCGTGAGTGATGTGGAGTCGATACCCTTTGCGGAGAGCTTTGATGCACCGCAGCGGTTGTTTGTGATGGGTGCCGGTGATGATGCGCAGCCTATGGTGCGGGTGGCTGCGTCGCTGGGATGGAGTGTAATTGTTATTGACGGACGCACGCAGTGGGCGCGGGTGGAGCGCTTTCCTGAGGCGGAGCAGGTGCTCGCGACGCTGGACGCTGCCGATGTGAATGAAGACGATGCCGTGGTGTTGATGACGCACAGCTATGAGCAGGACCGCGCATGGCTCGCGGCGTTGTTGCCTCGGACTCCCCGATACCTGGGGTTGCTGGGGGCGAGGCATAGGAGTGCGCTGGTGTTGCATGAAGCAGCGGCGATTTTGGGATGGCCCGTTGCGCGGGCTTGCGAAGGTCTGTTCGCGCCGGTGGGACTGGATATCGGCGGCGATGGCGCGGAGGCGATTGCGCTGGCGACGATCGCGGAGATACAGGCTTGCTGTGAAGGCAAGCTCGGAGTGTCGCGCAGGCTGACGCCGGCGATGGTGGCGGAGCGGCTAGCCGAGGGTGGGGCGGAGCGGTATCCGTCGCAGTGCGCGCTCTAATTTAGAGCAGCGAGCGCAGGAACTCTTCCAACAAATTTTCAGCGACGGCGGCACGGTACTTGGCCGTGGAGCGAATGTCGTCGATGGGCTTGGCTTCGCTCGCGAGGGCGGCACGGGCAGCGCGGATGGTGTCTTCGTTGATGGGCTGGCTAATGAGGACGACTTCGGCCGCGGTGCAGCGGGTGGGGCGGTCGGCGAGTGAGGCGGCTCCCAGGCGAATGTCGGTGATGATGTCACCGTCCATCTTTGCAACAGCGGCGAGCGCGACTTTCGAAATGGCCTGAGCGTTGCGCGTACCGACTTTGCGGATGTAGTGGCGATAGTCGGCGAACGTACGCGGGAGAGTGATGGTGTGGACGAGCTCGTCCGGGCGCAGGGCGGTGCGCTTGTAGCCGAGGTGGAAGTCGGCGTAGGGTAACGTGCGCCTGCCGGTAGTGCTGACGAGAGTGATGGTGGCGCCGTAGGCGAGGAGCGCAGGCGGTGTGTCGGCGGCGGGGGAGGCGTTGCAGATGTTGCCGCCGAGGGTGCCGCGGTTCTGGTTGGCGACCGAGCCGGTCCATGATGCGGACTGGATGAGGAGAGGGAGGTCGCGTGCGATGTCGACGCTGCGGCGGATGTCGGTGAAAGTGGTGCCGGCGCCGATGTGGATGGCGTCGCCTTCGACGCGGATGAAGCGGAGCTCGGCAAGGTGCTGGATGGAGATGAGCGAGCGCTGCGCGAGGCGGCCGATGCCGAGGGCGACCATCAACTCGGTGCCGCCGGCGATCGGGGTGTGCTTGCCGGGTTCGGCGGCGAGTTGGGTGAGGACCGCGTCGAGGGTTTCGGGGGCGGTGAGGTCGAATTGTGAAACGTCAGAGCGCATTAGCGGCTGGTCCCGGCAAGTTCTGGATCAGTGATTGTGGCGGCTGCCTGTACGGCTTCGAAGATGCGCATGTAGCCGGTACAGCGGCAGAGATTGCCGGCGAGGCCTTCCTGGATCTGCTCCATGGTGGGGTTCGGATATTTGTCGAGCAGATGCTGGGTGGCGAGGATCATGCCGGGAGTGCAGATGCCGCACTGCGCGCCGCCTTTTTCCAGGAAGCATTGCTGGATGGGGTGGAGGCGGCCTTCGGTCGAGACGCCTTCGATGGTGCAGAGCTTGGCGCCTTCGGCCTGCAGCGCGGGAACGAGGCAGGAGTTGACTAGCTCGCCGTCGAGCAGGACGGCGCAGGCACCGCACTCGCCTTCGCCGCAGCCTTCCTTGGTGCCGGTGAGGTGAAGGTCTTCACGCAGGACGTCAAGGAGACGCTTCATCGGCGGGACGTCGATGGTCTTAGTGGTGCCGTTGATGGTGAAAGTAATAGAAGTCATAAGCTAGGGCGAATCGTACTCGTATTTGTCGATGAGTCTGCCGTCTCCGTCATAGAAGAATGCCCAGTACTGTGGCACTATCGGCGCCAGGGGATGCGCATAAACAAATTCCTTTTCACAGCCAGAGGCTTGCATGTCACCAAGAGAGGAACCGCATTTGCCCGAACGCCAAGGCGTTCCAAGCTGAGCGGACATCTCGTTCGCTGTTGTGCCCTTTGTGGCTGCCTGAAATTCATTCTTTATGCGGTGCAGACGCGACAACTTTAAGCCACCTACGCCGACTATAAGAGCCGTCGCAAGGAGAAGCAGCGTCCGCTTCATAGCGCCGCTCTTCATGCGGTCACCTCTTCGACGCGGGTGTCGCGGTCGACGGTTAGGTTGAAGTCTTCGCTGCCGCCGTGCGGGTGGCCGAGGGAGGTGAGGCGTTCGAAGATGTCTTCGGGCAGGACGGGGATGGTGTTGAAGGCGATGCCGGTGGCGTTTTCGATAGCGTTCAGGATGGCGGGTGCGGGGCCGTCCATGGGGAGCTCGCCGATGCCTTTGGCGCCTTCGGGGCCGTGGATGCAGGGGACTTCTTCGAAGTGAATATGGATGGGCGGAAGGTCCGCGCTGGTGGGCATGATGTAGTTGGTCATCTGGTTGTTCATCATGCGGCCGTCTTTCCACATGCACTTTTCGTAGATGGCGTAGCCGATGCCCTGCGCGACGCCGCCTTCGATCTGGCCCTTGGCAAGGACGGGGTGGATGACTTTGCCGACTTCCTGGAGCGCGTCGAAGCGCGTGACCGTGGCCATATAGGTGTTGAGGTCGACGGCGACTTCGGCGACGTAAACGGCCCAGGCGTAGCCGGGGTAGGCGTCGCCGCGATAGAGCTGGTCGTCCCAGAAGATCTTGGTGGGCGGCTCGTAGCGGACGGAGCTGCGCAGGGTGCCATGCTCGGCGAGGTAGCTCTTGACGCAGGCCTTGAATTCGTCGGAGGAGTGGTGCTCAGATAAGCCCGCGGCGCGGAGGGTCTCGAGCATCTTCTTACCAGCGCGTTCGATAAGCTTGCCGACGATCATCGCGGTGCGGCTGGCGACAGTCGGTCCGGAGTTAGGCACGAATTTTGTGTCGGGCTGATGGAAGATCACATCTTCGTACGCGATGCCCAGCGCCTGTGCGCCGACCTGGCAGAGGATGGTCTGCGTGCCCTGGCCGAACTCGGTGGAGGACACGAGGATTTGGGCGCGGCCGTCGGGGAGGGCGTCGAGGTAGACGACGGAGTTGAGGCGCGCTTCGCCTGAGCCGGTGAAGCCGGCGCCGTGCATGAAGGCGGCGAAGCCGACACCGCGCTTGATGGCGGAACCCTTGTTGGACTCGGCGAAGCGGGCGAGTTTTTCGTGGTAGCCGGCTTCATTGAGCGCGCGGGTGAGCATGTGTTGCATGTCGACGGGGTCGGATAGCAGCTGGCCGGTGGCGGTGGTGTCGCCGGTGGTGAGGAAGTTGCGACGACGGAGCTCTTCCGGGGTGAGGCCGATGGTTTTGGCGATTTTGTCCATGTGGCGCTCGATGCCGAAGATGGACTGCGGAGCGCCGAAGCCGCGGAACGCGCCGTGCGGCGGCAGGTTGGTCGCCATCGCTTTACCCCGCACGCGGATGAACGGCCACTTATAGGGCCCGGGCGCGTGGATGGTGCCGCGGGAGAGGACGACGGGCGAGAGTGTGGCGTAGGCGCCGCCGTCGATGGCGAAGTCGATGGTGCCGGCCAGGAGTTTGCCGTCTTTTGAGACCGCCGTGCGATGGCGCGTGCGCGAGGGGTGACGCTTGGTGGTGGCGGCCATGTCCTCGGCGCGGTCGTACGTGATCTTGACCGGGTGGCCGCACTTCATGGCCAGCAGCGCGGCGTGCGAGCCGATGACGGAGGGAAAGTCTTCCTTGCCGCCGAAGGCGCCGCCGGTTTCGGTCTGGATGACGCGGCACTTTTCTTCGGGCAGGTTGAAGACGAGCGTGAGCGCGTGGACGAGGTAGTAGGGGCACTGCATCGAGCCGCGGACGCAAACGCTTTCGATGTTGCCCGTGGCGTCGCGGAAACACTCGGCGATGACGCCGTTGTTTTCGATGTACAGCTGCTCCTGCGCGCCGGTGGCGTACTCGCCTTCGATGATGAAGTCGGCGGCTTCGAAGGCCGCGGCGATTCCGTCTTCGGTTTCTTCGGCGGTGCCGGAGTACATCAGGTACTGGCGGAAACAGTTGGCGGTACCGCCTGCGTCAGAACCCGGCCAGATAATGCGGGCAGCGTCGTTGTTCTCGACGGCGGCCTCGGATTCTTCGATGGTGAAGACGCCGGGAAGTTCGTCGTACTCAATGTGGACCGCCTTGAGCGCAGCGAGCAACGCGATCTTGTCAGGGTGCGCGATCAGCAGAATCGGTTCTTCAGGATGATTGACCATGCCGTCGGCGAGGCAGGGATGGTCCTTGGTGAGGTGGACGATGGTGTTCTCGCCGGGGATGTCGGCCGGGCGGACGATGCAGTATGCGTCCCAGTTGATCTCTTCGCCGAAGGTGATGCTGCGGATGGTGCCGCGTGCGACGGCGGAACGAACGGTGGCGCCGAACCACATGCCGGGAAGTGAAAGGTCGTCGATGTACTGTGCTTCCCCAAGGACCTTGGCGCGGCCCTCCTTGCGAATAGGAGAGGTGCCGATGATGGGGGATTGATGCGACATAAAGTGTCTGGCCTTACCGTTTTGGGTATCCAAGAAGGATAGTACAAACCAGCTTTGGCGTCATGCTTTGGTTAGCGTGACTAACGGCCCTGGGCGGCGAGTTTGGATTGGATGAGGTCGGCGAGGTGGCCGACGGTCTGCATGGATTCAAGCTCGGCTGTCTGGAACTTGATGCCGAAGCGAACTTCGACGGCGACGATCAGGTTGATGTGATTGAACGAGTCCCACTCGGGAACCTCGGCCGCCGTAAGGCCGGGAGTGAGGACGAGGGTGTCGTCGTCGAAGAGGTCGCGAAAGATGGTAGTCAGTTGCGCGTAAATGTCCTGCTGCTGCATTCGTCCTCGGTTCGGCTTGCCTTAGCACGATTATAGCGGCGCTAGAAGTGGCGCAGGGTGGGTTGCGGCGGTTCGGACCGGAGAGGGGGCGTCAGGTCAGGGCCCAGCGGAGAAGAGGGCTTGTCGATGGTCTTCTCAATCGAGCGCGTGACCAAGTCGCGCGAACCCAGGCCGATGGCCAGCGCAAGCGTTAGCACGATGCCGCCGAAGAGGATGCCGAAGGCAAGCTCAACAATGCTGCCGCCGATCTGCAGGTGGTCGAGCGCCATGGCACCTGTGAGCACCAGAACCAGCCACTTGACGCCCAGGGAGAGGAAACGGGCGTACTGCAGTTGAGCATTCACGGCTCCAATGAGCACCGAACGCGCAAGGAAGCGCGCGAGCAGCGTGCCGCCGATCAGCAGCAATACGGCGCCAACGATGTGGGTGAGGTACGGGAGGAAGACCAGTGAGAGCGTTCCAGTATCAGAGAAAGAGGCGTTGAACGCGGAGATGCCGAGAGCCAGGCCGGAGAGCACGCAGATCCACAGCGTCACGCGGGCGAGCAGCAGCGTGGGCGAGTTGGCGGGTGACCACTCGGAGACGTTGGTCAGGGCGCCCGGCGTCTGGCGGGTGGCAATACGCTCGTCAAAGCGCATGGCGGTAAGCACCTTGCGGACGACCATGGCCAGCAACGCGCCGATCGCGGCGAGCACGATGACCGCCAGCAGGAGCGCTACCAGTCCCGGCAGAAAATTAACCAGCAACACCAGGACGCGGTGAACGGATTGCCGGAGAGCGAATGTGATTTGTTGACCCATGATGTGCTCCTGTGGTGCGGATGCGGGCGCTACGGGTTGAAACGGTCTGGCCAGCGCCAGCGTGCGACGAGGTAGGGCTTATCGCTTTCGAAGGCCGTAGCGACGGCTTCAATGTGTTGTTCGGCGAGCGTGGCGTCGCCATCGACCATGCGCAGATGCGAGGCGACCCAGGCGAGATACAGCGGCGTCATGGCGCCGAGCAGGTGGGTGCGATTGATG
The DNA here is from genome assembly GCA_903873705.1 of uncultured Acidobacteriota bacterium. GTDB lineage: Bacteria > Acidobacteriota > Terriglobia > Terriglobales > Acidobacteriaceae > Granulicella. The sequence goes on from CAIQPK010000003.1 coordinate 15,586, forward strand.
GTACGCAGACGGTAGGCGAGAACGAAATCGTAGACGGTTCGAGCCCAAAGGGCGTCCGGCATGCGGAAGGTTTCCGGCGGCGTGAGCGACAGCTTCTTGAGATTGAGCAACGAGTTTGGCGGCAGCACCAGCGACCACAATTCGCGGAGGTTGGTGTACGCGTTGCGGAAGGAGTCGATCATGGGAGCGAGATCCAGGGGGTTGGCGTCGGCTGCAGTGGAACGCGTGGCATAGGTGGGAACTCGGGGGGCGGTGGTGGCCAGGCGGGCGCGCTGCCAAAAGGAAGCGCGGGCTTCGATGTCTGCGAAGAGCGATCCGGCTACGTTGGATAGCAGCGAGTTGAGATCGATGGCGCCCGGCAGGGGAAGCGTGCGCTGGTCGCCAGCCACGTCGCGAACGGAGAAGCCGGCAACGGCAGCCTCCGCCACCGGCCAGACGAACGCGTCAGCCTGGTTGGTAGAAGTCAGGCGCTGTGCGGTGGTGGCGAGGCGTTCCGCCATGCGTGGGGATAGGGCGGCGTCGATGGGGAGCGGGAAGCGAACGTGCTGTGAGAACAATGCGCGCGTGAGCGGATAGAGAATGGCGGAGTTGACCAGCGCATCGCGAGGACCGACGGGATAGCGCGGCAGCACCAGATCTTGCTGGTCAAACACGCCGCTGACAAGGCGGCGCAGGGTGTCCGGTGAAACGGATGCGGCCTCGGCACCAAGAAGCAGCACGGCCTGGGGGTGATGTTCGCGGGCAAGTGTCCAGGCGTTCAGGTAGTCGGCGGCGGTGGGTACCCAGGCCCCGTGCGGGGAGCTGGAGGAGGTGTAATTCAGGATTCGGATTTGAGATTCATCAGAGGAAGAACGAGTGGGGACAGGGTCGGGTGTCGCGACGATGATGGGCTGCAGCGGAAAGGCACGCCGCAAATGGTCGAGCGTCGCGTCGAAGGCCTCGCCGGTCAGCGTCGGAAGGCAGATGAGCGTCGCGGCCTGATCCGGCGCGGCATGGGTGGAAGCGCTCAGTGCGGGTGCGGGAACGGTCGACATCAGGCGGCCTCACGGAGCAGGGACAGGACTCCACTGAGTGGGATGCCGAGCCACGTGGGGCGGTTGTTGAGTTCGTACAGCAACTCGTAGAGAGCTTTCTCAAGCAGGAAGGCCGTGAGCATGGATTCGGCCTGCGGGGGCTCAGGGATTAGCTCGGGGTTGGCGACGATCACGTCGCGATAGCTGGCGAGAAACGCGGTGGAAGCGGAGCGCTCCCACGCCGTGGCCCACGCTTCGAGCGATGGCGAACACGGTGTGTGCTGCTTGTGAGCGTCGAGCGCGGCGAACGCAGCGTAGCTGAAGCTGCGCAGCATGCCGGCGACGTCACGGAGTGGCGACTGCTTGCGGCGGCGCTCTTCGAGTGAACGCGCGGGTTCGCCTTCGAAGTCGACGACGAGGAAGTCGTCTGCGGTGCGAAGGACCTGGCCGAGGTGGTAGTCGCCGTGAATGCGAATGCGGCGCCCAAAGCGATAGGGAGAAGCTGTAGCCAGCGTGTGCGCTCGGTCGAGGAGTTGCTTGCGCTTGCTCAGCAGCGACGCTGCCGCATCGGTGAGAGCTGCGGGCACCTGCGGCATGTGCTGCTTCATGGCGTCGAGCGCCGAGACGATTTGGGCGTGGATGCGGGTGGCGTCGGCGGCGAGGTCATTCGGAGTGAAGGCTTCGGCGCAGAAAGCGGGGTCGTCGGTGTGCGTGGCAAGAGCGAGGTGCAGCTCTGCAGTGCGGCGGCCGAGCAGTGCGGCGGCGGCGATAGAGTTCGGCGCATATTCGCGCGGCTCCGAGGTGATGGTGGAAGTGGCCAGGAAGCTCGCGCGTGGGATTGTCGCCTGGGGTGCGGCTAGATGGACGACCGAAGCGAAGAACCTTCCGAGTTCTTCGACCATCCATTGCCAGCCGTCGCCTTGATTAGGAGCGAAGGCCTGAAGAAAGGCCAGCGTTGTGCCGTCGGCTCCTCGCAGGTGGCCCAGGTACGCGGGAATATTGTCAAAGTGCGCGATGCTCGTCAGGAAGCGCGGGATCTCGACGTCGGGATTTTCGCCCGGCTGGAGCCGGCGATAGAGCTTCAGGATGTAGCGGTCATCGTAGAGGATGCTGGTGTTCGATTGCTCGGCGGACGCTACGCGGGACGGGAGCAGATCTACCGTGTATGGAGAGGCGGCGGTGAGCGCCAATAGTTGCGCCCGGAAGTGCTCGTCCACCACGGCGTCATGCAGTAGGGACGGTCCCTGGGAGGTGTTGAGCGTGGCGACGATCACGTTGGGTGTGGATACGCGCAGCGCCGCAGCGGCGCTGCCCGAAGTGATGGCGAGCGGAAGCTGGTAGGTTTCCCTGGCACCCTCAACGTAACTGACGGCGACGGTGGTAAGCGCTGCGTTGGTGCCTGGGAGCGTTTGGACGTTGGCCAGGGTGGCAGAGGTGATGGTCCGCGACTTGGAGCCGAACCAGCGCTGGGTGACGAGGAACCAAGGAAGCTCCCGCGCGACCTGGTCACGGTGGGAGACGGTTAGCAATTCAACGAGGTCGATGGCGGAGTCGCCGTTTTGCGTGCTCACGGTTCCGGCACCTCCATTTGCTGCTCGGTGGGTTCGACAACGTTGCTGACGATAGGTTGTAGCTCGAGCCAAAGGAAACTGTACGGTGCGAGCGTGAGCGGGTAGGGCTGATCGGTGACGGCCGGAAAGGGAACGTAGCCGAGCATCTCAACGGGCTGGCGGCCGGCAAACTTGGCGAGATCCAGCGATACGGGTTGTGCGAAGCGCGAGAGGTTGGCGGCGCACAGAACGGTTTCGGAGTGCGTGCCGTCTTCGCTCTGGTAGTCGCGGATGTAGGCGAGAATTTTGCGGTTGTCGGGCGCGAGGAACTCCAGCGTGCCGCGGCCGAAGACCTGGAATAGCTTGCGAAGGGCGAGCATGTTGCGCGTCCATTGCAGGAGCGAGGAGGCGTCAGACTGCTGCGCTTCCACATTGATGGACTGGTAGCCGTAGGTGGGGTCCATGACGACGGGGAAATAGAGGCGCGCAGGGTCCGCGCGAGAGAAGCCGGCGTTGCGGTCGGAGTTCCACTGCATGGGTGTGCGGACCCCGTTCCGGTCGCCGAGGTAGATGTTGTCGCCCATGCCGATCTCGTCGCCGTAATACATGATGGGCGTGCCGGGCATGGAGAGCAACAGCGAATTCAGGAGCTCGATGCGGCGACGGTTGTTGTCCATGAGCGGAGCGAGGCGACGACGAATGCCGACGTTGATGCGCATGCGGGTGTCCGCCGCGTAGGCCAGGTTCATGTAGTCGCGCTCATCGTCGGTGACCATTTCGAGGGTGAGCTCGTCGTGATTGCGCAGGAAGATGCCCCACTGGCAGGTGGGTGGGATGTCGGGTGTCTGCGCCATGATGTCGGTGATAGGCAGGCGGTCTTCCTGGCGGAGCGCCATGTAGATGCGTGGCATCAGGGGGAAGTGGAAAGCCATCTGGCACTCGTCGCCGTCGCCGAAGTAAGGGCGGACGTCGGCGGGCCACATGTTGGCCTCGGCCAGGATGAGTCGGTTTTCGTACTCGGCATCCATGACGGAGCGAATGTGTTTGATGAGGACGTGCGTTTCGGGCACATTCTCGCAGCTGGTGCCGTCGCGCTCAACGAGGTACGGGATGGCGTCGAGGCGGAGGCCATCGACGCCCATGTCCATCCAGAAGCGCATGGCGTTGAGGACTTCTTCCATGACGGCGGGGTTGTCGAAGTTGAGGTCGGGCTGATGGGAGAAAAAGCGGTGCCAGTAGTACTGGTTGGCGACGGGGTCCCATGTCCAGTTGGACTTTTCGGTGTCGGTGAAGATAATGCGGACGCCTTCGTAGAGCTTGTCGGTGTCGGACCAGACGTACATGTTGCGCTCGGGCGAGCCGGGCGGCGCGAGGCGGGCACGCTGGAACCACGGGTGCTGATCGGAGCTGTGATTGATAACCAGCTCGATCATGACCTGCATGTTGCGCTGGTGGGCGGCGTCGAGGAACTGCTTGAAGTCGTCGATGGTGCCGTAGGACGGGTTGACGGCGCAGTAGTCGGAGATGTCGTAGCCGTCGTCGCGCAGAGGCGAGGGGAAGAACGGGAGCAGCCAGAGGCAGGTGACGCCGAGGTCCTGGAGGTAGTCGAGTTTGGAGATGAGGCCCTGGAAGTCGCCGATGCCGTCGCCGTTGGAGTCAGCGAAGGCGCGGACGTGGAGCTCGTAGATGATCGCGTCCTTGTACCAGAGGGGATCGGTGGCGCTGCAGGCTTTCTTCACTCGTCGTGCCTCTTTCTGACTCGGGCTCCTGAGTGGGTTTGGATGCGCTTTCCTGCGGATGCGCTGGCTACTTAAGCGGTTTGGTCAAGAATTTGCGCAGGCTCGCCGTCCAGCCTGTTGAGATGTCGTCAATGCGCCACCCAGAATCAGTTCGAATGAGGTACAGGGTCAACTTGTGGTCGTCCGAAGATGGTGGACCGGCGAATCGCAGTGCTACATGGGCTGTAGCGTGGTTTTGAGTTTGATTGCTGATCGTAAGATGGTTAAGCTGCAGGCCATCTGAATCCTGGCAATCGCATACCGGATCACCGTCGAGTTTGCCTACCTGGCCCCGCGCTGCCCGCCGATCTGCATGAATGAGGCCGAGCAACGACAGCGAGAACGCTTCATTTCCATCCCGACCTAAAAATGAAGGTCCGTTTGCTCCTGCTGGATGAGCGTATAGGGCATAAAGGTGACGAACGAATGCGTCAGGGCTCGCTTCGATTTGAGCATTGCCACTTTGCGCCAAAGCTAAGATGGCGAGGATAAGAATGTGGCGGGAACGAGCGAACGCGTTCATCGTATGACTCTAAAAATGTGTGCCGGCATAACGTTGGGATCGAGCGAAATATAGTTCCACTGGTCCTTCCACGTGTAGCGGGCCCCGGTGAGGAGATCTTCGACTTCGAAGCTGCCCTGCCAGGGCAGGTCGAGGCGTGGCATGTTGAGATTGATCCAGCCGTCATGCGGATTGCGGGGATCGAGGTTGACGATCACCAGGATGACGTCACTGAGATCGTCGGTGGACTTGGAGTAGGCGATGAGGTTGTCATCCGGGATGGCGTGGAAGTGGAGGTTTTCGTTGCGCTGCAGCGCGAGGTGGTCGCGGCGGATCTGGTTGAGCTGCGTGATGAGTGGCGCGATGGAGATCGGATCGGCGCGGTTCCAGCGGCGGATTTCATATTTTTCGCTGTCGACGTACTCTTCGCTGCCGGTCTTGCCGGGGGCGGCGGGAGCGGGGCGGCCTTCGCATAGCTCGTAGGCTGGGCCGTAGATGCCGTAGTTGGCGCTGAGCGTGGCGGCGAGGATGACGCGCTGCATGAACATGGCACGGCCGCCAGTTTGCAGCTGCTCATGCAGAATGTCGGGGGTGTTGGGCCAGACGTTCGGGCGGAAAAAGTCCGCGATCGGAAAGCTGCAGATTTCTTCGAAGTAAGCCTGCAGGTCGGCCTTGGTATTGCGCCAGGTGAAGTAGGTGTAGCCCTGCGTGTAGCCCGCCTTGGCGAGCGAGTACATGACGTGCGGGCGGGTGAAGGCTTCGGCGAGGAAGAGGGTTTCGGGAGTGTCTTTTTGTATTTCGGCGATGCACCACTTCCAGAACGTCAGGGCCTTGGTGTGCGGGTTGTCGACGCGGAAGACACGGACGCCCCGGTCGACCCAGAACTTGAAGACGCCGTAGAGCGCGTCCCAAAGGCCGCGCCAATCGGGAGACTCGAAGTTGATGGGATAGATGTCCTGGTATTTCTTCGGCGGGTTCTCCGCGTACTGGATGGTGCCGTCAGGACGCAGGGTGAACCAGTCCGGGTGCTCGGCGACCCAGGGATGGTCGGGCGAGCACTGGAAGGCGATGTCGAGTGCGAGCTCCATGTTGTGCTCGCGCGTCGCGGCCTGTAGGTGATCGAAATCAGCCAGTGTCCCGAGCTTTGGGTGAACCGCGGTGTGACCGCCTTCGGCTGCGCCAATGGCCCAGGGGCTGCCTTCGTCTCCTGGCTTGGCCGTGACGGCGTTGTTGGGGCCTTTGCGGTAAGCGACGCCGATGGGGTGAATCGGTGGCATGTAGACAATGTCAAAGCCCATTGCGGCAATGTCGGGCAGCAGCGCTTCGACGTCGCGCAACGTGCCGTGTTGACCGGGGTGGGGTGAGGTGGAGCGCGGGAAGAGTTCGTACCAACTGGAGAAGCGAGCGCGATCGCGGTCGACCCAGACGGGCAATTCTGAGGCAAAGCGCGTGGCGAAGGTGCGGTCAGGGTATTGGGAAGCCAGCGCGACAATCTCGGCGCTTACCGGCGACTTGTAAAAAGGGTGGCGGGCTTCAGCAAGGGCCTCCAACTCGAGCATGGCCGAGCGGAGTCTCTTGGCGTCGGCGCCGCTGGCGCGGGCGGCAGCGGTGCCGAGATGGCGGGCTCCGATACGCAGCGCAAGCGGGATATCCTGCGGTGTAGAGATCTGCTGGGTGGGTTCCTGCGGGTCCGGCTGGGCGGCGAGGCGCTTGTCGAGGTCGTGCAGCCACGTGTCGAAGTGGTCCACCCAGGCCTCAATAGTGAAGCGCCAGGGGCCGAGCTTGTCGACGACAAACTGTGCAGACCAGAGATCGTTGTTGAGTGGAGCGAACGTCGCCCATTGCCAATCGGGATTGGAAGCGTGGCGATAGAGCAGGCGGGCGGCGACGTGGTCGTGGCCGTCGCCGAAAATGGCGGCAGTAATCGTGACGGTGTCGCCGAGAACGCGCTTGGCGGGGTGGCGGCCGCAGTCGATCTGCGGCTGGACGTCTTCAACGACGATTCGGCGGCGGCCCTCGATGGGTTTCATGCGAGCGTGATTCTCCTGCTTTAGATCATCTTGCGCAGACGTTGAGATGGGCGAGGTGGCGATTCGGGGCCCCGGCGCATCCAAACAGAGGTGGCAAGCCACCGCGCGTCCTCTTCATTGTTTCATGGCCGGGCGTGAGGCGAATCCTCAATGACGATGCAAGCGAGGCCCTGATTGCCGGATTGGTTTGGGAAAAAAGAAAAGTTGCCGCCCCTGCATGGCGCGCGCATTGAAGACTACGCCTTGATCGGCGACTGCGAGACCGCAGCACTGGTGAGCCTCGATGGGTCCATTGACTGGCTGTGCTGGCCGTCGTTTTCATCGCCCGCGTGCTTTGCAGCGCTACTGGGGACGGACGATAACGGTTACTGGAAGATTCGTCCCAAAGATGAGATCAAGGCAGTACGGCGGCGCTATCTGCCGGGAACGATGATTGTAGAGACGACCTTCGAGACGGCCGATGGCGAAGTGATGCTGACCGATTTCATGCCGCCGCGAGGGAATTATTCCGACGTGGTGCGCATCGCGCGCGGTGTGCGCGGCAAGGTGGCCATGCATATGGGCTTCGTTCTCCGGTTCGATTATGGACGCACCATTCCCTGGGTGACCATGGAGGGGGACGATTTGCACGCGGTCGCCGGACCGCACATGGCTACGCTACGGACTCAGTGCCTGGGCGGCGGCTCCGCCAAATTTCATGGAGAAGGACTGGCTACCGTAAGCGACTTTACGCTGCGCGAAGGCGATGAAGTCTGTTTCGTGATGACCTATTCAGGTTCGCTGGATAAGCAAATGCCCCCGGCGATCGATGTGAATGCGGCCCTGGAGGATACGAAGGCGTATTGGTGCGAGTGGACGGCGAAGTCGCAGTACAAGGGCGAATATGCGGACGCCGTAGCTCGCAGCTTGATCACGCTGGAAGCCATGACCTACAAGCCGACCGGCGGCATTGTGGCTGCGGTGACGCTGGGGTTGCCGGAGCAGATTGGCGGCGAGCGCAACTGGGACTACCGCTACTGCTGGCTGCGGGACACCTCGTTCACGCTGCTGATATTGATGCACGCGGGCTATACCGAGGAGGCCATTCGCTGGCGAAGGTGGTTGTTGCGTGCGGTTGCCGGTGCGCCGGACCAGATTCAGGCGCTGTACGGCATCAGCGGCGAGCGTCAGCTGGTGGAGTCGAACGCGACGTGGCTGCGGGGCTACAAAGAGTCTCGCCCCGTGCGCATCGGCAACGCCGCGGCAGAGCAGTTTCAGTTGGACGTGTTTGGAGAAGTGGCGGTGGCACTCCACCGCTCCCCCGAAGCCGAGGACGACATTCGAACCCCGGCGATGGCCCTTCAGGCCTCGTTGATAGACCACTTGTGCCACGTGTGGGACCAGCCGGACGAAGGCATCTGGGAGACCCGCGGTGGACGCCAGCACTTTGTGCACAGCAAGGTGATGGCCTGGATGGCACTGGATCGTGCTGTGCGCAACTACGAAAAATTTGACGGCGGTGGCGACGTCAAACGCTGGCGCAAGAATCGGGACATGCTGCACAAGGAAATCTGCAGCAAGGGCTTCGATAAGAAGTTGAACGCCTTCACGCAGAGCTATGGATCGCGGTCGCTCGATGCCTCGTGTCTGCGGCTCGCGATGGTCGGATTCTTGCCGATCGACGATCCGCGCATCGTCGGCACAATTGACGCGATACAGAAGCATCTCACGCGCGATGGATTGGTGATGCGCTATGACATTCGCGAGACCGACGATGGGCTGCGGGGGAAGGAAGGCGTCTTCCTGGCGTGCAGCTTCTGGATGGTAGTGTGCCTGCATCTGCTGGGGCGCACCGACGAAGCGAAGGCGATGTTCGACAGATTACTGGCACTACGCAACGACGTCGGCTTACTGAGCGAAGAGTATGACCCGGTGAATAAGCAGATGCTTGGGAATTTTCCGCAAGCCCTTTCGCATATAGCGCTTGCCCACGCGGCGTTTACGCTTTCGGGCCAGTGGAAGCCGGAAGTATATGCGGAGTGCACGTAGCGAATCGATCCGGTGGAATGCGCAGGTGCAACCTCATGCGGCGCGGGCGACTCTATCTAGAGGAGCATCGCAACGCGTAAGCGTGGTCCCGAGTGAAGACGCAATCACTGCGCGCAGTTCGCGCTCCAACCGAAGAGAGAGCAGGAAGCGATGATTCGAATTCCGGGATCGACTTACCGGCTCCAACTGCATAAGGGATTTACCTTCGACGATGCCAGCGCTATCGCCGATTACCTGAAGGCACTCGGGATCACCCACGTGTACAGCTCGCCTTACCTGCAGGCCGCGCCAGACAGCATGCATGGGTACGATGTTGTCGATCATCGTAAAGTGAATGAAGAACTGGGTGGCTCCGCGGGGCACGAGCGCTTTTGTCAGCGGCTGGGTGAAGTGGGCATGGGACAGGTGCTGGACATCGTGCCTAACCACATGAGCCTGGGCGAGCAGAATCGTTACTGGTGGGATGTCCTCGAAAACGGAACAAGCAGCCGCTATGCGAGCTTTTTCGACATTGACTGGAATTCAGCTGAAGAGCGTCTCCGTGACAAGGTGCTTGTGCCGATCCTCGGCGATCAGTACGGGCGGGTTTTGAAATCGGGTGGAATCAAGGTATTGCGGCAGGGCAATGTCTTCACCGTGGAAGCGGCAGGACAGGCGCTGCCGGTAGTGCCACAGAGTCTGCCGACAATCCTTGGACGCGCCGCCGACAGCGCCCGCAGCGATACGCTGAGCTTTCTCGCTGCGAGTTATGGTCGCCTGCCCGTGCCCGACATGACGGACCGGCGCACGGTGCTGGCGCGTCATCGCGACAAGGTGGTGCTGGACCGCTTGCTGGAGCGGCTTTGCGCGGAAGAGAAGGATGTGTGCGCAGCGATCGATCGCATGATTATTGATCTGAACGGCAACACCGATGCGCTGGATGATTTCCTCAATCAGCAGAATTATCGGCTGGCCTACTGGAAGACGGCGGATCAGCAACTCGGATATAGACGATTCTTCGATGTAAATACGCTGATAGGCCTGCGGGTCGAGCGGGATTACGTGTTTGAAGAAACGCACGCGCTGATCCTGAAGTGGCTGAAGCAGGGTGTGCTGGATGGGGTGCGCGTCGACCATCCGGATGGTTTGCGCGACCCGCTTCAGTACTTTCAGCGCCTGCGGGAACGGGCGCCGGACGCGTATATCGTTGGCGAAAAAATCCTCGCACGTGGAGAGTTTCTTCGCGAAGACTGGCCGATTGAGGGCACCAGTGGCTACGACTTTCTAAATATGGCCATCGGCCTCCTGGTGGAGCCGGAAGGCCTGCGGCGATTGGGCAAGATCTATCACAGCTTTACAGGCGATGACGTCAACTTCGCGGCGATCGCGCATGACAAGAAGCTCACCGTCGAGCAGGAGGGGCTGGGAAGCGACGTCAATCGCCTGACGAACCTGTTTGTCGATATCTGTGAGTGCAATCGTGAGCAGAGAGATTTTACGCGGGCTGAAGTCAGGCGCTCGATTCGTGAAGTGGCGGGATGCTTCGAGATTTATCGCTCCTACGTTGTATCCGACCGGGACGAAATCACGGATGAGGACCGCGACGTTATCGAGCGGGCAACGCAGAAGGCGAAGGAGAGGCGCCCGGACATCGATGGCGCACTGTTCGACTTCATGCGTGATGTGTTGACGTTGAAGGTGCGCGGCAAGAAAGAGAGTGAGTTCGTTGCACGCTTTCAACAATTCACCAGCCCGGTGATGGCGAAGGGTGTTGAAGACACGGCGTTCTACTGCTTCAATCGATTGACCGCGTTGAACGAAGTAGGCGGGGACCCGGGTCGTGACGGGGTCACGTTGGAAGAGTTTCACAATTACAACGTCACCATGCAGCGTACGCATCCGGGGGCGATGCTCACGCTGAGTACGCATGACACCAAGCGAAGCGATGACGTGCGTGCACGGCTCGCGGTGCTGTCGGAGATACCGAAAGAGTTTGGCAAAACAGTGACGACGTGGTCGAAACGCAACGCCAGGCGGCGCCGCGGTAGATGGCCGGATAAGAGCACCGAGTGGTTTCTGTACCAGACGATGATCGGCGCATGGCCCATTGATGCAGAGCGATTGAAACAGTACATGCAGAAGGCGATGCGCGAGGCGAAGAGGCACACCAGCTGGGTGGCCAACAACCAGGAGTATGAGAATGCGCTAAATGGCTACATTGACGCGCTGTTCGCGGATGTTGAGTTCCTGGGCGAGGTAGATGCGTTCGTCGACAAGCTTCGCCATGCTGGGCGCGTCAACTCGCTGACGCAGACATTGATGAAGCACACCGCGCCGGGTGTCCCGGATTTGTACCAGGGCAGCGAGTTGTGGGACCTGTCGCTGGTTGATCCGGATAATCGGCGCCCGGTGGATTATCACCTGCGGCGAAAAATGCTGGCTGAAGCCAGGAATCTTGATGCCCAGGGTGCGATGGCGCGTATCGAAGAGGGCATGCCGAAGCTCTGGCTGATCGAGCGCCTCTTGCGCCTGCGGCAGCAACATCCCGAGTGGTTCGGAAAGGACGCGGCGTACTCGCCGATTCTGGCCAGGGGAGAAAGCGCTGCGCACGTAGTGGCGTTTCTGCGTGGAGAAAATGTGGTGTCAGTGGGGGCGCGTTGGGCGGTGAAACTCGGCGCGCATTGGGGTGACACCTCCTTGCATCTACCGGATGGCATCTGGCGAAATGGGCTGACCGACGAGCGTATCGACGGCGTCGAAGTGCGCGTTGATGCGCTGCTGGAGCGCTTTCCGGTGGCTCTACTAGTCCGCGAGGTATCAGTAAGTTGAAAACGTGGGGGGGACAGAATGCATAAGTTTGGAGTTTGGGCGCCGCGGGCGCAGAAGATGTCGTTGAAGCTGGTGGATCGCATCGCAACGATGAAAGGACCGAATAAGCGTGGCTGGTGGACGCTCGAAGTAGATGACGCCGGGTGTGGGGACCGTTACGCGTTTCTTATTGATGACGACCCCACGGCATATCCTGACCCGCGCAGTATGAATCAGCCGGACGGTGTGCACGCCATGTCGCGGTTGTACGACCACAGCCTGTTTGAATGGAAAGACCAGCTGTGGCGCGGATCGCCGAAAACGGGGGCGGTATTATACGAAGTTCACATTGGCACGTTCAGTAAAGAGGGCACGTTCGATGGGGCGATTCCTCATCTCGACTATCTTGCCGATCTCGGCATCACGCACATTGAACTAATGCCCGTGAATGAGTTTGCCGGACGGCGGGGATGGGGTTACGACGGCGTGGCATTGTTTGCTGCCCACGAGCCTTATGGCGGGCCGGACGGGCTGAAGCGCTTCGTTGATGCGTGCCATGCCAAGGGCTTAAGCGTCATACTCGACGTCGTCTTCAACCACTTTGGGCCGGTCGGCAATTACACCAACAAGTTCGGACCTTATCTCACAGAGAAACATAAGACGCCCTGGGGCGACGCGGTCAATCTGGATGAAGGCGGAAGCGATGAAGTCCGGCGCTTCTTCGTCGACTGTGCACTGATGTGGCTGCGCGACTATCACTGCGATGGATTGCGCTTTGACGCCGTGCACGAGTTCATCGACCGTTCCGCTGTGCACTTTATGGAGCAGCTCTCAGAGGAAGTAGAACGGTTGAGCGCGACGCTGGGCCGAGAGTTTTATCTGATCGCCGAAAGCGATTTGAATGATCCGCGCGTTGTGCGTCCGCGCGAAGCTCAGGGCTACGGGATGGATTCGCAGTGGAGCGATGACTTTCATCACTCGCTGTTCACCATCCTCTATACAAAGGAGCCGGGCCGCGGCTACTACGACGACTTTGGATCGATGGACGATCTGCATAAGTCCTTGAAGCACGCCTACGTCTACGACGGAAAGTACTCGATCTATCGGAAGCGCAGGCACGGACGTCCTGTCGAAGCCTTGTCGGCGCACCACTTCATTCACTTCGATCAGAACCACGACCAGGTGGGAAATCGCGCGATGGGAGAGCGCCTTGAACACTTGTGTGGCATCGACAAGGCCAAGGTAGCTATCGGCGTCGTGCTGATGGCGCCGTACGTCCCAATGCTGTTCATGGGCGAAGAGTGGGCGACAAGCTCGCCCTTTCTCTACTTCGCGGATCATGAAGACGAAGAGATGCGCGTGCTGGTTGCTGAGGGACGCAAGCGCGACTTTGCGCAGTTCTTCGGAGATGAAGTTCCCAATCCTGAGGACATGGAGACGTTCAACAAGTCAAAGCTCAACTGGGACGAGATCGGTGAAGGCAAGCACGCGGAGATGCTGGCATGGACCACGGCGCTCATCAAGCTGCGCCGGTGTACAGTTGCGCTCAACGACGGCAGCATGCATCACCTTATGGTCTCCACCGATACCTTGCGGAAAACGCTGATCATGCAACGCGAAGAAGCGCGCATCCTGGTGAACTTCGGGGAGCAGCCGTACAGCTTCGATCTCCTGGCTGGCGAGAAGCTATGCCTCGTTTCGCGCGATGAAGTCACCGTGAAAGACAATGCCATCGCGTTGCCGGCAATGACACTCGCCGTGCTGATGTCGACAACGGAAGAGATGGAAGATCGGCTGGTGCACTAGGACCGGCTGCGATAATGGGGCCGGAGGACACCGTGTCGATCAAGACGATCAGCAGCCGTGAGGTGTATCGCAATGCCTGGGCCAGCCTGCGTGAGGACATCATTGAACGCGATGGCAAGCCGGGGGTTTATGGCGTTCTGGATAAAGATCCCGCGTCCATCATCATTCCGCTCGAGCGCACGAATGAAGGCGATTTCGTATGGCTGGTCAGGCAGTTTCGCTACACCGTGCAGGGGACATACTTCGAACTCCCACAGGGCGGCTGGGAAATGGCGAATGTAGAGTCGGAGGAAGTGGCGCGCGGTGAGCTGCGTGAAGAAACCGGCCTACGGGCGCAGCGGTTCACGCATCTGACTGACCTTTGGATTGCCTATGGCGCCATGCGGCAACGGCATTCGGTATACCTGGCTGAGGGGCTGACGCAGGGCAAGACCGACCGCGATCCGGAAGAACACGATATGACGGTGCATCGCGTCCCGGTGGCGGAGTTTGAGGCGATGCTGCTGGATGGCCGCGTGATGGACAATTGCACGGCGGCGGCCTGGGGCGTCTATCTGGTCTCCCAGCGACGGCTGGCACGACCATAAGGCCCGCCCCCCAATATCCTGAAACTCCGAACCGGACGCAACCTAGCCTACTTCTTGGCCGCGGATCTGGCATTTTGCGTTAACAGCACGCATGCGAAGTTATTCGCTTCGTCGCTGCTTCCCTTGCCATTCCAGCGCGCGACCTTCGGGTAGACGCACAGCGGCCGCGTACGCACCACCTGCCCCTTCACCACACGCGACGCGATCACCTTCTCCGGTGCCTTCCCTTCCTCCACCCACGTCTTCAGCGCGGGCATCATGTCGAAGTCCGTTGTTCCTGGCCCGCCCAGGCAATGCCCCATCCCCGGCACCGTAAAAAACCGCACCGACTCCTTCGACCGCTCGCCTCCCATCCGCTTCTCAATGGCGTCGTAGTACTCAATCACATCGTCAGCCGGCAGGATCGGATCGACCAGCCCCGTAAACATGATCAGCTTCCCCTTATGTCCCGTAAACGCGCTGAGATCCGTCCCGTGCGCAGCCAGGAATCCCATCTTCTTGTCCGCAAAATCGATGTCCTTATCGAAGTCGAAGCTCTTCCAATCCCACTCCGGGTTATCGAACACGAAGTACTTGAAAAAATCTGACCGCCGCGGCGTCGCAATGTTCACCAGCTGCGACCACCCTGAGTTTTGCGCAGCGCCCCAACCCTCCGACCCGATCGACCACCCCGGAAAAATCATCTCCCCGGTCCGCGGATGCCGCAGCCCGGCATACACCTTCTTCACCGCGTCCACCTGCGCCTGCGTCAGGCACGACGCATCTTCGCCCGCCTTGCAAAGCAGCTGCTTCGGATCAAAGTCGCAGCGGTGCGGATCGTCGATAACGCCATCCTCCACGCCGTCTAGCTTGTCGCACTTCGCCACGGCAACCTTCGTAATCATCTGCAGCGTGGCGCTCGGCAGTAGACTCTTGCCGTCCGCACTGTGCGTCGCAATCCACGCCGCCAGGTAGCCGTCGATCTCATGCACCCGGTCCCCTGCCGGATTGCCGGCAATCACACCGTCATAGTCATTCGGATACCGCAAGACCTCCATCATGCTCTGATGCCCGGCAGTCGCGCAGCCGTTGAAGTACGACTTCTCCGGAAACTTCCCCATCGCGTTCCGAACAATCAGCTTCGCCGTCTCGGTCATCACATGCATGCTGCGATAACCCCAGTCCACGATCTTCTCGGGATGCCCCTTGGCAAAGATAAGTTCATCACCCTTGTGCCCGGTATCGGTACTGGCAGTCGCATAGCCCTGGTCCAATGCGAGCGCCATAGCCTGGTAACTGATCTCTCCCGAAAATCCCCCCGTACCCACACCCTCAAAGCGCCCGTTCCACGCCTGACTCGGCGGTATCCAAACCTCAAAATGAATATCCGAGTCGCTGGTTGGCCGCGCTACACCGACTACCCGGCAAAACGCCGGTAGCTTCACGTACACCGTTGGCTCCACCACCGTAGTCGAAGCAATGGTTCCGGGAATCGGAAATTCACCCGCCGGAACAAGAGTAGAAGACTCTATGGCCACGTCGTGAATCGTCATGGCCTTCAATTTCGCGCAGGGCGTTCCCTCGGCGTGGGCCGCCAGACTCAAGCAAACCGCACCCATCGTTATTAGTCCTGCCGTGTAAATCCGGGTAAGCACCGTCAAGCACCGCTCCTCATCTGTAACTCATATTCAGTTAGTCGTCAGTAAGACGCTAAGTGTATCCCAGCAAAAGACCCTGGCTCCATTTCGCAATGAGTTATAGCTGTCGTACTTTACGAAGTCCGGTACTTCCACAACATCATCCTTGTGCAGTCTCCTCACATCTGCGTACAATTCGGCGGCAATTTCAACCAGCATGGATACCGCCACGAGTTCCAGTTTCGGAGAGAAATTGCCGGCCCGTCCTCGCACCACCAGAGCACTTTTTTTTGACCATTCGGCCAGCCCGCGCAACCTTCAGGCACTACGGTCTTTCTTCCGGGTAATCCGTTGCAGTGAACCGCTGCTGAACCAACCGGCCACGCGTGAAATGCGCGTGGACAGGCCCGATGCGCCAGTAAGCGCACCATTATCCCGGGAGCGAAGCCACTCCATCGCTCTCACGCCCATAACCGTTCGCCGCCTGGCTGGGCTGCAAATGGCACTTGCCTGCCGCCAACCAGGACGCTACACCGTTTGACCGACTGCACAAATTCAATCGCTGCACGCAACAGAGGAGACCGATGAAGACAGAAACAGAAGTGCTCAATCAAGACCACCTGAAGCAGGATGAGGCACCGTTCCGCCTCGACCGCCGCGAACTCATGAAGCTAGGCGCCGGCGCTGCCGGCCTCGCCGCCCTCGCCGCTGCACCCGCTGCCGCCCAGGAAGGCGGTCGCAGAGAGGCCGAAGCTCCCCCCGCTCCCGGATCCATGCGCCTCCCCGGCGCCATCGCTCCATTCACCGGCCCCGGATACAAGAACACCTACAACCGCCTCGGCGCCAACGGTCCCATGGACGACACCACCGCCAAAATCGTCAAGTACGTCGCCAGCTTCAAGGATTCCGACGTCACAGCCGCTTCCAAAAAGCAGTTCGACCGCACCATGCTCGACTCCATGGCCTCCGTCATCGCCGGCTTCGAAGAAGACGGCCCCCGCCTCGCCGCCAAGATTGCCCGCCTGTCACCCCCCGGCAAGGAAAAGTGCACCGTCCTCGGCTACAACATCGCCACTACCCCGGAGCTGGCCACCTTCGCCAACGGCTGCCTCATCCGCGAAGTCGACTTCGACGACACGGAAAACGGCGGCCATTACAGCACCGTCATCCCCGCCGCGCTCGCCGTCGGTGAGGCCCTGCACTGCTCCGGCGCACAGGTGATGGCCGCCATCACCATCGCGTATGAGCTGCAGGCCGTCTCCGTCGGCGGCGAACCCGTCGTCGCCGCGGTCGCTGCCGGTCGCCTCATGGGTCTCGACGAGGACCGCATGGCCAACGCCATCACCCTCGCCCTCACCCCCCACGTCGCGCTCAACAAGGGCGTTGGCGCCCTCTCCATGTGGAAGGGCATGCGCAGCGCCGAGTCCGCCAAGTGCGGTGTCTGGGCCGCGATCATGGCTCGCGAAGGCGTAACCGGTCCGCCCCAGCCGTACGAAGGCCGCGGTGGCTACTGGTCCTACGTCGGGGCCAACGGCCGTGGCATGCAGCGCAACGGCATGGCCCGTCCCTTCACCCTCCCCGTCAATGCCGACAGCCAGGTCATCCAGTTCAACTGGTTCAAGCGCCGTCCCGCCGAAGCCTCATCGCAGGGCATCCTCTACGTCATGCCCGAGATCCGCGCCTTCGTAAAGCCCAACGAGATCGCCCACATCCACTGGGACACCTCCTACGGCAACTGGGAAGAAATCTGCGACCCGCCCAAGTGGGACCCCCGCAATCGCCAGACCGCAGACCACAGCCTCCCCTACATCGTTGCCCGCGCCATCATGGACGGCGACGTTTACATGGACTCCTTCACCGAGGACAAGTACATGGACCCCGTCGCGCGCGGCATCATGGACAAAACCACCATGGCCGGCGTCAACGGCTGGTCCGGAAACGGCACCGGCCGCCTCACCATCACCAAGACCAACGGCGAAGTCAAAGTATGGGAAACCTACGATGGCCGCCGCACCCTCGACAACTCCGACTATCCCTCCCTCACCGAGCAGGAGCTGCGCGCCAAATTCGACCGCGCCGCTGCCTTCAAGAAGGTCACCAACGCCCAACGCGACCAGGCCTTCAAAGTGTGGGGCGACCTCAGCTCACTCTCCGACATCGGCATCGCGATGAAGCAGATGGCCACCTTCGGCCAACCCAAACCGCTCTAATCAACCGAAAGGATCTTCATGTTGAAATCCGTAATTGACTTCGTATCCGGCTTCGGCTCAGCAGCGCCGGGCTCTTCCCAGACCGTCACCGGCAAGGTCGTGGCCATCTCCTACTACGGCACCAACCAGATGCGCCGTGGTGGCGGTCTCGACCAGGACCTCGCCGCCGCGCGCGCCTCGGTAAAGTGGGAAGGCATGCCCGCCGGCATCGTCACCTCCGACGGCAAGGCCTACCAGATCGTCGGCGGCCTCGCCGCAAACAACAACGCCAAAATCATCGACTGGCTCGGCAAGACCGCGACCATCACCGGTGACGTCTCAGAGCAGCACGGCATGATGTGTATCTCATCCGACTCCGCCAGCGCTGCCTGAAATCCACCGCCTTCACAGCACCTCGCCCGGCCGGGCTACCCTCGGCCGGGCGATTTTTCTTACCCCCTTCAATCAAGCAAGCGCAAGCCACCAGGCACACGCCGTTACACTCCGTGAAACTCTCCATGCAACGCAGCCGCAACGTCACTTCAGCGGCCCACCGCGTAAATACCCCCGCTTCCTGACTCATTCTTCAGGCCTTCGCAGTCACCCAGCATGCACCCCATCCACCGCACGCTTCAGTAACGCTGAATTATTTCTATAACTCCGTTGACAACGTTACATCAGCCCTATATACCGGTTGGGCTCTCCAAGTCACCCCTGTAACGGTTCCGGACGCGGACAGCAATCCTTTTGAGGACTATGGGTAGCCTATCAATGAGAAGAGTAAGTTTTCTTCTGAGTGCGTTGTGTGTCTTGGCGTGTTCCACCGGAAAAGTCCTGGCTGAAGATCATTCGGTAATTATCGTCAGCCAGGGCGATAAGACCGTTTATGACACCGACCCCGCCACCGGTAAAGTCATCAACAAAATTCAACTCGAAGGCACCCCCACTGAGGCTGTCTACAGCTGGGATGAGCGCTGGCTCTTTGTCGCTGTCCCCGAGCAGGGCTACATCTCCGTCATCAACGCCCGCACCTTCAAGGAATCCTCCCGCTTTACCCGGCCGGAGTTCAAGCGCGCTGCCGGAGCAACTGGCCTCTCTGACGTCCTCGTCACCACCCCCGACTTCAAGAAGCTCTACGTCTCCGTCCCCGGCGGCGTCGAGTGCTTCGACCAGAAGCTGCTCGTCTACAGCCCTGAATACGCACAGGCCGGCACGAAGATCGCGATCACCGGCACCGACGGCCAGCGCATGCTCGTCCAGGGCCCCACGCAGAAGCTCTACCACGCGTTAGGCAAAGCCAACCAGGTCGCCGTCATCGACACCAATACCGACAAGCTGCTGAAGATGGTCCCCGTCAAGGGCGGGCCCACCGACGTCGCCTTCATGATCGGTGGCGAAGCCTGGGTCACCTCGGCTGACGGCACGGTCTCCGTTATCGACACCAACAAGGACGAAGTCGTCAAGACGATCGCCACCTCCGGCAAGGGTCCGGCCCGCATCATCACCGCGCCCGACGTCCGCTACATCGCCACCTCCCACAACGACAGCGGCGACGTCACCATCCTTCAGCCCATCACCAAGGAAGTAGTCGGCACGGTGAAGGTCGACATGAAGGGCCCGCTCTCGGTCCGCTTCACGCCCCCCAACGCCAAGGGTGCCAAGGCCTGGAGCTATCCCCCCACCAACCAGATCTACGTCTTCGGCGATTCCGGCATGGTCACCGTCGATCTCGACAAGATGTCAGCCGGCGCTCCCGTCATGGTCGGCACCAACGATTCCGCCAACCTCATCCACTACACCTACGCCGAATCGTTCATGCCCCCGCGCGAAGGAACCTCCACCCGCATCGTCGAGACGGATCTATACACCCTCTTCGACAACGCCATGTTCGTCTATGACCTCTCGCCCATCCACGAGCACCGCACCGATATGGCAGCCGTCATCGTCGGCGAAGGCGTCGCCAAGATCGGCTGCTGGGAAGAGCCGGCCTGCACCGAAACCAAGTCCAAGATGGGCATCACCGCCGGCATAAACGCCCAGGGCGGCACTCCTTACAGCTATACCGAGTCCCGCGTAGGCGGCTTCACCGGCGTCCCCCGCGGCACCCTGCATGAAGAAGAAGGCGTCACTCCGATGCCCCGCGAAATGATCATCTTCATGCCCAAGAACAACTACTACCGGCAGAAGAACCCCAAGAAGGTTTCGGCGCTCGCCTCCATGCCGAACTCCAAGCTCATCACCGATAACACGCGCATCTGGCTCTACGACGTCGTTCTCGTCCCCGGCCAGCCCGTCACCTTCCCTGCCAACACCGACTACGCCTTCGTCTACATCGCCGGCGGTCTGCTCCGCGAAACCCACAACGGCGTTCCCTCAATCGAACACCGCCTATTCAAGGACTGGGAACTCGACTCCACAGAAAAGACCGTTGAGGCGCTCAGCAACCGAATCCATCTCACCGTCATGGAATTCAAATAGACCTCCCGCACCTCCCCTGCTTCACGTAGCCTGCGGAAAATTCAACCGACTTACACTTTGCACCCGCGGGATGAGGGCAACCTCATCCCGCCTTTTTTTCGCCTGGAGACCCATCCCACCGCCCGGCAACCGCCCCCATTTCTCCAATTTGCATCAACTATGTCTGAATCCTGTCTTTTCATATAGTCTCTGTGGCAAGGCGTAACTCCATGGGAGTACAGTATTTTTTGCCGGGGCTGTAATACAGCATCCGGTTCGCAAGCCAGACATTTGAATAAGAGCAGTGTGTTCGCCCGGTAGATCGCACTCGTGACTCCAGGCCCGTTAGTCCGCATTGTGGTGAGGTGTTCAGCGTGAAGTCCCGTCTTCGTCTGTCCCTTTCTTTACTGACTGCCTGCGTCGCCGTCAGCACAGGCTCGTGCCTCGCCCTCGCCCAGAACACCAGCTCTTCCGATGACGTCGGTCAGTCGCGCGACTCCATCGTCATCCCCGGTCCATTGCGCTCCTTCGAGCGCATGGCCGGCATCAGTCAGCAGGCCTCGCCCGATGAGGTTCTCCCCTTTCTCGCGCGCGACATCTTCATGCGCGGCTTCCGCGACAAAAAGCCCACGGAATATCTCGCTCTCGTCGGCCGCTACGTCGATCAGGCCACCGAGTTGCAGCACCTCGTCGGCCCCAGCGGCCGAATTGAAGTCTCAGGTTGCGTCGACGCGATGCCCCTGCTCAAGGTCCTCGGCTATCGCCTCCGCGCTGGATGTGGCACCAGGTCCTTCGCCCTTGAAACCGGAAACCCCGAACGTGCCTTCCTCACCATCGACTCCGGCTTCCCCCTGGTCGAGCTCGAGGAGGCGCTTCAGACCGGCACCTCTTTCGCCTACGACTACCCCTCCGCCCGCGTCCCCATCCTCGCGCATGAAAACGACTGGACCGGCCTTGCGGCCGCGCAGAAGCACCGCGTCAGCGGCCTCCTCTCGGCACTGCTTGCAGACCAGTCCGTAGCGGAGCTCTACTGGGCCGTCTCCCGGCAGGAAACCGCCACCCGCCAATCGCTGCTCCGCGCCCCTGGCCTCAAGGCCCTGCTCCCCTACTCCGCACTGCTTGACTTCTACGGGAGCCAGCTGTCCATCCGCAGCGGACGCGTCGCCGTCCCCGGCGGCCCAGCTTCACGCGCCAGCTGGAGAGAACTCGTCGGAGCCAACCCTGACTCCTCCGGCGCCTTCGTCCTCGGTCTGCTCAGTCACGACGGCGGTTGGCCCATCGCGTTCTTCGACACCCTCTCCCGCGTCAGCGACAAGCAGCAGCAGCATCTCACCCAACCCGAACGCTTGAAGCATCTCTATGAGGCCTACCGCCTCCCTAGCAACTCCCGCGTCAATGCAGCACATGGCGTCTACGGCAAAACCCCCGACCTGCTCGTCCTCTTCACCCGCGTCCAATGGGACGCCAACGGTGCTCCTCTGATACCCGGCGGTATCCAGGCCTGGAAAGACGTCCTCGATCAAAAATCCGGCGACCCCGTCATGCGTGATCAACTCAGCCATTCGCGCAGCTGGAGCACGCCAGAGGATGTTCTCGCCAGCATGACGGCACTCACCCACGTCTCCTTCACACCCGCATCCAGCCCGCTGCAGGTCTTCCTCACCGCGCTGGAAATCGACCGCAACCGCCAGCCGGAAAACCGCCTGAAGCCCGCCACCATCAAGGCCCTCGCCAGCCGTTACGCGGAGTTCAACCTCTGGTACCAGATCTTCGCTGAGTTTCCTGACCTCGACGACGCGGCCATCACCCGCTTCATCGCCGCCGCCGACGCCGTCGACAACATCTCCAACCAGGTCCTCCGCGCCAACGCCGAAGGCTCCTTCCAGGCCTCGGTCGGCCTCTGGCAAATCCTCGCCCGCCAGGGTCAAATTCCCCCGCAGGACATGAGCGCATCGTGGCTCAGAGTCACCGAGCCCTTCCTCGCGATCACCTCTTCAACCCAGCTCTTCGACGCCACCCGCACCTCCCTCTCAGCGGTCATCACCGCCACCGGCCGCAAACCCGATAGCTCCGAGGACCAGATCGTCGAACTCCTCGCCGGGCCGCAGCAAGCTTCATCCGATGGCCAGCGCATCCACAAGCAGCTCGCCGGCCGTATCAGCACCGTCATCGAAGACCAGCGCCTCGCCTCGCTCGATACCCTCTTCGCTCTCAGCGACGGCCTCAAGCGCATGGCTCAGTCCGGTGGCAAGGGCGACGATCTCATCCCGCTCGCAGAAGAGCTCCGCGAGTTCGATCTCCCCCGCCCCATCTTCACCCGCGGCGAAAAACGCAGCTGGGCGCCGGCCATCTACACCAGCCACCACTCCGAACTGCAGATCCGCACCGACATCACCCGCATCCTCAAGCAACCCGCCTCCCCTACCGAACTCGAAAACGCCCGCGGCCTGCTCACACCCTTCCTCCGCGACACCATTGTCGGCCTCAACTACGCCTACTACGAACCACCCGGAGCCCAGATTCTCCATCACAACCCGCTCTTCGTGCGCTCGCATGACTTCCTCGGCATCTCCCTCACCGGCGCCAACCAGATCTGGCGTGCTCCGCAGCTTCTAGGCGCAGGCGTCTCCGCCGGCGGCGGCGCGTACCTCATGGGCTCCCTCGCAGACCTCTCCTACGCTCTCGCCACCACCGAGCAGGACTTCATCGCTCCCAAAAATGTTCAGGCCCTCATATGGGACGAGCTCGTTCCCGTCCTCATGGTCAGCGCCACCATTCCGCGCTGGTGGTCGGTCACGCCCAGCGAGCTACACGCCGTTACCCTTTATCAGCGCTCCGGCGAAGAGCTCCTCACGGCCGCCTCCACCAATCCCGCTCTGCGCGAGAAGGTATCCGCCGTCCTCGCGGACCGCGTCGCTCCGCAGCGCATGGAAGAAATCGCCGCCGCGCTTCCCAATCAGAAGCGAGTAGCAGCGCTGATCCCCCGCCTCATGCCCGCCGAGGTCTCATTCCTCGCCACCGAATTCCGCCTCCGCTACCCTGACGAGCCGCCCACCTGGGGTCCTTCCGCCAAACAGCTCGACGAGCTCCAGAAATCCCACCCCGCAGATGTCAGCTGGGACCGCATTTCCCGCGACTTTGGAGTCCCCCACCCCACCATCGCCCAGACCAACGGAACCCAGCTGCTCAACATCAAGCCGCTGCCCAAGTTCGGCGGCTACTCCAGCCGCCTCTTCGGCGAGTCATGGGAATCCAGCAACCTCTACTGGGCACGTCTCGCTGACGAAATGGGCTACTCCCCCGCAGCCCTCAACATTCTCGTCCCCGAGCTCACCCGAGCCACCGTCGCCAATATCTTTGCCAGCGACATTGAAGACTGGCAGGCCATCCTTCGCGCCATGCAGCTTACCGGCGACGAGTTCCGCCAGGGCAAGATCGCATCGCTCGCCAAACCCGCTACCACCTCGCTTCTCTCCACCCCCCTCCCCAACCTCACACCGGCCTCTGCGCAATAGGAGAACCATGGCAAGACGATTCCTTTCATTTGTCGGGCTGATCTGGTTTGCATTCGGCAACAGCACTGCCGGCAACGCACAGGACGACACCACCTCCCAGATCCGCGTCAACGTTGTTCTCGTCCAGCTCGGCATCGCCGTCACCGACAGCAAGGGCAACTACATCAGCAATCTTCGCCCGCAGGACTTCCAGATCGTCGAAGACGGCATTCCCCAGCGCACCTCCACCTTCGAAGAAGGCAACGAACCCGTCCGCAAGCTCACCTACGCCGCCGGCAGCAACATCCCCACCATCTAGGAAACCGCTCCCACCGGCCTCGCTGGCTCCCCGGCGGACGCTATCGCCGCCACCAACGCCGCCATCCGTACCGACGACGGCAGCGGCTCCAACGTCTACATCCTCTTCGACACCAGCAACTACATGTACCGCGGCTTCGTCTTCGCGCAGGACTCCATCTCCGACTTCATCCGCTCCCTCGAAGGCGTCAGCAAGGTCGCACTCTACTCCTACAGCCGCGACCTCGACCGCATCGCCGGCCTCACCCCCGACCGCGGCCAGGTCCTCCGCGGCGTCCGCAACACCGTCGCCGGAGACAACGCTGCCCTCTACAACGCCCTCCTCCTCACCGTGAAAGACGCCGCCCAGGTCAAGGGCAAGAAAGCCATCGTTGTCTTCTCCAACGGCCCCGACAACGCCAGCCTCGTCCCGCCTGAAGACGTCGCCGAGCTCGCCCAATCCACCGGCACCATCATCTACATGATCAGCACCCAGCAGGCCGAAGCCGAGCCCATCTCCACCGTCGTCTTCGAGCGCATGAGCAAGGCCACCGGAGGGCGCGCCTACTTCTCCCGCAGCTGGCGCGACGAGAAGCAGGCCTTCGCCTCCATCCGCGACGACCTCGCCCACCTCTACACCCTCAGCTACTACCCCCAGGCCAACGCCAACCACGGCTGGCGTTCCATCACCGTCAAGCTCGTAGGCAAAGACCTCCAGAAGTACCGCATCCGAACCCGAGACGGCTATCGCCTCCTCCGCGACCCAGCCACCGTAGACACCCCAGGCCCCGCCACCGAATCAGCCACCATCCGTTAGCCTCAGAACCGTCCCACCACAGGGCCTCCTCCAAATCAAGCGGGTGCCCCATGTCCAGATTCTCGGACATGGGCTTCCACCGCTGCCCGCGCCTCTGTGCTCAAAGACTCTAAGCCCTGTGCTCTTCCCAACCCCGCTCCGTCCGCTCACAGCGCACCTCATGTGACAAACTAATGACCAACTCCCAATAACGACGTGACAACCCACGCACCTCATCGCTTCTAACCTTCAAACTGTCAGCCAACCCAAACAGACCGGGTGGCCCATTCATCGCGGCCCCATCGCGATGAGTGGGGAAACTCAAATCTCAACCCGCAGAACCGCACCGCCATTCCAAGGAAGCCCGCCATCACCGCGCCCAACCTCACCCGCCAAGCGCGCCTCCTCCCACCCATCGAGTGGCTCCTCCTAACCATCTTCGCCTTCACACTCCTCTTCCAAACCCTTCCTGACGCCTGGCGCTCCCTCAACACCGACTTCGTCAACTACGACATCGTCGCCAAACTCGTCCGCGACCACAGCGACATGACCCACCTCTACGAATGGCGCTGGCTCGCCCGCCAGAAAGACCACCACCAGATCGACCGCGCCATCATCGGCCTCGTCCCCATCACCCCCTTCTCCACGCTCGCCATTGTGCCCCTCGCCAGCCTCGACCCCCTCACCGCCAAACGCATCTGGCTCCTCCTCCAACTCGCCCTGCTCTTCCCCACCGCGCTCGGCCTCCGCGCCCTCGCCGGCCAGCCCCTCCGCCGCATCGCACTCATCATCGCCGCCTGCCTCCCGCTGCATCGCAACCTGCTCTACGGCCAGTTCTACATCCTCCTCCTCGCCCTCGTCGTCTTCGCCTGCTGGGCTCTCCAGCGCGAGCGCCCCACCCTCGCCGGCGCACTCGTCGCCCTCGCTGCCGCCATCAAGCTCTTCCCCGTCATCTTCATCCTCTACTTCCTCCGCAAGCGCCAATGGCGAGCCGCCGCCGCCGCCCTCATCACCGGCGCCACTTGCGCCGCCACCTCCATCGCCATCTTCGGCTGGGAAGTCCACCGCACCTACCTCCTTCAAGTCCTCCCCTGGACCCTCCGCGGCGACGCCCTTCCTCCCTACGCCGTCGGCAGCGGCTCCATCTCCACCCTCCTCCACCGCCTCTTCCTCTACGAGCCCCAATGGAATCCCCACCCCTGGCTCCCCTCACCCACCCTCTTCGCCGTCCTGCAGGCCATCCTCCCCACACTCATCCTCGCTCCCACCATCCTCCTCTGCGACGAGCACGACCGCTCCCCGCAACGCATCGCCCTCGAGTGGTCCGCTCTCACCATCGCCACGCTCACCATCTCCACCATCCCCGCCTCGTACAACTTCACGCTCATGATCCTTCCGATGACCGTGCTCTGCGCCACACTCCTCCCGCGCCGCCCTGCTCTCATTCCCCTCATCGCCGCCCTCTACTTCTCCATCGGATACCCCAAAGGCTGGCACGTCGGCTCCTCCGCCAGCTGGCGCGTTGCCCTCCAGTTCCCACGCCTCTACCTCCTCATCGCACTGCTCGCACTCGTCTACCTCGCACTCGGCGCCACCGCCTTCCGCAACCGCGCCCGCCGCCCGCTCACGCTCGCCATCGCCGCCGCGCTAGCCCTCATGGCCGCCAGCAACATCCTCTCCAACCTCCGCTACCAGCGCCACATCACCGACGACTTCGCCTACCGCCTCTCCGACGCCAGCGGCGCCCTCCTCTCCGCCGCCCCGCAATCCCGCAACGGACAAATCCTCCGCATCGCCATGCAGCCCGGCGGCTACCGCCTCCTCTCCAGCATGACCACCCCGCCCACCAACGCCCCCTGGCCAGAAAACGCCGTCGGCCCCGACGACATCGCCTTCGCCTCCAGCCCCACCCGCCTCCTCATCGAGTCCGCCGGCCCCCACTCCCGCATTCTCTCCCCCACCGAACCCTTCACCCCCATCGACGACGCCGAGTCCCCCACCCTCTCCCCCGACGGCAAAACCCTCGCCTACCTCCGCCTCACCAACAACCGCGCACGTCTCTTCACCACCACCTCAAACGATCCCCTCACCCCGTCCAACCTCAACGTCGAGCAAGCCACCTTCCTCCCCGACAACTCCCTCATCATCGCCGCCTACACACCCGCCACCACCGGCCCGCGCCTCTTCCGCATCCTCCCCCATCAGCCCCCACAACTCCTCCCCCTCGGCGAAGCCCGCTATCCCGCCGCCTCACCCGACGGCCACTACCTCGCCTACAGCCGCCTCTCCAACGGCAACTGGAACCTCACCCTCCTCGACCTCCACACCGGCGCCATCCGCCCCATCGCCGACGCCCCCTGCAACACCACCGAACCCGCCTGGGAGCCCGACTCCAGAACCATCCTCTACGCCAGCGACTGTGGCCGCGCCCTCTGGTTCTCCGCCATCTCCCGCCGCCGCATCATCCCTTAAACGCCACTGCGCCCGGCATCAGCCCGGCGCAGCAGCGTTGCAAAGAACAATCCTCAACTACCCAAGAAACGTCAGCAGCGGATTACTTCCGAAGTTCCCAATATTCGGAAACACACTCTGCAGGTCGGTCGACTGCACGCCAAACCACTGCGCCAGCGTCGCCCCATACTGCGCCACCGCCGTCGTCGGAATCAGCGTCCCTCGCCCGTTCGCATCCTGCTGGTTCGCCGCGCCCAGCTGCAGCGATGGGAACGTCCCATAGAACTTCCCGCCCTGCACGCCGCCGCCGATCACAAAGTGATGGCTGCCCCAGGCATGGTCCGATCCATCCGTTCCGCTCGGCGACAATGTCCGCCCAAACTCCGAAGCCGTAAACGTCGTCACACTCTGCTCCACCATCAGCTCCTGCGTCGCCGCATAGAACGCCGCCACCGCCTGGCTCAGCTGCTGCAGCAACAACTGCTGCGCCGCCGCCTGCCCGCTGTGCGTATCGAACCCGCCCAACTGGCAGAAGAAGATCTGCCGCGTCAGCCCCAGTTGATTGCGCAGCGACATCACCTTTGCCACCGTCTGCAGCTGCGCCGCCAGCGGATTGCCCGCCGGAAACTTCGTCGTCAAATTCACCGATCCCAGCATGCTGTTCATCGTGTTCGCATACGTATTCGCACGCGTCAAAATCGCATTGCCCGACTGCACCAGCTGCAGCCCGTTATCGAACGTCAGCAACTGCTGCATCCCCGCCGCTGCCGCCGGAGCGTTATGCACCACGTTCAGCGAAGCCACGCCCGTGGGCGGAACGCTCGCCGGGAACGTCGCGCCGCCCGTGCAGAACAACCCGCAGCTCGAGGTTGTCGTAATCGGCGGAAAAATCGCCCCGCCATTCTGCGACTGCAGCGCGTCAGCCATACGTCCGCCCCATCCCGTAGCGGCAATGCCGTTCGGAATTGCGCTCTGCCACTGGCTGCTCTGGTCAGAGTGCGAGAACAACTGCGACGGCAGCGCCGCGCTGTTGTTGCCGTTGAAAACGCTGCGATTAGTCGGCGCCACCAGCATACCGACGTTAGCCAGCACCGCCGCCTTGCCCGTGTTGTACAGACCCTGCATCTCCGGCATGCTCGGATGCAACCCATAACTATCGTTGCCGTTCGCAATCGGCAGCAGCGACGCCGAAGGCAGCGCCAGCGGCCCGCGCCCAGCCCTGTACAAGCCGTACCCCTGGTTGTTCTGCACCGACGTCGTCAGCGGAATGACGGTGTTGTGCCCATCGTTTCCACCCGCAAGGAACACGCAAACCAGCGCCTGGTATCCCGATCCCGTGCTGGCGAACGCATTGATCTCGCCAAACTTCGCCATCGCGCCCATGGCGCCCAGCGCCGCAACCGACTTCACCGTATCTTTCAAAAACTCACGACGTGAACGAATCACCATTTCGAATCTCCTCTGCTGCAAACTGCGTTATGCGTTGCCAAAACGTTGCGCCTACGCCGCCGTCTAGTGCCAGACGTTGTAGTAGTACGAGCTCAGAATCAGATAGGCGGCCGTCTGCACCTGGTGCAGGCTGCCATACGTATCCTGTCCCACCGCCGTCACGATCTTCTGTTTCATCGCCGCCGGCATCACGCCGTGCGTCAACGTCAGATCCATCGCATCCACCAGCGTCGAGGGCGTCGCCGCCAGCGCCACGAACGGCGTCAGGTCGATAGACGTTCCCGGCCCCAGCGTCTGCACCGGGTTGGTCCACGAGGTGTACATCAGGTAGGCCGCCTCATTGGCCCGGACAATGGAGTTGTTGGGCCCGTCAATCTGGAACTCGCCTCCGGTCAGCGTTGTTCCCGGAACCAGGTACGAAGGCGAGAAGTAGTTGAACACGCTCGGCGAATCGAACATGTCCTGCCCCAGCGCAATCAGCTCTCCCTGGTAGTAGTTCTGGTCGTTCATCTGTCCGCCGAAAGCCCTCACCATCGCCGGAATAAACAGCGCCGGCTCCTGCAGGTGACCATCGGTGGGCATGTCATTTCCGCCCTCATCGTTAGCCCGCGCTTCCGGATCCAGCAGGATGGCCGTAATCACCGCCTGCATGTCGCCGCGAACGCCCTGTCCGTTGTCGTTGAAGGCCGCAGCCACACGCGATACATACGCCGGGCTCGGATTGCTCTTCACCAGGTGCTGGATCAACTGCGTGCCCACAAAGGGCCCAACGTTCGGATGGTTGAAGATGTTATCCAGCGCGTTGTTCAGGTCCTGCAAAGGCGTAGCCGCTGCCGGCGATACGTACCCATTCAGCAGGGTCTTCGCTCCCATGTCATGTTGCGGAGGATACGGCACCATGTTCCCGCCGTTGATGTAGTGGTTCCACTGGATAGACTGGCCAGCGTACGGGGCATACGTCCATCCCGTGTACACCCGCGCAAACTCGGCGATCGTCGCCTGCGTGTACGTCGCCGTCGGCAGGTTGTTGCTGTCCAGGATAGGCGTTCCATCCTGGTGCAGCAGCACGTCGCCCGTGGTAAACAACTGCATCAATTCACGCGCATAGTTTTCATTCGCCAGGCTTCCCGTTGCCGGGTTCGCCTTCGCGTTGTTGCCCATGTCGAGGTACTGCCCCATCGCCGGGCTCAGCGTCACATCCAGCATGATCTTCCGGTAATTCGTAAACGAATCCGCCAGCAGCATGTTCTGGTAAGGCACCATGTTGTCGTTCCAGATCAGCTTGCTGATCGAGGTCACAAAGATCTCGCTCAACGCCAGGCCCACCCGCTGTCGCAGCTGGTCCTGGTCCGTCACAG
This sequence comes from uncultured Acidobacteriota bacterium, assembly GCA_903873705.1. Lineage (GTDB taxonomy): Bacteria > Acidobacteriota > Terriglobia > Terriglobales > Acidobacteriaceae > Granulicella. Next base: position 45,774 of record CAIQPK010000003.1, read on the forward strand.
CGTTAGTAAGGAAGTGTTGCGGCATGCCTCCCTGGCTGCTCAGGATGATGTCGTAGTTCGATATCTGCGGCATCGCAAACTGCTCATTGATCCAGGCCTTCATACCGATAGCCTGCACATGCGCCGCATCGTTAGGCGTCGGCCCAAACGCTGCCTGTTCCAGGAACCGCCGCGCTGCCGCAGCCGATGCCAGCGCATTCTGCACACCCACCTGCACCGGGAACGGCGCCGAAACCAGCGCTCCATTCGCCACCGTCAGGTTCACCATGCCGGACTGCCCGTAGAAGCCCGATATCGTCAGCCCACCATTCGAGAACGCCGTCGCCAACGCCTTCCCATTCAGGCTCGCCACCGACTGCACCGTAAATCCGTTGCCCGCAATCGACGTGCTGAAAATACCCAGCGGCAACGCTCCACCGTTCACCGCCGTAATCACCGGCTGCGGCGGAATCAGCGTCACCGCAGCAGTCGTCGTTCCGTTCGGTCCGGTCACCGTAATCTTCACGTTGCTTGAAGTCGGCAGCACCGCGGGCGCCGTATACAAACCCGTCGCATCGATCGTTCCCGCCGTAGCCGCCCACGTCGTAGCACCCGCAGAAGTAAACTGCTGCGTCGCCCCCAAAGCCAGCGACACGCTCGTCGGCGCAATCACCTGCGTCACCGGATTCACCAGCGTCACCGTGGACGACGCAGACCCATTAGGCCCGGTCGCCGTCACCGTCACCTTGTTCGAAGCCGGCATCGCTGCCGGCGCACTGTACAAACCGGTAGGGCTGATCACACCCGCCGTAGCACTCCAACTCGTCGCACCGCCAGACGTAAACTGCTGGGTCGCGCCCAGGTTCACGTTAGCCGAAGAAGGCGAAATCGTCTGCGGTGTCGGTGGCTTCGTCGGAGCCGTGAACGTCACCATGAACGGCGTGCCATACAGCGTGCCGGGGCTATTCACCTGCACCGGAACCTGTCCCGTCGTCCCCTGCGATCCCGTTACCTTCAGCGTCGTGCTGTTCACGTACGTCGCCGTGTACCGAACTGGTCCCACCAACCCAAAAGCGCCAGTCTGGAAGTTCGAACCGGTGAGCGTCATCGTGTAATCGCCCGTCGAAAGAGGGTTGGGCGAGATCGATGTAATCGTCGGCCCAGCCGGCTCAACATTCACATAAACCGTGCAGGACGTCTTCTTGTCCGAACCCAGCGCCGTAATCGTCACGCCCACCGTCGGCACAGTTGCCGGTGCGGTATACAGCCCCGTCGAGGTGATCGTGCCGCTCGTAGCAGGCTTGCCGGAAACCGACCACGTCACGCTCTCGTTCGTCAGCCCCGTCGTCGAAGCATGGTACTGCAGCGTCGTTCCCACACCGATGTTGGTATATCCCGGTGTAATCGTGATGGACTGTGCCACAAGGGCAGCCGGCACAAACAGGAACACTGCCAGGCTCAAAAGTAAAAGGAGACGTTGACGCATGATAGGAAGCCTTTCTCGCTGCTCATCGAAATACATCCAGCGGAAAAGCGACCAGCACGGTTCATCCAGCCGTCGTACTCCACTGTGAGTCGTAACTTAATTCGGGCCGGGGAACTCTACAGTTACGAGCGGAGAATGTAGGCAGATTTTGCAAAACGAAGTGATTTATTTTTCTACAACTAATGGGCCACAACGCGAGCACTGTTCAATATCCCCTGCGCATCCGACATCGGCTTCCGAAAAGCGGTCAGTATGCTGCGGTTCGTGATCGACTCCCATGCCTGCATCGCCTTGCCCGCAGACCGGCTCGCCTCATCGGTTGAGCCCACGCTGCTCTGTGCAATCGCCAGCGTCGACCACGCCGACCCCAGCTCCCCCGTACGCATGTCCGACACGGGCGGCGTCGCAGCATTCTTCTCAGCCGCTGCCACAGCCTTGTTCGCCCACATCAGCGCATCGTCCTTCTTCCCCATCGCCGTGTACACCAGCGCCAGGCCTTCTTCGTTCTCCAGCATCTCCAGCATCACCTGGCTCTTCGGCGTCGCGGCAAAAGCTTCAATAGCCGCCATCGACTTGCGATACATCGCAATCGCTTCTTCGTTACGTCCCAGCTCATGCAGTCGCAATGCTTCAACGTCCAAAATATCCGCCAGTTGCTCAGCCAGGTCCAAGGCCTTGGGATTGGCCATGGCAATCGGCTCAATCAATCCCGCCGCTTCCTGCAACATCGCAAGCGACAACGCCGTCTCCCCCGGCGCCGGATCAATCATCCCCGCGCGTCCCAGGATGATCGCAAGATCACGCCGCGCCGTCACATTTTTCGGGTCCGACAGCACCAGCTCGCGCGCAATCGTCACCGCCCGGTCAGCATACTTTCGCGCCTCCACCGGCCGCCCGATATTCACCGACGTCGGAACCCCCAGCAGCATCGCATAATTCCCGCACGCCACCAGCAGATTGCGCCGGATCACCACGTTGTTCGGGTCCGCCTTCAACAGCTCTTCGCGAGCCTCGATCGACTGCCGGTAATACTCCGACGCCTTATCCAGATCGCCAATATTCCGGTAGGCCGCGCCCGAAACCGCCGTCAGCACCGCCAGCGACTGCTTCAACCTCGCTTCCTTCGGATACTTCACCACCAGCGCCCGCGCCAGCTCAGCGCCGTGGTTCGAGTGCTCCAAAGCCCGCCTCGGATCAGTCGTCAGCAGTTCACCGGCAACGCTGTTTTCAATCGCGCTCTCCTGCGTCTCGCACACCAGGTTGCAATCCTTCGCGTGCGCCAGCCGCTGCGTCACGGGCAGCAGATCGAGGTTCAACTGGATCGCCTCAGCCTCATGCCCCTCGCGCTCCATCAGCTCCGCCAGGCTCGACTGCACCTCAATCAACCGCAGCATCATGCCGGAGTCGTCAGGCTTCCGCCGATACGCCGGCATCAGAATTTCCTGCGCCTTTAACAAGCTCTTCTTCGCACTCGCCGAGTCCTGCAGACTCGCCCCATGCGGATCGCCCTGGATCAGCGCCACCTTGTAGTACGCCTCGGTCAAAACCTCGCGCATCGCGTCGTTGTTGCCCAGGTTCTTCTCCATTGTCTTCAGGTAATCCAGCGTCGTCTGCACAATCTTCTTGCGCGCTTCGGTCGCTCCCGGCAGCGGCGCAATCGCATCGTGGACATCGAACAGCGTTCGCCCTGCCAGCTGCAGAATGTCGTTCAGCCGCTGATCTGCCAGCGCCTTCTCATGCTCCGCGCGGTCCCGCTCATCCACCGCAATGCCGCGCTGCGCCACTGCCTCTTTGCGCTCATCATCGGCCCGCGCGCGCTGCTTGTCTTCCGCGTCCCGTGCTGCCTCGGCTTCGGCGCGCTCGTGCAACGCAATCTGCCGTTGCGAGTCCGCCACCGCCCGCTCCGCCCGCGCCCGCCGCGTCTGCGCCAGCGACACCACCAGGCCCCCGATCAGCGCCGCCGCCACCACCACCGCCATCGCCACCTGCAGCCGGTTGCGCACAATAAACTTCCTCGCGCGATACCCCACCGAATTCTGCCGCGCCGTCACCGGCCGGTTCTCGAGAGCCCGCCGTACATCGTCGGCAAACTCCGCAACCGTCTGGTACCGCCCTTCCGGCTCTTTGCACAACGCCTTCAGTACCACGTCATCCAGATCGGCCGGCAGATCCTTCGCCACCAGCCCCGGCCGCAACACCTCCACATCGCACACCGCGTGTTCAATGCGCGCGGCGTATCCATATCCACCGGCTGCGCCCGCTCGCCCGAAAGCAGCTCATACAACACCGCGCCCAGTGAATAGATATCGGTAGCCGTCGTCACCTTCGTGCCGAGCACCTGCTCAGGGCTCGCATACCCCGGCGTAAACGCCCGTGCATCCGCCGTCGCCGCATCAGACTCCGTCCCCATCAGCTTCGCGATCCCGAAGTCCAGCAGCTTCGGCATCCCTTCTTGCGTCACAAAAATATTCGCCGGCTTCAGATCGCCATGCACAATCAAGTTGCGGTGCGCATACGCCACCGCTTCCAGAACGTTCAGGAATAAACGGCAGCGCGACTTCACATCCAGCGCATTCTCTCGGCAGAACACATCCACCGGCCGCCCTTCCACATACTCCATCGCGAAGAACGGCACGCCATCCGGCGTCGTTCCGCCATCGAACATCCGCGCAATAAAAGGATGGTCCAGGTTCGCCAGTATTTGCCGCTCATCGCGAAACCGCCGCAGCACCGCGGCCGTATTCATGCCGCGCTTCACAATCTTCAGTGCAACTTCCTTGGTGTACTCCTCGTCATCGCGCAAGGCCAGGTACACCGACCCCATCCCACCGCGCCCAATCTCCTTCACCACGCGGTACACACCGATCCGCTCACCCACCAGCACCGGCGCATCCAGCACGGTTGAAGCCACACCCTGTATCGCGGAATCGATCGTCACCGAGCTGTCGCTGTCGGCCGCCAGCAGCGACTCAACCTCAAACCGCAGATCGTAGTCGTCCCCGCACAACTCGTCCAGCACGCGCTCCCGCTCCGCCGCAGAAAGGTCCGCAGTCGCGAGAAAAATGCTTTGCACGCTTTGCCAGTCGTTCATGGAGTGCCGTTACAGAGAAAAGCGGAATCCGTGGCCCATTCTTGCAAACTATTTTTCTGCCGCCGCCGTCGCGGACGCCGCGCGATGATCCAGCTCGCGCTTCAGCCATGCCTGCGCAATCCGCAGTTCTGACCGAACCCTTGGCAGTGGCATCTCCAGCACGTTCGCTGATTCCTCAGCCGTCATCCCGCCAAAGAACCGCATCTCGATCAGCTGCCCCTTCAACGGATCGTGCTGCTCCAGCGCCTGCAGCGCGTCATCCACCCGCACCACGGTCGAGTCGCTCGCCATCGGCGCGTCCATAAACTCGTCCAGCGAAAACACCACCTGCCCAGACCCCCGCTTGGCCGCATTCCGCGTCCGCGCATGGTCGGTCAGAATCTGCCGCATCACGTGCGCTGCCACACCCAGGAAGTGTGACCGCCCCTGGAAGTCCGGCTGGCTCGTCTCAATCAGCCGGAAGTACGCCTCATGCACCAGCGCCGTCGGCTGCAGTGTGTGGCCCGGCCGCTCCTGCCGCAGATAATAACCCGCCAGTTTGCGCAGTTCGGCATAGACGTGTGGCAACAGTCGGTCCAATGCCGTCTTGTCACCCTTGGCCAGGTCGTCTAAAGCGAGAGTGATGGGATGCGAAACCTGCATAGAGGATCGAATAACCGCCGGTTGCTCACGGACGCATTGCGCTAAAGATATCAGAATGGACTCCGCAGAATGTACGCCGCACCGGCGCAACTGGATTCAAAAGTAATATGCAATTGCGTGCCGCCTTCCCTGTCGATTAAGCGGCTTACCGGTTATGTGGGCTAACCAAAAAAAATATTCCCACCCCGCGCAAATTCCTTCGCGATTTTCCGCTTATCTCTGTAGAGCCCGCTAAACGAGATCCTCGCGGCTCTGAACATTCGTGGCAGCTCCCCGCGACGCGCAAGCGCCGCCCAGCCGCCACGCAACATTCTTGGGAGAACGTACCGAGCGGATCTCCCGCGTCGACCCTGTGATCCACGAGCAGCAGGGTCGACTTTTTTTTCGCCCAGCCACAATCCACACCGCGACCTCTGGCCTGCCCGGAAACACGTCCGGGTGCCCCATTCGTGACGGCTCCATCGTCACGGTTGGGGTCGCAGGCCGTTCAACCCGCAATAACCACCTCAGCCTCCACCCTCGCCACCCCAGCCTCCAGCCGCATCCCCACCACCTCATCCCATATTCGCTCCGCCATCACCGTCTTCTCCGCCTCCCCCAGCCTCACGATCCGCTCCTTCGTCAGAAACACCCCCGCATTCCAGTCCGACTCAAACCCCAGCCCCTCCGCCAGGATGTCGTTCCCCACCACCGCATCCACACCCTTGCGCAGCATCTTCGCCCGCGCATTCGCCTCCACGTTCTCCGCCTCCGCCGCAAACGCCACCACAATCGTCCCCAGACGCTTCCGTCGCACAATCTCCGCCACAATGTCCGCGGTAGGCTCCAGTTCCAGCGTCAGCGCACCCTCCCGCCGCAGCTTCCCCTCAGCGACCTCCCGCATGCGGAAGTCCGCCACCGCCGCTGCCTTGATCACCACCGTCGCACCATCCAGCTCCGCCAGCGCCGCCCGCTCCATCTCCGCCGCAGTCGACACCCGCACCACCCGGCACCCCGCCGGCTCCTCCAGCGCCGACGCCGTCACCAGCACCACCTCTGCTCCCCGCGCCGCCGCCGCCGCCGCCAGCGCATGACCCATCTTCCCGCTCGACCGGTTCCCGATAAACCGCACCGCATCGATCGGCTCGCGCGTCCCCCCTGCCGTCACCAGCACGGTCTCGCCCACCAAATCCCGCCTCGTCTCCCCCTCGGCCATCACCGCCCCCACAATCGCTTCAATCTCTGCGAGCCGCCCACTCCCGGTCATCCCGCACGCTAGGTAGCCCTCCCCCGGCGCCACCACCCGCACCCCCCGCGCCATCAGCGTCCGCACATTCTCCTGCGTCGCCGCATGATCCCACATCCCCACGTTCATCGCCGGAGCCACCACCACCCGCGCCCTCGTCGCCAGGTAAGTCGTCGTCAGAAAATCATCCGCCAGCCCCTGCGCCATCTTCGCCAGCGTATTTGCCGTCGCCGGTGCCACCACCATCACATCGATCGCCTGCGCCACCGCCACATGCTCAATCTCAAACCCGTCCTCCCCGCCATTCACCTCAGCCCCATCCCAAAGCGACGTGAACACCCTCTTCCCCGTCAGCGCCGCAAACGTCATCGGCCGCACAAACTCCTGCGCCGCGTCCGTCATCGCTACCTGCACCTCACACCCGCGTTCCTGCAGCGCCCGAACCAGCTCGGCAGCTTTATACGCTGCGATTCCCCCGGTCACGCCCACCAGAACCTTCATCGCGCCCTCCCCGGCAGCACAATGTTGTCAATCAGCCGGGTACTCCCGACCCGCGCGGCCACCGCCACCAGCGCTCCATCCCGCACCTCCTCCAGCGGCAGCAGCGTCTCCGCACTCACAATCTCCGCATACTCCATCTCCACCCCAGGCGCAGCCTGCAGCGCGCCCACCAGCTCACGCCGCAACCTCCCCGCGTCAACCATCCCGCCATCCACCAACGCATGCACCGCCACCAGCGCATGCCACAGCCCCAGCGCCTGCTTCCGCTCCTCCGCCGACAGGTTCCGGTTCCGCGAGCTCATCGCCAGCCCATCGCTCTCCCGCACCGTCGGACACACCACCATCCGCACCGGAAAATTCAACTCCGCCACCATCGCCTTCAACACCGCCACCTGTGCCGCATCCTTCTGCCCGAAGAACGCCGCATCCGGCCCGACGATATGAAGCAACTTCGCCACCACCGTAGCAACGCCGCGAAAATGCCCCTGCCGCGCCCGCCCATCCAGCCGCGCGCCAACCTCCGGCACGTCAACCATCACTTGCCCCATCCCCCGCGGATACATCTCCGCCGACGACGGCGCAAACACCATATCCACACCCTCGCGCTCCAGCAGCGCGCAATCCGCCTCAAACGTCCGCGGATACCGCTCAAAATCCTCATTCCGCCCAAACTGCGCCGGATTCACAAACACCGACACCGCCACCACATCGCACTCCCGCCGCGCCGCCCGTATCAGCGACAAGTGTCCCTCATGTAGCGCTCCCATCGTCGGCACCAGCCCCAGCCGCGCATTCCACCGCGTCTGCCTGCACACCCGCTGCATCGTCTCCACTCGTTCCACCACCAGCGTTCCCATCGCCGTCGTCATCGCCCAACCCCCACCCGCTTCAGTTCAACCGGATCAAGCTCCGCACTCACCGCCGCCGCCAGGTGATAACTCTCCGCATCGGAAGGAAACGTCCTCTCCTCCACCGCCACCCGATACCGCCCCACACCCTCTCGCAACGCGCCATCCGCATCCGCAAACCGCCGCACAAACTTCGCTCCCTTGGCGAACGTCCACTGCATCAGGTCATGCAGCACCAGGATCTGACCATCGCACTCCGGCCCCGCCCCAATCCCAATCGTCGGAATCGCCACTGTCGCCGTAATCCGCGCCGCCACTTCTCTCGGCACGCCCTCCAGCACCAGCGCCACCGCCCCAGCACCCTCGAGCGCCGCCGCATCAGCAAACAGCTTCTCAATGTCCGGCATCGACCGCCCCTGCACCTTGTACCCACCCATCCTGTGCAGCGACTGCGGCGTCAATCCGATATGCCCCACCACCGGCACCTCGGCCAGCGTCAGCGCTTCCACCAGCCCCGCCCGCGCTACCCCACCCTCAATCTTCACGGCCTCCGCCCCGGCCTTCACAAACCGTATGGCGTTCTTCACCGCACCGTCTACTGACCCGTGATAACTCCCATAAGGCATATCCACCACCAGCAGCGCGCTCTTCACGCCCCGCCGAACGGCCTTCGCATGATGCAGCATCTCGCCCATCGTCAGCGGCAGCGTGCTGTCATAACCCAGCACCGTCATGGCCAGCGAGTCGCCCACCAGGATCACATCAATCCCGGCTTCATCCAGTAAGCGTGCAGAGGGGTAATCGAACGCAGTAAGCGCCGTAATCGGTTGCCGGCGGCGCTTCTTCTCAAGCAGGGTCTGCGCAGTCATCTTCTGCGCACACACCCGCTCAGGTGTGCGGATTTCTATTAGGCTCATCTCTCTCCAGTGCAACTCGCTAAACCAGCCGATGTCGCCCGAACTCCCCCAGTATATTCCCCCAGCAACGCGGTCACCAACCTGCCGAAACCCGGGTGCCCCGTTCATGACGCGATTCTGCGTGTGCGGAAACCCCATCCGCCCACAGCGCCATTTCGCAGTTGCAGTTGCAGTTGCACTTGCACGTGCAGTCGCCTCCCTACCCCAGCAACCGTCATCTCGACCGAAGGCCGCGTACTTTGCGGCCGCAGTGGAGAGATCCCTGCATTGGCATTGGCACTTGCACTTGCACTTGCACTTGCACTTGCACTTGCACTTGCACTTGCACTTGCCGTTCTTAGACGATCTCTCGAAGAGAAATTGTCATCCTGACCCTGAGCGAAGCCGAAGGGGAAGGACCTGCTTCATCGCTTTTGCCTTCTCCCGCTTTTGCTTTCCCCTCCCACACCCCCACAAAACCCAACAAAAACAACAACAAACCCCTCCGTCCATGAAATGATGACAGCACCCGGCACCCCATGGAGCTCTCCATCCCGCAAGGCCTCAACTCGACCGACGGCGGGCTCGACGAAGCCCTGGGCGCGCAGCTCACCCGCACCCTCCGCAACGTTGTCCAAAACGAGCTCTATCGCCGCCGCTCCGTCTCCCCTGAAGACATCGAAGACGTCACCTCCGACGCCATGGTTGCCCTCCTCGCCCATCTCGAGCGCAGCGCCACCGACTCCGCCCTCGCCGCCTCCATCAACGACCTCGACGCCTACGCCGCCGGCATCGCCCGCCGAGCCTGCAGCGCCTGGTCCCGCCGCCGCTACCCCGCCTTCCACCGCCTCCGCATCCGCCTCCGCTACCTCCTCAAAGCCGACCCCCGCTTCTTCCTCCAGCCCGACGACACCGGCCATTGGACCTGCGGCCTCACCACCTCCCGCAATGCCGTAGCTCACCCCGCCGACCCCGACCGCTTCACCACCCTCCCACCCTCGCTCAAAGCTCCCCAGGCCGTAGCCGAAATCTTCACCCTCGCCACCCACCCGCTCTTCTTCAACGACCTCGCCAAAATCTGCGCCCACCTCTGGGCAATCGAAGATACCCCCGAAACCCTTGAGTCCATCGAAACCGCCAGCTCCGAGCTCGCCATGGAGGCCGCTCCGGACCGCACCGCGCGCCTCGCCCAGCTCTGGAGCGAACTCCAGCAACTCCCCCAGCGCCAGTGCGCCGCACTGCTCCTCAACCTCCGCGCCGCCGACGGCGACTGCGCCACCGCCCTCCTCGTCCTCACCGGAACCGCCAGCCTGCGCTCCATCGCCACCGTCCTCGGTATCGAGCCCGCCGTCTTCGCCGAGCTCTGGCCGCGCCTCCCCATCTCCGACCTCGAGATCGCCGAACGCCTCAATCTCACCCGCCAACAGGTCATTAACCTCCGAAAATGCGCCCGCGAGCGCCTCTTCCGTCGCATGGGACCGTAATAACGCACGCCAAGGTAATACGGATTCATTTTGATCTACAAGAAAGACACGAAGATGCACCCAGCCTCAGCGACACATCCCGAGCGCTCCACCCTCGAAGCCTTCCGGCAACGCACCCTCTCGCCCGCCGCCATGCTCGACCTTAGCGACCACCTCTGCGCCTGCGCCGACTGCCGCGCCCAGCTCGCCGCGCCCCCCGCCACCGTTGCCGACTTCCTCGGCGATGACACCACCCTCCACCTCGCCGAAGACGACATCGCCACCGCCGCCGCCAACCCCGCCGCACTCCCCGCCGCACTCCGCACGCACCTCGCCTCCTGCGCCGACTGCCAGGACGAGGTCGCCGACGCCCGCACCTTCCTCCCCCGCCTCACCCTCGTCCCCTCCCACTCCACGCCAGCAACGAAGAAGCCCCACTGGGCGCTCTGGACGGCCGCAGCAGCGGCCTGCCTGGCCACCGCCGCCATCCTCTCCCACACCCTGCGCCCCACTCCCCCCGCTCCCACCACTCAGCTCGTAGCCGAGCTCCGCGACGGCGGCGGGCCCATCGGCCTCACCATCCAGGGCAACCTCACTGGCACCGGCAACCTCTCCGCCGCAGACGCCGCCCTCCTCACCTCCACCCTCGCCAACCACCACCTCCCCACGCCCGCCACCGCCACCGCACCCACCACCGGTACCCTCCGCGGCACACCCTCCTCCGCCGACACCTTCGCCCTCCACGCCCCGGTATCCGAAGTCACGCTCCCCACACCCAGCTTCAAGTGGCAGCAACTCCCCGCAGCCACAAGCTACCGCGTCTCCCTATACGACGACGCCTTCCAACTCGTCGCCCAAAGTCCCAACCTCACCACCACCACCTGGACCCTCGACCGCACTCTCACCCCCGGCCAGGCCTACAACTGGGTCGTCCGCGCATCGACGCCTCACGGCACCGTGCAATCCCCGCGCCCGCCCGCCCTCGAAGCCCGCTTCACCGTGGCCACCACCGACACCCTCGCCCGTATCGCCGCGGCACAACACCAACCCCACCCACACCTCTTGCTAGCCGCAATCTACGCCGCCAGCAACATGACCGACCTCGCCCACGCCGAACTCACCACCCTCCAGCAGCAGAACCCGAACTCCGCCCTCGTCCAGGATCTCGCCCGCTCCCTCCCACCCTCAAACCCCTGAACCTCAACCAGACCCGCCCTTCTAAGCCCAATACCTCTAAGCGCCAAGCTCTTTCCAAACCCCTGGCTCCACGGCCCTCAAAGGCCCACCACCACCCTCAATCATTCCCCAGCAACACAAACCCCGCCCAATAAAACGGGTGCCGATAAGCCGCGCTATGCGCCAACCCCATCTCGGCCTTTCGCAACGCCGCCGCCCGTCCCACTCCAGACTGCAGCCCGCGATGAAACGCAATCATCAACTCCGTAGTCGAGCTCGAATCCACGCTCCACTGGCTGGCAATCGCCGACTGGCTCCCCGCCGCCAGAAACGACCAACCCAGCCCCACCAGTCCCTCGCCCGCCTGGTACTTACCCTCAGCCGTATCGCAGGCAGACAACACCACCAGGCTCGCCCGGATACGCATCGCCGCAATCTGCCCTGCGTCCAGCTGCACAATCTTGTCCTTTGCCGTAGGCCTCGCCGCCGCCAGCAGCAGGTACGAGTCCATCGGACTCTTGTCGTTGTAGACCCCATGCGTCGCCAGCAGGATCTCCTGCCCATCCCCCGGCAGCGCCGACGTCCGATAGTTCTCCAGCGTCGCATTCTGCCGCAGAAACGTCTTCGCATGAGACGCCCCATAGAGCGCCGCCACCGCTTCCACTTCCGCTGAAGCCTCCGGCAGATCGCTTGCCGGATCGCCAAACGCCACCAGCGAGCCCTTCGCCGCGCTCCGCTTCTCCGCATAGGCCTTCAAAACCGAAAGCGACGGCGCAAACGACACCGCAAAGTCATCGATCACATACCGCCCCGCCGCATTCTCCAACGCCTGGAACGGCAAATGCCACAGCTCATCGCTCGGCACAACAATCACTTTGCTCTTACCCGCAAGGTCCTTCGCCGCCGGTCCCAGCAGCAGCTGATAAAGTCCCTTCGCCGGCCCCACAAACCCGGGGTCCCGCGTCATCAGCGCCTTATGAAAAGCATCCACACGCTTCCGCAGCGCCGCTTGTCCTATGCCGATCGTGTACCCATGCAGCACCACGCCGCTCGTCCCGCGCGTCAGCACAAACAGGTACGTCGCCTCCTCGGTCACCTCGTACTCCAGCACCGCCGTCGACCGCGACGGCAACAGCTGCCCCACCTGCTCCAGCGTAATCAACTGCGCCTCGCCGCGATGCCGCCCCATATCCGGGTGCGCCACCGAGAGCCGCTCCCGAAACACACTCAGCGCATCGTGCGCCGCTCTCAGCCGCTGGTCGATCCCTGCCAGCTCCGCAACATCGGGCGGCGATGCCAGCGAAGCCTGGGTGCGCTCCCTCACCAACCCTTCCACCCGTGTCCTCAGCTTGCGTTCCTCATTCTTCTCCCGGGCCGAAACCTCCCCCGCCGCACCCGCTCCACCGTGCGTCAGCACATCCAGCAGCGACCGCCCCTTCTCACGCTCCGAGGTTAGAAGCGCCGGCTCCCACTGCCCCGCCGCCACATCCACCTGCGTCAGCGCCTGGTAAACATCCACCTGGTTGGAAAAGAAATCCGACGCCGCCTGGTCGCCTCCCGCCGCATCCTCGCGCATCTGCTCCACCGCACCGATCGCTTCCTCCAGCGCGGTCCGGGCCTCCTTCATGTGGCCCAGGTTCTTCTCCGCCATCCCCACAATGTCCGAGGACGATTCAACGTTCTTTTCAAATCCCACCGACCGAGCAAACTTCAGAGCCTCGCTGCCATCCCGCACAGCCTCCACGTTCTGGCCGTCCAGGCGCTCTGCCTCGGCAATCTGCACCAGCATCTCGTTCGAGTGCATCCGGTCGCCGATCTTGAGCGTCAGCGCATAACCTTCGCGCAGTTTCCCGATCGCAACCGCATAATTCTTCTCCTGCGTCTCGATCGAGCCCCAAACCGAAAGCGACAACGCCATCATCCCCGGATTATTGATCTCCGTCGCCAGCGCCAGCGCGCGCTTGGTCGTCTCCAGCGCCTGCGGCCGCCGCCCCGAACGCTCGTAGATCCGCGCCAGGTTCAGCAGCGACGTCACCAGGTCCGCCTTGTTGCCAATCTCTTCCTTTATCTTCAGCGACTGCAGGCAGTACTCCGTCGCCAGCAGTGAGTTCTCCTGCTGAAGATAAGTATTCGCAATGTTGTTCAACAGGTAAGCCTCTCCCTGCCGTTGATGCGCCTTACGCGCCAGCACCAGCCCTTCCTCGTAATGCTGCCGTGCCTCCGTGAAGCTTCCCCGCGCCAGGTCGGTATTGCCCAGGTTATTCAGCGTGCGCGCCATGCCTTCCTCGTCGCCCGCTCCCTTGTACTCGTTGAATGCCGCGACGCCATCTTCGGTCGACCCATCCAGATCGCCCAGGTTCATCCGCAGCGAGGCTCGAATCGCATGTACCTTCGCCAGCACATTCGACTTCGGATGCTCCGCGCTCAACATCGTTTCGGCCTTTGTAAAAAAGGCCAGCGCATGATCGGCGTCGTCGGAAAAGTAATAAGCATTGCCCGCGCTGTAAGTCATCGACGCGATCAGCAGCGTGTCACCCAACCGCGCCGCCACGTCCAGCCCTTCAAGGTCCAGTGGAAGCGACTTCTCTGGCGCGCGGAATATGAACTTGTCCGCCATATCTCGAAACGCAATCGCCAGGCCGCCGGTTATCTGCTCCGCCGGCGCAGCGGCAATGGCCGTTCTGGCCTCCTCCAGCGACATCGCTCCCAGCTTCGTTGCAAATGCCTTGTCGCTCTCGCTCACAGTGGGCCACACCGGCGACCACGGTGGTCCGGGCGTCTGTGCCGTCGCTTCATTTCCGCTTGACAGCAACACCGCAGCCAGCAGCACGCCTATCCGCAATCCCATGGTCTTCGTTCCCCGAGGTCAGTCCCTCATCCTACCAACTCACCTTCCATCAGTACGTTGCACTCCCGAAAAAGATTGTCCCGCCGCGGTAATAAGTGTCCCAATCCGCCTCACAAGGTACACAGATTGCGTTTCTCCCATCGATCTCACCGGAGTTCTTTCATGTCGTTCTCGCGCTTTTTCGCATCCTCTCTCAGCTTGCTTGCCATCTTCGCTCTCGCCGTCCTGGGCATCGCCTCCCTCACCCCAGCCTCCGCTCAGAGCCTGCGCTTCACTCCCCCCATCTTCCGTGTCGACGCCGCGGACGGCACCAACTTCGCCAACAATCTCCTCAGCGGCCCCACCGGCGTCGCCACCGATCGCGCCGGCAATCTCTACATCGCCGACACCAACAACCGTGTCGTCAAAAAGGTCTCGCCCACCCAGACCGTCAGCATCTACGCCGGCAACGGCGGCTTCGGCTACACCGGCGACGGCGGCCCAGCAGCCAGCGCCACCCTCAGCCACCCCAGCTCCGTCGCGGTCGATCCTGCCGGCAACCTCTACATCTCTGACCCCGGCAACTTCGCCGTCCGCAAAGTCGACGCCGTCACCGGCATCATGACTACCTTCGCCGGCGGCAACGGCACCGGCTCATCCGGAGACAACGGCCCAGCCACCAGCGCCCAGCTCGTTCCCGCCGGCATCGCAGCTGACTCCCTCGGCAACATCTACATCGTCGACACCGCCGGCAAGACCGTCCGCCGCGTCAGCACCGGCCACATCATCAGCACCTTCGCTGGCGGCGGCTTCCACGCGGCCTCGCTCGAAAACGGCGGCCCCGCCACCGACGCCGTCTTCAACTCCCCCTGGTCCATCGCCATCGACGCCAGCAACAACGTCTACATCGGCGACTCCGCCTACTTCATCGTCAGCAAGGTCAACGCCTCCGACAACACCATCAACGTCTTCGCCGGAACATCCTTCCTCTCCGGCGCCACCGGCGACGGCGGCCCCGCCACCAGCGCCAAAATCGGTCTCCCCTACGGCATCGCAGTCGACCCCACCGGCATCGTCTATATCGCCACCGGCAGCGCCACCATTCGCGCCGTCAGCACGGCCAACGTCATTTCCACGATCGTCGGAACCGGCAGCAACAACCTCGTCTTCGACGGCACCCCCGCTGACCGTGCCTCCATTTACACCCCACAGGCCGTCGCGGCAGACACCTTCGGCAATCTCTACCTCGCCACCCCAGGCAATAACAACGTCTACGTCGTCAACCTCCACCCTGAACTCTTCCCGCAGACCCGCATCGGCTCCTCATCGCAGCCGCAGACCCTCCTGCTCGAAAACGCCGGCCCTGCCAGCATCAAGCTCTCCTCCTTCACCTTCGGCACCGACTTCCAGCTCGCCGCTCCCGTCCTCCAGAGCAGCAACTCCTGCCAGCAAACCACCAACATCACCTCCGGCTTCAGCGGCTGGTGCGCCTTCACCGTCGTCTTCACCCCCACCGCTGAAGGCATCCGCTCCATGCCCCTCACCGTCAACAGCAACGACACACCCGGCGTCCTCATCCAGACCCTCACCAGCACCGGCCTCGGCTCCGCCCTTGCCATGAGCTCCGGCCAGCTCTTCAACGTCGCCGGAAAATTCTCTCCCAACCAGACCAGCGACGGCCCCACCACCGTAGGCCTCGCAACCTCCATCCACCTCACCCAGCCCGGCGGCCTCGTCGTCGACAGCACTGGCAATCTCTACTTCTCCGAGTACGGCTATTGCCTCGTCGAAAAGGTCGACGCCAACACCGGCATCATGTCCATCATCGGCGGCACAAACACCATCACCTGCGGCGTCAACGACGGACACACCGTCATCAGTGGCGACGGCGGCAACGCCACCGCGGCCTACATGCCGTCCGTCACCTCCATGGCGCTCGACGCCAACAACAACCTCTACATCGCCGATCCCTACGACGGACGCATCCGCAAAATCGACACCACCGGAAAGATCAGCAGCTTCGCCGGCACCGGCATCGGCCTCGGCTTCAACGCCTCCTGCCATTACACCGTCGACGGCGGCCAGGCCAACGTCGCGCAACTCTGCGGCCCGGCTAATATGACCTTCGACGCCGCCGGCAATCTCTATTTCCTCGAAATCGGCACCAGCCTGGTCCGCAAGATCAGCACCGCCGGCGTGCTCTCCACCGTAGCCGGATCCTTCAACCCCGGCACCTCATCCTTCTACGTCGGCGGCTTCTCCGGCGACGGCGGCCTCGCCACCCTCGCTCAACTCAACCAGCCCAACGGCATCGCCGTCGACGCAGCCGGCAACATCTACATCTCGGACACCCAGAACCACGTCATCCGCAAAGTCACCGCAGCCACCGGCAAGATCTCCACCATCGCCGGCCAGCACGGTGTCCAGAACTACACCGGCGACGGCGGCCTCGCCACCGCCGCCACCCTCGAATTCCCCAAGGGCCTCACCATCGACGCAGCCGGCGACCTCTTCATCGCCGACTACCAGAACTGGGTCATCCGCAAGATCGATCCCTCCGGCATCATCACCACCGTCGCAGGCAACAACCTCTCCGAGTTCTATAACGGCGACGGCCTCCCCGCCACCGAATCTAACCTCAGCTTCCCCAGCGATGTCTTCGTAGCCCCCTCCGGCTATCTCTTCATCAATGACCTCGACCACGCACTCATCCGCGAAATGTCGCCCAACGGCGCTCTCATCTTCGCTCCGCAAAAACTCAACACCACCAGCACCGCGCAGAGTGTCACGTTGTCCAACATCGGCAACCTGCCCCTGCACTTCGCCGCTCAATTCCCCACCGGCATCACCGGCGACTTCGCACTCGCCTCCGGCGGCACCTGCAACTTCACCGCGGCCCTCGCCGTCGGCGCCAGCTGCAACGTCAACATCACCTTCACCCCTACCGCCTTCGGTGCGCGCTCCGGCATCTTCGGCTTCTTCGATGACGGCGTAGCCTCACCTCAATACGTCGCTCTCTCCGGAACCGGCCAGCAGGCGCAGGCACAACGCATCCGCATCAACGCTATCCCCAACCACGTCTACGGCGACGCAGACTTCACCGTCACCGGCGCAGCCGACTCCGGCCTGCCCGTCATCTTCAGCGTCAAGTCCGGCAACGCCACCATCACCGGCTCACTCGTCCACATCACCGGCGTAGGCCCGGTTGTCATCGCCGCCAACCAGGCCGGCGCAACCGACCAATGGCTCCCCGCACTCGAAGCCACAACCGGCTTCACCATCACCCCCGCGCACCTCTTCGTCAACGCCTACGCGGCCACCTCAACCCAGCAGATCCCGCTCGCCGCACTCACCTATTACTTCGGTGGCTTCGTCTACAACGAGACCGCTGCCGTCCTCGGCGGCGTCCCCTCCATCAGCACCACGGCCACCCCCACCAGCACCCCTGGGTACTACCCCATCACCACCGGCATCGGCACCATCACCGATCCCAACTACACCTACACCTTCAACGCCAACAGCTACTACCTCGGACCCTACACCGTGCCCGCTCCCGCCGTAAAACTCACCGCAACCTCCACCATCAGCCACTCCGACTTCTACTCGGTCACGGTCACGGTCACCAACACCGGAACCACCACCGCGCAGAACGTCATCCTCACCGCCGTCAAGCTCAACGCCATCGCCGGTACCCCAACCCCTCACGCCATGGGCAACATCGCTCCAGGAGCCTCGGCTTCCTTCAGCGTAGCCGTGCCCAACACAGCTGGCCCGTCGGGCAATGCCATCGTCGAGCAGATCACCGGCACCTACACCGGTGGAACGTTCGGCGGCTCCATCCGCGCCACCTTGCCCTAACCGCAACCAGCAAAGACCCTTACCTTCCCTCTAATCGGAGAACATCATGAAACGCATCACGCTCGCCCTACTCGCTCTCCTGCTGACGATCGGTGGATCGTCAGCAGCCCACGCCAACACCATCTACTACGCCATCGATACCCCCACCGTCACCGCCAACCCCGGAGACACCGTCGACTTCACCGCTTCCATCCAGGAAACTTACGGCGACATCTTCTTCCTCAACGGCGATTCCTTCAGCGTCGAGGGATCGCTCCAGGTCGACGACTCCGGCCTCTTCATCAACTTCGACCAGCTCTTCTTCTCCTATCAGTTTGAAGACGCCATCCTCTTCTCAGTAACCCTGCCGGCCGACATCCCCACGGGCACCTACCTCGGCTCCTTCACCCTGCTCGGCGGCTTCAGCAGCGGCGACGACGCCGGCGAACTCGGCACCCAGAACTTCAGCATCTCCACCGTCAACAACACCCCCACCGTCCCCCAGGTCCCCGAGCCCTCCAGCCTGATCCTCCTCGGCACCGGCCTAACCGCAGCTTTCGGTGCATACAAGAGAAAGTTCACTCGCTCCTAGTCATCACCGCAACAACAAACGGCCTGACATCGTTCTCCAGCGATGTCAGGCCGTTCCCTTTGAACCACCACAACCTCAAACCCACCCAATCTCCAAACCCACCCAACCGTCATCTCGACCGAAGCATCGCGTTTTTTGCGATGCGCAGCGGAGAGATCCCCGCATTGGCACTCGCCGTTGCTGTTGCCGTTGCCCTTGCCCTTGCCCTTGCCTTTGCTGTTGCTGTTGCCTGAAGGTACCCCGAGGCTTCAGCCTCGGGTCTCATAACCCACCACGAAACGGGCTTCAGCCCCTGGGGTATGCCTTCCCCCGATGCAGCACAAAACCCCGGGTGCCGCGCACGTTGCGGCACGAGTGGGAAAGTACAAACACCAACCCTACCGCCCCACCACCGAAATCGTCTCCCACTCAACCGCCAGCCGAGTCGCCGCAAAATGAACCCGAGCCTCCGCCAATATCCGTTCCATCTCATCATCCGTATGCCCCGGATCATGATGAAACAGCACCAGCTCCCTTACCCCCGCCGCCTTCGCCACCCGCGTCGCCTCCAGCCACGTCCCATGCCCCCACCCGGCATGTGACGGATACTCGTCCGGCGTAAACTGCGCGTCATAAATCAGCACATCCGCTCCCGTCGCCGCCTTCAACAGTCGCGCGTCAGCCTCCGGATTCCCGTGCTCATGATCGGTCGCATAAACCACCCGCGCCCCGCCCGCATCCACGGTGTACCCACAAGCACCACCCGGATGATTCAGTGCAAAAGACGCAATCTTCGCCGCGCCAAACCCCACCGGCTCCTCCAGCAGCTGCTCAAACCGCATCTCCGCCGCCAGCAGGTCAAACCGAACCGGAAAGTAAGGGTTCGTCATCTGCCCGCTCAACACCTCGCGCAGCCGCTCCGCAGTCCACCCCGAGTGGAAAGTAATCGTATTTCCCGCCGAATACAGTGGCTGAAAAAACGGCAGCCCCTGCAAATGGTCCCAGTGAAAATGCGTCAGAAAAACGTGCAGGTCTGTCTGCCCAGGCCGCTCCGCCTCAGCCAGCCCCAGGTTGCGAATGCCGGTACCCGCGTCAAAAATAAACCGCTCGCCGGTCGGCAGCACAACATCCACACAAGCCGTGTTGCCACCCACGCGCAGGTTCTCGATGCAAGGTGTGGGCACCGACCCACGCACGCCCCACAAGCGCACTTCCATTGCCGGGTTAGGCGTTTGCGGCACGCCAGTTTCCATGCACTCTCCGCTCTATGTGCAATCTCTTGCCGTCAAGCCACAACCCACCTTACTTATGGGCCTTCGCCGCATCCGCATCGGCCAAAGCTGCCGCCGCCGGTACCTGGTCGTACAAATCGGCCCGCGCCTGGTAGAACTCGCCCTTGGGGCTCTTCTCAATCAAATTCGAGTAAGCCGCAATCGCGTCGAACCACAGCCGCATATCCAAAAACACCTTCGCCTGCGCCCCCGGATCGCTCGCTTTAGCCAGAGCCGCAGCCACCGCGTCACGCTCGCTTCCGCCCACAATCACTAGGCTAGCCGACACCGGCCCGCCCATCATATCCACCACCGGCTGCACCGTCCACACATACGTCTCACCCGGCTTCAGAGCCGGCGCATCCGCTGGGTAAACAAAATGCCCGCCCACCACCTTCGTCTCATACAAAGCATCCGCGCCCATCGCCGGCTGCGAAATCCGAAACGTGTACTCACCCTGCGCATCGTCCGACCGCCACCAGAACTCCGGCGTCAGCGTATACGACTTGCCCATCGTCGGCGCATACAGTGCCACCTCGCCAATCCCGCGCGAAGCTCCGCCAATCTGGTTCGGACGCCGCGCCGGTGCTGCCGCTGCCTTCGGCGTCAAATCAAACCCATCAAGCTTGGCCCGCACCCGCACCGGCCGGTTCGCCGGCGGGCCGCTCTGCGCCAGCGCCGGAAGCGCACTCATCGAACCCACGAAAATCGCCAGTGAAGCTACGGTCTTCAACGTCAGCACTTTTTGAGCCATCATCAGATCATCTCCCAACTGCAGTACAACCGCGCGCCCTGCGCTAAAGCGCGCCTTCCGGAACGGCAACCGTAAACACCGCCACCGGCTCATCCAGTCCAGGAACCTTTGCCGCGCCCAGCGCCCGCAGGTCCTTGAAATCCTCTTGCACTAGATCATAAGTCGCCTGGCTCAGCAGGATCTCCGTCTTCATCGGCTTATTCAAGCTCTCCAGCCGGGAAGCCAGGTTCACCGTCTCGCCGATAACACTGTACTCCTGCCGGCTCGCTGAACCAATGCTGCCGGCCATCAAGGGGCCCGTATGGATTCCAATACCAATACGCAGCTGGGGTATCTCTGGATTGCCCGCGTTCTGCCGGTTCAGCAATTCCACCCGCTCCAGCATCGCCACCCCCGCCCGCACCGCCCGCTCGGCATCGTCATGCACCCCCCGGCTAAGCGGCAATCCGAAAATAATCATCAACCCATCGCCAATAAACTTGTTCAGAAACCCGCCATGCTCCCGGATCACCTCGTCCATGGCCGTCAGGTACCGGTTCAACCACCGCAACACCTCCGCCGGCGGCTTCCCTGAGCTGATCGACGTAAAGCTGCGAATGTCGGTAAACATCACCGTAGCCACCCGCTCCTCCCCAGCCAGCGACACCTCTCCCCGCCGCTGCCAGATCGTATTAGCCACCGCCGGATCCACATAACTCGAAAACAAACTCATCAGCTCCTTGCGCTGCTCCCGAGCCTCGCTGGCCACCAGACGCTCTCCAATGAACTGCACGCCCAGCGTGAACGGCAGTGTCAGCAACACCCCCGCCTGCGTCCCCAGGAACGACAACCAGAAGCGGTACTTGGCATAAACGAACAACGCCGCCGCCATCGGCAGCGCCATCA
Organism: uncultured Acidobacteriota bacterium; assembly: GCA_903873705.1. GTDB lineage: Bacteria > Acidobacteriota > Terriglobia > Terriglobales > Acidobacteriaceae > Granulicella. Next base: position 67,226 of record CAIQPK010000003.1, read on the forward strand.
GCAACAGCGCACACGAAACCCCCAGCCAGGTCGGCAGCCGCAGCAACAAAAATGCCGCCAGAAAACACGCAAACACCACCATCGCCCACTGCCACGGCTTGGTAATCTCGCGGACCGTCTTACCCTCAACCAGGCTCCGAATCGCCGTCCCGAGTATTTCGGTCCCGGCCATCTCCTCCCGCAGCCCTGCATGATCAGCCGACCGAAACAGCGGCGTAAACTCCCGGTCGCGAGCCGCATCGTTCGATTGCCCGATCAGCACCAGCTTGTCGGTAAACGCATGCGCATCCACCTCCCCGGCAAGCACCTTCCACGCCGGTACATGCGTCACCGGAGACCGTCCCCACGATCCAATCCGGAACCCCGAATGAATATCGTGGTCGATGTAATGCACATCATGACCATTTGCTCTGCCCGATCTTTTGTACCAGCGAGATTGATTAGTGTAGCGCAGCTATTTCTGATTTCAGACAGCCGCCGTCGGGGGTGTGGAGAAGTGGGAAGCGCGTAGCGATTTCCACTTCTCCATGCCCCAAGCTCTTCGCCA
>CAIQPK010000004.1 GCA_903873705.1 uncultured Acidobacteriota bacterium
AGGACGCCGCCGATGAGGAGGTCGGCTTCGGCGGTGGCGCGCTCGATGTTGTAGCTGTTGGAGGCGAGGGTGAAGAGCTTGCCGTTGAAGATGTCGTCGAGCTCGCGGAGGCGGTTGAGCGAGAGGTCGAGGAGAGTGACCTTGGCGCCCATGCCGACGGCGATTTTGGCCGCGTTAGTACCGACGATGCCGCCGCCGATGATGCAAACGTTGCCGGGAGGAACGCCGGGGACACCGCCAAGGAGGACGCCACGGCCGCCGTGCTCTTTTTCGAGATACGCGGCGCCAACCTGGACGGAGAGGCGACCGGCGACTTCCGACATGGGCGTGAGCAGCGGGAGGGTTCCGGCGGCGTCCTTGACGGTTTCGTAGGCGATGCCGGTGACTTTGCTGTTGAGCAGGGCGTCGGTGAGGCCCTTGATGGGCGCGAGGTGGAGATAGGTGAAGAGAACGAGGCCGGGGCGGAAGTAGGGGTATTCCTTTTCGACGGGCTCCTTGACCTTGACGACCATGTCGGCGTGGCCCCAGACGTTGCCGGCGTCGCCGACGATTTCTGCCCCAACGGCCTGGTAATCGGCGTCGGGGAAGCTGGAGAGGGCGCCGGCGTTGGTCTCAACGAGAACCTTGTGGCCGGTGTCGACGAGAGCTTTGACGCCGGCGGGGGTTATGCCTACGCGGCTTTCGTGGTCTTTTACTTCCTTGGGGACGCCGATGATCATGATTGGACCCTTTCGCTCTGACAGTGTAACAACGCAGCGGGTGGGGGAAGGACGTACAATGGAGAAGCAGGCATTCTGCCCACTAATCCCGATTTGAATGCAGGAATGAATCCGCCACATGTCATCGAATAATTTTCAGATGCGCTCGCCGCGCTTCAGCAATATGCGCTCGATTTTCTCGCTCTTTTCGAGCGACCTCGCGATCGATCTCGGGACCGCCAATACGCTCGTGTTTGCGCACGGCAAAGGCATCATCGTCAACGAGCCATCGATCATTGCGGTGAACCGCGTGACGGGTGAGGTTGAGGCTGTCGGCAAGGAAGCCAAGGAGATGCTGGGGCGGACGCCGGGGAACATCATCGCGATCAAGCCGATGAAGGATGGCGTGATCGCCGACTTCAAGCAGACCGAGAAGATGCTGAACTACTTCATCCAGAAGGCGCATAACCGCAAGCGTATGGTGCATCCGCGGATCGTGATCGGCGTGCCGAGCGAGATTACGCAGGTAGAAAAGCGCGCGGTTATGGACTCGGCTTACCGCGCGAAGGCTTCGGAAGTGCATCTGGTTGAACAGGCGATGGTGGCTGCGATTGGTGCGGGTTTGCCGATTACGGAGCCAGGCGGCAACATGGTTGTCGATATCGGTGGCGGGACGACGGATATTGCGGTGATTTCGCTGGCGGGTATTGTTTACTCGCGGTCGGTGCGGATGGCTGGCAACCAGATGGACGAAGCCGTGATGACCTACCTGAAGCGGAAGTACAACCTGCTGGTGGGCGAGCGGACGGCGGAGCAGATCAAGATTGAGCTGGGGTCGGCGTTCCCGCTGGACAAGCCGCTGACGATGGAGATCAAGGGACGCAACCTGATTGAGGGCGTGCCGAAGACGATTGTGATTGAGGACTCGGAGATACGCGAGGCGTTGGGTGAGTGCATTGCGACGATCATGAACGCGATTCGCGTGGCGCTGGAGCGGACGCCGCCCGAGTTGTCGGCGGATATTTCTGATCGCGGGATTGTGCTGACGGGTGGCGGAGCGTTGATCAAGAACCTGGACAAGCGGATTCGCGAGGAGACGGGGCTGCCGGTGTCGATTGCGGACTCTCCGCTGGAAAGCGTTGTGATTGGGACGGGGAAGATGCTGTCGGACTTCAAGCTGCTGCGGAAGATTTCGATCGATTAGAGCAGAGGGTAGATCGTAGTGAAGGTCGCCAGCGATGGCGGCCTTTTTCTTGCTGCGGACAACCTGTGGGGTTCAGATATTGCGTTGACCGGGATAGTCGACTTTGGAGGCGCAGCGTCGATGGTGGCAAGGCGACGTCAGTGCGTGGTCAAGCGATTAAATGCTTCTGTTTTGAAGAGAAATGCTGACGCGTGAGTTTGCTTTGCGTATGCTGGTGAGCGAAGTCAAACCGGAGGCAGAGACGATGTTTGGTTATTTTGTTCGTAGTTCGAAGCAGATAGCGGTAGTGGGCGTTCTCGGTGTGTTTGGGGTGGGTGTTCTGGCGCAGCAATCTGCGGCGACTGCTGCGAAACCTGCCGTGGTGACGACGGCGAGTGCGCCGGACATGGCGGCGTTGGTGGAGAGAGGCAAGGAGATCTTGAAAGCCACACATGGCGTGGGGCAGACCGTAGTGCTGGAGCGATACGACGGGGTGTACGCGGTGCTGAGTGTGCATGGCGTGACGGCTGGGAGCGAGGCGCACCTGCGCCTCTCGGACTTTTTCGTGGTGATTGATGGCGAAGCTACGGTGATGACGGGTGGGACGATGGTCGACCGGAAGGAAAATGCAGCTACGGGCGAGGTGCGTGGGACCGACCTGGTGGGCGGAACGGCGCATGTGCTGCACAAGGGCGACGTGCTTTACATTCCGGCGGGGATGCCGCATCGGGTAATGGAGGCGCCGGGTCAGGCGGTGATGGCTTATGTGGTGAAGGTGGAGAAAGCCGGCAACTAACGGAGCAGCGTCAGGCGTTGTGGGGGGCGCGGGTTACCCAGAGCAGCGGCTGGCGGATGGGGAAGGTATTAAGCAGGGGGTTGGTGGGTGGGGGCGCGGGCAGGGTGCGCCAGAGGTCGACGTACTCGGGGCGGGTGAAGGCGCGGCCGGCCAACAGAAGTGCCGGGCGGCGGCGGGGTACGTCGCGGAAGTGGTCGAGGTCGGCGGGATAGGTCCAGCGGGCGGGGTTGTTGAGGACGGGATAAAGATAGGCGGCTACGGCGCGGAGGCCGGGGCCGTCTTCGAGCTCGTACGGCCAGAGGCTGAAGAAGGGGGTGGAGAGGAGCTCGCAGGCGCCGGCGAGGAGGTCGAAGTTGAAGACGGAGTTGCGGTAGGGGTTGTCCTTGGAGATTTCGCGAAAGAAGACGCCGTTGGCGTTGATCTGGTTGCGCAGCGTGGGCGCTTTGAAGTGGAGGCGGCAGGTGTTGAGGACGGGCTCGTTGGCGAGCAGGCGGGCGCAGGCGGCGGTGAGAAAGAGCCAGGCGGAGGCGGTGATGTCCCTGGTGTCGCGGGCGATGACGGGGATGCGGGCGGTGGTGAGCCAGTCCAGGAAGTCGGCGAACCACTTGCGGGTGGTGGCGAGGTCGTCGGGCGCAAGGGCGGCGGTGTCGACGAGGAAGGGAAGCGAACGGGCGATCTCGGCGAGGGCTACGGCGTCGACGAGGCCGCCGGATTGCGTGGCGACGGTGGTGGAGGTGGCGTGTGCCGACTGGAGGTGCGGGGTCATCGCGGTGTCGGAGTCGACGAACCAGGCGTAAAGGTGTTTGCCGGCGGCTAGGGCGTATTTCTCTTCCGTGGTGAGGACGAAGGCGGCGGTGAGGGCGGCGATGGTGGCGGAGGCGTCGATGAGGGCGTCGACGTGGGCGCGGAAGGGGTTGGTGCCGGTTTCAGCTTCGGAGTAGAAGTCGTGGGGGCTATCTTTTTTTGGGGAAGGGATGGCGGTGAGGGTGCGCGGGGCCTTGGTGAGGTACGGGGTGGCTTCGGCGAGGATGCGGTCGTGCTCGAGGGCGGCGACGTTGGCGCGGGCGGAGGTCTGGTCGCGAAGGAGCGGTGGTGTGAGGGTGAGGACGGCGGCGTTGGTGCAGAAGCGGCGACGGGTGGTCATGCAGCGGATTCCCTTCGGGAATGACAGAAAGAAAGGCAAAGGCAACGGCTTTGACGCAATGTTCGCGAAGTTTAAGCGCTAAGTTTTGCGAAGGATGTCGTGCACAGATTTTGACTATGCGGTGGTCATGGAAGGGAGCGTAGCACGGATGCTAGAGGGAGTGCAGGACGGTGTTGGGGTAGTAGTGGGCGAGGATGGCGGTGTAGGTGGCGGCGTTGAAAGCCATGGCCGCGGCGCCTAGCTGGCAGAGGCCGATTCCGTGACCGATGCCGCGACCTTCCAGGGCGCCGGGATCGGGGTGGCCGGGGAGGGCTGACCAGCCGTGGATGCGATTGTAGACCAGTCGGTCTAGCTCGGTAGTGGCATGGGTGGTGGGGGCGTTCCGCCAGCGTTCGGGGTGGGCCTGGCAGAAGGCGCAGGGGACGGCGAAGTAGGGGTAGCCGCGGGTGGGAATGCCGAGTTCGGCGAGGGTGCGGGTGTGGCCGCCGCAGCTGCGGGAGTACATGGCGGGCAGGGTGGAGAGGTTGGCGGAGGCGGGGTCGCGGAATTGGAGAACGAGATTGCGGGTGCGGTGGGTGGCGAGGGTGAAAGGACTGGCGGGGGGCGGAGCTTCGCGGAGAAACTGGCAGTGGGTGGTGTCGCAGAAGTCGGCTGCGAGGTGGGTAGTGTGGGCGGCGGTGAGGAAGCTGCGCGCGGCGATGGCCTGCGCGGCGAGGGCGGCAAGCGGGGCGTGGGGAGGGCTTTCGGCGGCGACGATGGAGGCTACGGCCAGCTCGCGGTCAATGGTGACGACGGCGCGGAGGTGGCCCTGCTCGTTGGCGAGCGTGAGGGCGCCGGTGTAGGTGCGGCGGAGCTTTTGAGGGACTTCGAGGGCGAAGGTCGCGGGGTTGGGGAGGGTGAGCGTGGTGAAGGGGTGCTGGTTGGTGGTGAGAGCGTCAGGGGTGGCGTCGATGATGAGGGTTTCGGTGCGGGTGAGGGTGAGTGTGGTGTCGTCGAGCTGGACGGTGAGGGGTGCGTTTTGGGCGTGGAGGAGGAGGCGCTGGGGGCGGAAGAGGGAGAGGACGGTGAAGCGGGGGTTGGGAGGCGGAGGGGGCGCAAGGAAAGCGAGGGCGCTCGCGGTTCGCCCGGTGATGGGGAGAGTGGCGAGGGTGGAGAGGACGTGGCGGCGGGTGAGCATCAGGGCGTGGCGAGGGTGTAGGTGACGGTTTGGCGGATGTTGGCGCCGTCGCGACGTTCGACCAGGCGCTCGGTGGCGAAGGTGCGGAAAGCTTCGCTGAGGCTGTTGAGGTTGCCAGAGAAGAAGTCAGGCACGACGCCGGGGGTGTTGGCTACGGTGGCGTCGGGGGTGGAGGGCGAGGGGGCGTGGGCGAGGGTGGCGGTGAGGCGGGTGAAGTTGGCGCGCTCCTGCGTGTGGCGGAAGCCAGCGATGTACTGCGCGGGCTGCGGTGGTGCGGTGGCGCGGTGGGCGAGGATTTCGGTGAGCAGGGGCTGGTTGTTGGTGAGGATGGCGGTGGCGCCGTCGACGGTGAGGAAGAGCGGGGTGGTGTCGTTGAGGGTGAAGGTGTTTCCGGTCTGGGTCCAGGTGAGGCCGAGGGTGGAGACGGTGAGGTGGGCGCTGAGGTTGGTGAGGATGGCGGATTGCAGTTGCGCGGTGTTCCAGGGCGTGGCGGAGCGGAGTATGACGGCGGAATGGATGGGGACGAAGAGACTGCCGGTGTCTGGTGGGTCAGTGCGGTCGAGGGTGAGCATGGCGGTGAGGCCGGCGGATTGGAGAGCGTTGAGCAGTGGCGCAGTGGCGGCTGACGGGGGCTCGGGGGTGGTATTGGCGGTGTCGATGCGGGTTTCGAGGTCGGTGTTCGAGCCGGGCTGGGTGATGGTGAGGTCCGCGGCGGGGGCATTGAGGCTGGGTGCGGCGGAAGTGGTGGAACGGGTGAGGAGCTTTTCGTCGAGGGAGGCGAGTGCTGCTGCGGGCGTGGGGTTGCCGAGTGCACGGTAGACCCCGGCGCGGTCGGGGACGAGGGCTTCGAGCGAGGCGAGGTCGGGTTGCGGTGGGGCGTCGGCGGCGTTCATGGGGAGCAGGACGCGCTCTTCGCGGAAGGTTCTGGGGTCGCGGTAGAGGTCGACGACGGCGGCGCGGTACTGGCGGGTGTCGGTGACGTTGTGCTGGATCCAGTAGGTGCGGAACTGCGGCGTGGCCGTGATGCGCTGGAGGTCGAGGAGCATGTGGAGGTCGCCGTGGCGGGCGGGGCCGGCGGCTTCGGCGGCGGCG
>CAIQPK010000005.1 GCA_903873705.1 uncultured Acidobacteriota bacterium
CTCACCAACCGCTGCAACATGATGTGCGACCCCTGCTTCATGGACGCCAACCAGGTCGGCTTCGTCCACGAGCTCACATGGGACGAGATCAAGACCATGCTCGACAACGCCATCACCATCAAGCCCAAGCGCCAGATGAGCGTGCAGTTCTCCGGCGGCGAGCCCACGCTCTCCCCGTACTTCCTCGACGCCGTCGCCTACGCCCGCAAGGTCGGTTACAACTCCGTGCAGGCAGCCACCAACGGCATCGAGTTCGCCAAGTCGGCCGAGTTCGCCCGCGCCGCCGCTGAAGCCGGTCTGCGCTACGCCTACCTGCAGTTCGACGGCATCGGCAACGCTGCCAACTCCCACCGCAAGGTCGGCAACTCGTTCGACGTCAAGCTCCAGGCCATCCATAACCTGCACGCTGCCGGCGTCGACATCGTCCCCGTCACCTGCATCATCAACGGCATCAACAACGAGCAGGTTGGCCGCATCATCGAGTTCGCGCTCGACAACCCCAAGAAGATCAACTTCCTCTCCTTCCAGCCGGTGTCCTTCACCGGCCGCGACGAGGCCGTCTCCGACGAGCGCCGCATGGCGCAGCGTTATACCCTCTCGCATCTCGCGCACGACGTCCGCGACCAGACCGGTCTCGGCGAAAGCACCCGCGACTGGTTCCCCATCTCCTTCATGTCGACGTTCTCCGACTGGGCTGACCTCGTCCACGGACCCGAGCACGAGTGGGGCCAGCTCTCCTGCGGCTGCCACCCCAACTGCGGCATCGGCATGGCGCTCATGATCGATAAGGAAACCAAGGAAGCCGTTCCCGTCACCGCGTTCCTCAACGCCACCCGCCTTGCGCAGGATATCGCCAAGGTCAACGACGCCTCACGCGGCAAGGTGCTCACCATGATCGGCGCCGGCCTCGCGCTCATCCGCAACTACGAGCCCGCCAAGGCGCCCAAGAACTTCAGCATCTTCGCGCTGCTCGAGAAGTTCGACAAGTGCTTCGGCGCAACCGGCCGCCAGTACGGCAAGGTCACCGCCGACCGCACCATCGAGGACATCGAGAAGCGCCGCGGCGATCGCTGGAACTTCCTCTTCATCGCCGGCATGTGGTTCCAGGACCTCTTCAACTACGACTTCCGCCGCACCGAGCAGTGCATCATCCCCTACGCCACGCAGGAAGGCGAAATCAGCTTCTGCGCGTACAACACGGGCATCGGCTGGCGCAACATCATCGAGAAGATGCACATGACCTCCACGCTCACCAAGTGGTACGAAGAGCACGGTCGTCACGAAATCTTCGCCGGCGGCAAGAAGGTCGGCATTGAGAAGCAGGAGAAGTATGACCTGGTCCTCAACGAAGCCCACGTGAACTCGGCTGCCAACGATACGTTCGAGAAGAGCGGCATCGCCAAGAACGCCCGCGAAGAAAAGATTCGCGCCCGCGACGCCAAGCTCAAGCAGGACGCCGAAAACGCCCGCATGGCCAAGCTCTACCGCAAGGAGATTCTCAAGGAACAGGAACTCCCCGGCGGCTTCGTAGCCATCGGCGAAATCGGTGGCCTCGGCGGCATCACTCCCGCAGCTCCTGTACCCTCCTCGAAGGTCGAGGTTGTCAGCAGCATCGAAGAGTCGGTCGCTGGCGACTAATAGCGCGTGACTTGCTTCACGGGAAGAAAGATAAAAAGGGCCGCCTACAAGGGCGGCCCTTTTATATCTCTGAGCCTGCTCGTGAGGTAACCTTCCCCAATGTCAAAAGCCGAGTCGCTCGCGGAGTTTTGGAAGCGTTTTTTTCTGAAATCAAGGACCGAAGAGGAAAATTCAGCGTCTCGTTTTCATAACCGAAGAAAAATTTTGCCGGCCATTTCTTGACGCTCCTATGCCGCGAGCTTCCATAGAATGCCACGCTGAAATTGGACGTGATGTTCGCGTCGAATATGTTTGCCACCAAAAAAAATACGCCTGCCGAATACAGGAACTCACGCTGAGACGATCAGGTGAGCCGACATCAACGGCTAAACGGATCCCTCTGACCTCTCCAGGTCCCCAAACAGCACCATGCAGCAAAGCACATAAGTTCCATGCTCAACATCATCCCCATCACCCCCGCCCTCACCCACCACTACAAGCAAGCCCGCCTCTGCGCTCTCGAAGACTCCCCCACCGCCTTCGCCAGCACCCACGCCCGCGAGCTCCAGCTCACCGAGACCGACTGGCACAACCGCGCCATCTCTCTCGACGGCCTCCACCGCGTCGGCTTCCTCGCCCTCGAAGCCGCGCAGCCCGTCGGCATCGTAGCCTGCTTCCGCGACACCACCGCCCCCACCCACGCCGACCTCATCTCCATGTGGGTAGCCCCCACCCACCGTGCCACCGGCCTCGCCACCGCGCTCCTCGAAGCCGTCCACCACTGGGCCGCAACCCATGCCATCACCCACCTCCGCCTCCTCGTCACCAGCATCAACGCCCCCGCCATCGCCCTCTACACCCGCTACGGCTTCACTCCCACCGGACACACCGAACCCTACCCCAACGACCCCGCCCTCCACGAACTCGAAATGATCCTCCCCCTCTCGCCCAAATAGCGCGGCACCAAATCACCACTGACGGTGTCTAACGCCCATGCTCCGCCGGACCTTCCTCCAAACCTCCCTCGCCGCTCTGGCAACCACTGCCCTCCCGGCCCAGGCCGCGCCCAAACCCGGCGAAAAACTCGCCACCGCCGCCCGCACCCAGCTCGGCATCACAAAAACCTACGACCCCCACTACACCCGCCTCACCTACCCCAACGGCGACGTCCCGCGCTCCACCGGCGTCTGTGCCGACGTCATCATCCGTGCCGGCCGCGACGCCCTCGCGCTCGACCTCCAGCGCCTCGTCCACGAAGACATGCAGCGCGACTTCGCCGCCTACCCGCAAACCTGGCGCCTCGCCCACCCCGACCCCAGCATCGACCACCGCCGCGTCCTCAACCTCGAAACCTACTTCCGCCGTACCCGCACCGAGCTCTGGCACGCCGCCGGCTCCACCCGCGGCAACGCCTTCCCCGGCCCCCTCCTCCCCGGAGACATCCTCTCCTGGCGCCTCGACGCCCGCCTTCCCCACATCGGCATCGTCGTGGCTAACAACCTCCTCAGCACCCGCATCGTCCACAACTGGGGACGCGGCGCCGAAGAAGCCTCCCTCCTCGACCTTTTCCCCCACCGCGCCATCGGCCACTACCGCTGGCCAAGCGCCTAGCGCGCACGCGAATACCCGCAGCTATCCCCACCGCCTCTACAACCCCACTACAATCAACCCCATGGAGCCGCCCAAACCGACGCCTGCCCAGCGCAAAAGCCGACTCCTCCGCCGTCTCCTCCTCGGCATCGTCTACCTCACCGCCCTATCCGGCCTCATCCTGTGGGAGTACCGCGAGCACCTCGAGCTCCTCTCCTCCGCCTGCGACACCTCCGACCCCGGCACCTCCACCGGCTTCTACGCCCGCACCTACAACTGGATGCTCGACCGCGCCAGCTCCGACGCCGCCACCCAGGTCGCCGTCGTCGCCATCCCCGCCAACCTCGCCGACATACAAAGCAACGTCTGCCTTGGCCGCCAGTACCTCTCCGACGTCCTCCGCACACTCGCCACCCAGCAGCCCGCCGTCATCGTCGTCGACAAGTTCTACGGCCCCTCCTCCTGCAACACCTTCCCCCAGGCCACGCAGGAGCTCCTCGCCACCGTCCACTCTCTTACCTTCCCTATCGTCGTCGGCGAGTCCACTGACCTGCTCCCCAGCGAACGCCACGAAACCTGCCTCGCCCGCCGCCCGCAGCTCGACTTCCAAGCCCCCACCGTCCTCCACGGCCTCACCCGCCTCAACGTCGAAACCCAGAACATCCCTCTCCGCTGGCCCGTTCTCCCATCCGAATCTTCCCAAGAAGAACCTGAGCTCAAAGACTCCCTCTCCTGGACCGCCGCCCAGGCCTACGACCCCTCACTCGCCTCTCGCCCCCGCATCCACACCCTGCTCGCAACCGCGCGCCCGCCCTTCGCCCGCCTCAGCATGGATCTCCCCCGCCAGACATCCACCCAGCTCCTCTGCCAGGCCGGCACGCCCGGAGCGCAAAAGCGCTGGTCCGTCGACTGCACCGGCAACGCCCCACCCCTCAACCTTCGCGGCAAAGTCATCGTCATCGGCTCAGAAGACACCTCCGACCGCTGGTCCGTCCTCGACCACCGCATGTGGGGCTTCGAAATCCAGGCCCGCTACATCCAGGCCCTCCTCTCCGGCAGCTACCTCAGCGCCCTCCCCGACTGGGTCGCCCTCGCCTTCTTCGCCTGCTTCATCTTCCTCATCGAAGGCCTCCCCACCCTGCTCGAAGCCTATCTCCCCCACCTCAAGCACCACCGCTTTCTCTCCCACGCCTTCCACCGCCAGCGCTACCTCTGGGTCCTTTTCTGGACGCTCGGCTCCTTCCTGCTCATCACCCTCGCCTGCCTCGCCTTCAGCTATCTTCCGCCCTTGGCAGCATTTGGCGATATAGTGCTCCTAGTCATTACCCGGCTTCTCTTCTTCGCGGCTGAGTCATCCGAGAAGCCGCTCGTCCACTCCTGATCTCCCGAAAGGCACAGCATGAACCCGTTCAGCAAGTTCTTTCCCCTGATGGCGGAGCACGACAACAGCAAACCCGGCGGAGAAGGCGGCACCCCCGGCTTCGCTCCCCCCGAAGACAAAAATGACGATGAAGAAGAGATCGTCCCCCACCTCCACGGCGTCTCCAAACCCGGCGGCGAAGGCGGAACCAACGGCTAAACACCCCCGTTGCCCCTCTCGAAGATAAGCCCACAACCTCACAGGTGCCCCATGTCCGCATTTTCGGACATGGGAGCCATCTCCGTTCCGCCCCACCGTTTTCACAGCGCTGGCATCAATGCAGATAGCTCCCCGGCGAGCTAATCTCTAACCCCTAATCCCTAAACCCTGCCCTACGGCTGCCCCGCCAGCGAAAACGCCGCCCAATACACCGGACTCTCCGGCAGCGCCACCGTCGTACCCGCCAGCGTCTTCACCCTCACCTTGTGCGCGCGCAGGTCGGCAATCACCGCCAGCTGCGCCTCCCGCAGCGCCGTACCCCGCGACTCACCCTTCGCCAGCCCTGCATAAAACTTCGGCATCAACGCCGCCGTCGGCTCGTCCACCACGTCCCACAGCGTCGTAATCAGCGCAGCAGACCCCGCATAAAAGAACGCCCTCCCCAGCCCCGCCACACCATCGCTCGAAAAGCTCCCCCGCCCCGTGCTGCATGCGCTCAGCACCACCAGCGAGGCATGCATCTTCATCCCGTACACCGCGGCCGCCGTCAGCTCGCCTCCTTGCTGCCGCGTATCCAGCGCCAGGAACGACGACATCGGCGTCGCATCGCTCACAATCGCATGCGTCGCAAAGTGCAGCACCGTCGCCGAAGGCAGCGCCTTCACCACACCATCGATCCCCGCCTCCCGCCCCAGCAGCAACTCCGGCCGCGTCCCCGGCAGCGCCCGTGCAATCCCCCGAGCCTCCGCGTCGGTCCCCGGCAACGCCGGCAGCGTATGCCCGCCCACCTGCGGCAGCCGCTCCGGATCGGCCACCACCACGTACTTCGCCGCCAACTTCGCCGCCTCGCGCTCATTGGCCGCCGTCAACTGCAGCACACCCACCGCCGGCGTCGTGCTCAACGCATAGCGTTCGACAAGGTAGTGCCCCTGCGCATCCGTCAGCGCCGCAAACGAGAGCAGGTGCAAAGCATCTTCAGGCACCACGATCACCCGGCTCCCCACCTCCCTCGGCAGCTCCGCCTCAATCGGCGCAATCAGCAAATCGTACAACTCCCGCCACGCCTTCGGAGCGCTCCCCTGCACCCGCTGGCTCTCCCCACCCCGCGTGCGCACCGCCGCCCCTCGGCTCCGCACTCCCGCCGCCGTTGAGGGCAGCGTGGCCTGCACTAGCCCGGCTACCACCCGATAATCCACCGGCAACTGCTTCACGGCCAGCTTCCCGCTCGGCGACATCACCCAGATCGTCAGGTGATCCAGGCTCAAAAAGTACGACACCATCGTCGCCTTCTCGCTCTCCACCGCGCGCCGTATGTCCTCCGACGTCAGCGTGAAGTTATGCGCCTCGCTGCGCAGCGTCGGCTCCATCGCGGTCACACCTGCCGTTCCACCGCGCGTCGTCATGCTTGCCCGCGGCAGCGCCACCTCCGCTGCCACCACACGCCCCTGTGCCATCCCTTCTACCGGGGCCCCGCTCGAAACCAGGTCCAAAAACGGCCGCCCCCGCCACTCCTCGGTCGCCAGCAGAGCATCCTCAGCGCGTCCCGCCGCCACCAGCGCATTGATCAGCACGTCATACTGCGCGCGATTCTGCAGCTGAAACGCTACCAGGCTGCGGTCGGTCAGCGGCAGCTTCTTGCGCTCGCTCTCCACCGTCTCCACGCTCGACTGGGCAAACTTCACCGCTTCCTCAATCCTGCCCTCGCCCTGTAGGTCCTTGGCCAGCGACGCCTCCTGCCGTCCCACCTCCACCGGCGAAAAATTCTCCGCACACACCGCCAGCCAATGCCGTGACGCCGCCTCCCCCTCCGCATACCGCCCCGCATCCGGATACATGAAGCCGAGCTGCCCCTCGTACTGGCACTCCTGCACCGGCGTCACGTCCTTCACCCGCACTCGTTCCAGCAGCGCAATGCCCTCAGCCGCCCGCTGGTCTCGGTCATAAGCCTGCGCCAGAGAAATCGTCGCCAGCACCGTCTGCGGCACCGACTTCTGCTGCAACGCAATATCCAGCGACTGCTGATAAGCCTCAATCGCATGCGCATAATCGAACTTCGAGTCATACGCCAGCCCGATGATCTTCAGCGAGCTCGGACGCTGCGCCTGCAGATGCAGCTTCACATAAAGCCGGTCTGCCTCCAGCCCATAAAGCAGTCCTGCCGCCGGGTCATCGTTCAGCGCCTCCATCGATCCCAGCTGCAAATACGTCGCCGCCAGCGTCACCGGCCCGCAATCGCATTGCTTGAAGTACCCCACCGCCTCCCGCGCCTTCGCCATCGCATCGGCCGTGCGTCCCTCGTCCACCAGGAACAGCGCCCACCGCAGCGCCACCGCTCCCCGCACCTCCGTCACGTTCGGCGTCCTGATCGCATCCAGCTGCCGGAACAGCCGCGCCTGGTGCTCCACCCTAGACTCCCCTGCCGCCGCCGCATCGAAGCTGCTCCGCTCCATCACCGCGCCAGCCGCGTCCCCGGCTGCATCGAACTCCCCCGCCACCGCCGGCTCATCCCGCCCAAACCCCGCGTTGTCCCCCAGCAGACTCTCCGTCAACGCCAGCCGGTTGTGCACATGCGCCAGCGCCATCGGCGACCCCACCTTCTGCAGCAACTCATCCGCGCGACGAAAGAACGGCAACGCGTCCCCCAGGTGCAGTGACCGCGCAATCTGCCCCAGCCCAAAATCCGCCAGCGCCTCCGCACAAACGTTATGCGCCGCAACCGCCTGCTTCAACACCGGCTGCAATACCGCCTCCGCCTGCTGCGGCTCATACTCCACATAGATCAGCTCAAACCCCCGCCGGATCTTCCCCGCCAGCGCCCCATCCATCGTCCCCGCCGCCATCACCGGCAGCGGCATGTTGTAACGATTCCGCGCATCCAAACCACATCCCCGCCCCGCCACCGTCTGCGCCCCAGCCCCGCAACCCACCACCCCCAGCAACGCCACTACACCACTCAGAACCAACATCTTCCCCATAGCCATATGCCAATCATCCTATGACTCCCAACCCCCACCCGCCGAACTTTCTAACCTCCACCCCACAAACCGCCGAACTTAACCCCTAACCCCTAATCCCTGCCTTCAAGGCTGTCCCGCCAGCGAAAACGCCGCCCAGTAAACCGGATTCTCGGGCAGTGCCACCGTCGTCCCCGAGAGCGTCTTCACCCTCACCTTGTGCGCGCGCAGATCGCCGATCAGCGCCAGCTGCGCCCCCCGCAACGCCGCGCTCCGCGACTCACCCTTCGCCATCCCCGCATAGAACCGCGGCATCAACTCCGCCGTCGGCGTGTCCACCACGTCCCACAGCGTCGTCACCAGCGACGCCGCGCCTGCATAGAAGAACGCCCGGCTCAACCCTGCCACACCATCGCCCGAAATCTTCCCTCGCCCCGTCCCACACGCACTCAAAACCACAAGGTTCGTATGCAGCTTCAATCCATAAACCGACGCCGCCGTCAGCATCCCACCCTGCTGCCTCCGGTCCAGCGCCAGAAATGACGTCAAAGGTGCATCGTCACTCACCACCGCATGAGTTGCCAGGTGCAGCACCGTCGCACTCCCCAGCGACTGCTCCATCGTCTCAATCCCCGCCTGCCTCCCCTCCAGCCGCTCCTGCGATCGCTTCCCCAGCGTCTGCGCAATCTCCCGAACCTCCACCGCCGTCCCCGGCAACGCCGGCAGCGCATGTCCATTCACCTGCGGAAACAGCTCCGGATTCGCCACCAGCAGATACCGCTGCGGCAGCGCCACCGCCGCCCGCTCATTCGCCTCGGTCACCTGCAGCACACCCACCGACGGCGTCGTATGAATCGCATACCGCTCAATCAGGTACTCGCCACGCGCATTCATGAGCGCCGGAAATGACACCCGAAACAGCGCAAACTGCGGCACGATCGTCAGCAGGCTTCCCCGCTCCGCCGGCAACTGCGCCTCAATCGGCGCAATCAGCACATCATAAAGCTCCCGCCACGCCTTGCGATCGCCCCTTCCCACCGCCTGCGACTCACCACTCCGGGTCGCCACGTCCGCAGCTCCGCGCGTTCCCGCGCTCGCCGCCGGCAACGTCGCCGCCACCAGCGCATTCAGCTTCGCCGCCGTGATCGCCTGCGTAGCCTCAAACACCGGCTTGCCCGGCACCATCACCCACGTCGTCAGCTTCTCCGGCGTCACCCAGTAAGACACCAGCGTCGCATGCTGCTCCTCCACAATCTTCCGCATCGCCGCCGCCGTCAGCAGGAACGGATGCGGCTGGCTCATCAGATCCAGCGCAGCCGACTCCTTCACCTTTGCCCCGCCCCGCGTCGGCAGCGCTCCTTCCTGCGCAGGATTCGTCAACTCCACCGTCCCACTCGCCGCCGCCACCGGCTCCAGCCGAGGACTCGTCGCCAGATCCACAAACGCCCGCGCACGATACTGCTCGGAAGCCAGCAGCGCGTCCTCCGGCCTCCCCAGCCGCGAGAGCACATCGATCAGCAGTGCGTAGTAGTCGCCGGAAAGCACGTTGTATTGCGCCATCCGCTTGTCCGTAAATTCAATGCTGCTCCGCACCGTATCGAACCCGTCGATCGCCTTCAGCACATGCTGCAGCGCTACCTCCAGCTGGCCTTCATCCCGAGCCACCTCGGCATGAAGCACCTCAAACTCCGCCTCCTTGTCCGGCGCAAGCTGGTCCACGCAATCCTTGTCCGCCGCCGCCAGCATCGGGTCCGCCCGGCTGTACAACTTCGCCACCCGAGCCACCAGCACCACCGACCGGTCATACGCACACAACTGCGCCGGCCTGTAATTCACCGGAGGATTCGCATCCAGCATCGCCAGCCCCTTCAGCGGCTCCCCATTCTCGCTATACGAGACCGACAGCAACGCCGTCAGCTCCGGTATCTGCGACCCCACATGCTGCTCCTTCGCCAACTTCAGCCCCAGTTCAAAAGCCACAATCGCCTTCGGATAATCCGGCGTCATCATCTCCGCCAGCCCCAGCGCCCGCTGCGACAACACCCTCAACCCGTCCGCATGACGATCCGCAAAAATTTTGTCCGTCTCCGCCGCATACTCAATCGCCGAATCCAAATCCCCCATCGTCGCCGCCGTCGTCGACATCGACAACCCGATCCCGCCCTGCAGCCCCAGCGCGCACTGGCACTCCTTCAAAATCTCCAGCCCCTGCTTGAACCGCACCATCGCAGGCGCCAGCTTCCCATCGTCCCGCAGAAAATTCCCCCACTCCAGCATCACCAGCCCGGCCACCGACGGCACATTCGGCGCCTTCACATCCTCCAGCTCCTTCCACATCGCCTCCGCGCCCGCCACGCGATCAACGTTCGTCTGCCACTGCAGAAGATACGCCCGGTTGTTCACCGCATTCGCGATGTCCCCCGCCTTCTCAAACTCCTCCGGCACGGGCGCTATGTCCCTCTCCGCTCCCGCCTGGTCCCCCGTCGTCTGCTCCACAATCCCGATCAGCGAGTGCGCATGAGCCAGCGCCATCGGCGCCCCCAGCTTCCTGAAAAGCTCCTCCGCCCGGTGATAACGCGGCAGCGCATCCGGCAGCCGTATCTGTCGCGCCGACTGCGCCATCCCCCACGTCGCCAGCGCCTCGCCGCACACATTCTGCTTCAGCTCAGCCGCCTGCTGAGCCGCCATCAGCACCTTCTCCGCCGCCGCCGGGTCCAGCTTCCCGTACAGCAGGTTGAACCCATCCCGCACCTGCTTCTCCAGCTCCGCATCCATCTCACCCGGCCCGATCACCGGCTGCGCAATGTTCGACTTGTTCCGCGCATCCAGCTCGCAAGCCTGCCCACGCACCACCGGCATCACCGCCAGCCCCAATACCCCAGCCACCAACAAATTACGCATGAACATAAGCTTCCCACCAAGATATCGCCACACCCAAGCTTTCGGACGAACCCTCCCGCACTTTTCCCCTGTTCCTCACCTCACACGCCGTCTTTCGTACAATAGAAAGACTGTGACATCTGATTCGAAAACCTCCGTCCAACTGGACTTCATTGGCTCCCTTGAACGCACCCACAAGCTGGGTGTCCTCCGCTCCACCGACGCCGGCCAGACCGTCACCCTCATGGGCTGGGTAAACCGCCGCCGCGACCACGGCAACCTCATCTTCCTCGACGTTCGAGATCGCACCGGCATCACCCAGGTCGTCTTCGATAAGGAAGTCTCCCCCGCCGCCCACGCCCGCGCCGAAGCCGCGCGCCCCGAATACGTCGTCGCCGCCACCGGCCGCGTCCGCGTCCGCGGCGAAGGCCTCACCAACCCCAACATGCCCACCGGCGACATCGAAGTCGTCGCCACCGAGCTCCTGCTCCTCAACGAGTCCAAGACCCCGCCCTTCCCCATCGCCGACGCCGACACCAACGTCAACGAGGAAGTCCGCCTCAAGTACCGCTACCTCGACCTCCGCCGCCCCGAGCTGCAGCGCAACTTCGAGCTCCGCCACAAGGTCACCCGCGCCATCCGCGACTACCTTTCCGACAACGAATTCCTCGAAATCGAAACCCCGCTCCTCACCCGCTCCACCCCCGAAGGCGCGCGCGACTACCTCGTCCCCAGCCGCGTCCACCCCGGCCACTTCTACGCGCTCCCGCAGTCCCCGCAGATCTTCAAGCAGATCCTCATGATCGCCGGCTTCGACCGCTACTTCCAGGTCGCCCGCTGCTTCCGCGACGAAGACCTCCGCGCCGACCGTCAACCCGACTTCACCCAGATCGACCTCGAACTCACCTTCCCCAAACAGGAAACCATCTTCCGCGTCGTAGAAGGCTTCCTCCGCGCCGCCTTCGCGACCGCCAACATCACCCTGCCCGAAGGCAATTTCATCCAGATGACCTACGACCAGGCCATCCGCAAGTACGGCATCGACAAGCCCGACATGCGCCTCCCCGCCATGGTCGATCTCTCCGCCGAAGTAACACCCGAGCTCCGCGAGTCCCTCAAGATCGACCCCACGCTCCCCATCCTCGGCTTCACCATCCCTTCCGTAGGCGAGCTCTCCGGCACCGCCCGCAAAGCCCTCCTCGCCGAAGTCCGCACCAGCTTCGGCGAAACCGGCCTCGACCTCCTCGACGTAGCCCGCCTCCGCACCGCCCAGGCCTTCGCACCGCTCGCCGAAGCCATCACCACCGCCCTCACCAACGAGCTGGCCGCCTTCACTAACAACCCACAAATAACAACTAACAACTCCGCCGACCTCCACATCGTCGTCACCCCCAAACCCGGCACCCCATCCATGTGGAACTACGATCCCCAATGGATCTACAAGCGCGTAGGCCAGCTCCGCCTCGACCTCGCCAAAAAATACGCCGACAAGCACAAGCTCTTCGAACAAACCAAGACCGCCGCCGACTTCAAATTCCTCTGGGTAACCGACTTCCCCATGTACGAGTGGAGCGAAGAGCACAAGCGCTGGGACGCCGCCCACCATCCCTTCACCTCCCCGCACGAAGACGACATCACCAGCGGCCGCCTCACCTCTGACAAAGGCGCCGTCCGCGCCCTCGCCTACGACATCGTCCTCAACGGCACCGAGCTAGGCTCCGGCTCCATCCGTATCCACCGCCAGGACGTCCAGGCCGAAATCTTCCGCTCCCTCGGCATGTCCGACGAAGAAGCCCAGGCCCGCTTCGGCTTCTTCCTCAACGCCCTCGAGTACGGCACCCCCCCGCACGGCGGCATAGCCCTCGGCCTCGACCGCATCGTCATGATCCTCGCCGGCGCCACCTCCCTGCGCGAAGTAATAGCCTTCCCCAAGACCGCCAAAGCCATAGACCTAATGGTCGACGCCCCCACCCCCGTCTCCGACATCCAGCTCCGCGACCTAAGCCTCCGCATCAACACCCGTAGCTAACGCGCTGCGTCTCGGCACCAACCGGGAGCCCATTCATGACGCGCTCTTGCGGCGTGAATGGGCTCCAAGCTGCCGCAGGCCCGGAGCGAAGCGACAAAATTGCCTTCTTACATCCGACACCAGACCTCGGTCGCCGATCTATCAGCCCTAATTCATCCACCGAGTATCATTCGGGTCCCGCGGCTCCCGCGGCTTCCCATCCGGGTCCACATACCGTCCGCTCGGGTCGATGTTCACTTCCTTACCCTGCTTCCGCATGTACACCGTGAACTTCTTCGCCGCCCGCCGCCGCTTCGCCCGATAGTAAGCGTTCCTCATCCCGTACATATTCTCCGAGAACGCAAACCCCAGCCCCCGCCGCGGCGCCAGCTGCAGATACACCAACCCGCTCGCCACCACGCACACCGTCGTCAGCGCGCCAAAATAATCATGCGCCAGCAGTGACATCAGCAAATTCAGCCCCAGAAATCCCGCGGCAAAATACTTCGCCTTGAACCGCATCGGCAGGAACATCAACCCGAACTCCGCCTGCGGCTGCACCCGCGCAATCGCCAGCAGCAGCGCCAGGGCAATCGCCCACAGACCCAGCGCCGAGTTATACGAGCTGATCCCCGGCAACCCCACCAAACTCAACGCCGTGGCCACCACGCCGCCGCCCACCGCCGCCACGACCACGTACTCGCCCACCCACCGGTCGCCGCGCTCATCCTGCAGCATCGACCCCGAAAACCAGATCGACAGCAGCGCAAAAACCGTATTCAAAAAGCCGCCCGAAAACAACGCAAACGTCGCCACCTGCCACGGATGCCCGAACACCGCCAGGTGCGGCGTCAGGATCAGCATCATCGTCGCGCCCTGCGACAGCGGCGGATACACCACCCCCAGCACCATCAGCACCAGATACAGTCCACCCGCCAGCAGAACCAGCCGCCGCGTCACACCGCGAAACGCGGGCAGCGCCAGGATCACCGGTCCGTTCGAACGCATCGCCATACTCTAAACATCTTATGCGCTCTCCCATGTCGAACGCTGAAACCGTCCGATATCGCACACAGCAACAACACGTTTACGCGCAACCGGTAGAATGATCTCATCGGTTCCAGCGGCCATGTTGACGCGGACGCTTTCCACCGCTAGAACAGTAACTAGGCCGCCCGCAAGCCGTCGATTCATACCGGCAGGGACCACAACTATTCGGAGGGGAGTGACGTTTATGTCAGTAGTATGCCCGGAGTGCGATAACCCGTTGGATATTGACGCCGATGACGTCGACGAAGGTGAAGTCATCCAGTGCGACGAGTGCGGTAGCGACCTGGAGGTTGTCTCCAGCGACCCTCTCGAACTCGCGCCCGTGGATGCGGAAGGTTATGACGATGAGGATGATGCCGTTGTGGTTGACGATGAGGACGATGAATAAGGCCCGCCCGGTCGCGCTCGTTGCGGGTGTGGCCTTCGCTGTGGCGCTCGCTGTCGCTCCGGCACCAACCCACCTCGGCCTGGCCGTAGTCCACGCGCAGCAAAACCCCGCCGCGCGACGCACCATTCAGGGCAAGGTGCATGATGCCAGCGACGCCCCCCTCCAGGGCGCCATCGTCTACCTCAAAGACAGCCGCTCCCTCGCCGTAAAGAGCTTCATCTCCACCGATGACGGCGACTTCCACTTCGGCCAGCTCTCCCAGAACACCGACTACGAGCTCTACGCCGAGTACCACGGCAAGCGCAGCAAGAGCAAAACCATCAGCTCTTTCGACAGCAAGAACGACTTCAACTTCACGCTCAAAATCGACGCCGGCAAATAGCTTCCGCCCGCTGCTGCTTCACTACCGCCAGACCACACATTAGCAACAAAAATGGGGACCGCCGAAGCGGCCCCCATTCTTTCGTGCACCGGCATCGCGCCGGCAGGGTTTAGAAGATGTACGCAACCTTCCAGCGGATCGAACGTGCTGTCTGGAAGCCGTTGGGCTGGCCGTACTGGCTGGAAAGCACCTTCGGGCTGGTCGAAGCAGCGGTCGATCCATTCATGACGGCGATGTAGTCGAAGCCCGTCATCATGGTGTAGTAATCCGTACCGGTGACATTGGCGGTCGTCTTGATCGTCGGCGCCGACGTTGTCGGGGTTACGTTGTAGCTCACTACAGCATGCTGATTCAGCAGGTTGTTCACGTTGAACTCGCCACCGAACTTGCGGTTCTCGTGATCCTTGCTGATCTTGAAGTAGTGGCCAAGGTTGGCATTGGACTGCGTGTAGGCCGGGGTGCGGCGAGTGTCCACCGTGCCCTTGATAATCGTGCCGCTTGCACCGAGTGTCAGGTTCACAAAGTGACCCTGGTCCTCGACGAACTGGCAGGAGCTGTTGGTTGACAGCAGTCCGAGGCACGTTGAAACCGGCGTTCCTGAAGAAGCCAGCTGGGTAATACCGAGCGTGGTCTCACCGAACATCGACTTCAAGCGATAGAACCCGAACACCGTC
The DNA here is from genome assembly GCA_903873705.1 of uncultured Acidobacteriota bacterium. Classification (GTDB taxonomy): domain Bacteria; phylum Acidobacteriota; class Terriglobia; order Terriglobales; family Acidobacteriaceae; genus Granulicella. Next base: position 15,123 of record CAIQPK010000005.1, read on the forward strand.
AGCGAGTTCGGACGATCGGTCGGCAGAGGTCCGCCGAACGGCTTGCCGGCAGCGGTGAACTGCATGTTCGGCAGATCGAACGAGCGGTTGTTGTTCGGGTTGTGCCGTCCGCCTGCGCCGTCCGTGATGAACGTGCTGGTCAGGCCGGGGTAGTTGCCCTGCAGGCGGCTGTACGTATAGAACGCCGTCACCTGGTACCTGGTAGCACGCTTCTCAGCACGCAACTCGAAACCATCATAGGTACGGGTGGCGGCAGGAGTGGACGGGCACTGCGGGCAGATGCCGGTCGCGTTCAGGAACTGAGACGCACCCGGAATGTTGTTCAGTGCTGCCGCACGATACACGTTGGGCAGTGCACGGTGCAGAAGATCACCGTACGCCGAACCCGGGTTGCCGATGTAGTAGCCGTACGTGTCATTCAGGCCCATGTCTTCCGTCGTGGAATCCAGTGCCTTGTGAACGTAACGTCCGCTGAACGACAGGCTGGGGGTCATGGCGTATTCAACACCTGCTTCATACTCGTGCTGAGCAGTCGGCTTGATGTTCTTATCCACGCCCGGGTCATCCGAGCTGTTGTTCACAGCGCGGAAGTCGATGTTCTCGATAAACCGGCCGTTGTTGCCACCGGTTGCAGCGGTATCCGCCACAGCGTTGGTTCCTACACCAGGGGCCATACCCGTAACCGGGCAGGAGTGGCGGAAACCATCGGTCGCGGAAATCGGAGCCGTCGGTACGATCGTGTTGTAGTTCGGGTTGTCCAGCGTGTACACGCAATCGTGCCAGTAGTTGCCGCCGAAGCTGCCCTGCGGAAGCGAGAACTTCAGAATGTCGAAGTACTTGCCGTAGTCCGCGAACAGTTTCACCTTGCCGTTGTGTAGCAGGTCATAAGCACCGCCGATGCGCGGAGCAACCTTGCTGCCCCAGCCAAACGTGATGCTCGGATCGCCCGCAACATAAGGCGGAACGTACTCACGGTCAATACGGACACCCGCATTGATCGTCAGGCCGCTGTGACCCACTGTCCAGTCATCCTGGGCATAAAGGCCATGCGCGTTGGAGTTGATGCTGCCCAGAACGTCGGTTCCATCATGGACGATGAAGTAGCCGTAGTTGCCGGTGCAGTTCTTGGTCGCGCTGCTTACGCCGTAAGCCGTCTGGTTGGCAGCAATGATCGCATCGCACGCCGTCGGGCTCGTGCCCGGCGAGTAAGACTGACCCGAGCCGTAGTACAACGTCACGTTCGCGTAGTCATAAATCGTCTTCACGCTGTTACCGGTCCGTACGAACTGGTACCCGCCCTTGAAGTTGTGCGTTCCACCCCACCCCGTCGTCAGGTGCGAGATGTCCACGTTAAGCGACTTCCGCTTGTACACGTTGTAGAAAGTCGGCTGGTTCGCAGCCAGGTTCGAGAACCCGGACGAGTTCTGGTACGTGGTCGGAATCGCCGCGCCGCTCAGCGTCGTCGTCGCACCGGATGCAGATCCGCTGTACAGGTAGCGCAGGCCCGAGGCCGTGCCAAGGGTATGCGTGTTGTTGAACAGATAGCCATAACGAGCTGAGATCAGGGTCTTCGTGCCCAGCGTGTAATCCAGGCCGGTCGAGTACACCGAAATCGGGTTTCCAAAGCCGCCATCCGGACGGAAGCTCGCCGGGTTGGTCGAAGCGCTGGTGTTCGTCTGTCCGAGTTTGCTGTCAGGGTTAGGCAGTTGACCGACGATACGGATGTAGTTGTAATCCCAGCCCGCAAACATGCGCAGCTTGGACGTCGGTGTGTAGTCCAGCCGGCCTATAGCGGCATGGGTATCGGCAGCGTTGTAGTAGGTATGCAGACCGGCGTTGCCTACGAACGTCGACACCGCATCGCGACGGATGCGCTGGAAGTCCGGTGCATAGCTGGCAAACACGAACAGCTTGTCGTTGAACAGTGGACCACCGATGCGGAAGCTCGGGTCAACGTAGCGGTAGTGGTCCTGCTTGGCAATGTAGTACTCCGCCGTAGCGTCGATGCGTGTCGTCGCGTTGGCCGAAGTGGCAGGGTTGTAACGCAGGAAGCAAACCGAGCTCACGGCGCACTGGTCATTGGCATCCAGGAAGCTCGAGCGATACTGGACCGCGATCGCGCCGTGCCAGTTGTTCGTGCCGCGTGCCGGGATAGCGTTGATCACGCCACCCAAAGCGCCACCGTACTGCGCTTCAATGCCGCCGCTCTTGATCGATACCTGCTGGAAAAATTCACTGGGAACATTCAGGCCGATGCCGCCGCCCTGGATGTTCGTAATATTGACGCCGTCAACCATGTACAGATTCTCAGCGTCAGATGCGCCGTCAACCTGGAAACCATTCAGACGGCTGTTGCCGCCGCCGATGTTCGCATTGCCGGCAGCGTTAGGGGCGGAAGTGCCGTTCACGATCGCAAGGCTCTGCAGCGGCTCCTGGCGAACGCCCGGTGCCAGTGTCAGCAGCGATTGGAACGAGCGACCGGCCTTCGGAAGCGCATCGATCTCTTCCTGCGTCACAATCGTTTCCACTTTGCTCTGCGTCACGTCCACCATCGCCACGGAGTCGTTCACATTGAGCGTCGTCTCGGTCCCGGTTGCGGTGAGCTTCAGGTTCAGGTTAGGCAGGTCGCCCGCGCTCAGTTTCAGGTCCGTCGCGGTCGTCTTCATACCGCCGCCGGTTACGACCAGCGTGTATGTGCCAGGCGGCAGCGCATTCAGGCGATAGAACCCATGGCTGTCGGTCGTGACCGTGGCAGCCGTGCCAAGTGCGGGGCCGACACCGAAATCAGAGCATTCACAACAACTGCTCCGCTCGGATCGGTTACGGTGCCCTGGATAGCGGCGGTGGTCTCCTGCGCCATCGCAGCGAGACCTCCTCCGGTGAATAGCAGCAGCATCACCAGCAAAATTTTCTTCATAGGTGGAACTCCTTCGGGAAAGTAAAAATACGACCAATGCGTCGAGATCGTGGTCTCGTCCGCAATTTCGGGGCTTCGACCCTCGTACTCGAGGTGTCTGTCCCTGCTTTAAAAAGTGATTCCCACCAGACTGTCCCATTCCCCGGAGACAGTCAACTTCAAAACGTCTCAAACGTCACATTTTATGTATCTTGCCACGATAATATGCCGTTTTGGCACGCTAAAACAGCTGCCTGTCACCGTGGCTGGCAGGGGCGCTCATCACCAGGAAACGCACGTCATCGCCACCTCGGTTCAGCGCCTGGTGCACCACCCCCGGTGCAATCTCCAATCCCACTCCGGCCCGCAAAACATGCACTTTTTCATCGACTTCCATCGTCAACTCGCCGCTCAGAACGTAAAAGAACTGCCGCGACCGTTCATGCCAGTGCCGCTGCTCGCTCGCTCCCGGCGGCATACGCTCTTCAATCACACTCAAACGTTCGTCCCTGACTAAGTGCCATCCGTCACAAACTTCTCCCCACACGTAATGCGGGGCCGTCGTCCTGTCAATGGGATCCATCTTGAAACGATACGATACGCGTTCTCAAAGCAAACAAACGGCGAATACAATAATCCCAGCCGCGATGCCGCCCGAACCCCAGTCCGTCGAAGCCGCCGACCGTTTCGGCTTCCTCCACATCGACCTCAACAGCTTCTTCGCGTCGGTCGAACAACAACTCCACCCCGAGTACCGCGGCCGTCCCGTCGGCGTCTGCGGAACCATGGCCGACACCGGCGCACTCATCGCTGCCAGCTACGAAGCCAAAGCCCTTGGCGTCAAAACTCTCACCCGCGTCGGCGAAGCCAGACGCATCATCCCCGACATCATCCTCGTCAGCGGCTCCCACACTCAGTACGCGGAATTCTCCCACCGCATCGCCGCCGCCGTCGACCGCATTTGCCCCGTCGCCCACACTCCCTCCATCGACGAGATGGTCTGTCAGCTCATGGGCCGCGAGCGCCAACCCCCCAACGCCCGCCGCATCGCGCTCGAAATCAAGCAGGCCATCTACGACGACGTCGGCGACCAGATGCGCTGCTCCATCGGCATGGCCCCCAACCGCTACCTCGCCAAGATTGCCAGCGACATGCAGAAGCCCGACGGCCTCATCGGCCTCTTGCCTTCTCAACTGCCCAGAGCCATCGCGCACTTGGAACTCCGCGACCTGCCCGGCGTCGGTGCACGCACCGAGGCCCGTCTCAACGCCAGGGGCATCCACACCATGCCCGACCTCCTCGCCCTCGACCGCCCCGCCATGCACACCCTGTGGGACTCCGTCTGGGGCGACCGCCTCTACCACTGGCTCCGCGGCGGAGAAACCGGAGACGACGGCGCACCCGTCGACTCCGGCATCCAAAAATCCCTCGGCCACTCCCACGTCCTCGGCCCCGAGCACCGCTCCCCGGAAGGCGCCTGGGCCGTCGCCCACAAGCTCCTGCACAAGGCCGCCATGCGCCTCCGCATGGAAAAGTTCCACACCACGTCGCTCGCCGTCACCATCAAGTACGCCCTCACTCGCAACCAGCAGGACCGCCTCCGCGCCGACGCCAAAAAGGTCAAGCAACACTCCAGCGGAATCCAGCAAACCGGCTGGGGCATGGAAGCCCGCTTCCGTCCCGCCAACGACACCCTCACCCTCCTGCAGGCCCTCCAGGGCTGCTGGAAGCAGCAGCCCACCGGCCCCGAGCATCAACGCCCCTTCTTCGTCGGTGTCACCCTGCGCAACCTCATGCCCGATGCCGACGTCCCGCAAAGGCTCTTCGAAGAACCCGGCAACCGCTCACAACTCTCCGCCACCATGGACAAGCTCAACCTCAAGTACGGCCACACCACGCTGCACTTCGCCGGCATGCTCCCCGCCCGCGAATCCGCCCCCACCCGCATCGCCTTCACCCAGATCCCCGTCCAGTACGGTGCCGACTGGATGTAGCAACCCACCTATCCCCGCATCGTGACGTGCCTTACTCCGCGAAACTTGCACTTAACCTTCGCGAACATTGCGTCAAAGCCGTTGCCTGTTTTCCGGAGCTACTACCCTCTACCCACCACGCTCTACCCTCTGCTTCTTCCGCACATCCACCACAATCGTCTCCGCCAGCCGGTCCTGCGCGCACTGTCGGTTCTTGTCCCAGAAGAACTGCAGAAACCCCAGCCCACCCTCCAGCAC
>CAIQPK010000006.1 GCA_903873705.1 uncultured Acidobacteriota bacterium
CCGAGGCCGATGAGCATTGCCGGGCCGCCGAGGACGATGAGGGTGTAGCCGGGCTTCATCTCGCCCTTTTCAACGTGGCCGTCGCGGATGTTGCCGAGACCGCCGGCGAGCATGATGGGCTTGTGATAGCCGTAGGTGGTTTCGCCGTGCTGCTGCTCGAAGGTGCGGAAGTAGCCGCAGAGGTTGGGGCGGCCGAACTCGTTATTGAAGGCAGCGGCGCCGAGCGGGCCTTCGATCATAATGTCGAGCGGGCTGGCGATGTGGGCGGGGCGGCTTGGTGTGCGCTCCCAGGGTTGCGGGGATTGCGGGATGTTGAGGTTGGAGACGGTGAAGCCGCAGAGGCCTGCCTTGGGTTTGCCGCCGATGCCGGTGGCGCCTTCGTCGCGGATTTCTCCGCCGGCGCCGGTGGCTGCGCCGGGCCAGGGCGAGATGGCGGTGGGGTGGTTGTGGGTTTCAACCTTGAGGAGGATGTGTATGTCTTCTTCGTGCGCGGCGTAGATGTTGGTGCCGGGGTCGGGGAAGAAGCGGCCGCCGCGGGAGCCGCGGATCACCGCTGCGTTGTCACGGTAGGCGGAGAGGACGTTGTCGCCGGCGACCTCGTTGGTGTTGCGGATCATCTGGAAGAGGGATTTGGGTTGGGGCACGCCGTCGATTTTCCATGAGGCGTTGAAGATTTTGTGGCGGCAGTGTTCGCTGTTGGCCTGGGCGAACATGTAGAGCTCGACGTCGGTGGGGTTGCGGTTGAGCTTGCGGAACTCGGTGACGAGATAGTCGATCTCGTCGGGCGCGAGCGAGAGGCCGAGGGTGCGGTCGGCGGCGACGATGGCAGCGGCGCCGTGGGTGAGGATGTCGATGTGGGTGAGGGGCTTCGGTTCGTGAGTGGCGAAGAGTTGCTGGAGTTCGTGCTCGCCGTGGAAGAAGACGCTCTCGGTCATGCGGTCGTGGAGGAGCGGAGCGAGGGTCTGGAGGTTGGTGGCGTTGGTGATGCGGACGATGCGGGCGCGCTCGATGCGGGTGATGCTGGTGAAGCCGGTGTTGTGGAGGATGTCGGTGGCTTTGCTGGACCACGGGGACTGGGTGCCGATGCGGGGGGCGATCCAAAGGGTGGGGCCGGGGGGAGGGGTGATGCCCTCGCCGAGAAGCTCGGTTAGCTTTGCTTCGTCGACGGGGCCGGAGGTGCGGTGCAGGAGATAGAGGTAGGCGGCTTCGACGTGGGTTACGGTGGGGTCCCATCCGGCGAGCTGTTGGCGCAGGCGTGCGGCCTCGAATGAGGTAAGTGCCGCGGGGCCGGGGACGATGCTGATGGTGGCGTCGAACTGGGGCATGAGGCTTGGTGGTGGAAAGGGGCCGGGAGTGTGCGACTGCGAGCGGTGTGGCGGGTCCTTCGAGTGCGGCACTCGCAAGTGCGCGAGTGGTTTCGCTCAGGATGACGAATTTGAAGTTACAAACGAAAAACCTAGAGCTGGGCGGAGAGGTTTCTGGTGATGTGGCTGGCTACGTCTTCAGTGTGTTTGGCGGCGTCGTTGCGTTGCTGTTCGAGGGTGTGGAGATACTCTTCGGTGACGTCGCCGGTGACGTAGGTGCCGTCGAAGACGGAGGTCTCGAAGTGGGTGAGGCTCGGTGCGGCTTCGGTGATGGCGGCCTTGAGGTCGGCGAGGTCCTGGAAGATGAGCTTGTCGGCGCCGATGTCTTTGGCGAGCTCGTCGACTGTTTTGCCGTTGGCGATGAGCTCGGAGCGGGCGGGCATGTCGATGCCGTAGACGTTAGGGAAGCGGACGGGCGGGGCCGCGGAGCAGACGAAGACGTTTTTCGCGCCGTTTTCGCGGACCATGAGTACGATTTCGCGGATGGTGTTGCCGCGGACGATGGAGTCGTCTACGAGCAGGATGTTCTTGCCGCGGAAGGCGTCGGGGATGGGGTTGAGCTTGCGGCGGATGGACTGCTTGCGCTGGGCCTGGCCGGGCATGATGAAGGTGCGGCCGACGTAGCGGTTGCGGACGAGCGCGTCGCGGTAGGGGATGTTGAGGACGCGGGCGATCTCCTGCGCGGCGACGCGGCTGGTGGAGGGGATGGGGACGATGACGTCGATGGGGACGTCGGGCCACTCGCGCTTGATCTTCGCGGCGAGCCTGGTGCCCATGTTGATGCGGGCGTCGTAAACGGAGGCGCCGTCGAGCACGGAGTCGGGGCGGGCGAGGTAGACGAATTCGAAGAGGCAGGGAGCTTTCTCGTGCGCGAGCAGGCTGATGTGGGAGCTCAGCACGCCGTCCATGCCGATGAAGATGGTTTCGCCGGGATCGAGGTCGCGCTCGATCTTAAAGCCGGCGACCTGGAGGGCGACACTCTCGGAGGCGACCATATATTCGGTGCCCAGAGCGTCGGTACGGCTGCCGAGGATGAGGGGGCGGATGCCGTGGAGGTCTCGGAAGGCGATCATGCCGACGCCGGCGACCATGGTGATGACGGCGTAGCCGCCTTTGCAGCGGCGGTGGACTTCTTCGACGGCGGCGAAGATGTCGAACTCGTTGGGCTTAACGGCGCCGCGGCGGACGAGCGCGTGGGCGAGCACGTTCAGCATCACCTCGGAGTCGGAGGTGGTGTTGAGGTGGCGCATGTCGGTCTGGAAAAGGCTTTCGACGATGTCGGCGACGTTGGTGAGGTTGCCGTTGTGCGCGAAGACGATGCCGTAGGGGGAGTTGACGTAGAAGGGTTGGGCTTCGGCGACGGAAGCGCAGCCGGCGGTGGGGTAGCGGACGTGTCCGATGCCTGCGTTGCCGAGGAGGCGGGCCATGCTGCCGGCATCGAAGACGTCGGTGATGAGGCCGTTGCCCTTATGGAGATAGAAGCGGTCCTGGAAGTAGGTGGCGATGCCCGCTGCGTCCTGGCCGCGGTGCTGGAGCATGGAGAGCGCATCGTATATGACCTGGCTTACCGGAGTATGTCCGAAGACGCCGACGATACCGCACATTAATGCCTCGCTGCCTGAGTACGTGCCGCTGGACTCCGGCGGGTTTGCGATGCTGAGTCTGTTGAGGTTCGCTATGGGGCTCAAGGAGCCGCCGAGGATAAGGATAACGCGTTGGCCTGTGCAGAAACCTGGCGTCGCGGCGATCGCCCGTCAGTAAGCGATTGAAATGTAAGTGGAAAGGGCAGGTTGGGCGGGGGTGGCGGAGAGACAGGGATTCGAACCCTGGATACCTTGCGGTATACACGCTTTCCAAGCGTGCGCCTTCAGCCACTCGGCCATCTCTCCCGGCACTGCACGGGCAACTTTCTGACTCTAACACACCTCGATTTTGGGTGCCCGTACGGAGCCTCGGCGTAGCTTTGGCGCGCGGTCATCTGCTCCGGGCAAGACCTGCACACCCGGGGCGTAGTAGTTGGTTCCCAAGAGATGAAGCAGGGATGGCGCTGTTCCCGAAGCGCTTGCGGGGGGCCGCGTTTCAAACGAGGTATCGCGTGGCGATGCCCTGCGAGCGGCAAAACGTTTTGATTTTGCCGAAGAAACCAGTGCCTCCGAACGCGGCTATGCTCCCGCTCCTGTTGCCGGGTAAAAGTAACAAAATCAGTTGTTTACCGGCGTGTAACACGTCACTTTCCGGTATGTCACGTCGATCCGCTTTCCAGTACTGAACCGTTCTGCTACAAGAAGGCCGCTCATAAAAGCCTCTTGTTCCGCATGCGTGGAAACCAGAGGGGTGTGCTCGCAGTCTGTGCGTCCTGTTCGTGGCAACGGCTGGACGTTTGTTTCATCAATAGCGGCTTGAGAAGGCTGACAGAAAAAGGCGCTTCTCGAATGCGGTGGGTTCGTAGTACTGGAGGCATCACGCAATCATGAAAAAAGTCATTGTCTTTCTCACCATCTTCCTGGCTTACGCAGGCATTGCGTTAGGCCAAGCGCAGACCGGCTCGGTATACGGGCAGGTCACGGACGCTTCCGGCGCCCTGATGCCGAACGTCAAGGTCACCTTGACCAGCTCGGCGCTCATCCAGCCAATGACGGCAACCACCAGTTCGGCCGGTACCTACCAGTTTCCCAGCATTCCTATCGGCACTTACTCGGTGCAGTTCGATTCGGCGAGCTATCGCTCGAACCGGCGTGAGAGCGTGAAGATCGACATCGGCTTTAACGCCGAGATCAACGCGAAGCTGGAAGTGGCGGGAACGACGACCACGGTGGACGTCAGTACGGCGGTTCCGGTGGTCGATACGCAGAGCACAGCGCAGTCGCAGCAGCTTGACCAGCAGGCTCTTGAAGGCCTGCCGGTGGCGCGCAGCTTCTTCAACGAAGTGAACATGGCTCCCGGCGTGCAGAACCCGGCGAAGGATGTGGGCGGCGCGCAGAACCTGAACCAGCCGAATTTCATTGCGCTGGGAGCGATCCCGGGACAGAACCGCTACTTCTACGACGGCGCCGATATGGGCCCGGCGGGTGGCGGCAATGCGATGTGGGTGGACTACACGACTGTGCAGGAAATGCAGGTGCAGTCGGGTGGCGCTGATGCTACGGTGCAGACCTCCGGCATGGCTATCAACATGGTGGTCAAGAGCGGCTCGGACAAGTTCCACGGCTCGTTCCACGATTACGAAGAAGACAAGATGTTCGAGCGTGACAACATTGGCGTGAACACCCCGATGGCTGTGGCGCTGGCCAAAGCGGGAGCCTCGCCTGGCAATCCGCTTACTCACTTCCGGGACATTGGCGGTGAAGTGGGTGGACCGATCGTCAAGGGCAAGTTGTGGTTCTGGGCTGATGCCGGCGATAACGGTATCTGGGTGGCGGCGGATAAGGTTCCGCAGACCGGCAATGCGAATTGCGCCACCATTACGGCCAACCAGGCTGCGTATAGCCAGCACGACATTCGCGATTGCGAATTTGCGTTCCCGACGTTCATCAAGGCATATGCCTACAAGATCGGGTGGTCGCCTTTCCACAACAACACGTTTACGCTGCTGAACGAGTACAGCGTGAAGCAGGTGCTGTTCAACGGCCTGACGACGCTGGTTCCGCTGGAGTCGACGCGTCCTCAGAACTCGGCTTGCCATGACAGCTTCCACTGGGGCGGGCTGGCTGATATCGCGGATCGTCCTGACACGAAGAACTATGCGAAGGGCGATACGCGGTTCTGGAACTGCGGATGGCCGGTGCTCTGGAAGTTTGACGATCAACAGGTCATCACCGATCGCTGGCTGGTTGACGTCGCGTACTTCCACTACATCAAGCGCAACCAGTTCACGCTGCAGCCGCCAGCTTTCTCCTCGACCGGCGCGGCTGATGAGTACAACACGGCGATTCAGCTGGAAAATAGCTCGGGCGCAATTCGTCACTCGAACTCGGCGGTGACGACGTTCCAGCCAATGCAGAACTTCAAGGTTTCCACGTCCTACACGCTTCCGGGCAAGCTGGGCGGGACTCACAACATCAAGGCGGGCTACAACTGGTACCGCTTTGAAAACTGCTGCACCACGAATGCCGGTGCGGAGGCGCAGGAGATCTACAACTCCGGCGCGGGAGCTCCGTTCTCGGTTCCGCTGGCAGTGAACTTCTACCGGTACGGCTACCTGGACGCATTCCTGCGTGAGAACAATGCTTTTATCCAGGACACGTACACGCACAAGAACTGGACCCTGAATGTGGGCGTGCGCTGGGATCAGCAGCATGATTATGAAGCCGGCGTTTCAGTTCCTGCTTCGCCATACTTCGGTCAGCTGAGCCGGTATGACTCGGCCGGCCGTGATTGCACAGTGGTCGCCAATGCACCCTGCTCGGGCGTTCCGTTCACGGCACTGCCTGCGGCGACTTATGCTGGTGCGCAGGATGGTGTGGGTTGGAATACGTTTGCGCCGCGTATCGGCGTGACCTATGACCTGCTGGGCCGTGGCACCACTGTTCTGAAGGCGAGCTTCGACCAGTACTACGATCAACGCACCGCCGGTCAACTCTCCGACGTCTACAACACTATTGGTGCCGGTACGGCGCAGCAGTCAGTCCAGTACAACTGGAATGGCGCGGTTGATGCGAACGGCAATCCGCTTATGAGCGGCGTTGACCTGCGCACTCGCCGCAGCAGCGCGAACAACTACAACCCGGCCGATCCGACCGGTGCTTCAGCTAATCCCAACAAGGTGGACCCCGGCGTCAAGGCTCCGCGGACGACGGAGTTTACCGGCGGCCTCAGCAAGCAGCTTGGCCAGGGCTTTGGCGTAACGGTGACGTACACCTACCGCTACTTCGACCACTTCATCTGGAACCAGCTGAACGGGATCACCTCGGCCGACTTCCAGCCTTGCACTACGATCCCCGGATCGGCCAGCCCGTGCGTGGTGCCTAACTCGACGACCGGCACAACGACAACGACAACGCTGACGGCTGCATCGCTGGCCTGCCCGACAACCACGGCACCGGAGTACCCGACGCAGTGCCCGGCTGTGACGTATTACACGCCGACCAAGACACTGCCGACGGCTTACACCGTTACTAACGAGCCCGACTATCACCGGACGTACCAAGGTGTTTCGGTGGTCATTCGCAAGCAGCTTGCTAAGCGGTGGTCGTTTGACGGTAACTTTACGGTGCAGAGCAACCGCCAGTTCTACACGGCGCCGGATTCGTACCAGGATCCGACTAACATCGACACCCTGAATGGATCGCAGTACTCACCGACGGCCTCGCCGGGTGGTGGATTCCCGATCCAGATCGCTGTGAATGCTCGCTGGAACGCTAAGTTTGGCGGGTCCTACAAGCTGCCGTGGTGGGGGATCGGTCTGTCCGCGGTGGACGATATCTCGCAGGGTTATCCGTACCTGAGTGCTATCAATATTGGGTCGCGTGGTAACGGAAGCGCGGGCGTGGCGGTACTCGTTGCCAAGCCCGGCAGCCAACGCCTGGCGAACGTGCAAAACGCGAATGCGCGCATCGACAAGACGTTCACGATCAAGGAGCGGCTGAAGGTCCAGGGTTCTCTGGATGCGTACAACATCTTCAACTCGAACACGATCCTGGGTATGACGCCGAATCAGAACAATGCGAGCGCGAACCGTATCGCTTACGTCTTGTCTCCGACCCTGCTGAGGATTGGTGTCAAGGTCAGCTTCTAAATCGACCTGAAGGGAAGGGCGAGTTCTGTATCCACAGAGCTCGCCTTTTTCTTGTTTGCTTCTGGAGTACTGCGGAAGGAGAGCACCATGAAAGAAACAGATCAAGGCGAATCGCATGTTCAGACGGCTACGACCGGCTTTGGGCGGCGTGACTTTATGAAGATGGGTGTGGGGGCTGGGCTGGTGGTGAGCCAGGCGCTGGGGTCTCCGCTGGAGGCGCAGGAGGGGACACGAGCGGCTGCCGCAGGGCAGGGGCCGCGGTACAACCCTGCGGCATGGACGGAGCGGGAGCGATACGCCGGCGTCGAGATGACGACACGGTATGGGTGGAAGAACGACTCGGGCCGAGCTTCCGGCAACGGGCCGATGGATGACACCAGCAAGCGGCTGGTGGAGTACATCGCCGGATTTACCGAGGCTGACCTGACTCCGAAGCTGATCGATGCGTGCAACAACACGATGGTGGATACGATTGCGTCGCTGGTCTCAGGCTTCGAGTCAGAGCCGGCGCGGATATGTGCGCGGCTGGCGCGCACGACTCGCAGCGATATGAAGAGCACGGTGCTGGGCTACGGCATTGTGACCACGCCGGAGCTGGCTGCGTATGCCAACAGCAGCATGATTCGCCATACTGACTTCAACGATCACAACAGCGACATGATCGGGGGCGTGCTGGCTATTGCGGAGGCGATCCATGCGACCGGATTGCAGACCATGACGGCGATCGTGGTGGCTTACCAGATTGACCAGGCGCTGGGTGGAGCGGGCGGTAACTCGGAGGGACTGGACGCGGGGTTTTATTACACGGCCGGGGTTGCGGCGGGCGTGGGCAAGCTTCTGGGGTTGAACCAGGACCAGCTGGCGAATGCGATTTCGCTGGCGCTGACGCTGCATGTGCCGATCCGTGTGGACCGGTCTAATACGCTGTCGATGCAGAAGGGCTGTTCGACGGCGGATGCGGCGCGGATCGGTGTTTATTGCACGCTGGCCGCGAAGGAGGGGATGACGGGACCATCGCGACCTTTCGAGGGTCGTGATGGCATATGGGACAGACTTACGGGGCCGTACAAGCAACTTCGCCTGCCGCCCGCGCCGCTGACGACGGTGGGTTTGACCGGGTTTATCAAGCGGCGCCCGGCGGAGGGATATACGCAGGCGACACATGAGGATATTCTGCCGACGGTGAGGGCGTGGGTGAAGCCGGAGGACATTGCGGCGATTCACATTGAAATGTCTTATTCGGGCTGGCTGGAAATTGCTGACCCTCCGAAGTTCGATCCGCTGAACCGGGAAACGGCGGACCACAGTATGCCGTATGAAGTGGCTCGGGCGCTGCTGGATGGGGACGTTTATGTCGACTCGTTTACGCATGACAAGATAACGGACCCGGCAGCGCGGGCGCTGATGCAGAAGATGACGGTCTCTGCCAATACGGAGTACGCGTACGGCCAGACCAAGATGACCGTGCACAACAAGACAGGCGAGCAGCTGGTGAAGGAGACGGTGAACAATCGGCCGGGGTTGAATGCCGGCGCTGCGATGACGGCTGAGGACATTGTGGCCAAGTATCGGCGCATCTGTGAGTTCATACAGATTGACAAGGCGCAGAGTGAGCGCGGGCTGGCGCAATGGGCAAACTTGCGGGCGGTCAAGGATATCGCCGAGCCGATACAGAACCTGGCCAAATTTGGACGTCCCTTAGCTCTATAACCTCTGCGTATACTTCTTTACGCAGCGTATCTGGAGGAACAGATTGATGAACAGCACGAAGATGATTGGCGTCACGCTAGCGGTTGTGACGGTCTCCGCTACTCTTTTGGCCGGGGCGCTAGCCCAGGCTCCCGCGGCTCCTAAGTCTGCTAAGCCAGCGATGAAAGGGGCCAGTCGAAAGATGGCTCCCAAGTTTGAGGTGGATGCGTCCTGGCCGCATATTCCTAATGGCTGGACGCTGGGGCAGGTAGCCAGTGCGGCAAGCGATCCGCAGACGAACCATATCTGGATTTTGCAGCGGTATCGGAACGTGAAGCCGGGCGTGAAGAGTGGGCCGCCGGTGATGGAGTTCGACCAGGCGGGTAACTATATACAGGGCTGGGGCGGACCGAAGCCGGGGTACGACTGGCCGTCGTCGGAGCATGGGATTTACATCGATTACAAGGGCTTTGTCTGGATCGGCGGACAGGGCTCGGATGATGAGATTTTCAAGTTCAAGAAGGATGGCACGTTCGTGATGCAGATCGGCAAGTCGCGGCCGAAGAAGAGCAATGCGGATACGGACCAGTTCTTCAAGCCAGCCGACGTCTTCGTCTATCCCAAGACGAATGAGTTGTTCGTTGCCGATGGTTACGGCAATCACCGCATCATCGTCTTCGACGCCGACACCGGCGCGTACAAGCGGATGTGGGGGGCGTATGGCAAGCCGCCGCAGGACGATGCACCGAAGAGCGGAAACGCGCAGTCGGAGAGACAAGCCAATCAAGATCCGAACCGGAAGCTGGCGACGGACTTTACTGACGCCGACCCCGGCGATCCGCAGTTCAGCACGATCCACGGTGTGAAGGTGTCGAACGACGGGCTGGTGTATGCGGCCGACCGCGGCGGCAAGCGAGTGCAGGTGTTCACGACCGACGGCAAGTACATCAACCAAATCTGGATTGACCGCTGGTGCGAGGTTGCCGGACAGGGTTGCGGCAATGGGCAGACGGCGGCCAGCGTGGCGTTCTCGGCCGACCCGGAACAGCGGTTTCTTTATGTTGCGAGCCGGAGCCCGGGACGCATCTGGGTATACGACCGCAAGACGCTGGAGCCGTTGGAGTCGTTTGGCCGCCTGGGTATTGCTCCGGGTGAGTTTGATGTGCTGCATCACATGACGACGGATGAAAAGGGCAATCTGTATACTTCGGAGGTTGAAGACGGCCGCCGGGTGCAGAAGTTTGTTTTCAAGGGACTGGTTCCAGCCCCGGCTTCACCCTCGTTGGCTGCGAAATAACTCAACCTGGAGAACGATGATGCGTAAGACTGCTGGTGTTGTGGCTGCCGTGTGTGCGGTGGCGTGGATGGGAACGCTGATCCACCCGGTTCCGGTGACGGCCGGCCAGGACGCCAGCAGTTACACGCTTGTGAAGGACTGGGCGCAGCTGCCGGACGGCAAGCCGTGGGGGGTGATGTCCGCGGTGGGGGTTGATGCGAAGGGCAATGTTTACGGGTTTGTGCGTGCTGAGCCGTCGTCGATCATGATGTTTGACGGGAAGGGGAAGTACGTCCGGACGTTTGGCGACGACTCCATGATGTATGCGCATGGACTGATGGCGATGCCGGACGGCACGGTGTGGGCAACGGATAGAAAGGTGCAGCAGGCATTCAAGTTCGACGCGAACGGCAAGCTGATCATGACGCTCGGGATGAAGAACATGGCGGGTGACATGACGTCGCAGGACATGTTCAATGGTGTGTCGGACGTTGCGGTGGCTGCCAATGGGGACCTCTTCATCTCGGATGGCGAGGGCGGGAATTCGCGAGTGGTGAAGCTCTCGAAGGACGGGAAGTTCATCAAGGCATGGGGAAGCAAGGGGCCGGGCGAAGGGCAGTTCAATACGCCGCACAACATCGCTATCGATCACCAAGGCCATGTGTGGGTGGCGGACCGGGGTAACAAGCGGCTGCAGGAGTTCGATCAGGACGGCAAGTTCATGGCGCAGTTTGCGCAGTTCGGAGAGCCGGTATCCGTGGCGTTTGATAAGAACGACACGATGTATGTGGCGGATGGCGCTCCGCAAAATCAGATGATCATCGGGAAGACTGATGGCACCGTGCTGGAGACGATCCATGGATTGGATAATCCGCATGGCATTACGGTGAGCGAGGACGGCAAGACGATCTATGTTTCGGAGAGCTTTGGTAAGAACATACTTAAGTTCGTCAAGAAGTAGCGGTGCTCAAAGCAGAATGCCGGCCACCAAGGCCGGCATTCTGCGTTTAAGACCTGGTGTTACTGGGGAGAGGTGGCGGTGACGGTGGAGGTCGTCGTCGTGTTCTTGTGATGTTTATGCTTGCTCTTGGTCTGCATGGTGGTGGTTGAAGCGGCGGCAGTCTGCGTGCCCTGGCCGGTGTACGGGTCTGGCGCGGTGGTCGTGGTTGAGCTGGTGGACTGGGTGGTGGTGTGCTTGTCGGGCTGCGTGGTCGTCGTTGTAGACGTGGTCGATTGCTGAGCCAACATCATCGTGGCGCTCAGCGTCAGCGTGGCTGCAGCTGCACAGATTCGGGAAAGTGCGTTCATGGGTTTCTCCTGTATTGCGGTTCGAGTGTGTGGCATTCGCGAACCATGCCTCCGCACGATTCTTCACTGGGTACGATGCCCTGCGGGTGTGCTGCGAAAGCATCCCCGCGAAAAAAATGGTGTCCCGGTGTTGGGCAACCTTTTGTGGCGATCAGCAGGTTGAACGCGGACGCCCCGAAAAAAATGCCTGCGGTTTATTCCGAAAGCTCCGCAGGAACGATTCCTAAGAGACAAGACCGATAAGGATGGCGCAACGCCGTCTCGCAATGCCCTGTGAGTGGGGCAGCAGCGGTTGTGTGTCCGCGAAGGAGTCGCATCAAGATGATGAACAGGCCGAGCGTGGTGAGAACGACGAAAGCGCTGATGAGAGTGGCTGTATGGCTTGGCATAGCTGCGGGCGTGGCTGCGGGCGCGCAGACGATCACAGGCCACGCGAAGGTGTCGCCACGCGGGAACGGGACGCCGCAGGCGCGGGTGCGGTTTGTGCCCGAGATCATCAACGTGATTGCCGGCGGGACGAATACCGACGACCCGACTTCGGACGCGTTTACGGATGGCGTTGCCGCGACCGACGCCACCTTGGGGCAGACTGTTGGGCTGGCGATCGACTCCAAGGGCAATATTTATGAGTCGGACGAATCGAACCATATTGTTCGCAGGATCAGTGCGTTGGATCAGACCATCACGACGGTTGCCGGGGTGGCAACCATGGTTCTGGGTCCGGTGAACGGCGAAGCGCAATCGGGAGTGCAGGCGCGCGCCACGCTGTTGCCGCGGGCGTCGCAGCCGGGGACGCAGGTGACGCTGAGCAAGCCGACGGCGCTGGCGATCGGGCCGAACGATGAGCTGTACATCGTGGACCAGGACGGCGACGTGGTTTATAAGCTCGACGCTGCGGGGCAGTTGACGTTGATCGCGGGGACGGTGGGTACGCGGGGTTACAGCGCGGATGGAAGTGTGGCTGCAGGAGGGTTGCTGAATCGGCCGAATGGTGTGGCTGTCGATGCGTCGGGTAATGTCTATATCGCCGACACCTCTAACAATGTCGTACGCAAGGTGAACGCAGCCGACGGAACGATGACGACGGTTGTGGGCGTGCAAAGCCTAGGGGCGTCGTTCAACGGCGACGGGCAGCATGGCGTACAGACGCAGCTGGCACGGCCCGCGGGGCTGGCGTTCGATCTGCAGGGGAACCTGCTTATTTCCGATGCCAACAACTATGTGATTCGCAAGTGGACGATTGGGACCGACATAGTGAGCACGGTGGCGGGCATTCCGGGGTCGCCGGGTTACTCGGGTGATGGCGGCAGTGCGCTTTCTGCGATGATCACTAATCCGATTGCGATTGCCGTTGATTCGCTGGGACAGCTCTATATCTCTGATTCGAGTAACGGCGAAGTGCGGAAGGTGTCGCTGGATGGCACGATTTCGACCGTGGCGGGGCGCAAGGTTTTCTATGACGGTGGGCTGGATCGCGGCTATGGCGGACCGGCTACGGGCGCCGTGTTGTATGAGACTTCGGGCCTGGCGGTAGATCCGTCTGGGTCGATCTATGTGGAAGCGCTGATCTACGGGAAGATTCTGAAGGTGGGGCCGGGTGCTTCGCTGGCGTTTGGGTCGCAGGTGTTGCATTCGAGCACGTCGCAGATATTGACGCTGCAAAACTTTGGCGACGCGCTGCTGACCTTCACGGGTGGTGGCTACCAGGTGACGGACCCGGCGTTTTCTGTCGCTCCGGCGGCAGTGAACGGTTGCGGAGTGAACGTAAGCATCGCGCCGGGAGCGTATTGCAGCGTGACGGTCACGTTCAGTCCGGGACATGTCGGAGACTATGCCAGCACGCTGACGTTCTCCGATTCAGCTGTGGATGGGATGCAGACTGTGGCGTTGACCGGGACAGGTATCCGTCCTCCGTCGGACACGGTGCTGACGATTACACCGGCGAGCATTACCGTGGGCGACACGGCGACGGCTACTGCGACAGTTACGCCGGCCCAAGGGACGTCGCCTGTGCCGACGGGGAGCGTGACGTTTACCGATCAGAACAGCGGTGCGGTTCTTGCAACGGTCCAACTGGATGGTTCGGGCAATGCTGCTACCGTGCTCGCGGGGCTTACGCCTGGAGATCACTTCATCATTGCGGACTACAGCGGTGACAGCGCTTACGCGGACAGCGAGGCGAGCGGCGTCGACATTTACGTTGCGCCGAAGGTTGCGACGGTGACGCTGACGAGTTCAACGGCCGTGGCAGAGGCGAACGCATCGGTGGTGCTGACTGCTGCCGTGGGCGGCGCCAGTGGGAGTGGGATCGGGTCGGTGCAATTTCTGTTGGACGGCTCAGTGACGGCGACGGCGAAGCTGCAGAGTGGTAGCGCGTCCACGACGATCAATGCTCCTCTGCCGGGCAAGCATACGTTGAGTGCGGCGTTTGCGGGCGATGGTCAGTACGGTAGCGCTATTTCGAATGTGTTGGCGCTGCAGGTGCATGGGGCGCTGCTGCAGTTCTCTCCAGCGTCGACGTTTACGGTTGCGGGTGTGCCTTCGGACGATCTGCATGGCGGGTTTGGCGGAGACGGCGGACCGGCCACGCTGGCCCGGTTACAGGCACCTTCCGGAGTGACTACGGACGGTGCGGGCAACATCTACATTGCAGACGAGACGAACAATGTGATCCGCAAGGTGGCGCTGGATGGCACGATCTCCACGGTTGCCGGCATACCGTATGCGGGCAATGTCAATTCAACACGCTTTGGCGGAGACGGTGGTCCGGCAACCAATGCGTTCCTGACGAACCCGAGCGCGGTGGCGGTGAACGGCCTGGGCGACCTGTTTATTGCGGACTACTCGAACAATGTGGTGCGCAAGGTGACGGCGGCAACGGGAGTGATTTCCACCTATGCTGGCAATCACTCCAACAGCTCCAGCTATAACGGCGACTCGGGGGCAGCAACAACGCTTTCGCTTTCGCATCCTTATGCGCTGGCGTTGGATGCGGCAGGCAATTTGTACATCGCCGACTCCGGCAACAGCCTGGTGCGGAAAGTGGATACCAGCGGGCAGATGACAACGATTGCCGGACACTTTGGGTTCACTGCTCCCGGAAATCCCGTGGCCGGACAACCGGCTACGAGCACGGCGCTGAAACATCCGATGGGCGTGGCGGTGGACGGCGCGGGGTCGGTGTACTTCTCCGACATGGATTACGGGATCGTGCGGAAGATCGACAGCAGCGGCAACCTGCAGACTTACGCCGGCGGCAACTACGCCTTTGGCGCGACCGACAATGTGGCGGCCACATCAACCAGCTTGAACCGGCCCGAGCAACTGGCTTTCGACGTTGCGGGGAACCTGTATATCGCGGAAGAAGGGGCTAGCCTGATCCGGAAGGTGGATCCGGCGGGGTTACTTACGACAGTGATGGGCATCGCGCAGTCGCGGGCCACCAACTACTACCACTACGATCCTGCGGGAGCGCCTGCGAACCAGATCACACTGGTGTCGCCGAGCGGTGTTGCGGTCGATCCAGCGGGCAATGTGCTGGTGACGGATACGTACAACCAGACGATTCTGCGAGCAGGGCCGCATGGCGCGCTGATCTTCGGGCAGGTGGCTGCGGGAGGCACGGGGCCTTCGCAGACGATAACGATGTACAACCCGGGCGATGAGGTTGTGACGTTTGGCGCTACGCCGTACAACGTGACGGGCGACTACCTGGTGAGCACGGAGGGAACGAACGGATGCAACTTTGCCGCCGGCCTGGCACCGGGTGCGAGTTGCATTTTGACCGTGCGCTATCGGCCAGCTACGGGTGTGTATGTTGGGCAGGTCACGTTCAACTCGAACGCCGGAACAACGCCGGCGATCGACTTGAAGACCAACACGAATCCTGCGGCGACCACGACATCACTGATTGTTTCGGAAAACACGGGCAATGTTGGCGATTCCGTGCTGTTCTTTGCGCAGGTGTCGGGGAACTTTGCTCCGGCGGCGGGGACGGTCTCGTTCTATGACGGCTCAACGCTGGTGGGTAGCGCGGATATTGGCAGCGGCTATGCCTACATCTACGACACCACGCTGAGTGTGGGGACGCATAACATTACGGCGGTGTATGGCGGTGATGGCACCTACGCATCGAGCACCTCTGACCCGCAGCAGGTGGTGATCAACGGTACGGGCACGCAGACGATGCTGGTGGCCGATCAGAGCAGCATCAGTTTGGGGTCCTCGGTGACCCTTACCGCTACGGTGACAAATCCAGCGGATGCGTCGGTAGTGGTTGCAGGCTCGGTGACCTTCTACGACGGCACCGCGGTGATGGGTACGGGCGCCGTGAATGGATCGGGTGTGGCGACGTTCACTGCGACTGGACTCGGTGCCGGAACGCACAGCATTACGGCGATGTTCGGGGGCAGCGGCAGCTTTGGGAGCTCGACCTCGACGGGCGTGACGGTCACCGTTACGGGTGGCGGTGGTGGGGGAGGACTCTCGTTCGACTACACGGTTACGGTGGATGGTCTGCCGCTGGTGATCCATCGTGGCGAGTCAGCAGTGCTGTCACTGAACCTGATTCCCTTGAATAACGTTGCGGGTTCGGTCCAGCTGAGTTGCGGCACGTTGCCGAGTTACGCGACGTGCACGTTCTCGCCGCCAGCGGTGAATTTTTCCGGCGGCGCACAGCAGGGCGCGGTGCTGACGATCACGACGACGCCGGCGACGACACCGCAGGGTAATGCTCGCCCGATTCATGTGGGTCAGGCGATGTATGGCGGGCTTCTCACGTTCGATCGGTGGTGAGCGGGCGGAAAAAATATGTTGTGCCGTTATTCCTTAACGGCGGTCGACGCGATTACAGGTTAGCAACGCAACAAGAGTCCACGCAGGGAAACCCGCGGTGAGCATGGAGATGAAGACAATGTCGGAAATGATGAAGAACCTGGCTATTACCGGCCTGCTGGCACTCGCCACCAGCGCTGCTGCGTTGCCCGGAGTGGCCCAACAGTCCGCCGCGCCCGCGGTGACGACGACTTCCGTGGCTGTGAAGACCGTGGTTGAGACGGAAGACGAGACGGCGACGGTTCCGGCGAAGCCTGGACTGGAAGGCATCAAGGTACACGGCCACTGGATCATCGACGTCAAGGATAAAGACGGAAAGATTGTGGAGCATCGCGATTTCCAGAACTCGCTCGACCCTACTTTCGGTGGTTTGATCCTGGCGCGGTTGCTGAACGGATCGTTTGTTGCTTCCGATATCGAGATCGTGGCGAGCGGCAACAGCTTCTCTCAAACGATGTATGTTTCGGGATCGGCCAGCGCGAGCGGCTGCGGGTCGACGTGCCTTCCGAACGCAACGGAAACCCTGGTCATCAACAACAACGGCGTTGCCACACTTGCCTTGACTGGCCAATTCACGCCAAGTGCCGCGCAGACGATTACCACGGTGGCAACTGCTGTGGAGACGTGCTCGATCTCGGGGAATTCTGCACCGCTGCCGGTGACTCCGAGGGATTGCCATGCCGCCACCGGAATTTCCGCGCAGAATGCCGGCTATTCGCTTGCTTCCTATCCTTTCACCGGAACCAACATCGCACCGCTTTCGATGGCAGCGGGGCAGACGCTGGCGATCTCGGTGACGCTGAGCTTCTCTTAGTGCGGGCGGGAGCAATGTGCAGTCGGCGCTTGAGGCAGTGAACGAAACTCATAACGGTACTAACGCAAAGAGGGCATCATGTTGAGCGGGCGAGTGGCGACCAGCCAAACCGCTGGGACAATTCGGAGGTGCGTTCACCTGGCACAGGTGGCGGCGGTGGTCGGCGGGCTGTCGCTCGTGCTGACGCCGGCCCGTGCACAGACGGCGCCGTTCTCCGCGGCACCGGTAATCTTTGCGGCGAGCGGGGACAACAGCGCACAAACGCAAACCGTCGCCGTGCAGTTGAGTGGTGCTGTCGCGATCAAGACGATTGCGATCGCGCAGGGGTTCAAGGGCGCGCCAGACTTTACGTTTGTGCAGCAGACCGGATGCAAGGTAGACGGATCGACGGTGAACGCTGCGGGTACAACGTGCTCCGTGCTGGTTCGCTTTCGTCCGCAGGGGCCCGGGTTACGCCATGGCAGCCTGATGGTGATTGACGCCGGCGGCAACTCTTTCGCAGTGGGTCTCACTGGAACGGGGTACTTTGCGCAGGCGGCGATGACGCCGGGAGCGGTCTCCATTGTTGCCGGCCTGGGGCCGAGCGTGGCGGCTTACAGCGGGGATGGCGACGTTGCCGCGGATGCCGGAGTGAGTGCGCCTACGGGTGTGGCTGCCGATAGTTTTGGCAACATCTTTTTCTCCGATACGGGAAACAACGTCGTGCGGATGCTGGACGCGTTCGGGAACGTGACTACGGTGGCTGGCGGCGGGTCGCGTGCCGGGTTGGCTGGGGACGGCGGAGCGGCCACCAGCGCGATGCTCGTGCAGCCGACGTATGTTGCTGTGGACTCTGCGGGCAATTTGTACATTGCGGAGTCGGGCAGCAACGTGGTGCGGCGCGTAACGATGAGTGCGAGCAAGACGATTACGACGGTTGCGGGAAACTACACGGCGGGTTTCAGCGATGGCGTTGCCGCGACGGCGGGGCAATTGAACAATCCGCAGGGCCTGGTGGTTGATGGCAGTGGTGTGCTGTACATCGCGGACAGCGGGAACCAGCGTATCCGGCGGGTGGATCCGTTGACGGGAGTGATTTCGACGTTTGCTGGAAGCAGCTCGCAAGCGGGAACGGACAGCAGCACGGTGGGTGTTCATGTCGCTCACTTCAATGGACCGACGGGAGTGGCGATCGATGGCGCGGGCGATCTATTTGTGTCGGATGCGGGAAACCATGCGGTGCGGATGATTGCGGGCAACGTGGTCAGCGTGGTGGTGGGCACGGGTGTGGCCGGAAATACAGGCGACGGCGGCGTAGCGACTGCGGCGACTCTGAAGACGCCAGCGGGTCTGGCGGTGAGCCCAGGTGGCGATCTTTATATTGTCGATACGGAAGCTGGCGTGGTGCGCAAGGTGCAAGCCAGCGACGGCGTCATTGAAACGGTAGCGGGTGAAGCGAAGGACGCGGGCAGCTATACGGCCGGGGTTTCGCCGGCGACGAGTACGCGGATGAATGGGCCGATGGGGCTGGCATTCGATACCCAACAGAATCTTTATGTCACGGATACGGGAAACAACGTAGTGCGGCGGGTTTCTACCGCTCCTGCGGAACTGCGGTATGCTGCTCAGGCACCAGGGAACACGTCGTCACCGCTGACGCTGGAGCTTGCGAACATTGGCAATGCGCCGTTGACCGTGGTGAGTGTGGCGGCGGCCAATATGACGACCTCGAACAACTATGTGCTGAACAACAGCGGCTCCGCGCCGTGTGCGGCCAGCTTGGCAGGGGGTGCGCATTGCGCCTTCACGGTGGCCTTTGGGCCGCAGGCAGCCGGCTTTGTGGCGGGCGAGATCGATGTGATGGCGCAACATCCGACGAATGCCAGCTTCAACGACACGCTACCGGTTTACCTGGTTGGCGGTGCGATGGCGCCGCTGGCGATTGGACCGGACACGCTTCCGAACGTTGTTGCCGGTCAGAACTACAGCAGTGCCATTACTGCGAGCGGCGGGTTTGGAGCCATCCACATCGAGACTGCGGGGAGCTTTCCTCCCGATTTGAATACGACCGTGAACGGAGCCGAGCTTGATCTGAGCGGGAAGCTGGCGACGGTGGGCACCTATGCCTTTACGGTGTACGCCATGGATGCGCTGGGTGAGGCTATCGACAAGTCTTATTCGCTGACGGTGCTGCCGGCGCTCGTGAGTCTGAATCTGAACGAGACGGTGAGCGTGAATGATTCGGTACTGACGCTGCCGATGCTGAAGTTG
The DNA here is from genome assembly GCA_903873705.1 of uncultured Acidobacteriota bacterium. Taxonomy (GTDB): domain Bacteria; phylum Acidobacteriota; class Terriglobia; order Terriglobales; family Acidobacteriaceae; genus Granulicella. Next base: position 19,269 of record CAIQPK010000006.1, read on the forward strand.
AGTATCCAGGAGACGGTGCACACCACGGACACGGAGACGCCACTACTGGGATTGGTGCTGGGGATTCAGGAAGTGGTCCACGTGAGCGATACGACCGTGGAGATGCCGAGTCTGAGTCTTTCGATCATTGAAACGGTGACCATCAATGACGCTGTGAACAATAGCGTGGGCAAGGTGTCGCAATCGATCAATGCGCCGACATTCAGCGATCACAGCTATGGGGATACCGCTTTCAGTATTGGCCTGGCGACGTCGACCTCTGGACTGCCGGTGAGTGTGGCGGTGTCTTCGGGCCCGGCGGTGCTGACGAATCGAACGCTTGATCTGACGGGCTCGGGGACGGTGGTGCTCACCTATACGCAGGCGGGCAGCACGGACTTCGAAGAGGCGCCGGCGGTGACGCGGACGTTCAACGTGTTGCCGGCCATCCTGACGGTGACTGCGGTGAGCGTGTCGCGAGCGTTCGAACAGCTGAACCCGGCATTGACGTATATGCTGAGCGGCTTTGTACATGGCGATACGCCGCCGGTGATCGGGGGCGCGCCTGCACTAAGTACAGCCGCGACGCTGAATTCACCGGCGGGAACGTATCCGATCAGCATCGGAGTGGGGACACTGGCTTCGCCTAACTACGCGTTCTCATTGCTGCCGGGCGCGATAACGATCAGCGGGCATGTTGCGCAGACGATCACCTTTGCAGCCTTCCCCAGCCATCTGCCACTCACTCTGAACAACCTGACGCTTTCAGCGCACAGCACGTCGACGCTGGCGATCACGTACACCGTCTCCGGACCGGCGACGATAACCGGCAAAGGTGCGTTGCACTTGACCGGAGCGGGCCTGGTGACGGTGACCGCGTCGCAGCCCGGCAATACGACTTTCGACCCGGCCACGCCGGTTAGCCGCTCCTTCACGGTGACGCCATGATGAACAAGAATCGCTTCAACCTGCGCCTCGCTGCTGCTTCGGCGCTACTGATACTGGCCGGTTTGCTGAGTGGTTGCGGGATTGCTCCCGCGGGCAGCGGGAACGGAAGTGTAACGGGCAACGGCGCAGTCCTCGGCGCTGCCATGGGTCGCGTGCAGGGCGGACAGCAGCCGGTTACGGGCGCGCTGATTCAGCTCTATGCCGTCGGGAATAACGGTAGCAAGTCAGCGGCTACGCCTCTGATTGCGCAGACGGTTCGCACCGGGGTCGATGGCGGATTCAACATTACAGGGCAGTGGAACTGCACAGACAACACCGCGACCTATGGGACCAATCCGTTGCTGTACCTGGTGGCGACCGGCGGTAATCCCGGCCTGGCCAGCGGCACTGATAACCAGGCGATCGCGATGATGGCGGCGCTGGGGCCTTGCAACAGCATCGGTGCGCAGACGTTCATTTTTGTCGACGAGGTGACGACGGTTGCGTCCGTGTACGCTCTGGCGCCGTTCATGTCTGACTATGCTCACATCGGCGCACCTATGGCGAAGATGAGCGCGCTGGCGAACGCGTTCGGTACGGTTTCGGCACTGGCAAATACGACTACGGGCATGTCTCCGGGGCCGAATGTCGTTGCGGGCGAATCGGTTCCGACGACCACGATCAACGCGCTGGCGAATTCCATTGCGAGCTGCATCAACTCGGATGGAACGGGAACGGGCTCGTGCCCAACCCTGTTTGTGGCGACCAAACCAACCGTGGGCAACGCGGCGACGGATACGATTGGCGCTGTGCTGCAGATTGCGACTTCGCCAGCGCAGAACGTGACGACGATCTATCACCTGGCGACACCTTCTGCGCCGTTCTCGCCGTCGGTGTCCAGCACACCGGCCGACTGGACGATGATGTTGAAGTTTACGGGGGGCGGACTGAGCGGGCCGGCGGGCATCGCTATCGATGCTGCGGGAAACGCGTGGGTGGCGAATGCGAGCGGTGGAAGCGTTACCGGCATGAGCAGCCAGGGAACGCTGCTGACGGGAGCGACCGGCTATGACGGCGGCGGAACGATCTTTGGCGCGCAGGGTATTGCGGTGGATACGGCTGGAAATGTGTGGCTTGCCGATACGCTGCTCAGCACAGTCTTCAAGCTGACGGTGGTGAACGGTGCGGTGCAGGGTAGTGCGGCATTTACGAACGCGGTGAGTGGGCCCACGGGGATTGCCATCGACGGCCAGAACGATGTGTGGGTGGCCAATTTCGGTGATGGCAGCGTAACGGAGTTGAGCAATGCTGGCGTGCCGATGGGCGGTAGTCCTTTGACGGCGAACGGGACGCTGCAGGGACCGGCGGGGATAGCGATCGACGCGGCGGGCAATGCATGGGTGACGGATAATACCGCCTCGATCGTGGTGAAGTTTGATAAAAGCCAGGCGCTGCTGAGTGGAAGCGGATTTACGGACAACGCTCTACTTGGGCCTGCGGGCATTGCGATCGACTCTTTGGGGCGCTCCTTTGTAGCCGGCAATGGTAACGGCGCCGTGAGCCTGCTGGGAGCCAACGGAACGAGTACCGTGGCGACGCCCTTTATGGGTGGTGGCATCACTATGCCAACGGCGGTTGCGGTGGACGGATCGGGTTCGGCGTGGGTGAGCAATGGGGTGAGCGCGGGAAGCTTGACGCTGGTACATCCGGGGATTGGCAGCCCGGTAGGCGGCTTTGGGATGCTGAATGCGCCCGCGGGCATTGCCATCGATGCCAGCGGCAATGTGTGGACGGCGAATGCCGGTGACGACAGCGTGTCGAAGTTCGTCGGACTGGCTACCCCGGTGACACCGCCGTTGGCCGTGACCGTGGGTCCCTGATGGGCGGTCTATCTCTGGTTATGGCCCGCGAGGCTCCGCTCGCGGGCTTTCCTGCGTCGGGGCATCAAGCGGATCGAACTGCCGCGAAGAGACAGGATAGAATCGTCAGGTATTGCCCCAGTCTGTGCAACGGCCATCTAGCGAAACGTTCCAGGGCTGTAAGTGTTTTGTTTTCTTGTGCAATTTCTTATTCCTTTTCGGGCCGTGACGCGATGAATACTGCAACGAGGTTTGACGACATCTACAAGGCCCATGCGGGCTCTGTCTTTCGCGTCTGCCTGCGTGCTGTCTCGCGTCGCGAGGTTGCCGAGGAGTTGACCAGCGAAGTGTTTTTAGCACTCCACCAGAGTTGGGAGAAGCTGACGCCTGAGCAATTGCCGGCGTGGCTCTTCACTGTGGCCAAGCGGCGCAGTGCCGACTACTGGCGGCATCACTACGTCGAGGAAAACTGGCTTGCTACCGAGGTGAAGGAGTCGGAGTGGTCTGAGCCGGAGCATCCGCTGGCGGACCTGCTGGCGGGTTGTGCGGCATTGAAGCCGGTGCATCGCATCTGCCTTACGCTGCGCTTTGCGCAGGGCATGTCGCGCGCGGAGATTGCGAAACACACGCGACTTTCGGAGTTGCAGGTTAAGGGGCATCTCCAATACGGGCTGCAACTGCTGCGCCAGCACCTGGCCGGACGTCCACTGCCCGGTGCGGAAGAAGGGAGTGCCTATGCCGGACTTTGACGCGGAAGAGCAGGAACTGTACGCGGCCATGGGCAAACCCGCGGCATCGTGTCCTCCGCTGGAACTGCTGCTGGCGGCCGATGAAGGCGTGCTGCCTGAGGACGCTTCTCAACGGATTGCCGCGCATGTGGCCGGTTGTGGATGCTGCCGGATGCTGCTGGAAGATATGAAGACACTGCCGCAGGCTGAGTTGACACCGGCTGAGAACCAGCGCATCGAGAGCCAACTCGCACGGGCGCGCGGTGATATTGCTGGCCAGTCGCAGAGCGGCGGGATGTGGTGGCGCGGGATTGCGGCTGCCGCGGTGCTGGCAGCGGTAGCGTTTGGCGTGCGGCATATCTGGCAGGACCAGCGCGAGGTTGCGACAGTTGCTCCGACGGCGGTGCCTGCAAGCGCTCCGCCGCCGATGATGGCGACATTGGAGATACCGCTGCGTCCCCTGGCGCCGCCAAACGATGCGTCGACAACACTGCAGACACGTGGTTCTGGTGGGGATGAGCCGTCAACGGAGTTGCTATTGCCGGCTTTCGAAGCTTATAACCATGGCGATTACTCCGTTGCCGTGCAACGCTTTGCACCGCTGGCGCGAACCTATCCGCATAGCGAACTGGTGGGGTTGTACATGGGGGTCTCGCAGTTGCTGGCACACCAAGAGGACGCCGCGTACCAAACGCTGGCGCCGGTGAGAGAGAGCCGCGACAGGAAGAAGCGAGATGAGGCGCGGTGGTACTCGGCGGTGGCGGTACAGCGGCTTCGGCCGGAAGAAGCCAGGTCGCAGGTGTCGGCGCTTTGTGCGGACGTGCATTCGGTGTACTCGGCTGAGAGCTGTCGCCTGGTAGGCACGGCGAGTCGCTGACCCGATGGCAGACAGAGCAGTGGCTCGTACGTTCACCCTCGGCTCGGCTGTTGTTATCCCGGCGATGACGGGCTAACATTTCAGCATGCCCGTCCGGCTCCGACCGATTATTTTCGTTTTGGCCCTGTTGGTTCTCTGGCAGGTGGCCGTCAACCGGAGTTCCACGCACCTATTGCCGGGACCGATGGGAGCAGTGGGCGGAGTGGTGTACCTGGTGCGCGAGGGTTTGCTGTTTAAGTATGTAACGGCTTCTCTGTTTCGCGTGACCTGGGGGTTCATGGCCGCGGCGGTTCTGGCGATACCGCTTGGCCTGGCGATTGGGTGGTACCCGCGCGGCGAGATGGCGCTGAATCCGCTGATCCAGATTTTGCGCCCTATCTCCCCGCTGGCGTGGATTCCCATGGCTATTCTGTGGTTTGGCGTGGGAGATGTTTCCGCCGTCTTTCTGATCTTTATCAGCTGCTTCTTTCCGCTGCTTTTGACGACCATCAACGCCGTTCAACGTGTGCCCGCGGCTTATGTGAACGCCGGCCGCAACCTTGGCATGGGAACGGGCAGCCTGATCTATCGTGTGCTGTTCCCGGCAGTGCTGCCGCAACTGGTTACAGGGCTGCGGATCACACTGGGCGTGGCCTGGCTGGTGGTAGTGGCGGCCGAGATGATCGCGGTGAACTCGGGGCTGGGCTTTCTTATCGTCGATGCGCGCAATGCCGGCAACCGGTATGATCTGGTGGTCGCTGGAATGTTGATCATCGGCGTGATTGGGTTGCTGCTCGATTGGGGTATACGTTCATTCCAGTTTGATTATTCCGAGGGTTAATGCCGGCCGAGACGAAGTTGTCTGCAGAACATGTGAACCTGACCTATACGCGCGACGGCAAGAGCACGCCGGTCTTGCAGGACGTCAATCTGGCGGTGGGTGAAGGCGAGTTTCTCTGTATCGTGGGGCGATCCGGTTGCGGCAAGTCGACCCTGCTGAGCACGTTCGCGGGGTTCTTGTCCCCGACCAGCGGAGAGGTCCGCATCGACGGCGAAGTGGTGAGCAAGCCTGATCCGCGCCGGATCCTGGTTTTTCAGGAGCGGAGTGTCTTTCCGTGGCTGACGGTGGAGGGCAACATTGACTTTGGTCTCTTCGGTCTATCGGGCGAGGAGCGGCGGCGGCGCATAGCGCATTACATCGATCTGGTCGGCCTCAAGGGGTTCGAAAAGGCCTATCCCGCCGAACTCTCGGGGGGAATGAAGCAGCGGCTGGAGGTGGCGCGGGCGCTGGCTGTGAATCCGGATATGCTGCTGATGGACGAGCCCTTTGGGGCATTGGATTCGATCACCCGGCTGGGGATGCGCAGCGAGCTATTGCGGATCTGGCGCGAGGAGCGCAGCACGGTAATCTTCGTGACGCACGATATTGACGAAGCGGTGCAACTAGCTGACCGCGTAGCCGTGATGAGCGACCGACCGGCGAAAATTCAGAAGACTTTCGTCATCGACATCGAGCATCCTCGGGATATCAGCGCGCCGCGTTACCTGGAGTTGAGGAACGCGATTCTGGAAGAACTCGGCATCGCCCATCAAGTATGAAATCCTTCGCGGACACACGAAAGTGGGAAGAGCTGGTCTGGCCAATCCTTGTGATGGCGCTGTTTTTGGCGCTGTGGCAGTGCAGCGTGGCGTGGACCAGGACAACCGTATTCCCATCGCCGGTGGCGGTGGAAAAAGGGTTGGCGGAGCTGGCGAGGAAGGGGCTGCTTTGGGCCTATATTGGCGACTCACTCAGCCGTGTTGGCCTCGGATTCGGTGCTGCGGCGCTGATCGGGGTTCCGGTGGGCCTGGTGCTGGGCTGGTATCCGGCTGCCAACCAGGTAGTCAATCCCGTGCTGCAGATGCTGCGTCCTATCAGTCCGATTGCGTGGATCCCGGTGTCGATCCTCATGTTTGGAGTGGGGGATGTGACCGCAGTTTTTCTGATTTTCCTGGCTGCATTTTTCCCGATCGTCGTGGCGTGCGTGAGTGGGGTGGCCAACGTGCCGGGGATCTACCGGCGTGCGGGGCGTAACTTTGGACTGAGCGCACCGCAGTTGCTGATGCGCGTGGTCTTTCCTGCGGCGCTTCCGCAGATCATAGTGGGCTTGCGGCTGGCGCTGGGGATTGCGTGGATGGTGGTGGTGGCGGCGGAGATGATCGCGGTAGACTCAGGACTGGGCTACCTGGTCATCGATGCGCGCAACTCGGGCAAACGGTATGATCTGGTGGTTGCAGCCATGCTGGTGATCGGCGTGATTGGCCTGGTGCTCGACCTGTGCATTCGCCGGTTGAGGAATATCAGTTCGGTTCGTTGGGGGTTCCGCGATGACGCTTAGAGGCAAGCTGGTGCTCTTTGGCAGCGCATGGCTGGTGTTGATCACGGCGACTCATGCGTGGCTGAACGTCGATTGGGGCGGCGTACTCAACGACTATCGCCCGGCTGAGCAGCGCAAGATCAATGTGGCGTACCTTCCGGTAACGTGCCAGTTGACGTGCCCAGTGACGGATTACATTTCCAAACTTTCTGACGGTGGAGAAGTGTTTCTGCCCCGCATGTTCCAGGGGTTCCCGGAGATCAAGGAAGCGCTGATTTCGAATCGGGTGCAGGCCGCGTTCGTGGTGGCGCCGCTGGCGATTGCGCTGAAGGCGCAGGGCGTGAATGTGAAGGTGGTGTACCTGGGGCATCGGTACGGCAGCGCGGTGGTGGTGAAGAAGAACGGACCGATCAAGACGTTTGCCGATATGCGGGGCAAGACGGTCGCTATTCCTACGCGGTTTTCCGATGAACGGCTGTTGCTGTTCAAGGCAATGAAGGTTTGGGGCATCAAGCCGAGCGAGATCAAGATGGTGGAGATGGCTCCTGCGGACACGCCAGCGGCGCTGGCGGCCGGAGCGATCGATGCGTATGCGATGGGCGAACCGTTTCCGTCGCAGGCAGAGATTGGCGGGTACGGCCGTGTGTTGTTTCAGGCGCGTGAGTACTGGCCGGATTACATGTCGTGCATCCTGGTGGTGCAGCAGAGTTTGATCGACAAGCGGCCAGAGGTGGTGCAGGAGTTGGTGGATGGCATTGCCCGCTCGGGGCTGTGGCTGGATGAAGGCAAGCCGCATCGCCTGGATGCTGCCGATTTTGTGGGGCGGTTCTACTACAACCAGAAGCCGGCTGTGCTGCGCTGGGCGCTGACGAATCCGATGGATCGCGTAATGTACACGCCGCTGGAGCCGCGGAGAGCCGACTTCGACGAAATCCGCGACATGATGATGGAGACGGGCGTGCTGGATAAGAAGATTGCGTTCGACGACTACGCTGATACGCGGTTCTCCGATGGAGCAAAAAGCCAGGCGGCGTGGCGATACGAAGCTGGCGCGGGAAGAGCTCAGTAAGGAAAGGGAGCGAGCACATGGATCGCAGAAAGTTTATCCAGAATGTTACTGCCGGAGTGGCAGTGTTCGTGCCGGCTACGGCGGTCGCTGGTGTGCATAAGACGGTGACGTACCAGGTGACAGGGTTTACCTGCATCACATGTGCTGTTGGGCTGGACACCTTGCTGGGGAAGGAGAAGGGGATTGTCAGGTCGAAGTCGACCTACCCGGGCGGCGTGGCCGTGGTGGAGTTCGATGCCGATCTCATTTCCGAAACGCAGATTGTCGCGTTCATCGAGGAGCTGGGGTTCAAGGCGCGGCTGAAGAGCGCATGACCGTTATCGCCAGGGCGTATGAGCGGATGGTTGCCGGATGGCGGAGACGATGAATCCGGAGGAAGGGAAGTGCCCGTTTATTTCGGGCTCACCTGAACCGCCGCTGGCGGAGGCACCCCTCCCGCCAGTGGTAAAGGGCTGGCCGCTGTTGGGAAGCACGCTTGAGTTTTTGAGTGATCCTGCGCGCGTTTTGAATCGCGCTTACCGGAAGTATGGGCCGGTCTTCAGATTGCGTGCGCTTTGGATCAGGTACACCGTCATCGGCGGTGACGAAGCCAAGCTCTTTATGCAGCAGGGGCTGCAGCATAAGCATTTGTCGCGCGAGAAGATCTTTCACGCTATCGGCGTGGAACTGGGCACGGACGATTTCATGATGAGCGTTTCAGGCCCGACGCATCTGCGGTTGCGGCGGATGCTGGCACTGGGCTACTCGCGCGAGGTGGCCTCGGCTTTCGTGCCGGATTTTGTTGAGGTAGTGCGGGAGGAAGTGCGCCGGTGGACGGCGGGGAAAGCCATCGGCGTAATGGAGGCGATCGATGCTATCGCCTTCGAGGAGTATTGCCGGGTGATGTGTGGGCACTCGCTGCGCTCGCACTTCGCGGAAGCGATGACCACCATCGAAACCAACATGAACGTTGGCGGGAAGGTTTACCCGTTTCTTGCTCTGAAGAACCCGTGGTATCAGAAGTCGCGTGACAAGGTGGTCGGGTTGATTTCCGACATGGTGCGCGAGGCTGAGAGCGCTACGGCGGTGCCGGGGTCCAGGAAGACGATTATTGACACCCTGTTGAGCCTGCGCGATAAAGAAGGGGTTCCGCTGCGGCATGACCAGGTTGTTTGTTATGCGATGTACGGTTGTGCGGGTAGCGTGTCGTACATGGCGCGACTGATCGGCTTCATGCTGTACCAGATACTGATTGATCCCGAACTGAAGCGCATGCTCACCGAAGAGGCCGATCGCGCGTTTTCGCAAGGCATTCGCGATGCGGCAGATGTGCGCCGGATGGAAGTGATGTGCGCGGTGTATCACGAGACGTTGCGCTTCCGTCCGGTGTCGCAGGGCATGCCGTACTACACTGACAGCGCTTACGTGTTCCAGGGAAAGAAGGTGAATGCCGGCGACATTACCGTGTTGTCGCAGGTCCCGCTGAGTTTCTCAGAGCAGTACTTTGCCGATCCCATGCGGTTCGATCACACACGCATGATGAGTCCCCGCAATGAACATCGCAAGGGCGGCTTCCATCCTTTCGGCATGGGTGATCGTACGTGTACGGCAATGGGCCTGACGGAGTTGATGGCAGTGACGATGGTCGCCACCATCCTGCATGAGTGCGACCTGGAGATGACGCCGGCCAGCTATCGGCTGAAACAGAAGGTGCGTCCGTTGCCGGCGCCGGATGCTGGCTTTGGCGTGACGGCGAGTCGTCGACAGGGCGTTGAATGCGACACTGCTCCCTTTGAAGAGGGCATTACCGCCACGTTCGAGGGGGCGGACGATCCCGAGGTTGCCGCACTGCTGGAGGCGGCTCCGAGCCGAGTGTTTGCAGAGGGCGAGATTATCGTCAAGCAGGGCGATACGGCCGAGGCGTTCTTCATCGTCGAGCGCGGTACTGTTTCAGTTAGCAAGGATGGCATCGAAGTTGCGGAGCTTGTCGCCGGCCAGTACTTCGGCGAGATTGGGCTGCTGCAGAACGTGCCGAGGACGGCAACGGTGACCGCGATGAGCCCGTCCGTGCAGGTGCTGGAGTTGTCGCGGGAGCGATTTCTCGACCTGGTGGAGAAGTCGGACCTGGTCGCTGGCGAGATGGCGGCGATTGCGCGCAAGCGCACCGCTCACAATGCGTTGCGCGCTGCGCTGCCGGGCATTTCCGCCGACGCACTGACGCGTCTGTTCCCGGAGTTCTCGACCGAGAAACTGGGAGCCGGAGCGACCGTCATTCGGGAGGGTGACGTCTCAGACCGCTTCTACGTTATTGCGGAAGGGTTCGCCATCGTGACGCGTGGCTCCGAGGAACTGGCGCGCCTGGGGCCGGGGGAGTATTTCGGAGAGATGGGCATCATCAACGGCCAGCCTCGCAATGCTATGGTGACGATTTCCGCCGAGAGCCCCGCGGTACTGCTAAGTACGGACCGCCAAGGGTTTCTGGCAGCGTTCGATGCTGGAGCATCGGGTGACCTGGCTCAGACCATGATTACGCGCGCGTCGCTGCTGCGGTAGAGAAGATCGAGTGTCGATCAGGAGTTGCGGCCCTTCACGTCCTTATCAAAGAATCGGAACATGACTTTGCGGATGTCGAGGAAGACGTTGACGCCGACGAGGAACTGGTACGGCGTGTAGCCGATGATCTGAAGGCAGGCGCGCCAGATGCCGAGCCTGGTGTCGTGATGCATCAAGTGCCACCCGACCAGGGCGAATGCTAATCCCAGTGTCGTTACCCAGAAGGTCAGGAAGGCGCGCAGGAATATCGAGATGGCATTTGACGCCTTGTCGACCAGGTTGCTGAACTGGAAGGGCGGAGAATCTAGCCAGCGCTGAGCGAGGTAAGTGGTGCGATTAGCCATGTCGGCAATCTGTTCGATGGCGAGATAGGCTTCGTCGCTGGGGCCCTTGAAGAGGAACTTGAGGACCGCTTTGTGCACGCGTTTGCGCGCACGCCTGCCCGCTGCGTTGTTGAAGACGCGGTGTTCCTTGTAGGCGTCGACCTCCGGATAGAGCCGCGCGGCGATGGTTTCGTACATCAGCGTGGAGCGGATCATTTTGAGGGTGTTGAGGTTGAGCGGGATGTTGTATTCACGAGCGAGCGCGAGGAAACGAATCCAGATTTTGGCAGACGTTCTTTCCCACCATTCCGTGTTCTTCGATTTGAAGGCGTAGAGGTCCTGCCAGAAGATGCCTTCGATGCGCTTGGAAAATTCGTCGATATCGATGGGAGGGAGGGGCTCAAGGATGGCCAGTGCGGCCTGCACCATGCGGCCGATGTCTTCCTGGTCGTGGTAGAGGGAGAGCTGCCGCCAGTTGTTGCGCTCCTTGGTGGTGTAGGCGCCGGATGAACCGAAGTCGATGAAGACGAGGTCGCTGTTGCGCTGGATGACGACGTTGGAGGGGTGGGGGTCGGCGTGGAAGAGGATGTTTTCAAAAACGCCGAACTGGTTGGTGCGAAGCAGGCGCTTGGCTACGAGTTCGGGATAAATACCTTCTGCTCTCAGGAGCTCAAGCGCGTGGGTGTCGTTCCTCTCGACGGCCACGATCAATTCGCGCATCCACACGCCGGAGACAAACTCGGACACCATCACGTCCTGCGACGATAGCTCGAAGTAAATTCGCGGAGCGCTGATGTGCTTCATGTGCTCCTTCACACCCATGCTGAATAGTTCGGTGTAGCGCGCCTCCTTCTTGAAATCGAGTTCCTCTAACAGCAAGCTGCGAAATTCGTAGACGAAATTGCGCGAGAGACCGGGGCGGATGATGGTGAAGAATTCGAGGAACTGGAGAACGAGGGCGAGTGCGTTGCAATCGGCTACAAATTTCTGGCCGATGCCGGGACGGCGGACTTTTACGGCGACACGATCACCGTTCTTGAGGAAGGCTTGAAATACGCAGGCTACCGAGGCCGAGCCGATGGGTACGGGATCGAAGGCGTCGAAGACTTCCATGAGCGGTTTGCCCATGGTGGCTTCGATCCGTTCGATGGCGTACTCGGTGGGGAAGGTGGTCATCTTGTCGAGCATCTTGGTGAGTTCGACGGTGTACTCGTAGGGCAGCAGGTCGATGCGCATGGCCATCTGCTGACCGACTTTGACGGCACTTCCGCCGAGGCGCTCGATGGCTTCGCGCAAACGGATGGCACGACGTTCGAGGGTGTCCTGGCGATAAAGCTTGTCGCGAATGATGCCGCTGCCCCAGCGAAGTCCGGCGAATCCGTAGATCATGAGGCGCCAGAATGTCTGGAAGATATTCGCGGTCCAGTTGAGCTGGTGCATCATGGCCGGCGAGACCTGTGGGACGATGTTGCCCTGCAGGTTCTTGCGGACTTCGGCTGGGATGATGCCGGGCGGCTGCTTGAATTTCAGCTTGGTGGGGTCGTCGCTGGGCTCGTAGTAATCCCGAACATTGCGTTTCCGTGAGCCATTCTGCCAGCGCTGATGGCCGCGCAGTGCCGCCATACGGATGCGCTCGTGGCGGCGTCCGTCGATCGTGCTCTCAGCGGGTGTGGCAGAGCCGATCCCGGGGTCGGGGAACTGGCCGAACGGTCCGCCGGAGTAGTTGCGTATCGCTTCCTGTTCGGCAGCCTTGTGTTCCATGGCCGCGGATTTTAGGTCCTCGGCCTCGGAATCGACCATGCCGTCCCAAGTGAGGTGATCGGGTGACCCGTCGCGGTTCATGCGGGGCCTCCTGACGAATGTGCTTGCAATCGACTCACGGCTAGCGCAACGGCGGTGGCGTCAGTAACCTGACCGTATCGCGCACCTGCTTGGAGCCTGGTCCGCGATTGACCTGTTTGACGAAGTCTGCTCTGCCCGATCTTTTGTACCAGCGAGATTGATTAGTGTAGCGCAGCTATTTCTGATTTCAGACAGCCGCCGTCGGGGGTGTGGAGAAGTGGGAAGCG
>CAIQPK010000007.1 GCA_903873705.1 uncultured Acidobacteriota bacterium
ATCTCCGCCCTCATCATCGGCGGCCGCCGCCCCACCACCATGCCCCTCGTCTACCAGGCCTTCAACTGGTCCGGTGGAGTCTACACCGGAGCCACCATGGGCTCTGAAACCACCGCCGCAGCCGGCGCTCCCGTCGGCACCGTCCGCCGCGATCCCATGGCCATGCTGCCCTTCTGCGGCTATCACATGGGAGACTACTTCCGCCACTGGATCAAAATGCAGCGCAGCCTCTCCTCCACGCCCCGCGTCTTCCACGTCAATTGGTTCCGCAAGGACGAAAAAGGTAAATTCATCTGGCCCGGCTACTCCGAAAACATGCGCGTCCTCAAGTGGGTAGTTGACCGCGTCCGCGGCCGCGCCCTCGGCAAGGAAACCGCCATTGGCTGGACACCCTACTACGAAGACATCAACTGGAAGGGCCTCGACTTCCCCAAGGAACGCTTCGAAGAACTCCAGAAGGTAGACCGCGCCGCCTGGAAGCAGGAAGTCATCGGCCACGAAGAGCTCTTCATCATGCTCCACGACCATCTCCCCCCGGAAATGATCTACGAGCGCGAACTCCTCATCCACCGTCTATGATCCCACCGCAAGCCAAACACCAAAGGCGTCCGATGCAAATCGGACGCCTTTCGCTTTACGTCACCAACCAACCTCGTCATCTCGACCGAAGGCCGCCACTTTGTGGCCGTAGTGGAGAGATCTCTGCATTAGCTGATGCTGTTGCATTGGACAGCAGGAACCCGCACTCCCACCGGCCATTGCTTGTTTCACTTCGCGAAACTTCGCGTTTAAACTTCGCGCACTCAGCGTCAAGTTTTTCGCTCTCCCCACCCCGGCCTTGACACTTTGCCCCACAAAGCATAACTTTGCATCACAAAGCATGAATGACTACCACCGAGCCCTCGGAGACATCCGCACCATCCGCCGCCAACTGGCCTTGAACACGGCCTTTCGCGGCTTCGGCCCGCTCACGCTCGCGCTCACAGCCATCCTCGCCGCGGCCGCAGGCGTCGCCCAGGCCCTCTGGGTGCCTTCGCCCGTCACACACCCCCTGCGCTACGTCACCGTCTGGGCCGCCGCCGCCTTCCTCTCCCTCGCCATCATCGCTATATCGACCCTCACCCGCACTCGCCGCATCCACTCCGGCATCGCCAACGAAATGATCCGCATGGCCGCCGAGCAGTTCGCCCCCGCCTTCATCGCCGGCGCCGCACTTACTATCGTCGTTCTCATCTCCGCGCATCACGCGCCGTCCACCGTCTGGATGCTCTCCGGCCTCTGGCAGATCATCTACAGTCTCGGCATCTTCGCCTCCTGCCGCTTCTTGCCCCGCGCCATGCTCGCCGCCGGCGCCTGGTACCTCGCCACCGGCCTGCTCTGCATCTCCCTCACCGACGCCCGCGCCCTCAGCCCCTGGCACATGGCCTTCGCCTTCACCATCGGCCAGACCCTCATGGCCCTCATCCTCCACATTTTCTCCCCGGAGGTATCCGATGAAGACTAAGCCCAACGACACCCGTTTCCCCAACGAAGGCCGCTTCGCCTACGATGGTCTCGACCGCGTCATCCACGAGCGCGCCCGCCTCTCGGTCCTCACTTCCCTCATCACCCACCCCAAAGGCCTCAGCTTCGTCGAGCTCAAAAAGCTCTGCACTCTCACCGACGGCAATCTCGCCCGCCACCTCCAGGTCCTCGAAGAAGAAGGCCTCGTCCGCATCGACAAGAATCAGGAATCCGCCCGCACCCAGACCATCACCCGCATCACCGCCACCGGCCGCAAGCGCTACCTCGAATACCTCAACACCCTCGAACAAGTCATCAAGGACGCCGCCAAAGCAGCCAAGCAGCAAGCATCCCCCGAAACCCCCCATCTCAAGCCCATCAAGACCTAAAATTTTTACCCGCCAACTTTTCAATACAAAGTTACTTCTCAAGGAGAAAAAATGACGATCCTCAACCCCTCACCCACTCGCGGTTCGTTTTCAATTGGCGCAAAGTTCTTCCTGCTCTTTGCCCTCGCCGTCCTCATGAGCATCCCCGGCTTCTTCGTGCACAGCCTCGCCACCGACCGTGCCGGACAACACCACATCGACACCAACTCAGTCAGCGTCGAACAACCGCAGCCGCATCGCAGCCTCCTCGGCGTTCCGCTCGCCGACTCCTACCGCTCCACCGAGCGCGCCACCAAATACATCACGCTCTTCCTCGGCCTTGTGTTTCTCACCTACTTTCTCTTCGAGCTCACCACCGGCAAACGCGTCCACGCCGGCCAGTACGCGCTCGTCGGAATCGCCCAAACGATCTTCTACCTCCTGCTCCTCTCGCTAGCCGAGCACGTGGGCTTCGACCTCGCCTTCCTCATCGCCGGCCTCGCCACCGTCCTCCTCTTCTCCATCAACGCCGAATGGATCTTCCGCAGCCGCGCCGTCGCTCTCCGCGCCTTCGCCGTCTTCACCCTGCTCTACAGCTTCATCTACGTCCTCCTGCGGCTGGAAGACTACGCCCTCCTCGTCGGCTCCATCACCAGCTTCGCCGCCGTAGCCATCACCATGTACATGACCCGCACCATGGACTGGTACAGCTCCGGCGCCCAACCCACGCCCGCCCCCGCGGGCGCTCCCAACCCCACCCGCGAATCCTGGCTGGACTGACCCACTCAAAGCCACCCCACCACAACGCCCGGGTGCCCATTCGTACCGCGCACCATGCGCGACGGGTGGGGAACCACAGGAGCCAAACCCACCTCGTCGGCCTTTTCGGTTCTTGGCTTGGTTTGCTGTTCCCGTTGTCCTTCAGGAGGGAGCAGGGGCCTTCAGGCCCCTGAATACCAACCCGCAAGACATGGGCTTTAGCCCCGGGTCGTTTGTCCGACATGGCGAAAAGCCGTGTCTGACTCACTACAATGGCAACAGCTTCACCCAGGAGTCCACCATGCCCACACTCGGTCCCACCAAAACCCTCGGCAACTCCGACATGAACCTCACCGCCATCGGCTTCGGTGCCTGGGCCATCGGCGGCGGAGGCTGGCAGTTCGGCTGGGGCAGCCAGGAAGACACCGACTCCATAGCCGCCATCCACCGCGCCCTCGACTCCGGCATCAACTGGATCGACACCGCCGCCATCTACGGCCTGGGACACTCCGAAGAAGTCGTCGGCAAGGCCCTCAAGTCCGCCAGCGCCAGGCCCTACATCTTCACCAAGTCCACCATGATCTGGAACGACCAGCGCGAGATCAGCCGTTCCATGAAACACATCCACCGCGAGTGCGAAGACAGCCTCCGCCGCCTAGGCGTCGATGTCATCGACCTCTACCAGATCCACTGGCCCATTCCCGACGAGGAACTCGAAGAAGGCTGGACCGCCATGGCCGAGCTCCAGCGCCAGGGCAAAGTCCGCTACATCGGCGCCTCCAACTTCTCCGTAGCCCACATGGAACGCGCTCAGAAGATAGCCCCCATCACCTCACTCCAGCCGCCCTACTCCATGATCAACCGCGCAGTGCAGGACGAAATCCTGCCCTTCTGCCTCCAGCACAACATCGGCGTCATCAACTACTCCCCGATGCTTTCCGGCATGTTGACCGGCGCCATGACCAAGGCCCGCGTCGCCGCCATGCCCGACGACGACTTCCGCCGCAACACCAGGCAGTTCAAGGAGCCGTACCTCACCCACAACCTCGAACTGGCCGCCCACCTCACCGAGATCGGCCAGCGCCACAACGTCTCCGCCGGCGTAGTAGCCGTGGCCTGGACACTTCACAACCCCGCCATCACCGCCGCCATAGTAGGCGGCCGCAACGCCAGGCAGGTAGAAGGCCTGCTCCCCGCCACCACCTTCCGCCTAACCGAACCCGAGTTCCAGGAAATCAACGACCACCTGGCAAAAATGCCCGCCTAGCCCTAAGCCGCACCATCCGGGCGCCCCATGTCCCTCGCACTTGGGGACATGGGCTGCCACCACCAACTGTCATCTCGATCAGAACCACCTCAAAACTGTCATCTCGACCGAAGCGCAGCGCAGTGGAGAGACCTGCAGCTTTCACAAGAGCAGCACCATGCGGGTGCCCCATTCGTGACAGTCCCACCGTCACGGGTGGGGTTCCACCTCCGCAACACCCCCACCAACAACTAACAACCGACAACCGACAACTACCTCACCCCCATATCAAACGTCCCCATCCTCCCCGTCCCCGTATCTCGCACCACAAACCGCAGCGAAGCAACATTCTTCGCCGCCTTCCCAGCCGGTTCCACCGTAAACGCAAAATCCGCCGTCTTCGCAGCATCGCGCAGATTGGTCCCTTCACGGGCATGAGCCGTCATACCATGCAGCGTATGCGCCACCATCTTGCCCTTCTTATCCAGGTAAACCGCCAGCACCGCCACCGAAGCCGTAGACGACCCATCATCCACCGGCTTCCACGTCAGCTCCGACGCGCCCACATGCACCACAAACGTCTGCGCCGGCACGCTCACCGAGTTCGTCGGCTCCACCCGCACATGCAGCCCATTCAGCGGCACCGTACTCTCCGCGGCATTCGATAGGTCATACGAAATCGTCACCGCGGCCTTCTGCTGCCGCGTCTCCTCCGCAAAGTACCCATCGCGCGTCTTCAGCGTCAGCCCCGGACGCTTGCAATCCACCCGTATCCGCCGATACTTCACATCCGCATTGCTGCCGTTCGAAGGCGAGTACCCGATCGTGTAGAAGCTCCGCCCCAGCGCCACACTCAGCGCAATCTGCTTGCCCACGTTGTTCATCCCGCGTACTACGCGCCCACCCGTCACCGGTGCCAGCCGGTCAAAATCCTCACCCCCATCAAACCCCGACAGCGACCCATTGCTGCTGTCCGAGTTCGCCTCGGCGAACGCCGCCTGCTGCTCGTCGGTCACCTCCACCATCCCCGCCGCCGAGCTCGAAGGATCAACCGCGTACATCGTCACATGCGCATCCATCAGTGTGTTGGTCACATGCTGCATCGTGTCCTTCACTTCCTGCAGTTCCGATCCATCAATCGTCGTCGGGTCCAGCGTCGGAAACCCACCCCCCACCCAGATCATGTTCTTCCGCCCCGGAATTCGCGCCGAGCTCTGCGCAATCTGCTCCAGCGCACGCAGGCTCTGATCCAGCCGCGAAATCGGTCCATTCTCTGACGCACCCAGCAGGTCCAGCGTCCAGCTCTTGTGCGTCGGCTCCGCGGCCAGCGCCTTCAGCAGTGCATCGCGATCCCGCGTATAGGCCTTCACGATCTTGAAGTGGTTGTCGTACACCGTCACCAGCGTCGTCGGCTGCGGCAGCAACGCCGGCTGCTGAACCAGGAAGTCATGCAACGATTTCCGCGCAAACGCGCTGTCGGAAAAGTGTGTATTCAGCTGGTCCAGCACCAGCACCGTCACCGGCGACTGCCCAAACGCCGCCGGCTGCGCCGCATCGAACACCGCATTTGGATCCGACGACGCCGCCATCGCCTCCGGAAGCACATGCGCCGACGGCGGCTCGAACGACGCAATCCGCTGCGCCTTGCCATCCTCGTACACCGTAAAGTCGTCGCGCGTCAGCCCTTCAACAGGATTACCCGCCTTATCCGTCACCACTACATCCAGCACCACCAGCCGAGCATTCACCGTCAGTGTCGACGTATGCGGAGCCTCACCAGCCTGCGCCGACTGCCCCACGGCACAAACATTCAAAAATAACGAGGCCGTAACAAGGGTTGCCAGAAATGGCTGCGAGCGGCGATAAGTAGCTGTCCTAAAAAGCAAGTCGAGTCCCTTCAAACAATTACGCCGAAAGCTGCATCCCGTTACGACCGAATCACGCTCCCGGATTTACCAGCCTACACCCGAAGACGTTCCGATTACGCCGCAAGTTGCGGCCAAACCCAGCGCCAAACCGTTACCATGACCCATGCTCACTCTGTTCAAGCAGCACCCGGCCCTGCGTCTCCTTTCGGTCCTCCTCTTCTCGCTCCTCTTCGCTCCACAGATCTGGGCAGCCGGATCCACCACGGTCGTCATCAGTCAGCTCTATACCGCTGGTGGCAATAGCGGGGCAACCTATAACGCCGACTACGTGGAACTCCACAACATCAGTTCCACTCCGCAGACACTGACCGGCTGGTCCCTCCAATACTCGTCCGCCACCGGAACCACCGCCGCTGCCAGCGTCATCTCCATCCCCGGAACAGTGACCATCCCTGCCGGCGGTTATTACCTCGTTCAGGGCACTGCAGGAAGCACCGGCGCCGCTCTCCCCGTCACCGCCGACGTCACGCTCAGCGGCCTCGCCATGGGCGCCAGCGGCGGCCGCATTTATCTCACGAATTCGTCGACCGCCATCGCCGTCGGCAACCTCTGCACACCAGGCGCAGTGGACTGGGTAGGCTACGGAAACGCCGTCTGCTTCGAAGGCACCAAGGCCGCGCCAACCCCCACCACCACGGTCGCTTCCATCCGCGCCGGCAACGGTTGCACCGACACCGACGACAACGGCGCAGACTTCGCCACCGGAACGCCCGCACCCCACAACAGCTCCTCCGCCATTACCTCCTGCAGCACCGGCCCAGCCAGCCTCTCCGTTGCCGGATCAGCCAATCCCTCTTCCGTATATCAAAACGCCACCACCCTCCTCACGGCAGCCGTCACACCCGGAACCGGCTCCACCGGCATCACCGTCGCCGCTAATCTCAGCGCCTTTGGCGGCAGCTCCACCCAGCCCATGTTCGACGACGCCACCCACGGCGACGCAACCGCCGGCGACGGTATCTACAGCTACCTCCTCGCCGTCCCCACCTCCGCTCCGCTCGGCGCCAACACCATCGTCGCCACCGCAGCTGACGCGCAAGCCCACACCGCCACCGCCAACATCGCCGTCACCGTCCTCGCCCCGGTCACCCTCGTCCCCATCCACACCATCCAGGGCAGCGTCGCCGGAACGGCCGCCTATAACGGCCAGACTGTCATGACCTCCGGCATCATCACCGGCGTCAAGGTCAACGGCTTCTACCTGCAAGCCAAAGATGCCGACGCCGACTCAGACCCCAGCACTCCCGAAGGCATCTTCGTCCACACCGGAACCGGCCTCGTTCCTGGCAGCGCCACCGTCGGCACCGCCATGCAGGTCACTGGCACGGTCACGCTCTTCCCCACTGCTGGCCCTCTGCCCGGCACCGAGCTCGACAGCCCCACCGCCTTCACCGTCCTCAGCACCGGCAACTTACTGCCCAACCCCATCACCCTCACTACCTCGAACCCCAGCCCCTCCGGCGGCTTCGCACAGCTGCAGCGCTATCAGTCCATGCGCGTAGCAGTCCCCAGCTTCACCGTTACCGGTCCCACAGAGGGCGTACTCACTGAGACCGCCGAGACCTACGTCTCCACCGGCCAGTTCTGGGGCACCGTCACCGGCACGTCTCGCCCTGTCCGCGAACCCGGCCTCGAAATCCTCGACCCCCTCACCGCCAGCGAGCCCTCCACCATCCCCCGCTTCGACGACAACCCCGAGCTCTTCGAAGTCGACTCCCTCGCCCTCGTCCCCACCCCCGGTCCGCTCGACCTCGCCACCGGTACCACCCTCACCAACCTCTCAGGCATCATGGACCTCTCCAGCGGCACCACCCTCTTCCTCATCGACGCCGCCACCCGCCCCACCGTCACCGGCGGTCTCACCGTCGTTCCCGTCCCCGCTCCCAACGCCGGCGAAATCACCATCGGCGACCAGAACTTCGAGCGCTTCTACACCACCGCCCGCAACGCCACCGGCGCCACCATCATCACCCAGGCCGCCTACGACCTCCGCAAGGCCAAGGCCTCGCTCGCCATCCGCAACGTCATGCGCATGCCCGACATCATCGCCATGGAAGAAATCGAGGACATCGCCACCCTGCAGGACCTCGCCGCCAAGGTCAGCACCGACGCCATAGCCGCCAGCCAGCCCGACCCCCACTACGCCGCCTACCTCGTCCAGGGCAACGACACCAGTGGCATCAACGTCGCCTTCCTCGTCAAGCCCGCCACGGTCAACGTCGTCGACGTCACCCAGTTCGGAAAAGCCACCACCTTCACCCAGCCCAGCACCGGCAACCAGGCCGAGCTCAACGACCGTCCCCCGCTGGTCCTCCACGCCGGCATCAAGCGCACCGGCACCACCGACTACCCCCTCACCGTCATCGTCAACCACCTTCGCTCCCTCAACGGCGTCACCGACAACACCGGCTCAGGCCAGAACACCCGCGCCAAGCGTGAGCAGCAAGCCGAGTACCTTGCCAACCTCGTCCAGGGCTACCAGGCCGCCGGTGAGCACGTCATCGTCGTCGGCGACATGAACTTCTTCGAGTTCAGCGACGGCATCGTCGACTCCGCCGGCATCATCAAGGGCACAGCCGCCCCCGCCAGCCAGGTCATCGTGCCCGGTCCCTCCGGCCTCGTCACACCCAACCTCGTCGACGTCGCTCCCACCAACCTCGCCACCAACACCTATAGTTACAGCTTCGTCGGCAACGCACAGAGCATCGACCACTTCTTCGTCACCTCCAATATCGCCAGCATCGTCCGCACCGCGCCGGCACATTACAACGCGGACTTCCCGGCAATCTACCGCAACGATTCCACCCGCCCTGAGGTCGGCTCCGACCACGACGGCATCGTCGGCTACATCAAGATCCCCGGCACCACCGTCCTTTCCATCACCCCCACCACCCTCACCTTCCCCTCGCAGGTACTCAGCACCACCTCCACGCAGACCGTGACGGTCACCAACAACGGCACGGCGCCGATCACCGTCACCACCATCGTTTCTTCCAACGCCAACTTCACCATCCCCGCAACGCCCTGTGGCGCGCAGATCGTCTCCGGCACACCCTGCGTCATCACTGTCACCTTCAAGCCCACGGCAACCGGCCCCATCACCGGCACGCTCACTCTCACTGACTCCGACGTCACCGGCACCCAGACCGTCACGCTGAACGGCACCGGCGCCGGCATCTTCAGCGCCGTCGCTCTCACCGCTACTCCCGGAGGCGTATTCGGAAGCACGATCAACCTCAGCGCGACCGTCACCGGCAACGCGGGAGCCACACCCACCGGAACCGTCAACTTCCTCGATGGCGCCACCGTCATCAAGAGCGCGGCCGCCCTCAACACCAGCGGCATCGCCACCTTCAGCACCACAACCCTCGCCGTCGGCACCCACAGCATCACCGCGGTCTACAGCGGCGATGCCAGCTACCCCACTTCCACGTCAACCGCATCGAGCGTCCTTATCACCGCACCGCCCGTGCCCGACTTCACCTTCACCGTCGCCAACGGCTCGCTCGTCGCCAACTCCGGCGCCCGCACCGCCAGCACCGTCCTCCACGTTGCCATGGTCAACGGCTTTACAGGAACGGTCAGCTTCGCCTGCACCGGCCTTCCCTCCGGCGCCCGCTGCACCTTCTCCCCCGCCTCGCTCTCCGCCACCGGCGACAGCACGCTCACCGTCGGCATCGACGGCGCCGCGCTCCACGCGCCGCTGGACTTCGGTGGCACCGGCACCATGCTCGCCTTCGCTCTGCTTACCCTGCCCTTCCTGGCCCGCCGCAAGGTCCGCGCCGCGCTCGGCAAGGCAGGCACGCTCATGGCGCTGCTCCTCCTCGCCGTCGGCTTCGCTGCCCTCACCGGCTGCGGCGGAGGCGGCTCGTCGAACTCAACCCCCACCGGAGCCAGCACCATCACCGTCACCGCAACCTCGGGAAGCGTCAGCCACTCGGGAACGTTCACCCTCAATGTCCAATAGCCAGATCCTCCAGTAAGCTGGAGGAGCATCAACGGGCGGCGCAGCCACAGGCAGCGCCGCCCGAACGATTTGCCGCCACGTGCTGCACAGATAGTTTTGAGGTTTCCAATGAACAGAACGCTCCTCCGCTCGCTCGCCACCGCCGCCATGCTCCTGTGCATCTCAACTCAGCCCACCTGGGCCTGGGGACGCGCGGGCCACCGCCTCGTCGCCCTCGTAGCCGACAGCTACCTTACGCCTGAAACCCGCGCCGCCGTCGAGGAGCTCCTCGGCAAAGACTCCATGGCCGACGTAGCCTCCTGGGCCGACCAGTATCGCCAGCAGCATCCCGAAACCGGACCCTGGCACTTTGCCGACACCCCGAAAAGCGAAACCGCCTACGTCCGCGACCGTGACTGCCCCGTCGCCAAAGACGGCGGCCCCACACGCGACTGCGTCGTCGACCGCATCGTCTACTTCGAAATGCGCCTCGGAGACAAGTCCCTCTCCCACGACCAGCGCGCCGAAGCCCTCAAGTACCTCATCCACTTCATCGGCGATATCCACCAGCCTTTGCACATGATCCAGGACGCCCGCGGTGGCAACGACATCGCCGTCAACTTCATGGGCTCCCCGGTTTGCGGCAACTACAAGTGCAACCTCCACGGCGTGTGGGACGAGGAACTCCTCGACCATCACGACATGAAGGAAAAGCAGTACGTCGCCTTCCTGCTCGACGACATCAAGCAGCACAACTGGGAGAAGCTCGCCGGCGGTTCACCCTTCGCCTGGGCCAACGCCTCGCACCAGTACGCGGTCAACGCCTTCGCCCCCAACGGCGCGCTCATCACCAAGGAGTACTACACCGAAGAAATCCAGGTAGTAGACTCCCAGCTGGCCCTCGGCGGCCTCCGCCTCGCCCGCGTCCTGAACACCATCCTCAGCCACCAACCCGTCCCACCCCCGCCCACCGCGCCAGAACAGAAGTAAGACGTCACCAGTTCCTTCCGAACAACCCAAGAGCCTCGGCAGCTGCATGTGCAACTTGAAATCCTGCACATGCACATGCTGTTGCTGTCGCTGTCGCCCTCCCTACCCCAAGCAACCGTCATCTCGACCGAAGGCCGCGCACTTTGCGGCCGTAGTGGAGAGATCCCTGCATTGGCACTTGCTCTTGCATTTGCATTTGCTTTTGCTTTTGCTTTTGCTTTTCTTGCTGTCATTCCCGAAGGGAATCTGCTTCTTCTTTTGCTGTTGCAGTTGCAGTTGCGGTTGCCCTCCCCACCCCACCACCCGTCATCTCGACCGAAGGCCGCGCACTTAGCGGCCGCAGTGGAGAGATCCCTGCATTGGCAGTTGCCGTTGCCGTTCTTAGACAATTTCTCGAAAGAGAAATTGTCATCCTGAGCGCAGCGAAGGACCTGCTTCACCGCTTTTGCTTTCTCCCGTTCTTGCCGTTGCTTGTTCTTGCCGTTGTTCCCTTCCAAACAAGAACAACCTCGTCATCCTGAGCGAAGTCGAAGGACCTGCACAACAGCCCACGCCCCAGCAAGCCCACCCGGACCTTTCAACCACCGGAGCAGCCCTTGCCGTTGCTAGAAGGACCCCGAAGGCTTCAGCCCTCGCTACACCTCCACCCAGCCACCCCCCCCAACCTGTCAAGCCCCCCACCCGGTGCAAATCCCCCCAAACCCCTACCAACACAGGCGATTCCAACGCCAGAAGATTGGCGTACTTATTCCTTCGCCCAACTAAAATAGAAGTAGAGCCGTCCACAGATTCCGCACCGTACCCCACGGTGTACTTCCAAAAGTACCCTGGCCGAAGCCGACAGAAGCAATACTTTACGCCAAAAGTCCCGGGGGGGGATCCTCCCCGGCAGACCGGCGCAACAAACGCCATGAAGGCGGCCCGCATGGGCCGCCTTCATGGCTCTACCGATCGTATGTTCAGCCTTTAGAAGTGCAGCCGGACCGCCAGTTGCAGCTGCCGCGGTGTGTACGTGTAGTTGCTGTTGGAGTTGTTATACGTTCCGAAGTTCGGCTGCAGCGTCATCGTGTCCTGGAAGCCGGTCGGGAACGCAGCCGAAGGCGTCACCGCCACGCTGGTCAGGTTGTAAGCCGTGTTCTGAATGCCGGTGATGTTCTGGTGGTTGGCCACGTTGAACACTTCAGCAAAGAACTCCAACCGCAACCGGTCAATGCCGTAGTGGTTGAAGTCCATGTAGAAGTTCTTGCCCACACGAACATCAGCCTTGGCCGTCTTCGGCCGCGTGTACTGGTTACGCCGAATGGCATCGATACGCCCTGACGTGCCGCCCGCGCCATTGGCGCTGCGTACACCGGAAACGCTCTCACCCGGATAGCCGCTCACGAACGGCGAGTACGGATTGCCACTCTGCACCTGCAGGATCGGAGCAATGCGCCAGCCACCGGCAACCGCATCCTTCCAGCCACGGAAGTGCGTCTGTGGCTGATACGTGATCGCCATGACGAACCGGCGACGCACATCCAGCGAGCTGTTGCCGTAGTCCTTCCTCACGTCGCCCGGATCCAGCGTGCTCGGCCCGGGGATGCCGGTGCCGATGTAAGGATTGAAGTCCAGCGCATGCGCCCACGTAAAGTTCGAAAGCAGCGAGAAGCCGTTCCGGTAGCGCTTGTTGATCTGGAACGCCAGCGCGTTGTAGTTCGAGTTGACGTTCGACGCAATCCGCAGCACGCGATAATAGTCGCTGTCATAACGCGCCTGTGCCGAGGTCAGCTTGTTCACCGCTCCGGTCGTCGGATCGATGCTCGTGCCGTAAACCTTCACACTCGTCGTACCGGAAAGCAGCGGTGCCGGCTTGCCTCCATGCGGCAGCACCGGGTCCTTGATGCCAGGCCCCGGAGGCGTGTTGTTCACGATGTAATTCACCGTCGTGGAGTTCGCCAGGTTCACATTCGCATCGGTCGCGCTGTTCAACTCACGGCCGAACGAAGACATGTAAGTAATGCCCAGCGTCACCCCATGCCCCAGGTCCTGTTCCAGCGCAAGATCCGCTTCGTGAACCTGCGGATTCTGCAGGTGGGAATCAAGATAAGAAATGCTGGGGTGCGAGCTGGCGTTGTTAGTCGCCAGCGCGCACGCATAGGCCTGCGTGTAGCTGGTAACCACCTGCGGGAAGTGAATTTCGCAGACCGACTTGGTCGATGTGGTCGCATCGGAGAACAGCCCGGAGATGTTCACCTGTGAGCCCGGCCCGCCGGAGTTCTGGTAGGACTGCTCGATGTTCGCATTGATGATGCGGCCGAAGTACATGCCGTATCCACCGCGCAACATCGTTTTGTTGTTGCCGAAAACGTTCAACGCGAAGCCGAAGCGAGGCTGAACATTATTCCGGTCATCCGGACGAGCCGTCGTGTCCGGGTGGAAGCGCGTAGCAGCAAACAAGCCGCCGCCGCGCGTCGCCGACGATCCAACCAAGTCAGGATTGGGCGTCGGATTAGCCGGAATGTACTCGTACTCATAACGCACGCCCAGCGTCAGCGTCAGCTTGGGACTGATGCGCCAATCATCGGTCGCGTAGCCGGCGTACTCACGGGTCGTCAGCTGGCTCTTGGAGCCCACGTTGTCCGGCGTTCCAGTGTTGGCCGTCCGGTTATAGTCCTGCGGCACCGTGTATCCCTGGCTGAAGCTGGAGTACAAGCCATAGTTGTAATCCGTGGAGCTCGCGTTGAATACCGTACCTGCGCTGCCCGCGTAGTTACCGCCGCCCAGGCCAGTCGTCGCATGAAGATAGTCGCCGATAAAGCTGTAGGCCCAGTCGAAGTTATAGGTACCGTACCCGTTGTAAAGGTTGTTGATGTAGTCCGAGACCTTGTTGTAATCCAGGCCGAACTTGAAGACGTGCAGGCCGTGCGACCAGGTCAGGTCGTCCTTGAGCTGCAGACGGCGCTCATCAGGCAGCGCGAAGCGATTGACGAAGTTGACCGTGCCTCCGTCAAATCCAGCCGCGTCATAACCAAAGCCGATGCTCAGATCAGGAGCCGCTGCCAGGCACGGACCATTGTGCGGTGCCGAGCACTCGCCGGGCGAAAGCGCGTTGACCAGTGGCTTTTCATTGGGCAGCGTCTTCGACGGAAACTCGGTCTCCATGTCGCGCCCGTACTGTACGAGAAACGAGTTCACGATCGTATTCGTCACCACGCTGCTCAGCCGCATGATGCCGACATCGGCCTTCACATAGTCGCTGCCATACGATCCGCGTCCGTAGAAGTTCGACGTCTGCGTCTGGACGCCGTTGGGTGAATCCCACCGCAGACGGTTGTACTGCGCCGTAACCCGGTTGCGCTCGTTCACCTGGTAGTCGACCTTGGGGAAGTTGATCACCTGGTCGCCCGTGCGCGGCACCGGGCCAAAGAACGTAGCCAGCACGCCGAGACCCTGGTTGTAGTAAGCCATACCCTGCTGATAGTTCACCGCGCTGGGGCTGGTGGTTCCAGCGATAGCAACCGCCAGCGCGCAGGCTGCAAAGTTGCCCTGGTACGACTGCCCAAGCGGATAGGCCACCGAACCCCCGGTAGCCGGCGTGGACAGGTTCGCCGTGATGGCGAAGGTGCCATTGGTGCTGGTGCCGTCCGGCGAAACATAATTCGCCTGGGGCGCCCCGAAGTTGTTGCCGCCAGGGTTGCTGCAGGACTCTTTCCCGCTCAGCGGCGTCGCCAGCGTGAACATGTCATTCGGATCGGTCGTGCGCGCGATGCCGGGGAAGTTACGCCGCGACTGGTCATACGCATAGAACCAGAACAGCTTGTCCTTCAGGAGCGCTCCGCCCATACCGAAGCCCCACTGCTTGCGCCAGTCCTTCGGCTTTACCGTTTGAATGTGAAGGCCGGTGTTCTGGTCGAAGTTATAAATCTGCGTGTAAGGATTCGTCGCTCCGCCCAGGCCGTTGTCACGGTCATAGAAGAAGAGCTCGCCGTGCAACTGGTTGGAGCCGGACTTTGTTACCGTGTTGATCACGCCGCCAGCGGCGCGGCCGTATTCAGCCGAGTAGTTCGAGGTGTTCACCTGGAACTCCTGCACAGCGCCCTGGGTAACCGTGTACGACGACCGCGTACGTCCACGCGCTTCAGAGAAGTAAGCCTGGTTGTCGTCGGCCCCGTCTACGGTGGAGTTGTTCAGCAGGTAGCTGATGCCGCGGAAACTCAGCAGGCCGAAGCCGTCAGAGTTCGAAACCACACCCGGCGTCAGCAGGGCAAAGTCCGACCACCGCCGGCCGTTGATGGGCAGATTATCGATCGTGTTCTGATCGATCGTCGTCGAAATTTCAGAGCCCGCAAGGTGAATATCGAGATTGCCTTCAGCCGAGACATCGACCTTTTCGGTATTGGCACCAACAGAAAGCTTGGGCGAAAGAGACGTAACGCTGCCGACTGTGACCGTAATCAGGTCCTGCTGCAGGACGCCAAACCCGTCGGCCGTAAACACAGCCGTGTAAACACCCGGCTCCAGTTCCGGAACGCGGAACTCGCCGGATTTGCTGGTCGTCACGGTACGTTCCTGGCCGGTTGCGCCGTTGGTCACCTTGATGGTCACATTGGGCACCAGCGCGCCGTTGGCGTCGGAAACCGTGCCGCTGATCGCGCCACTGGTGGCCGACTGCGAGTAAGCCGCGGGAATGAAGCTGAGGATGAAGAGCAGAGCTGTAAAAATCGCAAACTTGCGGGGCATTTCTTGTGTCTCCTGACCGTTGACCGAGCCTGAAAGCAAACCGAAAAAATAAAAGTTGTCACGGGCAGAGGCGTCGTGCCCTCTGCCCGCCGAGTCGATCTACTTGACCGTGAGCGGAACCGTAAAGGTTGAAACCGTACCCGCAGATCCCGTCGCCGTGACGGTAACAGTGCTGGTTCCTGAAGGCGTCGCCAGCACAGTCGGGCCGCCGCCGCCGACCTTGCCGCAAGCGACCATTCCGGAAGTAATCAGCAGCAATGCCAGCGCCATCCACACCTTGCCGAACCGCAACACATGCTTGCGGCGGCGGATACCGATCCACATCGCAAGCAGCAACCCAGGCAGGATCGCCAGCGCCTGCCACGGCCCTCGACCGGAACCATACCCTGAGCCGGTAACCGAGATCGGCTGCGGTGCCGCCTGCGTCGTTAGAATGCTGAGCGCCACCGTGGACGACGTTGTGCAACCCGTTGCCGTAATCGTCGACGGGCTGAATACGCAGCTGCTGCTGGCCGGCAGGCCGGAGCACGAGAATGAAATCGTTCCGCTGTAAACGTTCTGCGCCAGGCTGAACGAGTAAAGCGCCGTTCCACCAGCGACTACGCTGCTCTCCATGGTGCTGTTGGCAGTGGCCACAAAGTTCGGCGTCGAGCTGATGATGTTGGTCACCGACGATGTCGATCCATTGAAGCTGCCATCGCCGCTGTACTTAGCTGTGATCGCATACGACCCGGGAGTACTGAAGGTGTTCGTGAGCGTCGCCTTGCCAGCGCTCGAGAGCGTCTGCGGAGTCCCAATCTGGGTACCATTAGCGAAGAACGTGATCGTTCCGGTAGGTGTTCCCGTGCTCACCACCTGCGCCGTAAACGTGACGGCCGAGGTCGACGACAAGGTGCTAGAAACGCACGTCGAACTCGTCGTGTACCCCAGCGTAGTACGCGTCAGGGGCGAAGTAATGTAGGTGCCGCTCAGCGTGAAGTTACCCTTCGCACCCTTCGAACTGGTCGCGGTCAGGGTTCCTGTGAAGGGTCCCAGTGTGGAAGGCGTTGCTGTCACAGTCACGGTGCAGTCAATCGTCCCGTCCGAATTAGCCGCCAGGCAGCTGAACGCGCCGAGTGAGAAGTTCGCCGAACCTGCGGTGATGCTGAACGGCGTGGCCGCCGGTGGGTCCGCTGCGGCAAAGTGCACAGCCACAAGCTGGCTTGGCTGATTCGCACCAACGGGGCCAAAGAACGCACCGGCTGCTGCCTTGCGGACCGTGCCGGTGGTGGTGTCGGTGATCAACAGATCGCCGTAAGGGTTCACGAAAATACCGGCGGCGCCGCCGGGAACCAGTGTCGCTCCAGAGCCGCTCAGCTTCGAAAACACAGCCTGCGTGGCCGGGCAGCCGTCACCAACAGCGTCCGTTGCTGCAGCGCAGGGCGCCGTTGCGCCGCCGGCGACGGGATACATCGCCAGGGTGCCGGCATCCACGCGCCACACGATGCCGTTCGATCCATCCTCAACGTAAAGATTGTTAGCCAGGTCCAGCGCAACGTCGAACGTGTTGCCGATGCCGAAGCTGCCCGCCTTGCCGCGAGTAACCGTCGTACCCTTGGTGTTCAGAATGCCGGCATATGTCGAAATGATGTTGGCCGGGGTCACCTTGCCGGTGTTGTAGTTGAAGTAGTTCGCAAAGTAGACATTGCCCGAAGGATCGACAGCCACATCGTAAGGATTGTCCACGTTGGACACGTTCGCCACAGCGCCATCCAGCCAGCCCGGAACACCGGTCGGGGCGAAGTAGCATCCGCCACGCGACCCCGTTGCCGCCGCTGTAAAGTTCGGGCAGTCGCCCGAGTTATAGATCTTGGTGTTCAGGTTGCCGTAACCCACAAACTTGTAGATCGCACCCGGAACGATCGTCTGTCCCTGCAGCGTGATCGTCGTTGTACCCAGGTTCACCACTTCAACGGCCTGGTTGCCTTCATCGGCGATGTACAGATTGCCCGCAGCGTCAAAGGCAATCCCGTAGGGAAAGTTCAAGTAAGACTGCGTCGCTGCGTTCACCGGCCCGGTGCTGGACGTGTTGCTCGTCTTGTATCCGAAGGCGGGAAAGCCGCTAGCCACGCTATTGCCGGCAATGTTGGTAATCACGCCGGTGACGTGATCGATTTTGCGTACATCGTCGTTGCCGTTGTCAGAGAAATAGAGGTCACCCGCCGGAGAAAACGCCAGCCCCATGGGTTTGGAAAGCTTCACCAGGGTAGCCGCGCAGCCATCGCCCAGCGAGTCCAGCGCCACGCCAGTGCCGCAAGCAGCGCCGGTCGCCGGATTCACCGTCGCCCCACCCGCCACCGTGCTGATCACACCTGTCAGCGGATCGATGCGGCGCACCAGCGCATTCGCAGTGTCCGAAAAATAAATGCCGCCGGTATGGTCCGTGGTCACGAAGCGCGGCGCATTCAATGCAACCTCCGTGGCCAGACACCCATCACCTACGGCATCGGTGGACTTGAACCCCGACACCGGGCAGGTCGCGCCCGCCGCAGGACTCGACGTCGCTCCGCCGGCAACAATGCTCAGCGAGTAGGGGAGAAGGGTGGGCGTCACCTGCGCCGAAGACGCCAGGCTCAAACAGAGAACGGCGGCGGAAACAGCGAGGAAGCGTGGTGCGAGGCCTTTAAAACCATTGCGGGGAAAAGTGGACACGAAGTGAAGCTCCTGAGCACTGCGGGTTGAAGAAGAGGAAGGGCATACTTTGCACCATTCCCAGCGACTTGGTCAAGCCAGCCATAAGGCAACCGCTGCGTACATCCGGATTCCAGCAACGCTGAAAATGCTTTGAGGAACCGCCGGAAGCGATGGTGCCAGATCACAAAAATGCAATCGATGCCTCAAGGTTAGCACCGTGACAGCCGGTCTAAACGGCAATGACATGAAAATATCGCACACCGATGTAACGTTTTCGTCATCTTGAGGAAATCTGCGCCGCAATAACCCAAAACCTCTTAAAGGGCAGCTTCTTTCGCCGCATTGCGGCACACCAGCTCTACTCGTCGCTTTCACCCTCTTCGATGAGCGAACTCGTCCCCACCACATCAAAAGTAATCGGCTCGCCACCATTCGGCTGCAACGTGGCCCGTATAGGCAATCGCTGCCACCGGCTCGGCCCACAGGCCGGATGAGGCGTTGAAGGCAGGGGCCACTTGCTGATCACCCTCTCCGCCACGGCCTTGCGCGATCCCACCTGCGCGACCACGGCAACCAGCCCACCGCGCGCCGTGGTCGTAATCCCACAATAGGCCGCGTAATCCCGAAACCACGTCACCTCAGACACTTCAGGGTCGAACGCGGGCAGATGCAGCGCCGTAATCCGGCCCGTCGACCGGTCCACCAGCAGCCACGGCCCCGGTTGCCAGCTCCAGCGGGCGGCCTCGCCCGGCAGGGCATCGTTCAGCCGTAACGCCCGCCGTATGGTAAAGCTGCGGTCCGTCACCTCGTGCAGATCGCCCACCGTCCACTCGCGTTGCACATTATCGACCAGCAACGGACGCACTCTTAGCATCGCCGAAGTCTCTGCTCCAGGTCCCGCATCTGCTGGTATATAAGGCACTTTGCGCGACGGACCGAGCGCGACGACGTGGATCCGCGGAGCCGCCTTCGCAGAGGCACCCAGACATCCGTACAACAGCAGTGGCACAACAGCCCGAACAAGTTTCTGCATGGCGAGCAGGGTAGTCCAATTGCCACAGCCCGGCAAGGCCAAACGTCTTCCACCGCCTTTCCACAGGGAGGTATCCAATCAGGCGCGGGTACCCCTCAACGGAACAGAAATGCCCGCTCTCAAAGGAGTATCGTTGACCAGAAGAGCGGTGTTCCAGCCACAGACGACGCGGCCGCGAGCAAATTCAAGCAGCATCGGTCAAGGCACGCCAGCACCGAGCAAAAGACCCCAGAACCAGGAACACGAAAGGAAACAGTGACTATGTGGAAACCCAATCAGCCCGCCGGCGGAAGCTCGTCCACTCCGGAGCCAGTGCGTCCGGCAACACCTGCAGCGCCCGGCTACACCGGCGCAACCCCCGCCGCTAGTGGCGCCGCTGGTGCCGTACCCGCCGGGGAACAGGCCACCATCGGCAAAAGCCTGGTCGTAAAGGGCGAGGTCTCCGGTTCCGAGTCCCTGTACATCGACGGCAAGGTGGAAGGCGCCATCAATCTTCCCGGCAACCGCGTCACTGTCGGCCGCAACGGCCAGGTAGCCGCCAACATCATGGCCCGCGAAGTGGTCGTGCTGGGCAAGGTCCGCGGCAACGTCCACGCCTCTGACCGCGTCGACATTCGCAGCGAAGGCTCGCTCACCGGCGACGTCATCGCTGCCCGCATCTCCATCGAAGACGGCGCCTTCTTCAAAGGCGGCATCGACATCCGCAAACCCGGCGCCGAAGCCAAGCCCGGAACCCCCGGAGCGGCGGCGGCAGCCGAGCCCATTCCCGCAACCGAAAGCTAAACTACTCCGCCAACAGCACAAAGCCCCGGCGACATGCGCTCCGGGGCTTTGCTGCGTCTGGAGCTGTTACAGATGCGCAGGCTGCGCAGCGGCACGCCGCAGCTCGTTGATGCGATTGAAGTGGTACTGAAAATAGAGGCCGCCAAAAACCAGCGTCATGAACCAGGAGAGCGTTAGCCCAATCGGCTCCTCCCGCGAGAAGTGCGTGCGCAGTGTCCGGCGCATCGAGAAGCGCGCCAGGATGCGCATGAAAAATGTTGCCACACCAATCACCGTCGCATGGGTCGAAACCAGACGCGGCATACCGGAGAAGTCGTGCACCACGAAGGAGTACAGCGACGGAGAATTCACGATGAACAACAACGCCGCAACGCAGAAGTAAAGCAGCGCCCTGCTCTCGGGTTCAACACGTCTCAGCCAGAAGCCTTCGTAAATGTCCCACATGACGAAGAAAGAGCCCAGCGTAATGCACTCCAGCACCAACGCCATGACCCACGGAATATCTGGCGGCGCCGGTAGATCCAGCCGCAACCCCGCAGGATCCAGCGGCGGGCTCTTCGACTTCTTCGCCTTCTTCTGCTTGGGCAGCAGCTTGCTCAGCGGCACCCACTTCGTCATGCCGTCCGTGCACGCCAGGTCCGTCTCTACCAGATAGCCGCTGCTAAGGTACGTGCGCACCTCTGCTTCGGTATAAGGACCGTACGTCTGACCTTCGCGGGCAATGCGATATTCCATGGACTTCCCTGAACTGAGAGCGTTAGGGAAATCCTATCGCACTGCACCCGCTTTAGGATTTAGCGGCAGCTTCCAGCACAGCGACATCAAGCTTGATCATGCTCATCATCGCCTTCATCGATGCCGGGTGGCTCACCAGTTCCGCGATGTTCTCCGGCACCACCTGCCAGCACAGCCCGAACTTGTCCTTGATCCAGCCGCAGGCCAGCGGCGTCCCTTCCAGCTTCTCCCAGTAGTCATCAATCTCGGCCTGATCCCGGCAGGCAAGCGAGAACGAAAACGCTTCGGTCAGCTTTTGCGACGGGCCGCCGTTCATGAACGTCATTTCCTGGCCCGCAAGCTCGATCGAAATCGTCAGCAGCGACCCTTCCGGAGCCTGTCCACCAGGCCCCCAGCGCAGCTCATCCGTCTTTTTCGCATCAGGGAAAATTGAAAAGTAGAAGTTGGCTGCATCTTCCGCTTCGTTGTTGAACCAGAGAAAGGGAGTGATCTTGTTCATGGCATTCCTCGTTGGAAAGTTATGTGTTTTTGACACGCGCCACAAGCAGACGCCGCAACTCATCCGCCTGCTCAGAACTTAGGACGCGCTTCGGGATAAACTGCGCTGCACCCTTTTGTACAAATAAAAGAAACAGCTTCGGCGTTTCCCGATAGCGAAGGAACGCCTCCCACTTGACGTCGGCGCTGCTCACGTTAGTGTCCACATGCACGCCGGCAGCGCCGAACGTCCACGTCATCTCACGCAGGATCATACGCCGAGCCCGATAGTATGGGCCTCCCCAGGCGAGCAGTAAAAAGATGACTCCGCAAAAAGTAATGGGTGTCATGACAGCGATCCGCTGCGCTCCGGAACCGTGAAGCAACTCGTCGAAATTCGACCATGCCGAAAACACCAGCAAGGCCGCCCATAAGCAAAAAAGAAACCAGCGCGTCTTCCCGCTCATGGCAATATTGGCATCCACGAAGTCGCGGCGCGTGATCTGGTAAGACACAGTCATGCCGACATATTATCCGAGATGAGCTATCCCACACGCGACGCCGCCGGCTTGATCTTTCCGAACGGCACACACGCAGAAACACAGAAGCCCGGCGGTTACCGGGCGGCTGGTCGTTCTCGTCACCGGTGGTTGACCGGCGGTGCCTGGGGTGGGCGATCAATGCTTCCGGAAGTCGATAACCACGCGCGCGGCGACATCGCCATGATGAAGGCGTGCAAAGACATCGTTAATGGCCGAGAGCGGCTGGAGTTCGATATCGGCCTTGACCTTGCCGTCGACCGCGAACTGCAGCGCTTCCGCCATGTCCTTGCGCGTGCCGACAAACGACCCACGCACCGTGATGCAGTTTGCCACCACGTCGAACAGCGGAAACGGAAAGTCCCCCGCAGGCAGCCCGACCAACACGCAGGTGCCATGCTTGCGCACCATCGCCACACCCTGTTTGAACGCAATGAGCGATGGCGCGGTAATGAGCACGCCATGCGTCCCGCCGCCAGTCCCAGCCTTTACCGCCGCACCTGCGTCGGGGACCGTGCGTGCGTTCACGACCAGCTCCGCACCCAGCGCGGTAGCGTGCGCCAGCTTCGCGTCGTCGATATCCACCGCGCAGACACGCAGCCCCATCGCGATCGCATACTGAATGGCAAGATGCCCCAGTCCGCCACAACCGGAAATCGTGACCCACTCCCCAGGACGCGCGCCGGTCTCCTTCAACCCCTTGTAGGTGGTAACGCCTGCGCAGATAAGCGGCGCCGCCTCATCCGGTCGGAGCCCTGCCGGAATATGCGCCACGTACTTCGGATCAGCCAGCACGTACTCAGCGAAACCGCCGTTACGCGTATACCCACCGAACTGCGCGCCCGGACATACCGTCTCCCACGCACTCAGGCAATACTCGCAATGCCCGCACGCGGAGTAGAGCCAGGGCACACCGACACGGTCACCCACCTTCACAAGGCTGACGCCCGCGCCCACCTCGGTCACCATACCGATGGCCTCGTGGCCGGGAATGAATGGCGGCACGGGCTTCAGCGGCCAGTCCCCATCCGCGGCGTGAAGGTCGGTGTGGCACACCCCGCAGGCTTCCGTCTTAATCAGGATCTGGCCCGGTCCAACAGTGGGAATTTCTACCTCCCGCAGCACCAGCGGATGTCCGAACGCTTCGACCACAGCGGCATGCATGGTGCGCTTGAAGCGCGATGGGTTGGGAGTTGCGACGACGGTGGGATCGAATGTGAGCGCAGCCATGGTGGAACCTCCCGAATCAACGGCTAGAGTTGCCGCGAATCACGATGCAGGATGAGCCTAGGCCCGCGCCCTGAGCGTTGGCTGTGATGCCAAGCACGGTTGTTGTGTGCTGTTTTGCTCGTGGATTAGTGAACGAGCGCGCCGGAAATGTCTTCCGGCCCCGGCAAATTGCCGCCAGCGTGACGAAGCCATCCCAGCGAAATTGCCTCGACGACCTGCAGGTCCGTGACTTCGAACCCGAGCCGTGCGGCTTCCGGTGAGAGAGCATCGAGTAAAGCAGTGGCAAAGCTGCTGGGCGCCAGGACGATGTTGGCGCTCGCGTGCTGTCGCGCGGTAACAATCAGCGCGCGACGAACCTGCACAAAAAGCGCATCGTTCGCGTTGGTGCTCCGGGTGTAGTAGACCCCCGCGTCCGCAATGCGGTATTCCACGGTCAGGCTGACGCGGACGATGCCATTATCAGCGCCGATCACCTCCACGCCGGCCAGCTGTATCGGTCGTACCCGCATGTCGCAGAGGATGATGTGCTGCTTCGGCCGCACCCAAGCCGTGCCCGGTTCCGCGATGCGAACGATTCGATCCCCTTCAACGATGACGCCACGTTGATTGGGCAGGACCATCTCGCGTTTCGGAATCAGGAATCGACCGCTGAGGAAGCGATAAACCACCCCCGCAACCATGACCAGCAAGCCCACTTCAACAGCCACGCCGGCAACAATTTCCGAGACCGATTCCAGGAGCACCATAGCCATGCTGAAAGTCTACTAGGGACGCCTCATCCTAACGCGATCAGAATGCCCTCGTTGCCTTCCACCATCTGCTCGGATTCCGTCGTCGCACCGGCTCCATCCAGGATCGTCGTCAGCAGCACGGTGCCGCGCGGCACATACGTCGTCACCGGCTCGTCGCCAAAATTCAACAGCACCAGGAAATCCGTGGAGTGACCATCCTCCAGCGCAACCCGGCGATAACGCAGCAGCGTTCCCTCAACCGTCACGTCGGCGATCTCGCCCGCATGCAACGTGTCATGCTGCCGCCGCAGATGCAGCAGTGTGCGATACAGCGTGAACAGCGAGCGCGAGTCTTTCGCCTGCGTCGCCGCATTCAGCGTCGCATAGCTGTCCAGCATCGGCAGCCACGGCTCGGACTCCGGTGGCGTGAACCCTGCGTGCGGTGCATCCACCCACAGCATCGGCGACCGCTCCGGGTCGCGTCCTCGTCCCTTGCCCGGCTCATTCTTCTCGGCAGGATCCTGCACCTGCTCGGGCGCAATCGGTACATCCGTCATACCCAGCTCATCGCCGTAATAGAGCGTTGGCGTTCCACGCAGCGTCAGCAGCAGCATCGCCGCCACGCGCGCCTGCGCCGCGCCTACACGCGTAGCCAGCCGCGACTGATCATGATTCCCCAGCACATAATTCGGCCACGCTCCCGCGGGCAGCAGTCGCTCGTACTCCTGCACAATCCCGGCCACAGCAGACGCCTCCCAGTGCGTCTGGATCAGGTGAAAATTAAACGGTAGATGCGCTCCACTCAACTGCGGCACAGCCTCATCCGTCTTCGTTCCAGGTCCGTAATAACGCACCAACTCCGGCAGCGGCAGGTAGATTTCCCCAATCAGCACCCGGCCTCCAGCATAGCCATCCATCATCGTCCGCATCTCGCGCACAATGTCATGCGTCTCCGGCCGGTCAGACGTAAACTTCGGAACCACGCTGGCATGATCCTGCCAGCTGGGGTTCCAATCCGGGTTGCGCGGATTGCTGCGGAAATCCGCGTCCTTGATCAGCAGCCACAACACATCCATGCGAAAACCATCGACGCCACGATCCAGCCAGAACCGCATCGCCGCATACATCGCCGCGCGCACATCCGGATTGCGCCAGTTCAAATCAGGCTGCTGCTTCAGAAACGAGTGCAGATAGAATTGCTCAGTCGCTTCATCCCACGTCCACGCCGAGCCACCGAAGTGCGACATCCAGTTGTTCGGCACGCGCTCACGGGCCGGGTGCCAGTCGTCCCCCGGAGGCGCAGGGTTGTGCCACAGGTACCAGTCGCGCTTGCGATTGCTCCGCGACGAACGCGACTCCAAGAACCACGGATGCTGGTCCGAAGTGTGGTTCGGCACAAAATCGAGAATGAGCTTGAGCCCGCGTTGGTGCGCCGCAGCGATCAACTCATCAAAATCAGCGAGCGAGCCGAACAACGGATCGACATCCGTGTAGTCAGCCACGTCATACCCGAAGTCCGCCATCGGCGACGGATAGAACGGCGAAATCCACACCGCATCAACACCCAGCGTGACGAGGTAGTCGAGCCGCGCCGTAATCCCCCGCAGATCGCCCACACCATCGCCGTTTGTGTCTTGAAAGCTACGCGGATAAACCTGGTAGATAACGCCGGTCTGCCACCACAGTGGAGCATTTGCCATAGGGATAGCATCCTACCGCAAACCCTCTGCAGGCGTAGCATAAAGCCATGGCAACGCCCACCCTCGACGACCTGCTTTTTGACGCCGAAGCCGCCCACGGACACCTCTGCGCCGGCCAGATTCTCGGCGTGCGCATGGCCATGCTGGCGCTCGCCAGACTCGGCATCGGCGACCCCCGCGGCCAGCAGAGCCCCGACCGCAAACGCCTTGTCACCTTCGTCGAAATCGACCGTTGCGCCACCGATGCCATAGCCGTCGTCACCGGATGCCGTGTGGGCAAGCGCGCCCTCAAGCTGCGCGACTGGGGAAAGATGGCCGCCACCTTCATCGACCTGCAAGCCGCGCTCGGCGATGACCGCTACAAGGGCCTCCGCGTCGTCGCCCGTGAAGATTCCCGCGAACGCGCCGCCGAGCTCTATCCCGAACTCGAAAAACATGCGCAGCAAATGAAGGCCTACCGTGACCTGCCCGACGACGCGCTCTTCGACCAGCAGTGGGTCAGCGTCGCGCTGCCGCGCAGCGAGTTTCCCGGCTACAAGGGTCAGCGACTCGCCTGCGCCCACTGCGGCGAAGGAGTCAGCTACGACCGCTTCATCGAACAAGCCGGCGAGCGTCTCTGCTTGGCCTGCGCCAACCCCGCCAGCCGCTACTACCAGCCCTTGTAACCCGTGCAAAAACATCGAAGCCGGCGCTTGCACGCCGGCCTCGGGAACATCGGTTGAGCTTCAATTAGCGATGGTCGAACCGGTCGTGGTCGAAGCGGTCACGATCGTGGAAGCGGCGTTCACGCTCAAAGCGCTCACGGCGCAGGAACTCCTGGCGACGCAGCCATTGCTGGTGCTCCTCGAACTGGCGACGATCATAGTAGCCGTATCCGGGAGCAACATACACCGGCGCAGGAGCCACATAGCGCGGTCCGCCAAACTGTACCCCGACGGAGAAATGCTGGGCCTGGGCCGCGGGCGTCCCGGCGAGGGCTGCGCCTGCCAACGTGGCGGCGGCAAGAACTTTGAGTGCGCTGGACTTCACTGATGTAAGCTTCGCAGTTACATTCGATAGCTTCATGACGTGCCTCCTGTGTTGCTTCTTAATGGCTGCCTATTTCTAAGCACAGTGAAGTAAACGCGAGTTCACGCAAAGCGTTGCGCGCAACTATTTCCTGCCACCGGGTTGCTGGAAATCACTTCGAAAGCGTAAACCGAACCCCGCCCTGCACGATGCGCGGCGCAGCCAGCGTGGGCGTCGGTGTCTTACCCGCATCTATTGCCCGGTTCAACACGTTCTGAGAGCTCGCGTAGATCGAAAGCCCCCGCCCCAGCTTGCGCTCCGCATACAGGTCGAAGCGA
The DNA here is from genome assembly GCA_903873705.1 of uncultured Acidobacteriota bacterium. Lineage (GTDB taxonomy): Bacteria > Acidobacteriota > Terriglobia > Terriglobales > Acidobacteriaceae > Granulicella. Next base: position 26,710 of record CAIQPK010000007.1, read on the forward strand.
GCGTAGGGGTGGAGCAGCTGGGTATTCTCGGCGTCGTCGAACTCATTGCCCTCATACAGCGCATTCACAATCAACGTTGCCAGCCGAGGATGGTCATACCGCAGCTGCGTCGACACCGACTGCCGCGGCACCTGCGGAATCCGGTGGCCCAGCAGGTTGGTCTGTGCCGGGAACGCGTTATTGAACGCCGTCACGGTAGCAACAGCGAACTGATAGCTGACATCAGCCGACAAGCCGTCCCACGAAGCGGAATGCGCTTCCAGCATCATGCCCCGGCTGCGTATCTGCCCCAGGTTCTGCCGCTGATACGTATTCGTTGAAAGCAGGACAGCCGAGATCGGCCGGTTGATCTCCGTCCAGAAATAAGTCGACCGCAATGAACCCACATGCGCCCGAGACCGCTCGCCACCAAACTCAAAACCCGTAGCCCGTTCCGCCAGCAGCGTGTTGTTGGCGCGCGTCAGTTGCGCTCCAACCTGGAACGACCGATACAGCTCATTGAGCGACGGCGCACGAAATGCACGGAACGCTGTGCCCGTCAGCGCCAACCCTCCGGGCAAATGCCGCACCAGCCCCAGTCGCGGACTCACGAACATCTCCGTCAGCGGCACCAACTCCGTGATCGCCGAGGTATTCGAAGCCGTTGAGCGGGCATCGAAGGTGCGGAAGGAATCGACGCGGACAGACCCTGAGGCAGACCAGCCTTTCGGCTGCCAGATCGCATCCGCGTAGCCACCGGCCCCACGCTGCCGCGCCCGCGTGCTTACCAGCACTTTGGTCGAAGGCGTCGTCTCGTTGTCCGTCGCCCGCACATCCCGCAGGTCGACACCCAGCGCCGCGCTCACGTTCTCCGGCAGTGCACGCGATCCCTGCAGCACAAAGCCGTATTCATTCAGCGGTACCTTTTGCAGCTTCGTCAGCGACTCCGTCGCACGCGCCGGCAGCGGGACCGAAGTGAAGCTCTGGCTGTAAGTCTCACGCCCCCCAAAAATCCGCACCAGCCCATGGCCCGCCCTGGCGTCCACATCGGCACCCCCCTGGTAGCGCCAGAAGTGTGTCGCATTCGTCTGCAGCGGCGTCCCGTTCCCGCGCTGCTCGGCCAGCACATTGCCACGCAGAAAAGCCGAGCCGTGGTCGCCCGAGAATGGCGCACGAACTTCGACGCGGCCCGCCTGCCCCTCGACCCCGGACGGAACATCCACCACGCCCCGCGCAGCAGGAGCAGTAGGAACATAGCCGCTCGTCCGCAGCGCACTGCCCGCGCCAAGAAAAGCAACCCGTCGCGACCCAAATGTGAATAAGCCGTCTTCCTGATGGGTGGCTTCACTCGCGCCAGAGGCATCGGCGCTGAAGCGGAAAGGAGCCGAGGCCTTGACCGGAATCAAATCGATCGCTCCGCCAATCGCGCTCGACCCATATAGATCAGCTGCACCGCCGCGCATCATGTTCACGCGGTCCACCACCAGCAGCGGCACCTCGTTCCAGTGGACCCACCCGCCAAAGGGGTCGCCCATCGGCACCTCATCGCTCAACACCAGCGTGCGACTGACAGCCGTACTGCCCAGCCCCCGCAGGCTCACACCCTGCGACGTCGGGTTCAACGACCATGAACTCGTCCGTCGAAAAAGTTTGAAGCCCGAAACCGCATGCAGCGCATCGTCCAGTGAGAACCCCGCACTCTGCTCCAGCTGCTGCTGTGTCAGTACGGCGACGCTCGATGCCGAATCGTTCACCCCAACGATGCCGCGGTCAGCGGTCACGGTTACCTGCTGCACGGATTGCAGGCGCTGCGGCGGCGTTGCAGAGGTTGCGGGAGCAGTCGTCTGCTGTCCACCGGCCACCAACGCGCAAAGTCCAATCGCACCGCCACAACCGAACAGGCGTAACTTCATCATCTTCCGATCCTTCCACGGCAGCGCCGCGCCTTCCGCGCCCGTGACGCCCCATCCCCTGACGGGTGCGCCCAGGCAAAAAAATCTGTGAACGTCCGGATAGTAATGGAGACGAGACAGACCTGTTAAGGGCCGCAGCATACGGAAAAATGTTTCAGGGCCTAAACTTGCGCCGCCTCGATAGCGGCGCCAACCCGCAGCATCGTCGCCTCGCCAAAATGCGGCCCCAGTATCTGCACCCCGATCGGCAACCCCGCCGCCGTCGTTCCGCACGGCACACTCATGCCGCAAATACCGGCCAGCGACGCCGCCACCGAGTAAATATCTTCCAGGTACATCTTCACCGGGTCATCGGTCTTTTCGCCCAGCTTGAACGCCGGTGTCGGCGTCACCGGGCACACGATCGCGTCCACCTGCTCATACGCCGCCAGGAAGTCCCGCGTCAGCAGCGTGCGCACCTGCTGCGCTTTCAGGTAGTAGGCATCGTAATATCCCGCCGACAGCGCATACGTCCCCAGCAGAATCCGCCGCTTCACCTCCGCGCCAAACCCCTGATCGCGCGTCTTGCGGAACATCGCAGCCAGCGTGTTCGACTCCGCCGCACGTAACCCGAACCGCACGCCGTCAAACCGCGAAAGATTCGAAGAAGCCTCAGCCGTCGCCACCACGTAATACGTTGGAATCGCGTACCGCGTATGCGGCAGCGAGACCTTGTGAATCGTGCACCCCGCACTCCGCAGCGCGTCGAGCGATTTCTCAATAGCGGCCCGAATTTCAGGATCCAGCCCCTCGCCGAAGTACTCATCCGGCACACCGATCCGCAGCCCCGCAACCGGCTTCGCCAGCTCTGCCGTGTAGCGAGCAGGCACCGTCTGCGACGACGTCGCGTCCAGCGTATCCGGCCCCGCCAGCACTTCCAGCATCGTCGCCGCATCGGCCACGTTTTTCGTAAACGGACCCACCCGATCCAGCGATGACGCAAACGCAATCAACCCGAACCGCGAAACCCGTCCATATGTCGGCAGCACGCCCACCACGCCGCAGAAAGCCGCCGGCTGCCGAATCGACCCACCCGTATCCGTACCCAGCGAAGCCACGCACAGCCCAGCCGCCACCGCCGCCGCACTTCCGCCCGATGACCCACCCGGGACCCGGTCCAGCGCCCGCGGATTATGCACCGGCCCGTAAGCCGAGTTCTCGTTCGACGATCCCATCGCAAACTCATCGCAATTCAGCTTGCCCAGCAGCACCGCACCCGCCGCTTCCAGTTTGCCGACCACCGTCGCGTCGTAAGGCGGATGATACCCCTTCAAGATCAGCGACCCCGCCGTCGCCGGCGAGCCCACCATCGTCAGCACGTCTTTCACGCCAATAGGCACGCCCGCCAGCGGCCCCAGCTCGGCACCGGCTTTCACGTCCGCATCCACCTTCGCCGCTTGCGCCAGCGCGCGGTCCCGGCTTAGCGCCAGGTAGCTGTTGATGTTCGGATCGACGGCAGTAATGCGCTCGTAGTGCTGCTCGGCCAACGCAGTGGCTGTAATGAGGCCAGAGCGAACGTGGTCGCGAGCGGCGGTAATGCTCAACGTTTCGAGATGGATAGCTTCGGACATGCGTTAAGTCGATTCCTTGGGCGCCGTCACGGCGCGTCTAGCTTGAAATGGTTGCAAATCCCAGCGTTTCTACCGCTCAATTACCTTCGGCACTTTGAAGAACCGGCCATCCGTCTCGGGCGCCTCGGCCATCACAGCGGTCCGATCGACCGACGCCCGCACCACATCGGCGCGCAGCGTCTCGCCATGAGCCGCAGCGGTCAAGCCCAGCATCTCGCCCACCTGCGCCATCGCCGGCACACCGGTCGTATCCAACTCATTTAGCTGCGCAATGTAGCCAAGGATGGCATTCAGGTCGCGCGCCATGCGCGGCATCTCTTCGGCGGTCAGCTCCAGGTTGGCGAGCTCGGCCACCCGGGTCACATCTTCATTGGTCACCACCGCTGTTTCACTCATCGCACCCGTTCCTTTTCCTGTCTGCCGCTCATTTTGTCTGCGTTTTCAAAGTGTATCGCGGTCACCGGCACACCGGCGATTCGCCCCAGGTCGCTGGTCAGAATCCCCCGCATCTGGCCGAGCGGCTCCATCCACTCCGCCGACGCCACCACGATCCGCACCACGCCGCGCTCGTACGCCACAATCTCCGCATGACCCGCCAGCGCCGACCCACACGCCACCGGCCACGCCGCAGCCAGCCGATCCAGCTCCGGCAACGGTCGCAGACTTCGCCCCAACTGGCTCCGCAGCAGCTCTCGCATCCCCTGCATCAGCGAGCCCTCACCACATCCGCTGCTTCAGCCGCCGAAAGTGCCACCCCGGCCGCCTCAGGGACATGCCGCAGCACGGCAGCACGATAGTGCTCCAGAAAAAGAGGCGTAGCGAAGCCCGCCGCCCATTCCCGCGCATCCGCCGCGGCAAATCGCGGCTCGCCATCAGCCTCCCACTGCGCGATGGCCGCCGCCGCCGACTCCGCCGTCTGCTCCCCAAAATAAGCACCCGTCGGCCGCACCTCACCCGCCGCTCCGCGTACCGTCTCCAGCGACCCGCCCGCCCCGTACGCAATCACCGGCCGCCCACACGCCTGCGCCTCCAGCGGCACCATCCCAAAATCCTCATCCGCCGCAAACAACAGCGCGCGGCAGCGCGCAAACTCCGCCCACAGAGCCTCGGTAGAAAGCTCACCGAGAAACTCAACCAGCGGATCGCCCGCAGCCAGCCGCTGCAGTCTTGCCTCCTCCGGCCCCGTCCCCGCAATCCGCAACCGGCGCCCCAGCCGCCGGCAAGCCTCCATCAAAATCTCAGTACGCTTGTACGCCACCAGCCGCCCGGCGCAAAGGTAATGGTCGCCCGGAAGCTGCCCCGCCAACGCATCTGCACGATCCAGGTCAATCGGCGGATGCACCACCTCCGACTCCCGCCCATAGCATCGCCGAATCCGGTCAGCCACATAAGCCGAATTTGCCAGGAAGTACGTCACCCGCTCCGCCGCCCGTCGGTCCCACTCCCGCACCCGTGGCACCGCCGCTGAAAACGCAGCCCGGGTAACCGGCCCCATCGCATCGCGGTACGCCTCGTATCCATCCCACAGGTACCTCATCGGCGAGTGGCAATAACAAATCTGCACCGCCCCGGCATCCAGCCGAACACCCTTGACCGGCCCGCTGTCGGACGACAGCACAAGGTCAAACCCCCGCAAATCGAGGCTCTCCGCCGCCGCCGGATAAAGCGGAAGAAAGTGGCGGTGATGCGTCCGGCCCAGCGGTAGTTTTTGCAGAAATGAAGTGTGAAGAGGACGCCCCGCCAGTGTAGCGGGAAGTCCGGCCGGCGAGGCTACCAGCGTAAACAACTCCGCGGTTGGAAACAGCGCAGCAATGCACTCCGCAACGCGCTCTCCGCCGCCACGCGTCACAAACCAGTGATGAACCACAGCAACACGCACGCGGCAGAAACCCCGTCGTTAGTATGCGCCATCCTGGTTGACCACCGAAAACGTGGTGCGCGAAAGTATCTTCGCATCGTTGGTCAGCGCCCATTCACGGACATAGCGGCAGTCAAGCTGCACGCGCTCCTCGTAGGTCACTTCGCTGCGCCCGGAAACCTGCCACAGCCCCGTCAGGCCTGGCTTCACCTTGCAGTAGTCGGCAAAGTGGTCGCCGTACTTTTCCACCTCCGCAGCCACAATCGGCCGCGGTCCCACCAGGCTCATCGTTCCCTGCAGCACATTCCAGAACTGGGGCAGCTCGTCCAGCGAAAACCGCCGCAGGAAAATTCCCACACGGGTCACCCGCGGGTCATGCCGCAGCTTGTGCGACTCCCGCCACTCCGCTCGTGCTTCGGGATTAGCCGCCAGGAAGTCCTCCAACACCTGTGCCGAGTCCAGGCACATTGTGCGAAACTTCCACATCGTAAAAAAGGCTCCGTGTTTGCGAATCCGGCGATGCGAAAACAAAACCGGCCCCGGAGAAGTAAACCGCACCGCCGCAGCTACCGCAAGGAACAGTGGAATCAGTACCGGACCGGCGAGAATCACCAAAACGATATCCATTGACCGCTTGATCACGCGGTAACGGAACAAACGCTGAGGCCCGCTCTCGGCGCGCACAGCCGCCAGACTACTGGATACCGCCACGGTTTCAGGATAGGCATAAATCCCAGCCACCGTACCCTGTGCCTCCAACGAAGGAAACTCTTCCGGCATACCGGTCCTCGGCTCCGCACTCGCACCCAATACTATTGCGAAATCTGGAGTTTGCGTTGATCGTGCGTCTGGAGTTTCGGACCAGATTCCCAGCTAAGGAATTCTCACTGCGTGGCCCAACCAACCGTGCTTAAGCGATTGCCTTACAGGATGATGCGGGTCTCTGCCGGACCGTTCCATCATCCCAAGTCTGGTCTTGCTCAGAAGTCGTAGCCCGGTGGGCTCTTAGTGGTATATCTAGTGTACCTTCTCAAACGGTCAAGACGCCCGTAAATATACAATGACATTTTCGACAACTGATTACTTTCAACAACTTAGCGTCTACGCTCGGCCATAACGCCTCACTCTTCATCCATCCAGCGCTGCCAGCTTATTTGTCTTATCGTTGTCTGATGCACATTATCGACACCGGGCTGTGTGGCGTTAAGCGGATTCAGCCAAAACAATTTGGCGACGCCCGCGGCTGGTTCGCCGAGACCTACAACGCTGATCGCTTCCTGGCCGCTGGTCTCCCCGCCGAATTCGCACAGGATAACCAGAGCTTCTCCTCCCGTGGCGTACTCCGGGGCTTGCACTACCAGCTCGAACAGCCGCAGGGAAAGCTCGTCCGCGTGCTTTCGGGCCACATCTGGGATGTGGCCGTCGACCTGCGCCGCGACTCGCCCGACTTCCGCAAGTGGGCCGGTTTCCACCTCAAACCGCCCAGCCCTGACCAGCCGCTGGAAATGCTGTGGATTCCCGAAGGCTTTGCCCACGGCTTCCTCGTCCTCTCGGAAACCGCCGAAGTCCTCTACAAAGCCACCCGCGGCTACTATCCGGCCGGCGAGCGCTGCATTGTCTGGAACGACCCCACGTTGGCCATCGACTGGCCCCTCGATCAGCTCGCCGGCCTCACGCCAGAGGTGTCTGAGAGAGACGCTCGCGGCGCGGCCTTCCTCGCGGCAGAGCTGCCCTGACCCGCTAACCCTGCTCGCGCAGCCAGCTTTCCACTTCGGCCAGCGACGCGACCACGCGGTGCTCCCCGGGGCAGGCCCCCGCCTCTGTGCCCTGCACAAGAAACGCCTGCCGCAACCCCGCAGCGTTTGCCGCCCCAATATCCGAACAACGGTCGCCGACCATCACCGACGCACTCAAGTCCAGGCCAAACTCCCGCGCCCCGCGCAACAACATCCCCGGCCCCGGCTTGCGGTCCTCATGCTCCCGCTTGTACTCCCCGATGCCGTGCTCCGGATGATAAGGGCAGCAATACACCGCGTCCAGAAGGACACCCTGCCCCGCCAATTCAGCAAGCATCCAGTCGGTAAGGTCGCGGAACTGGTTCATCGTGTAGTACCCCCGAGCAATGCCGCTCTGGTTCGTCACCACGATGAGCTTATAACCCAGGGACGCCGCCGTCCTGCAGAGTGGCACAATCCCGTCGACCCAGCGAACTTCCTCGCTGCGGTGCAGATACCCCACCTCATGATTCACCACACCATCGCGATCCAGGAACAATGCGCGACCGTTAGCGTGTACCGTCATGCCCGGGCCACCTGAATTTGAGCAAGCGGAGTATGTGATGGCAACACCACCCGAGGCAACAACTGCCGCCCTTCGCTTCGCGCTGTAAGTAGAGTCTCCGTTTCCACTACCACCATCGTCGGCGTCACTTGCTGCATGCACAGGTTGTTGCTGCACGGCGCGTAATTCCGGCCATCGTAACAAGGACGGCAGGCGAACCCTTCCCCTCCCCACAGTCCGACCACGTTGGCGCGTTGCGGTAGCCTTCCCCACGGGTCGGTCGGTCCGAAGATCGCAACGATGGCCGTACTCGTTAACCCAGCCAGATGCAGGGGTCCGGTGTCGTGGGTCAGTGTGACCGCAGCGCTATCGAGCAAAGCCAGCGTGTCTGCCAGCGCGAGCGTGCCGATTAAGTCCCCGACCGCCAGGCCGCTGAAAGCAGGCCGCACCCAAACATCGTCTGGCCCACCGGCAAGCACAACCTCGTGTCCCGCATCGAGCAGCGTGGCAGCAACCGCAGCATAGCTTTCGACCGGCCAGCGCCGCAGCGCATCATCGCGAAGCATATTGCGAGCGCCGCCAGGAACCAGCACGATCCTGGCCTTTCCAGAAACCGGAGGAAGCGGAGAGGCAGGCAGAGATGGCGGCGGTAACGGCGCAAGTTGCGCCGGCGTCACATCATCGGGGCGGCCGCTGACTATGCGGGCGTACTCGTCGGTGTGATGGCGGCCGGGCAGTAGGGTCTTGGCGCGGTCCAGGCGAGACAGCATCACCTTACGCGTGGCGCGCACGGGCAGCGTCAGCAGCCGGTAGCGGCCATCGTAGTAAAGCGTAGCGCACACATCGTAATGCTTTCCTGCGAGCACACCCCACAGCGCCACCACAGCCTGTGAGCGACTGAAGATGCTGCCGTGCAACAGCGCACGGTCGTCCACCGGGATCACATTGATCCACGGATAGAGCCGGAGAACAGGCTCCGCCGCCCGCCCACACACCCAGTTCACGCAATATCCCGCGCGGTACATTTCATGTGCGGCCGGTAAGGCCATCACGCAGTCGCCGATAGCGCCGAATTTGAGGATGAGGACGGAAGGCATGAACGTATGGCGATGCCATTACAGTCTAGACGCACGCAATAACAGTCCTAAAGTTGCTGGCTGAACGGTACGCCTTTCTCCCGTCGATAGATACGTGTTCCCCGCCAGACGCCAGCCAGGTTTCCCCAGCGTCCGCGAAGCAAGCGGCTAAATGATCGCAGACCGAGATACAGCGTCATGGAAACACCCGGGTACGGCGCATGGCGCTCCAGCAACCGCAATGTTGAGGTTGTGGCTAGTTGGTCGATCAATGGGCTGCGCTTAGGGCTGCTGGCACCTTCTCTGTGCCGTATGGCCGTCCCTTCGCACATCACCAGCGCGTAGCCCGCCTGCCGCACTCTCAGGCAGAAGTCGGAGTCATCGCAGTACATGAAGAACCCTTCATACAGCAGTCCAACGGCTTCGCAGACGCGCCGAGGGATCAGCATGCTCGCGCCAGTAAAGTAAGTGTCAGGCGCTGCAAAGGACGCCGGAGCCGTAAAGTGCGTCGTGTAGGCCGTGGTCAAATTTATCCTGCCGCCGCCCCACGCCTGCACCTGCCCCGCATCATGCATGTAATACAACACTGCCCCGATCACGCCCGCCTCCGGATGATCGAGCGCCGTCCGCACCAGCAGGCGGGCTGTATCAGGCGGAGCGACGGTGTCGTTGTTCAGCAGCCAGATAAAATCTGCGCCGTTCTTATACGCAACCCGCGTACCCGCGTTGCAGCCCCCCGGAAAGCCAAGGTTTTGCCCGGTCTCAATCAGCGTCGCCCACGGATGGGCGGCGCGGATCTGTGCGACCGACTCGTTAGCCGATCCGTTATCCACCACAACCACGGTCAAATTCGGATAGTCCTGAACACGCAATGCGTCCAGGCAGGCTATCGTATCCTGCCATCCATTCCAATTCACGATGACGCAGTAAACCGAAGGAGTATCGCTATGGTCCGGCGATATCAAGGTTCGCTCCCCACCTCATCGCTCGCCCTAAGCCTCATCGTTATCTCTGTGCTGCGCGGGAGGAAAGAGGCAACCGACATCGTCCACGGAATGCTTCCGTCAGCAGCCGTATCCCCTGCGCTGAAGCCGAAGCGGCCAAGCAGATCACGCATCATTCCATTCTTTGGCGTAGGGCGATAGATAGCCGTGATGCGCTGCACACCGGCCTTCTGAGCCGCCTCACCGAGCAGGTTGAATAGCTCGTCCTCAAGCCGCCGTCCCAGCACACGGCAACTCATCAACAGCAGCGTCAGCGCGCACTCGTCGCCACACACTCGCGCCGCCATTAGCGCCACCACGCCGTTGTCGCCAAAGCGATCGCATAACCGAATCTGCCAGGTGCGCATGCAGGCATCGGCCATCCACCCGCGGACCTCATCGTCAGAAACCCGCGGTGTCGTCAGGTTGAACTGGTTAGTCTTGTTGATCAGCTGCACGACGCGCTTGAGGCCACTCTCGTCAAAGGGCTGGGCACTGGCAAGCATTTTCAGGCTCGCAAGATAGCCGTGCACGTCCGTCGCGCTTCCGCCAAATGACTCCCGCAGCACATGGCGTGCGGCATTGGCCCGGTATTGGTCCGCTCGCTCGAGATCTTCAGCAGTGCAACAGACCGCTTCAAAATAGCCGGCACGCGCAAGGCAACGGACGAACTCGGCCGGATCTTCCGGCATCTCGGGTACTGCCACCTCCGGAAGCTCCTGGCGAATGAGCGCGCGCTCCGCGGGGTTATCGTCAACAAATACGAGAGAATCCAGCCCCAGGTTCAGCGTCCCAGCGATCATCCTCAGGTTCGCTGCTTTGTCCTGCCAGTTCGCGACAAAGCACGCGATGTCCTGTTCCCGCAGCACCATCGCTTCATGCTCACGAAAGGGCGCGCGCGCGTTCACGTCATCGTTTTTTGAGCACACAGCAATAGCGATGCCACGCTCCTTTAATTCCAGGCAATAGCGTTGAAAATCACAGAAGGCCTCACCCACTGCACTCCCCTCGCCCAGCTGCAGACCACCCACTCCGTCGTCGCCCACCACGCCGCCCCATAACGTGTTGTCCAGATCGAGCACCAGGCACTTGGCCGAGCGACCGCGCAGTGCCGCCACAATCCGCCCTAGGTAATCGCCCCACACCGGCGCCGCCGACGGGTGAATTTCCTGCTTGGCCAGGTACCACAGCGCGGGGTCGTGGAGTGCATCCACGCCATAACTGTTCGCCAGAGCATCGGCGTCCAGCAACGCCACGCCCTGTTTGTCTGCCGCTGTAGGCAGCGCAACATTGATTTGCCGCAAACGGCTGGCCGGCGATCCTGCACCGCGATGCTCGTTCGACCCAAATACCCTTTCAAGTACCGGCAGCGCGGTTTGCTGGATGATGCTGGCCGAAAAATGTTCACGACACAGCCGCCAGCAGGTCGAAAGGTGATCGAGCGCGTCATCAGGGCCGTTACACGCCAGATTGGCGAGTTCCCGGGCGTCGAGCAGGAAGCAGCATACCTGGGGCTGAAAGCGCCGCAGGCCAGATGCTTCGTCCAACAACTCCTGCATGTACTGGCCATACGCCGTGACATAAATCTCCAGCCTCATCCCACGCCGCAACCCCGCCATCCGCAGCGACGGAATCAGGTGTTGCACCGTGCTCGAAGCTGCAAGGGCCACCCGGACTGAAAGCAGGTGTCCTGGAACGGCCAATCGTCCAGCCAGGTTCTCAACCAGCCGATCAAGCCGCCGCGTCTGCGCGAAGTTGAGGTTGGTTCGGGCCAGAACCTCTGCGTCGCGCCATGCCTCATCGCCATTTCCCAATGCCTTTAATGCAGCCAGACGAGCGTCCGCGCCAGCGTCGGTCGCCAACCATGCCAGCACCGGTGCTGTCACAGAGTCGCCTCAATCCTTCGCGAAAGAGGAACGACTGGAAGCTCCGAAGTGAGGGACGGTTGGTCGGGACAATACGCCAGGCCAAGCGCCAGCGCAGTAGCTATCCACGGGTACGTCAAATTAAGCTGTCCACCGAAGATATGAACGATGGGTTGCCATAGCGCCACACTCAACGCATAAAAGGGAACACGCCGACGGCGAAGGTATCCTGCAGGTAGGAAAAGACAGATCAACAGGAGAGCGATCAGCGGCAGACCAAGATCGGCCGCCGTCCCCAACAGCCCGAGCCCCGGCTCGTCGGCTAACGGCACGAACTGCGATGCCCCGCGATACTCCGGGCTGTTACGCAGGATGCCGTAGTTGCCCCAGCCGATCCCCGTAAGAGGATGTGCCGCAATCATACGTGGCACTATAAAGCCGCCCGCAACCCTGCCATACACAAAGTTAGCATCGGTCCTGCGCATACGAGAGGCGCGCTCGTACGCCGCACTCTGCGTGCGGTACAGAACGATAAGCCTCGCCACACCAGTCGCTTGAAAAATGATGACGGCGATCACCCCGGCTCCGAGCAACATCGCCAGTTTCCGAGAAAGGCTACCCATCAGGAAAATTCCCATCACACTGAAGAACAGGATCGCACCGTACGCCGCTTTCGACTGGGACATCACCAGGGAAATGGTCAGCAGGCCGAACGCCCCGATCATCTTCGGTCCGCGCTCCCAATGCTTGCGATACAACGCGATACCCACCAGGATGAGGCTCACAACATACAGCCCATAAGGACCGCCTTCGTTGTAAAACCCCCGGAAACGGTGCGAATCCGAGTAGACGCCAAGCGACACGATGCCGGCAACGTCCAGCGGGTAAGAAAGCACTGAATAAAGCCCGCTGGCCACGCCCACCCAGAAGTAAACACGCATAGCGAACCGCAGCCAGTAGGCGTCCTGCCGAAACAGGTTGGCCAGGTAAAGCATCATGCTCACATTTCCCATCAACTCGATCGCTCGTGCCAGGCTCACAACCACCGGGCGCCTGAGTGGGGTGAGATCGTCACCCACATAAAAATCGAATCGCAGCGAGGCCACTGCCAGCGCCAGCGCGGCCAAGACAAACAGCGCATAAAGAGCACCGATCCGGAGATAGGGACGAAACCACGTCGCCTGGTATCCTCGCCGGACGAACGCAATAACCATGCTAAGCATCAATCCAAGATTGATGACTTCCAGATACTGGACCTGCCCGATCTTGAGCAGGATCGTCGACGCCAGTGCGGCGAAGGCGAACACCAGAATGCGCTGGCCAAACGGATGCGAATCAGGCGAGAAAGTTGGAAGCGCTCGAGACGCCACAGGTCACCTCGGCTCGGCCGGCAGTGGCTTCCGGACAGCTGCGACAAATTTCCGCACCAGGCCCGCAGTCAGGATGTAAAGCACGCCGAAGAGAAATCCCAGCACCACGCCTACAATCACGATGATCTTGCGTGGCGGTCCAGCCTTGCGATTGGGAACAAGCGCCCGATCGATGATCTGCAGCTGCGGCCCGGGATCGAGCGACGACAAACGCGCCTTCTCGTACTGCTGAACCAGCGCGTCGTACACCGCTTGCCGAAGCTGTACCTCGTGCTGCTTCTGCTGCGACTCCAGCGTGAACTCCGGCAAGCGCCCCTGTGGCGTCAAACCCGTCCGCGATCCCCGAGGCGCATCGCTGGCCTGCTGCCGGGCCAGTTGGCTGCGCAGTTGCGCAATCTGCGAGCGCAGTTGAACAACGGTCGGATTCTCTTCGGTCTCAGCCACCCGTAAACCCGCCAGCCGAGTTTCAGCCTGGTTGATTTCAAACTGCAATTGCGCCGTCGCACTAATGCCGGCCTGCGCCTCGCCCGCGGGCAGAACGATACCCGTGCGCTCCTGGGTGTTCCTCAGCTCAACTTCCGCATCGGACAGGGCTTTCTTCTGTTCCCGCAATTGCTCGTCGAAAAAGGACCGGCGATGGGACGATGCCGAAGCTACCATCTGTCCGTTCAGGTCATACAAACCTTCAAGATAGGCATTGGCAATGTCGGACGCCAACTTACCCGTCTTAGCATCGACCTGCACAATGATGAGCGAATTCTTATTGACACTGAAACGCGACGCACTGCTCAGTACCACCCTTGCCGCGTCCTCGTCCTTGACCTGAAACTGCGAGACGAGCCCCAGCTTATCAATCACTTCGTCGGCCACCGTTCGGCTTCCCAACATGCCGAGATAGGTGTCGCTCAGATCGTCACCCGCCAGGGAAATCATGGTTGGGGTCACTGAAGTGGACGGATCGTTCTTGGGCGGCAGAAATACTGCCTGCGCTGAATAGTAGGGCTTCCAAACAAGAACCAGCAGTAAGCTCAGCAGCAGCCCGACGGCACTGGAAATCAGAAGCGTACGTCTGCCATCCAGAACCCGCCGAACCACCGGTGCAAGATTCCAGCTAACCTCGGCATCGTCAACCTCGCGAGCAGCGTCCAGCATCGGTGCATGAACTCCGTGTGGTACTGCCGCCTTTGTAGACTGCTCTTGAATCGGTTCGTCTGGCATCGGCAACCTCATCGGGACAGAACGGCGATGGTAGCGGCACCAATACCGAACTGACCTACAATAGTCGCAATGTCCACCAGCCGTTGCAGTACCGCTCGCTTGTCCAGGATGGGCGGAACAACGATCGTATCGCCCGGATAGATAAGCGCCCGATCCACATTCGCATACTGACGGCTCACCACAGATCCATCCGCGCGCAACACAAAGGCACGCTTCCGGTCAGCCTGGCGATCCGGCCCGCCCGCCTGGCGCAGGTAGTCGATTACCCGCCGCCCGGGCGTGAATACGAACGCGTTCGCGCTGTAAACCTGTCCTTCCACATTCACATTTGAAGGAATCCGCGGCACGATAAAACGATCCCCATCTTCCAGCGCCAGGTCGGGAACCGCGTCAATACTTCCGCTGTCGGGCTTCAGGTCGAGAACGATCCGCCCGATCGGACTGATAGCCCTCAGCCGCGACACCGCACTCCGGGCATCGGCCGCAGATGCTGCCGCTGCAGCCTGGTCGGCCGGCGTAATAGCGCGGGCCTGGTTGGCGGAAGTAATCGCGGAAGCCTGCGCTTCGAGTTGGTCCGCATACTCACGCAGCCGCTGCGCTTCCACTCTCCGCGTCGATTCCCGCGTGAACTCGGACCCGTATAGGTAGGCGTCGGTCGTGAAGCCGCCCGCCCGCTTCAGCAGCCCGCGCAGCGTCTCTCCAGGGAGTACGCTGTACACACCGGCAGCAATAAACTCGCCCTCAAGTCGTACGAACCGTGTCTGTTGCTGCGCTGGCACGCGAAGGTCGGCCTTCGAAAAGATGGTCACCACATCGCCTGGCAAAAGCTCCAGGTTCTGCGCAGGATCGGCGTCCAGGATCACCTTGCCCAGGTTGAACGGGAGCAGCGACGTCGACAGGTCTTTCGTGCTCTGACGCTCAATTACCGCGTAACTCCAGTCAATGTCAGGGGCGCTCAGAATCACATCTGTCTGTGCGCTGAAGATACTGTTTTCCGCGGTAAGGGCGTTCCCAACCGAAGATCCGCCGGCGTCAGGGGTAGAGGTCGCGGCTTGGCTGTCATTACGGACACCGCGTGGCGTCGTCGCCGCTCCATGGGCATTCAAGGCGCCTTCAGCGTCGGTCGGATTGACCGCTCCACTTGGGGTGTAATCCACGGCCAGTTGGCCCAGCAGGTTGCGCTTGCGCCAGTAATTACGCGTAATCAGCGCTTCCTTGTTGGGGATCAGGTCGCTCACGCGCATCCCCGGACGCCACACGTAGCGCCCTGGATTGGCCACGTTACCGCGCAGGGTCACGGCATCACGAAAGCGATCCACAATCGACGCCACCGAGATGATGTCGCCGTTGCGAAGCGTCTGCGTCGCATTGTCCGCCACCGTAACATCCTCGACGCTCCGCATGCTGTGCTGGTAAATACGCTCCAGCCGCACGGACGCGCCAGCCGCAACATTGGTCTCGCCGCCGGCCAGCGCCAGTACCTGCGCTACCGTCGTTTCCGAGGCCACTTCGTAGATCGCCGGGTTACTAACGCTTCCCAGTACGGCCACCTGAGGTCCCACCACCGGGATAAAGATCACATCCCCGGTCGCCAGGCTTACGTCGTGAGTTTTGTCGCCATGCAGCAGAAGGTCGTAAAGGTCAAAGTGCGTCAGCACCTGACTCCCGCGCCTGACCTGTATATCGCGCATCGACCCCTGCGGAAGCGGTCCACCTGAAACAAACAGCGCGTTCAACAGCGTGCTCAGCGAACTGATCGTGTAGCTTCCCGGCTGCCGCGCCTGCCCCGTCACGAAGACTTGGATAGTACGCAACGAGCCCAGGTTCACACTCAGGTCGAAATTGCGGTAATACTTGCCGACCTGGTCCCGGAGAAACGTTCCTAGCTGCCCGAACGCAAGCCCCGCAACGTGCACTGTTCCCACCTGAGGAAGCGAAATGGCCCCGGTTCGGTCGACCGTAACGTTATATTGCTCGTTCACCTGCCCGGAAAGCTGGAGCCGCAGCTCATCGCCCGGCCCGATGATGTATCCCGGCCCCACGTTCACATCAGTGACCGGTGCGAAGGTCGACGGCGGAGTTTGAAAGAGTGTCGCACCGTAGATAGGAAGCTGCCGCCCGGTTGTGGCGGCAACCATCTGCTGAAACTCCGTGAGATCGTCAGGGCGCACCGCCGCTCCGGCGCGGGTGCGGACGGCATCTCCCCCATCCGTCTGCCTGCGCGCATTCTCAGCGACGCCATTCCCTGCGGTAGTGCTGTTTGCAGATCCGTTGGCGGCATTGGCAGACGAGGGCGTCGTCGAAGGCGCTGCGATGGCTGCGGGCGCTACTGCTCCGCCCGCGGGCGCCTGCGCAAGCGCGTGCGGAAGAAGGCTTAAAACTACTCCTGCAGCGATCACAACCCAGGGTCGAGTTTGAACGCAAGCGCTTGAAAGTAAGCTTGTTTTAACTGGTTTCACAAACCAAGACTCCGCATGGACGGCCGTCAAGCGCAACCTCGCCGGCAAACTTTTGCAGGCTCAGTGTACCGCAGTCAGGAACGCCCAACCTGCCGCCAGAGGCGATTCAAACGTCCGTTTAGGCGCAAAAAGGACCGGCCATTCTCTTGGCCGGCCCTTCGCCGATTTCAAAACCCTTAATGACTACCGCGAACGCAGACGCGCATAAAGCGCCGCACCAGCTGCTCCCACCACGCCTAGAACGGCAGTGGGGCATTCCGGCGAATTAATGCAACCGCCTTGAGCATGTGCCAGAACGGGAAGAAGGAATATCGAACCAAAGAATGCAAAGCGCAAAAACGTCTTCATAGCGTTGTGGCCTTTTAGATAGATTGTGTGCCGTGCCGGGTGCTGGCTGAAGTATACAGGGACAACTACCAAAAGAAAGTGAAAGTTGCACCTCACTCATCTCGGTTCCCTGTGTGGTCGATATGACGCATACAGCGTTATAAGGGTTGGCTGTAAACCTGAGCCGTTCACCGGCGTTTCAGAACTCTTTCAAAATCATCGGCTTACCCAGCCAATTCTTTAAGGCATTTCAGTTTAGAACACGCCCCGCTTCCCCGCCATCGCCCAAACCGGTTCAGACAGCCTCAATCCACCTGCTGACGTCTATCATGGACAGAGGAAACGCAATGTCCAGAACCGAATCCACCATGGTGAAGCTTGGCACGGTCGCTCCCGCATTCGAGCTGGTCGACGCCATCTCCGGCCAGCCAATGAGCCGGGACGACGTAGCTGCACTCGCCTGGGACGACACCCTGCCCGACCGCGTCGTCACCTCCACCCACGGCGGCCCCAGCCAGAAGCACGGCCTGCTCGTCATGTTCGTCTGCGTCCACTGCCCCTACGTCAAGCACGTCGAGCAGGAGCTTGCCCGCATCGGACACGACTACTTCGGCCCTGACGGCGAAGGCCCCATCGCCATCGCCGCCATCCAGTCCAACGATATCGCCGCCTATCCTCAGGACGGCCCCGGCCACATGCGCGAACAGGCCACGCGGCTCGGCTGGACTTTCCCCTATCTCCTCGACGACACTCAGGAGGTCGCCCGCTCCTACGGCGCCGCCTGCACCCCCGATTTTTTCCTCTTCGACGGCGAAATGCGCCTCGTCTACCGCGGCCAGCTAGACGACAGCCGCCCCCGCCGAGGCGACAGCGGTAACGACACCCCCGTCACAGGCAAAGACCTCCGCGCGGCGCTCGACGCCGTCATCGCCGGAAAAAGACCCGACACCAACCAGCGCCAGAGCATCGGCTGCAACATCAAATGGCGAGAGGCCAACACCTGATCATGGATCCAGCGCTCGAAAACCTGAAAGACGGCGTCCGCCGCTTCCATTCCAACGTCTTCGTCCGCAACGCGGAGATGTATGCCCGTGCTGCCATCGACCCTCAGCGCCCTCACACCCTCTTCATCGCCTGCGCCGACTCCCGCGTCGACCCCAACGAACTCACCCAGACCGGCCCCGGCGAAGTCTTCGTCACCCGCAACATCGGCAACATGGTCCCCGCCTACGGCGAAATGCTCGGCGGCGTCAGCGCCGTCATCGAGTTCGCCGTCAGCAGCCTCAACGTCCACCACATCGTCATCTGCGGACACTCCGACTGCGGCGCTATGAAGGCCCTCCTCCAGCCCGAGTCAGTAGAAGCCATGCCCACCGTCAAAAGCTGGCTCACCAACGCCCGCGCCGCCCTTACCGTCGCGGAAACTGTACACACCCGCATGGAGCTCGACCGCAGCCTCCTCTCCGTCCTGACCGAAGAAAACGTCCTCCTCCAGCTCCAGCACCTCAAAACGCACCCCTCAGTCGCCGGCGCCATGGCCATGGGCGAGCTCTCCGTCTCCGGCTGGGTCTACGACATCGGCACCGGCCGTGTCTGCATCGCCGAAGACGGTCAGCGAGAATTCGTCCCCGTCACCCCATAGCCCTTAACGCATCCGCACGTAAAAAGCCCCGGCAACCAGCCGGGGCTTTCACCATTGATTCAGGGTGCCCTCTGTCCGGATTATCGGAGAGGGGGCACCCTGCGAAATCAACCTCTACTGAACGTAAAGCGAATCGGCCAACCGGAACCGGATAATCGACTCCGAAGGAATCTCGATATCCCGATTCCCCGTAGTCCCGGCGATCAGCGTTCCAGCTCCCGCACCGGCAGCACCTCCAACGGCAAGGCCAACGCCGCCCGAAGCCAGCCCGCCAATCAACATACCCGCGCCCGCCATGCCGCCGATGAAGCCGGCAGTCCGCTTGCCCTTGCCCTTCTTGGTGCGCACATTGTCATGCGTGTCGAGCGCATAGCGGTTGCCGTTTAACTCCATCGACGTCAGCCGCAGCTCCAGGCTGGATGCACCCTTGAAGTGCCCCCGGCGATGCGCTTCATCAACGCGGCCCGCAACCGGCGTTCCTTTGGGGATAATCACATTGCCGTTCACGACAACCGGCTCCACCAGCTCTCCGGTAAAGCGGTCACCAGCATGGTTGTACTTCACGCTGATGTGTTGATTGATCCGCATAGCCAGCGTCGTTCCCGCAGGAACCGTAACATTCACGGCCGGTGCATTGGTCGAAATCGGCTGGTCCGGCGGCGGAACGTAACCTGCGTTGGCGGCATTGGTCACCGCCGGCGCACCCGGATCATAAGATTGCACGGGCGCAGGCCCAGCAGCCGTATTCGCCAACGGTGCGGGAGCGCCGCCAACGGGAGTGACTACCGGATTCGTCCGCGCCGGCTTCGGCCCCGGAGAGGGCGGCGTAATTGCCGTCGTTACCTGCTGCGTCTGTCCGGGAGCAGGCGGGGTCACCGTTGTGATCACCGTATCGCCATTGCCGTCGATGTACTGCACCTGCTGCGCCACGCCCGTCGATGCTGCGGCCTTCTTTGCCTGGTCGATCGCAGCCTGCTCTTTGCTCGCGCATCCCGTCAGCAGCGCCACACCCAAAAGACCGGCAGCGGCCAATCCGCGTACCGCGTAACCAAAATTCTTGACTTGCTTCATATCGTTCATCGTTCTCTCCTTGCGCTCATGCTGCATCGGGAACTCTAGGCCCACTGCACAGTTCCATTTGTCGCAACAGAGGTTGTGATGCCCTCCTTGATGGCGTTCGCTGCCTACGCGACCAGAAAAGGTTTAATATCGGGCCTGCGAAGCACAAAAGGAAATAACCCATGAGCCTTCAGGAAAATAAACCCGCGCCCCCGGGCAACCGCCCACAGCTTGCCCACCTCACCGCGCAGCTCAATGACCTCCGCGAGCGTGGCACCTACTTCCGCCTCCGCGTGCTCGACGACGAGCAGGCCGCCGTTTGCCACTACGACGGCAAGCAGGTCACAACCTCGCCTCCAACAACTACCTCGGCCTCTGCAACCACCCCAAACTCCGCGAAGCCGCCATCGCCGCCACTCAGAAGTTCGGCGTCGGCTCCGGAGCCGTCCGCACCATCGCCGGCACCATGCGCATCCACCTGGAGCTCGAAGAAAAGATCGCCGCCTTCAAAGGGGTCGAAGCCTGCGTCGTCTTCCAGTCCGGCTTCGCCGCCAACGCCGGCACCGTCTCCAGCATCCTCGGGAAAGAAGACTTCATCCTCTCCGACGAGCTCAACCACGCCAGCATCATCGACGGCGCACGCCTCTCCCGCGCGAAAATCAAGGTCTTCCGCCACAAAGACGTCGCCCACTGCGAAGAGCTGCTGAAAGAAGTCCAGAACGAACCCGGCCGCAAGCTCGTCATCACCGACGGCGTTTTCTCCATGGACGGCGACATCGGTCCCGTAGCCCAGCTCTCCGCGCTCTGTGAAAAGTACGGCGCCATCATGATGGTCGACGACGCCCACGCCTCCGGCGTCCTTGGCCGCAACGGCCGCGGCTCAGTCGATCACTTCCACTGCACCGACAAGGTCGACGTCCAGGTCGGCACCCTCTCCAAGGCTATCGGCGCCCTCGGTGGTTACGTCTGCGGCTCCCGCGATCTCATCGACTACCTCTACCACCGCGCACGGCCCTTCCTCTTCAGCACATCGCACCCACCCAGCGTCGCCGCCACCTGCATCGCCGCTTTTGACCTGCTTGAATCGGAACCCGAGCGCATAGCTCGCCTATGGGACAACACGCGCTACTTCCAGTCCGAGCTGAGGAATGCCGGCTTCAACATCGGAGGCGTTACCACGCCGGCCAGCGAAACGCCCATCACGCCCATCATTATCGGCGACGGCCGCCAGACCATGGACTTCAGCCGCGCCCTCTTTGCTGCTGGCGTCATGGCCACCGGCATCGCCTTCCCCACCGTCCCCGAAGGCAAAGCCCGTATCCGCTGCATCATGACCAGCGAGCACACCCGTGCGCAGATCGACCAGGCCCTCGAAACCCTTTCCACCACCGCAAAATCCATGGGCGTACTCTAACCAGCCGCCTACCAGGCCTGCTCGCGAGGCCCCGCCGGCAGATCGCCTTCCTTCTTCTTCGCACCCAGGAACGGCCGCTCAAAGTATCGGAAGAACAGGTAGCCAAAGACAAAGATCACCGGGACGCTGACCATCTCGGTTGCCTGTGGCAGCGCCGGCACACGCGTCCGTATCAACCGCACCGTCGACCAGAACAGATCGTTCATCGGCACATGCGTCAGGTACACCGAGTAAGAAAACACACCCACAGCCACCAGCCATGGCCGTGTCAGCCAAGGCATCCTTGCCTCCCGCTCCAGGCACACCGCCAGCAGGCAGGCAAACGCCGTGCTCGCCAGAATGTCGCGGTAAGGAAGCGTCGCCGCCGTAAACACGCACCCCACCGCCATAGCCAGCAGCACCGGAAAAACAAATGCTGGCATGTTGATCGGCTTGCGGCTCGCAATACGCTCGGCCAGCAGCATCCCCAGAAACCACTCGAAGTAGCGAGTCAGCACAAAAGCTTTTAGCGAAACCGGGTGGACCGTGAAGAAAATTTCACAACCCAGCAACGCCAGCAGCGGCCACATAAACCCGGCTCTGCGGCAGAGCCAGAGCAGCACGGGATACAGAAGGTAGAACTGGGTCTCAAAAACCAGCGTCCAATACACGCCGTTGAAGTTGAAAGCAGGCGGATAAATCTGCTGCGCAAAAAACGCGCTGGCCACAAAGCTCCGCACATCCGCCACCGCTGCAAAGTGCAGCGGCTCGTGCTTGGCGAACGCCACAAACGTCGGTATCGCCAGCAGCACCAGCGACGTCCACACCAGGCTCGCGAAGTACGCCGGATACAGCCTGAAAAATCGCCGCTTCGCAAAGCTCTTCAGCCGCAGCTGGTCTGATCCCGTCGCATGAAACTTGATCGCCTGCGGCAGATGAATGCATAACCCGCTCAACACAAAGAAAAGGTTGACCCCCAGGTACCCAAACCCAAAGAAAGCCGTATGCGGTCCCAGTCCATGCGGAACCACCCAGGGCGGCTTCTGCGTGCTGCCATCCGGATAAAATCGTCCCCACACGTGGAAGAACACCACGGCAATCGCGGCAATGCCACGCAGTGAATCAATGGACTTGAACCGCATCTCCGCAGTTTAGCCCGGATCGTGCCCATCGCCTTAGTGATTTCGAGTAGCTATATTTTCTGCATGCGCTGAATGTCCCGCACTCCGGGCACTTTACGCAGATTCTGCGTCAACCGTGTAAGGTGTCGCAGATCGACGGTCTCAATGACAAAGTCGCAGTAAACAGTCCCATCGCTGTTCGGCCGCGTCTCCACTGACTTGATATTCGTTCCATCGTCATAAATGATCGCCGTAAACTCTTTCAGCAACCCCGCACGATCGTCGCAGAACAAAATCAACCTCACCGGATAGGTCGCCTGCTTCGGAGAAGCAGCATCCGTCGGCGCCGCCGACCACTCCACCTCAATCCTCCGGTCCGCCTCATAGAGCAGATTTTGCACATTCGAACAGCTCCGCGCATGAACCGCCACACCCTTGCCCCGCGTTACGTAACCGATAATCTCTTCCCCACGAATCGGATTACAACAACGCGCCCGGTAGACCAGCAGATCGTCCTGCCCCTCCACCTGCAGCGAGTCCGCACCCTTGCCGAAGAAAACCCGCTTCACCGCATCCGACATATGCGACAGCGTGTTCGAAACCTTGCCCGCCTCCGCCGCCGGTGCCTCCGTGGCCATCGTGCTTCCCGGTTCGAGCTTGTTCAGCACCTGCCGCGTCGAGTACTTGCCAAACCCAATCCCCGCCAGCAAATCCTGCTCATTGCCCAGCCCATAATCGCCAGCGATGCGATCAAAGTCCGCCATCTCAAACTTCGCCAGCGACAGCTTGTACTTCCGTGCCTCGCGCTCCAGCAGCTTCTTGCCGATCTCGATAGCCCGCGTCCGCTGGTGCTCATTCAGCCAGTGCTTGATCTTGTTCCGCGCTCGCGAGCTCTTCGCAAACGTCAGCCAGTCGCGCGAAGGAGCATGTCCCACCTGCGTCATGATCTCGACAATGTCGCCATTGCGCAGCTTGTGCTTCAACGGAACGATCCGGTTGTTCACCTTCGCTCCCGTCGTCGCATGACCCACATCCGTATGCACCGCGTATGCGAAATCAATCGGGCTCGCGTCCTTGGGCAGCACCACTACCTTGCCCTTGGGTGTAAACGTGTACACCTCTTCCGGATAAAGGTCGATGCGCAGCGTCGACATGAACTCGTTCGGGTCCGACATCTCCCGCTGCCACTCCATCAACTGCCTTACCCACGCCAGCCGCTGCTCGTCCTTCGCCGAAACGTTATCGCTGGCCTTGTACTTCCAGTGGGCCGCGATGCCTTCCTCGGCAATCCGGTGCATCTCTTCCGTACGAATCTGCACCTCAAACTGGTGCCCACCCTCAGCAATCAGCGTCGTATGCAGCGACTGATAAAGATTCGGCCGCGGCATCGCAATAAAGTCCTTGAACCGCCCCGGCACCGGCCGCCACGTGCTGTGCAGTATCCCGATCAGCGCATAACACTGCGTCACCGTCTCCACAATCACGCGAATCGCAAACAGGTCATACACCTGGTCCACCGGAACCTGGTGCGCCGTCAGCTTCTGCTGAATCGAATACAGCCGCTTGATCCGCGACTCCACCCGCCCCTGTATGTGGTTCTCTTTGAGCTTCGTTTCCAGCGTCCCCACAATCTTGCCCAGGAAAACCTCGCCCTCACCACGCAGCGACTCCACCTGCTCCGTCAACTGCGTAAACGAAAAAGGATCGGTATATCGAAACGCCAGGTCCTCAAGCTCCCCGCGCAGCTTGCCCATACCCAGCCGGTGCGCCAGCGGCGCATAAATTTCCAACGTTTCGCGCGCAATCTTTTGCTGCTTCTCCGGCTTCAAATGCTCCAGCGTGCGCATATTGTGCAGCCGGTCAGCCAGCTTGATGATCACCACGCGCACGTCCGTCACCATCGCCAGCAGCATCTTGCGGATGTTCTCCGCCTGGTGCTCTTCGCGATTCGCAAACTTGATCTTGTCCAGCTTGGTCACGCCCTCAACAATGTGCGCCACCTGGTCGCCGAACCGCTTGGCAATCTCAACCGACGTCACATCGGTGTCTTCCACCGCATCATGCAGCAACCCCGCAGCGATGGCCGTCGAGTCCATCTTCAACTCAGCCAGCACCTGCGCTACTTCCAGCGGATGAATAATGTAAGGCTCGCCCGAGGCACGCTTCTGTCCCTCGTGCTGCAGTACCGTGAACGCCCACGCAGCGCGGATAATTTCGAGATCGTCTGCCGGTCGGTTCGCATGCACCGTCGTCAGCAGGTGCTCAAACTTCTCCGCCAGCGCCACACTCGGCGGCCCGGCAGGCTCGTCCGCAGCAGGTTCCACCGCGGCCGGAGGCGATACCAGCTGTCCACTAGGTTCATCAAGGCTTGTGGCGGGCGCAGACTCAGGCGTCGCGGCCGCAGGCCGTGGCGGAGCGGCCGACAGAGCTGCTTCCAGCTCCATACCGGTATCGCTGGGTATCGACGTAAAAGTCGTCTCAGAGCCAGGCTTCTGACGGCCAGGCTGCGCGGGCACCATAGGTCATTCTACATCGGAGGTGTTACGCCACTCTCTGCAGCCCGGTAACCGCCTGTCAGTGCAACAACCCCGGCACCGGCCGCACTCCGTGGTGCGTCCACTGCACCAACTCATCGAACGTCCGCCCCACTTCCTCCGAGCTGAACGTGCAGTGCCCGTCCCGATGCACATACTGCTGCACCAGGTTCTCCCCGAACCCCGCCATCTCCACCTGCCGCGCATAAAGCGACAGCGTCGTCGCCGGTATCAGCGGATCGTAGACCGTGTGCAGCGCCAGCATCGGCTTCTCCAGGTGCCCGGTCGACGTGTAGTGGTGCATCAGGTACTCCCGCGCCTTCGGGTCCGCGGCATAACGGCGTACGCCATCGTTCAGCGCATAATCGCCGGCGCTCATGCCCGGAGTAGTCCCCGTGTAGATGTAGTTGCGATTGTCAAAAGGATTGCCCCCCGCACGCTTCTGCATGTCCGACACGATAAACGTGAAGTAAGCAATGTCGTGGGCCACTTCATTATCCGTATGCAGCCCCATCAACGACCGCATCGCCGATGCCCCTGACGGATTCGTCCGAATGGCCGCCAGTATCTTCTCGTGCAGCGCCGCCGACTCTTCGTAGTTCGCGGGCGTCATCACCAGCGGCGGCATCACGCCCGGATAGTAATAGTCGAACGCCGCGCGCCAGGCGAACCGCCGCTCGAACGCCTCATAGGTCGACCCCACAGCGCCGCACAAATCCAGCCCGCCCACATAAGGCTTCGGATTCAGTTCCAGTGTCACCATCACCAGCGCGCCACCCATCGACCCGCCGGCCACATACGTTTCTTTGGGCTGCCCATACTGCTTGACGAAGTACTTCCGCAACGCCTCGGTCTCGGGATACGCCTGCTGCAGCGCCCATCCCGCCGCCGAGTACTTGCTCTGCGCCACCGCATAGTGCCGCTGAAACAGCGGCAGCGCCTGCGAGTTCAGCCGTTCCGCAATCCGGAACTGCGACCGCTCCTCTTCGTAGCCGTGATAGTAGACCACCAGCGAGTGGTTCCAATCCGCCGGTATGTCGATCCGGTAAGCGGCGCCATCCAGGAACCCGGCCTCGGTAGTCCCCAGGGGTGTGGTCAACACCTCGGGCTTCTCCACCGGCTTAGGCCCGCCTTTCTGCGCAAGCATGCTGCCACTTATGCCTGCGAGTAACAGCGCAGCCGACAAAAACCGGTAGTGGAGCACAAATCGCATCGCAGGTGTCCAGTGGGGCAGGCTTCATCTTACCGTGACGCCCGCCTTTATCAAGGACTTATCGCAACCGTTGCACCACCGGCAAGGTCAGCAGCCATATCCCTGCGGGGCGCTGCCGTACCTCGCCCTCCGGTCAGCAGCTACGCCGCCACAGCTAGGCTTGCCGACTCGCAGTGCTCCACCACGGGCTCGCTCTCCGGCTTGCTCCGGCGTCGCGAACCCCTGTACTTGATCCCCGCGAAGCCCAGCACGCCCGTTCCCAGCAGAACGATGCTGGAAGGCTCAGGCGTTGGCGCCGGCGCGAGGTTGTCGATAAAGACCTGCGGCGGACCATCGGTCCATCCCGTCGTATCGCCGGTCGGCGTAAAGATGGTGAAGTGCGCGTAGTTCAGGCCGGCATACGCTGAAAGGTTGCCGCTCTGGGCAGCCGCCAGCGCATCGGTCGCGATGGCCGCTGCTGCCGCAGTAAATCCGCTCTGCGAAGACACCGAAGCATCGAAGATCTCCCACGCGGCGAACTGATCGTCCGCAATGGTCTGGGCGTTGGTTTCGCTGCCTATCTTGTACGAGATGATCGCCGCAGCCCGCAGATTGACCGAAGCCTGCGAATCATCCATCGGCACCGCGCTCTCCGTTGCCTGCCAGCTTTCCCCGCTGGTCACATGCAGGGCGAAGTCAAGGCACATCATCGGCGTGGTTGCAGCAGCCCCATCGACGCTGAGGTTGTAAGGGTAGACGTAAACCTGGTCTACCGCCTGTCCTCCGGTATTGACGAAGGTGAGTGTATCGGCGAAAGCGGTAGCAGAAAACAGAAGGCAAAGAGTGATGGCGAGTTGTTTCATGGCTAGACCTTTTCTTCCTCAAAATTTTCTTCAGGAAGGGGAGGTCGAATACACTCGCCCGCTCATCCTGAAGTTCAATCTGCGAAATCTCGTCTAACGGGAAACCGGGTTCTAGACCCCGGCTGCGTTGTCGGTGACTTACAGGAGCGAGTATGCATGGCTATGCGAATCGACAGTAAAATCAATGGTTTTAGCATTTTCGTTACCTGAGTTCGAAGAGTAACCACGGGGCATCTCCCGAAATATCCCAGCTGATTTCTCCTGGCTTACAAACGCGCCGCAGCATCACTCGGAACCGCAACCAGCAAGCAGGCACAAGCGTTTCTTGACGTCGGTAAGTCTTATGTAAGCAGAGGGAATAACCGGCTAGAAGCACCGCGCACTGTCACGCCGACGTTAACCAAGTTGAAAAATAGTCACCCGGGTTTCGCGCGCAGTAGCGCCCGCTTCGTCGTTGCCTCTTCCCAAATGGTTACCAAGTGGGTATGCAAAGGCCCAAAACAGCCCATTTTCAGGCTGTTTTCGGCCCTCAGGCGCCTGCAACTATAGTTGCAGTTGTTAGCTTGTGGTTAACATTTTCGCGATAACTTGCGCTACAAACCCGTCCGCAGCTCTAAGACCAACTTGTTCGTTGACCCCCTGCAGCGCCTTTACTCGATCACTTTCCTGTCCGTTCGAAAGTCAGCGGTTCTATAGATAACCACGTAGCCGATAACGCGTGCTGGACGCGTCACGTCCAACCCGCGCAGCGCGTTGCATAGAAATCAAATTACCCGAGCCGTTAGTATGGGGGCGCTGCTTCCCCTTGGATCTACGCGTAGAAAGGCACCCATCACTCCATGATTTCGAGCGCTCCTCTATCCCGCCGCCGCTTCCTCACGACATCAGCAGGCGCCGCGGCAACCATGGCCGCTGCTCCTCTCCTGCCCAGTGCAACCTCACTCCCCGCACAAGCCGAGGAGCCCCGGACCGCAGCCAAAGCCATACCCTTGCCCATCACCCGCACCCTCGCCGAGTGGGTCGTCGCCTCTCGTCCCGCCGACATCCCCGCCGCCGTCCGCAAGGAAGCAGTCCGCTCCATCGTCAACGTCATCGGCGCCACCGTCGGCGGCTCATCCGACCCCACTATCGCCACCGCCCTCCGCGCCATCACGCCCTACTCCGGCCCCGCCCGCGCCGCGCTCTTCGGCCGCTCCGAGCGCCTTGACGGCATCAACGCCGCCGTCGTCAATGGCATCAGCTCCCACGTCCTCGACTTCGACGACACCGAGCTCAGCATGGTCATCCACCCTGCCGGCGTCGTCGCCTTCGCCCTCCTTGGCCTCGCCGCCGACCATCCCATCACCGGCGCCGACTTCCTCCACGCCTTCATCCTCGGCACCGAAGTCGAATCCCGCATCGGCCGCGCCATCTACCCCACCCACTACGACGTCGGCTTCCACATCACCGCCACCACCGGCGTCTTCGGCGCCGCCGCGGCCTGCGGCAAGATACTCGGCCTCGACACTCAGAAAATGGTCTACGCCCTCGGCACCGCCGCCGTGCAATCCGCCGGCCTGCAGGTCGCCTTCGGATCCATGGGCAAAGCCTTCCAGGTAGGCCGAGCCGCCGGCAACGGCCTCTTCGCTGCCCGCCTCGCCGAGCAGGGCTTCACCAGCTCCGACGCCTCGCTCGAAGGCTTCAATGGCTACTTCACCGCCACCACCCGCCAGCGCAACGACACTGCCGCCATCGCCAACCTCGGCCAGTATTACGAAATCAGCCAGAACACCTATAAGCCCTTCCCCTGCGGCATCGTCATTCACCCTGTCCTCGACGCCGCCATCCAGCTCTACAAGGAAAACCACATCCCCGCGGAACAGATCGCCTCCGTCACCATCAAGGGCAATCCGCTCATCCTCCAGCTCACCGGCAAAAAGACGCCGCAGACCGGCCTCGAAGGCAAGTTCAGCGTCTTCCACTCCACCGCCATCGCCCTCATACGCGGCCACGTCGGCCTCGCCGAATACAGCACCCCCGCCGTCCTCGACCCCGCAGTCGTCGCCCTTCGCTCCCGCGTCGAAGTCCTGCCCGACGCCGCCATCCCCTCCGACCAGGTCTTCGTCACCCTCAAAACCCGCGACGGCCGCACTTTCGACAAGCACATCGAACACGCCATCGGCAGCGTCGAGCGCCCCATGACCAACGCCGATCTCGACGAAAAATTCCGCGGCCTCGCCGACGGCATCCTCACCAAACCTCAAGCCTCAAAACTTCTCGCCATGTGCTGGAGCGTCGAATCCCTACCCGACGTCGCCACTCTAGCCACCGCGGGAGCCAGGAGCGCCTAGCAACTCTGCTCGCAATTTTTGAAATTCTCACCTTGTCCACACGTCCGTGGATTGCTACCCTCGTCCTCATTACCCACAAAGACGATGGCAAAGCACCCCAAGCTGGAGCTCAACACGGAGTACCCCGGGCCGACCGAAGAGGCGCTCGCCCGCAAAATGGCCGAGCAACTTCGCAAATCGGTAGAGCAGCGTTTCCTGCAGGGCATGACTTACCGCGGCGTCAACACCAAGTCCCACGCCGCCGTCCGTGCCAAGCTCGTCGTCAACCCCGACCTCCCGCCCGACCTCCGCGTCGGCCTTTACCGCGAGCCACGCACCTACTCGGCCTGGGTCCGCTTCTGCAGCACCCTCCCCGACCCACTCCCCGACATCAAGCCCGACCTCCGCGGCCTCTCCATCAAACTCATGGAAGTGCCCGGCGAAAAGCTGCTCCCCTCCGATCCCCAAGGCACGACCCACGACCTCACCTTCATCACCCCCGACACCTTCTTCGTCCGCACCCCGGAGGAGTTCTCCGCCTTCGCCGCCGCCGGTGGCCTGACCGCGCACAAAACCCTCGCCGAGTTTCTCAAAACCACCCTCTTCCTCATCACCCACCCCGTCACCACCCTCACAATCCTGCGCTCACAAAAACGCATCGGCAGCCTGCTCGAAGTCTCGTGGAACTCCGCCACACCCTACCTCTTCGGCAACCGCGCCGCTAAACTCTCGCTCGCCCCACTCCAGCCCGCCACCACTCCGATCCCACCCAAACCCGGCAGCAACTATCTCCGCGAAGACCTGATCACCCAACTTGCCGACCACGAAATCCGGTTCACACTCCGCGTCCAATTCCAGCTCGACCCCGTCAAACAGCCCATCGAAGACGCGCTCGCCCCCTGGCGCGAAGAGGATTCTCACTGGCACAACCTCGCCACGCTCATCCTCCCCGTGCAGCAGATCGACTCGCCCGAGCAGCTGATGTTCTGCGAAAACCTCTCCATGAACCCATGGCGCTGCCTCGCCGAGCACCGCCCGCTCGGCGGCGTCAACCGCGTCCGCCGCCACATCTATTACGAAGGCTCAAAGCATCGCCATTACAAAAATGCCGTCCCGGTCCACGAACCTACATCCGACCAACCCTAGCACTCGAAGGCGCCCTCGAGCGACACCGTCAACTACTTCTTCAGCGAATACTTTGCCAGGTCCTTCGGCCCCAGTTCGGCCCCATAAATATTGCCGTGCTGGTCCACGCCGATCCCCTCAGCGGTACTCGATCCCCCGCCCGGCGCCGGGTCAGGAATGAACGCGGTCACCTTCCCTGTTTTCGCGCTGCCCACCCGAATCCCGCGCTGGCCGGCAGGGTAGTACCCGTAATCCACCTGCCCGGAAGCCGAAGTCGAGCGTTCCTTCTTCGTCTCCGAGTCGGCCACATACATCACATCGCCCTTAGTAATCACGATCGAGCTCGGTCGGCTAAACTGCGTCCACGCAGTCAGGAATTTCCCATCCTGGTCAAAGATTGAAATCCTGTTGTTGTTGCGGTCTGCGACAAACAGCCGCCCCTTGGAGTCGGTCGTAATCGAGTGCGGACACAGCGTATCCCCGGGATTAGTCCCGGCATGTCCCCACTCCTTGATGAACTTGCCGTTCTTATCGAGCTTGATAATCCGCGACGGCGCGCAGTTAGGCGAGTGGCTGTCCACCACAAACATGTCGCCATTCCTGCCAAACGCAATATCCGACGGCGCAAAGAACGTGTCCGGCCCCGTAGCCGCAATGCCCGCCTTACCCAGCTTCAGCAGCACCTTGCCATCCGGGCTCAGCTTGGTGATCTGCGCACCCTTGCCGTCCTTGCTCACGCCTGTGTCGGTCACCCACAGGTTCCCGTCCTTATCGATGCGGATGTTATGTGGCACCACGAACAGCCCTGCTCCAATGTCCTTAATAAACTTCCCGTTCGCATCGAACTGCACAATCGGCGCCACATCCGATTTGTCACAGCTGTTCGCCCCGCAACGCTCAATCGCCCACACATTCCCGTTGCGGTCGATGTCCACACCCGTGCTCCCGCCCCACTTACGCCCCTCCGGCAGCTTCCCCCAGTTCAGCGTCGACGCGTAAGGGTTCGGCCCATCATTAACCGAGGGGTAGCTCGCCTGCCCGCGCGCCGCTCCCGCATGAATCGCAAGCATCACAGCTAAAGCCAGGGCGGACGTCAATCGTGGACGCAACATCGGTGACATGGTGACTCCTTCGAATCCGGAAAATTCTCTTGGAAACGGCAACCTGAATGCAAATTTTCGAAACACCTCACCATATACCTTCACCGCGCACCAGCCAAGGCCACGACGCACACCGCTCCCACCCCGCCCAGCTCCGCCATTGGCCGGACGTGTTCGAAGTCATGTAAGTTGTTGAGAAGAAATTAGTGGGAGCAAGGGGATCAGCAGCCATCCCACGTTGGCCCCAGACAAAGCGCAGCACCACAGGATTTGAGGAACTCAAAGTGAAATTTCACCGCATCATTCGCGACACCGGCTTCGCCCTCGCGCTGCTTTTGCTCATCTCAGCTCTCGGGCTGCAGGCTCAATCGGCCCCCAAAGCCTCCGCCAAGCCAGAAACCTACTTCTTCCTCGTCTTCAGCGATCCCGCCACCGGCAGGGAGGCCGAGTACAACAAGTTTTACGATGAACAGCACGGCCCCGACGTGACCTCCATCCCCGGCTTCATCTCCGGCCGGCGCTACGTCATGGCCGACGAGCAGCTCCGCCGCGTTCCTCTCATTAAGCCAAAGTACCTCATCCTCTATCGCGTCGAAACCGCTGACCCAGTGTGGGTCCGCGACGAGATCGCCCGCCGCCTCAAGAGCGGCGTCACCCGCCAAAGCTCCTCCGCCGTGAATTTCAAGATGTACACCTACCGCAAGTTCACTCCGGAACAAACCGGCGTAGGCGGCGACCAGCCCAGCGCCAAGCCGGGCCCCAAGAACGAGTACGTCCAGATCGTCTTCGGCGACGCCACCCCCGGCCAGGACGACGACTTCAACCACTGGTACAACACCGTCCACGAGCCCGAGCTGCTCGCCGTCCCCGGCTTCACCAAGGGCGACCGCGGCATCATCAGCCCAGTCCAGTTCACCCACACCGACGAAGGCCCCACGCAGTCGAAGTACATCGCCATCTTCGAGCTACGCTCCTCGGCCATTCAGGCCGTCTTCGACGACAACGCCAAGCTCACCAAGGTCCCACCATCCTTCGATAAGGAACGCACTTTCGGCTACACCATGCGAGCCGTCGGTCCCCCCATGCTCGGCGACAAGATTCGTGCAGAGCGCGCGAAACACCCGTAATAACATCTCCGCAAGACAGAAGGCCTCCGCATGGCGGAGGCCTTCTGCCTTGCCCTTCGAGATCATTCTCGCCTTATTTAGCTTTAGGTGGAGCAGCGGGTGTATCTATCCCAGGCTTCAGATCGGGCGGTTGACCCTTCAGAATCGGGTTCACATAACCGGAAGGCAACGCACGATCCGGATCGGGGCGAACGCTCAGGTACTCGACGTGCTCGTCGATCTTCTCCCAGCCATGCGGCGTATCCGGAGGAATGATGACAATATCGCCCGGATGCACCACTTGACGATGGCCATCGCCCTGCTTCACCTTGCCCGAAGCCGTCGGTCCATTCAACGTGGTGTACATATACGCGGTGCTGGGAGTTTCATGGGCGTCATAGAGTGTCCCGCCCGTCGCAATCGTCCCTGTGCCCCCAATAACGACGAAGACCTCGGTCTGTTCATGGTGAGCCAGCATGCTGACCGACCCGTCCGGGCTCTCTTTCAGTGGACCCGCGCGGTGGATCACAGCAACGGAAACATTCAGCTTGCCAATGTTCACGTCCTTCAACGTCTGGTCCATCGCCGGAGCCGTGGCTTCGAACTTCTGAACCTCTTTTACCTCTTCGGCGGTAATGTAGACCGCATCATGAGCAGGCGGGGACTGGGGAACGGGATTCGAAGTTTTGGTCTGCGCATACATCATCGCCGGGAGTAGCGCCATGATGGCCAGGCCGGGCCGTATTGTCTGCATTCTTTTTTCCTTTGCATGACCAGAGATAGGAGTGATTCGAAATGAATCCTATCGCCAAGCAGCGTGCGCTGTACAGGCAAACGATTCCCGC
Source organism: uncultured Acidobacteriota bacterium (assembly GCA_903873705.1). GTDB lineage: Bacteria > Acidobacteriota > Terriglobia > Terriglobales > Acidobacteriaceae > Granulicella. The sequence continues at coordinate 59,937 of CAIQPK010000007.1, forward strand.
ATCATTCGCGACCAGCACACTTCAGCCGTTTCACCTTCTCGTATCGCGCGCCATGGCCGCTTCGGATGCGCGCCGAAAAATCCGGCGCCACTCACACCTCGCAGACCCATGACGGACCACGGGATGGCATCTGCAACGCAAAAATTGTGGAAGTAAATGGTCGGGACGACTAGATTCGAACTAGCGACCTCACCCACCCCAAGGGTGCGCTCTACCAGGCTGAGCCACGTCCCGACTGTGTTGCGGAAGCGCCGGCCGAAAGGCCCGCGCTGGGGTAAAACAAGTGTACTACGCGGCTCGGACTCCACCTAATCCAAGCCGCAACCCCTCTAGTGCGTCGGAGCCACGAACTCCTTCGGCAACTCACCGCCCGACCCGAAGAAGAACTCATTCATCTGCTCCACCAGGAACTCCTGCGCTTCGCGCGTCCACGGCTGCAGGCGATACTCATTCAGCAGCATCTTCTGCCGCTCCACCCACTCGCCCCACGCCCGCTGCGACACGTTCTTGTAAATCTTCTGCCCAAAATCGGAGTCAAACGGCGGCTCATCCAGGCCCTCCATCTCGGCTTTGTACTTCGTGCAGAAAACCATGTGCGCCATCGTCGTAGAACTCCTTTCCCCTAGTCTACCTCGCCGCCGCAATCCCTCGCCCCTCAATCCTCCGCACCCTCACCCCTCAACAGCCCCCGGCTTTCTATAATTCTCCCGATGGCACCCGCGCAGCAGGACCCCTCCCCCGACCAGCAGATCAACGCCCTCCGCGACCAGCTCCGCCACCACGAGCACCTCTACTACGTTCTCGACTCACCCGTAATCGACGACTTCGCCTATGACGCGCTGATGAATCAGCTCAAAGCGCTCGAAGCCGCCCACCCCGGCCTCATCACCCCCGACTCTCCCACCCAGCGCGTTGGCGGCAAGCCCAAAGACGGCTTCCTCAAGGTCCCGCACTCCCGCCCGATGCTCTCGCTCGACAACGCCTACAACGCCGACGAGCTCCGCGCCTGGGCGGACCGCGTCGTCGCCGGACTCGCCCACGGAGAAACCGCCCGCTACGTCTGCGAGCTCAAGCTCGACGGCCTCTCTCTCGCCCTCCAGTACGGCCCCGGCGAGAAAGCCGCCGCTCACACCGCCGTCCTCCTCTCCGGCATCACTCGCGGCGACGGCAGCATCGGCGAAGACGTCACCTCTAACGTCCGCACCATCCGCAGCATCCCCCTGCACATCAACGCCAAAGCCCTCGCCCAGGCCGGACTCCCGCAAACCTTCGAAGTCCGTGGCGAAGTCGTCCTCCCGCAGAAGGCCTTCGAAAAAATGAACGAAGAGCGCGTCGCCGCCGGCATGGCCCCGGCCGCCAACCCGCGCAACGCCGCCGCCGGCACCATCCGCACACTCGAGCCGAACATCGTCGCCCAGCGCCGTCTCGAGTTCTTCGCCTACTTCGTCCTCCGCTCGGATGAAAACGCGGGCGACTCCTTCATCCCCAGGCAGAGCGAAGCGCTCGCCGCCCTCCGCTCCGCCGGCTTCCTCGTCAACCAGCACGCCACCACGGTCTCCACTATCGACGACGTCCTCGCCTTCATCGACACCGCCGAAAAACTCCGCGGTACCCTGCCCTACGAAATCGACGGCGTCGTCATCAAGGTCGACGCCATCGCCCAGCAACGCCGCCTCGGCTTCACCGGCAAGGCCCCGCGCTGGGCCATCGCCTACAAGTTCCCCGCCCGCGCCGGCATCACGCAGCTTGAAGACGTCCTCTTCCAGGTCGGCCGCACTGGCAAAGTCACGCCCGTCGCCGCGCTCACGCCCGTCTTCATCGGCGGCACCACCGTCTCCCGCGCCACGCTCCACAACGCCGATGAGATCGCCCGCCTCGGCGTTCGCATCGGCGACTTCGTCTCCGTCGAGCGCGGCGGCGACGTCATCCCCAAGATCACCGAAGTCGTCGAAGACGCCACCCACCCGCGGGGTACGCAGGAAATAATCTTCCCGATCAGCTGCCCCGTCTGCTCAACGCTGCTCGTCAAGCAGGAGGGTGAAGTGGATTGGCGCTGCATCAACGACTCCTGCCCAGCCCGCCTGCGCGGCGAACTCCTCTTTTGGTCGGCACGGTCGGTCATGAACATCGAAGGCCTGGGGAAGTCCATGGTGGCGCAACTTCTCGGGCAAAGCGCTTCACTGCTTGGCGATGACAACGAAGAAGACACCACCGCCGAAGCCGTCACCGCTGAAGGCGCACCCATCCTCTTCCGCGAGCCCATCATCCGCTCTATAGCTGATCTCTACGACCGCGCCAAGCTCAACCGCGAAAAGCTTATCGCTCTCGATCGCATTGGCGAAAAAACAGCAGACGCTCTCCTCGCCCAGATCGACCGCTCCAAAGAAGCAGGCCTCGCTCGCGTCCTAATGGGTCTCGGCATACGCTTCGTTGGCGAACGCACCGCGCAGCTCCTCGCGCAGCACTTCGGTTCCCTCGATGCGCTCATTGCAGCTTCTGCGGAAGACCTCACCGCGGTGAATGAAGTAGGCCCCCGCGTCGCTGAAGCCATCGTGGAATTCTTCGCCATCGAAAAGAACGGCCAGCTTGTCGCTGACCTTAAGCGCCTCGGCGTGAACACAGTCGCCGAAAGAAAAGTCATCGGCACCGCCCTCACCGGCCTCACCTTCGTCCTCACCGGCACGCTCCCCACCCTCACCCGCGAAGCAGCCAAGGCCCGCATCGAAGCCGAAGGCGGCAAAGTCTCCGGCGCCGTCAGCAAGAAAACCGACTATCTCGTAGCCGGTGAAGAAGCCGGCTCCAAGCTCGACAAGGCCACCCAGCTAGGCGTCAAAGTCCTCGACGAACCCGCCCTCCTCGCGCTCCTCGCAGGCGAAGCACCGCCGGCAAGCTAGCTCGCGGCGAATCCCACCATCTTCATCGCCTTAGCCGCTTCCGCATTCCGCATGAACGTCGACCACACAAACCCCGACCGCAGATTCTCTGCCATCAGCATGGAAATCCCAAGGTCGATCCCCAGCACATCCGGCCCATACCAGTTCCCGGCCGGATGCACGGCGTCCCGGAACCCATACCGCCCATAAGCGCGCTCGCCCAGCGTGCGCAGGCCGTGCAGCACGCGCAGGCAGTCTTTCGGCAAAAACGGCAGCGACCCCGCCGTCGCGCACGGCGCCACCGTGCCATCCAGGTGCCCCAGCGCCGGCGGCCCGCCCCAGATCACATATCCGCGCTGCGAGTCCGACGCCGTCACGCCCCAATAATCCTCCGTAAACCCGATGTTGAGCGACAGGCAGAAAGCCTTGTGCGCCTGCGTCGCCACGACGGAGTTCTGAAAGTAATCCGCGTACTTGTCTTTCTGCCCGCGAAAGTCATACCACGCATGAGAGTACTGGTGCACAAACAGCGGGTCCGGCTGCGCAATGTAGCTGAAGTCCTGAAACTTCATCCCCGGTCGCGTGAACTTGTCCCACGCGCCCGCCGGCACCGGATGCGTTGGCGACCCGATCGCCAGCAGATAGAGCATCATCAACTCGCAGTAATGGTCCCACCGGCTGTTAATGAAAGCCCCATCCCGAAACCCCATCGAAAACGTGTCGCCGCCATTCAACATCCATGGCCACTCCACGCGCTCATACAGCTTGGTCGCCAGGTCTGAGATCGCGCCGTCCTTGAAGTAAGCCCGCGCCGTCAGCACGCCACACAAAAAAATTGCCGTGTCGATCGACGACACCTCGATCCCGCCCAGCGGCTTGCCGGAGTGCGCATCGTTGAAATGCCAGAAGAACCCATGGCTGTGCGGCAGCTTGTTCAGGTGCCACTCCAGCGTCGTCCGTACCCGCTCCGCTATCGGCTCGAGCGGCAGGTACCCCCGCCGGTCCGCGATGCACAACGCGCTCAAACCAAACCCCGTAGCCGCAATGCTCGAAAGCCGTCCCGCAGGATTGAAGCGTCCGTTGGCGTTATCGGCGGAGCTGCGATCCAGCACCTGCCCATTCGAAGGGTCGGCCTGCTCCCAGAAGTACAGTGCCGCCCGGCGTTCCATGTCATCCAGCAAAGCATCGTCGACCGGGGAAAGCCGCTGTCGCGCCTGCGCCAGTGCAGCGCCCGGAACAGCGCTCGCAGCAGCCGTAGCGGCGAGCAGTTGTAAAGCAGACCGGCGAGTGAGCAGGGTTCGCGGCACGTTCGTGTTCATTGGATGCTCGCCAACCCTCGACGTTACTTACGTTTTTCGTCTAACCGCACTACGACCAGTCCCTGCGCCGGAATCTTCACTTCCAACTTGCCATCGACCAGCCGCACATGCTCTGGCGGAGCAGCTGCCCCAGCCTTCTGCAACTGACGGATCTGCTCACGGCTCGGCGTAGCCGGTCGCCCCATCGCATCGTACGCGGCGATCACATTCCCGTGCTTTTCATCCACGCGCCAAACCGTCACGGCTGCCGCCTTCGCAGCTCCCGCAAACGTCACTTCCATCACCTTCTCCGGCCCCCGGCTTGCTGGCGGAGGCGTATACGTCGCGCCCGTCCCATCCGGAGGAGCGTAGTTCCACAACGCCACCACCACCGGCCCGCCAGCAGAAACTGTCGCCAGTGCCGACTCCGAATCCACCTTCAGCCGCCGATCGCCCAACTGATGCAGGATCGCAAAAACGTTGAATGTCGGCTTTGGAATCGAGCCCGCCGCCATCAACCCAAAGCCGCCATAGAACGGCGTCCGCACCACGCCCTGCTCTTCAAATACATCCGAAAACGCCCAATACGCCATGTTCTGCACCAGGCCATCGCACTGGCTGATCGTCGCCGCCAGCCACGGCCCCATGTACACCGAGTCCGTCACGTCCGGCTCATTCGCATAGCTCGCGTTGTACTCGGAAAAGTACAGCGGTATCGTCGGCATCGGCGACGCGGCAATCTCGTCATGCACCTTCCGCACTGCCCGGCAAACCATCTTGTCGCGCGGAATCACTTCCTGCGTGTGAAACACGTCCGGCGCCGTATCGTTCGCATAAACGTGCGTCGAAGCAAAATCCACCGGCACATTGTTCTGCTTGCAATGCTCCAGGAACACGCCCACCCACGCCGCCTGCGCCGTTGCCGGCCCGCCCACGCGTATCCGCGGACTCGCCGCCTTCAGCGCCCGCGCCGTATGGTCATAAAGTTCAAAGTAAGTCGGCTGCTTTGGATTCCCCGCCCAGAAATCAATATTTGGCTCGTTCCATACCTCGAAGTTCCACTTCGCCACCTCTTCGATGCCATAGCGGGCAATCAAATGCTGCGCGAACGCCGTCATCATCGCGTCCCACAACTTGTAATCCTTCGGCGGAGACACGTTCTGCTTGTACCAGAACGCGTGCAGAGCCTCAGGGTCCGACGCCATCTTCTTTGGCATAAAACTCAGCTCAACAAACGGCCTCACCCCGTTCGCCAGCAGCCCATCGTAAATCTGGTCGATGTACGAAAAGTTATAGACCGCTCCATCGCTGGCCGCCGCATCCGGATTCTTCATCTGCGCAAACGCAATCGCCCTCCGGTCAGGATCGTACAGCCCCACCTCATCCATAAATATGCCGTGAAACCGCACCGACTCAAAACTCGTAATCTGCTTCACTGCCCGCAGATCGTTGCGATAGCTCTCACGCAGCGAAAGCACCGCGCGCCCCGATCCAAATGTCTGTTCCCAGTAGTGCGGAAACGGCGTTGTTTCTGCTTTCGCGTCCACGACGATCCGTTCCACCGTCTGCGCACGCACCGCCACCGGAAGAACCAGGAGAGCAGCAATCGCTATGCCGCGAGCTTTGACGTTCATGGGAAACACCTGCCATCTTGTCGCATGTATCTCGTACCTGCGCCATCCCGGCGACACGGATCTTCCGCAGTCGACTGCCTATGAATCATCGGCCCTCCCATGAAAGCGGAGGGCCGACATACCCGTAGTTTGAATGGGCCCGCTAGAAATTCAATCGCATCGACAGTTCAATCACGCGCCCTGCATCCACGTTGGTTGCCTTGCCGAAGTTCTGGTCGTTGATGTTCGCTCCGCCACCTGCGTTGCCGTTGGTGATCGGAGAGAGCTGCAGCAGGTTGAACGCATTCAGCATCGTTGCCTGAAACCGCAGCGTAGCATGCTGGTCGCCGAAGGTCGGGAAATCAACCTGCTTGGCCAGCGTCAGATCGACATCCTTATAGCAAGGCCCTCTGAAGCTGTTGCGCCCAATTCCCGGCTTGTAGATATAGTTCTGTCCCGGTGGCAGCGTCGGCACCGTGATGTTGAAGTAATTCACGCCGCCAGCTGTCCCGCCGGCCCCCCGGTTCGGGAAGTTTGAGCCCGTTTTGAACGCGTCGTTCGAGCAGCTCGTACCAATCGGCCCACCGCTCGCCAGGATGCCCAGCGGACGCGTCGGCCCAACCACAGCAGCATTCGTCACGATGTTCGCCTGCAGGTTATAGGTCACCGGGGTGAACGGAAAGCCCGTGTGCGCCGTGGCCACCGTGTTCGCCTGCCAGCCGTTCGCCAGTGCTTTCACAAGGGCATTGCCGGAGTGAACCTTGGGCGTCGTGTAGAGCACCACCAGCGTCCCGCGATGACGGACATCGTAATCCGAAGGCCCCCATTCGGTGCGATTGTCAGCCGGGTTCGTCTGGTTCGCATTCGCGTTCGGTCCATCGCCGTTCGACACCTGGTCGAGGTTCTTCGAGTACGTGTAGTTCGCCTCAACCAGCAGCCCGCGGCTCATCTGCCGAACCACCCGGGTATTCAACGCGTTGTAAGCCTGGTTCGAATCCGTCTGCGCAAAGAACGACTGGAACACCGGCGACTTGGTGTTGTTGTAAAGGAAGTTTTGATTCACCAGCCGCGCAAAGTGCCGTCCCAGGCTACCGGAGTAGCCCAGCGTCACCACAAACTTCGCCGGCAATTGCGCCTGTGTTTCCAGCGAGTAAAGGTAGCTCACCGGATTGCGAATCGTCCCTGCCGTCCCATAAAGCTCAATCTGGTTGCCGTTTGCCGGGAACCCATTCGCATTCACGCCGACAGCCAGCGACTTGTTCGCCGGAAAGCTGTTCACGTTATTGTTCGAACCCAGCGCATAAACGATGCCCGTGCTCACCAGGCTTGCCGGATCGGTGGCGCAGCACAGACCAAACGTGGCTGCGCCAGGCGAGTTGTCGAACGACTGGTTCTGAAACAGCGCAGCATCCAGATGGTTATAAGCCACGGCAAAGCCGCCACGCACAACCAGCTTTTCGCTGTACCGCCCCGGAACCCACGCAAACCCAACCTTCGGTCCGAAGTGCGCATAATCCGAGTTGTAGAAATCGTTCTGCGGTACCAGCTTCATACCCGACAGTTCCGACCCCGCCGGACCCAGCACCGGATGACCGATGTTCGCGTTCTTATTACGGATCGGCGTGTAAATCTCATACCGCACACCCGTGTTCAACGTGAACGTGGGAGACACCTTCCAGTCATGCTGAACGAAGAACGCAATATTCTTCGAGCGCAGGTACAGCTGCGTGTTCGGCGCTGCGCCGGTCGAGGTATTCGCGTTCACCTGCTCGAAAATCGGAGCATCGTTCGCGAAGTTCCACAGACCCTGCACCGCATACAGCGGACGCACCAGGCCGCTCAGGTTGTCGTTGTCCTGCTCAAAGCGAATCTCACCGCCGAACCGCAGCGAGTGGCCGCCAAACGTGTGCGTTACCTGATCGCGAATCTCGAACGTATTTTCCGCAAAGATCGCCGGCGAAGAAGCGTTGCCGCCGTTGATCCCGTACTGCACATTGTTGGAAACATTCACGCCCTGGATATTGATGAACGGAATCCCGTAGTTCACAAGTCCGCCACCGTCGGCGATGCCGTTGTCGGCAAAGCGCGTGCCGTTGGCGCGAAACTCGTTCAGCCAGGTCGACGAGAATGTGTGAATAAAGATGAACGTGCCGGCTGTGTTCAAGGGCTTGAACGGCAGGTCTTCATTCGGACGCGAACCGTTGCTCCCGCTGGTCCCGTAGTTGTCGAGCTTGGTGATATAGAAGCTCCCCGCAAACTGGTTCTTCTGTGTCAGGTAGTAGTCGATGCGTCCATTGAACTGCCGCCCGCGCGAGTGCCCCGGAATGGATACCTGCGCAAATTCGAGATCAGGCACACCATCCAGCCCGCCACCTTGGTTGGAAGCAACGTATTGGCCCAGTTGCGCCGCCCCACCCGGAGTCAGCGAACCCACGTCGAGACCCGTGCCGCCGATCACCGCGCACGCTCCACCGCTGTACTGCGAGCAGCTGACCGGCAGCAAATTCAGCACGCGAGGCGTATTGCCCGGAGCAGCAATAATCCGTGCAGAAACGCCGCCCGCGCGCTGCGCAATGACTGCAGCGTCATACTGCGGCGTCTCGATGAACTGCGAAGCCACTGTGTTTCCCGCCAGGCCAAATCCCGCGAATGACGCAAACCCGAACAACTTGTCCTTCAGGATCGGTCCGCCGATCGAGGCGTCATAAGTCCGCTGCTTGGTCGAAGGGCGCACCGGCTTCTGCCCACCCGGCCCTCCGTACCGCGCATACGCGTTCAGCCCCGGCTCGTCATAAAGAAAGAACGCCGACCCATGCAGCTGGTTCGTTCCGCTCTTGGTCACCACCTTGATCTGCGCACCGGAGTTGCGGCCATCGCCCGCGTCATACGAAGTCGACAGCGCCGTGATCTGGCCAATCGCCTCCTGGTTCGGAGTCACCACTGCCGCGCCGCCATGGCTCAACGAATCCACCGTCACGCCATCGATCTGGTACGTATTGTCCGCAACTCGCTGCCCGTTTGCCGATATCTGTGTCTGGTTCTCAGTCTGAAAAATTCCCCGTGACGATCCGCCCGGTCCACCGCCATTAGGCAGGAAAACCGCATTGCCGTTGCCCGACCGCGCTCCATCGCCCACAATGCCAGGCGCCGTCCGCAGTAGTTCATAAGGGTTCCCGCCCACCACCGGCAGCCGCTCCACTGACTCGCCGTCAATGGTCGAGCCAATACTCGCATCGCCCGTCTGCAACGCCGGGGATTCCTCCGCATTCACCGTCACGGTCTGGTCCTGGCTCCCCGCCTTCAACGTCACGTTCACCGTCCGCGGACTCTCCGCCGATACGGCAACATTGCTCACTGTCCCCGTAGAAAAATTCGGGGCCGTGGCCACCACCGTATAAGAACCCGGCGCCAGTTCGCTGAAGCTGTAAATGCCCGAGCCGTCGGTCGTCTGGCTCTTCACCTGCTGCATAGCGGAGTTGGTCAACGTCACCGTTGCTGCGGGAATAACGGCGCCGGTACTGTCCTGCACCGATCCCGTCAGGCTCGCGCCAAACTGGGCATGAGACGAAAGCGAGAAGAAGGCGAGCACAACAGCCACCATCAAAGGTAGCGCGCGGGAACGCAGGATACGGATTAGCGATACGGTGTTCATACTGCCTCCAAATGGGTGATGCATGCCACAACGGGGTCTTGCGTGCCGCGGAGCCCGGGCCGTTCGGTCGTGCTGTCGTCTGTGGGGGAATGAGTTTTTTGTTCAGTCTTCTTGTTTATGCAAACGTTTGCGCAAAAGGATACTGCTCTCCGTCCTCGTCCTTGTCAAGAGAAATGCACGATGGTGAGATGCAGGTTGTACAAATGTAGGAGACGTCGCCATGCCAAAAACTGAAAAAAAAGATTCCCGGAAAGGTTTGAGGGCCGCCAGCCCCGAAAGGCCGGTCGGACTTAAGACCATCGCCACCCATCTGGGTCTCTCCGTAGCTACCGTCTCCCGCGTCCTCACCGGCGCTCCGGCAGCCCGTTCCATCCCAAAAATCACGCAGGACCGCATCTTTGCCGCCGCGGCCGAAATGAAGTATCGCCCCAACGTTGTCGCTCGCTCGCTACGCAAGCAGCAGAGCCTCACCATCGGCGTCATGGTCCCCGAAGTCAGCGAAGGCTACGCCACCCTCGTACTGAGCGGTGTCGAGGAACGCCTCCTCGAAGCGCATTACTTCTACTTCGTCGTCAGCCACCACCACCGGCCCGAAATGATCGAGCAATGCCAGCACCTGCTGCTCGACCGCTCCATAGACGGCCTCATCGCCATCGACACCCCGCTCACCCACCGCTCCAGCGTACCCACGGTCACCGTTTCAGGCCACCACGAAGTCGAAGGCATCACCAACATCCTGCTCGACCACAACCGCGCCGCCGAGCTCGCCATCACCCATCTCCACCAGCTCGGCCACCGCGAAATAGCCTTCATCAAGGGCCAGGAGTTCAGTTCCGACACCGCCGCCCGCTGGGAGAGCATCAGCCGCGCCATGGCAGCCTGCGGACTCACGATCAACCCCAGGCTCGTCGCTCAGTTGGAAGGTGAATCTCCCACGCACGATCCCGGCTACGCTGCAGCCCGTCGCCTGCTCGCCACCCGCAAGCCATTCACCGCCCTCTTTGCATTCAACGACGTCTCCGCCATCGGTGCCATCCGCGCCTTTCGCGAAGCCGGCCTCCGCGTCCCCGAAGACGTTTCTGTCGTCGGCTTTGACGACGTCCACTCCGCCGCCTACCAGAACCCCGCGCTCACCACGGTGCGCCAGCCTTTGCAGCAGATGGGTGCCCGCGCCGCCGCACAGGTGTTGCAACAGATCGCCGACCCGCAAAAGGCCGCCGTCCAACAGATCATTGTTTCTCCCGAGCTGGTCATCCGCGAATCCACCCGCGCCCTCCGCACCGGCTACACTCCAGCAAAACGCAGCTAGACCGCTCGGCCCCCCACCAGCGGAAACGACACCCGGAAAGATGTCTTCATGCCGTTCTCCAGGTCGCCGCTGCGCACCGTAATGTCCCCCCCGTTCTTTTCGACAAGCTCGCGGGTCACCCACAGCCCGATTCCCGTCCCAACGTCAGACTTGGTGCTGAAGAAAGGCTCGAAGATGCGCTGCATGTCGACCGCGCTGATCCCGCTCCCATTGTCTTCCACCCGCAGTACCAGTTGGCCGCCTTCGCGCGAAGACCTGATGGCCAGCCGCGCGTCGTCACCCTTCACTGCATCGCAGGCGTTCGATATCAGGTTGGTGCAGATTTGCCGCAGCTCATGCGGCGCAATATAAACAGCTAGTCCAGGCTCATCATGGCGGTCCACCTGGATATGCTTCGTCTCAAAGCGATGCCGGAAGATCGAAAGCACCTCGTCGATCGACTCCGCCGGGTCCACCTCCCGCGGCTCCGTACTGCTGCGCACAAAACCCAGCGTCAGCCGCGTAATGTCCGCCAGTCGCGCCAGCTCCGTCTCTGCCGTCGCCAGGTACGCCCGCGTCGACTCGCCCTGGTCCGGATCGGTCCGCGCCAGGTACAGCAGATTCGTCACCGCTTCCAGTGGATTATTAATCTCATGCGCCACCGTCGACGCCATCCGTCCCATCGCCGCCAGCTTCTCTGACCGCAACAGCGCACTCTCGGCCAGCTTGCTGTCGGTGATGTCGAACGTCACGCCACGCCACTCCGCGCGGTTGCCCGGTATCGGTGTGCCCCGCGCTTCGTTCCAGTGCAGCTCTCCGCTTGGGAAGATCACGCGATATTCAATGTGCAGCGTCCCGCCCGTCGCCACCATCCGGTCGATCGCCGCCTGCACCCTCACCTGGTCGTCAGGATGAACCAGCGAAATGGGCGTTCCCATCTTTTCCAGCTGATCGAAAGAAACGCCAAAAACCTCAAACCCGCCCCGCTGCCACCGCATCCCATTGCGCGGCTCAAACCGCCAGCTGGCACAGCGGCTGCCCTGCTGAGAAAGAATCAGTTCGTCGGTCCGTTCCTGCAGCTGCGCCAGCGCCTTCCGCCGGCTCGCATTCATCACGCACACAAACACGCCGATCAGCATCACGCTCACCGACCGCATCGCGCTCACGCTGAACGGCTCAGCCGTGTGGAACCCGGCCAGGATGAAGTAGTTCGCGAAGATCGAAACCACCACCGCAACAACCGCCGGCCCAATGCCCCCCAGCATCGCCACAAAGATCACCGCCAGCACATGCAGCGTGAACGGGATGTTGTGCAGAATCGTGATGCGGTCAGTAATAAACGCAGAAAGTACCGGCAGAATGACCGCCAGCAACCACACCGCAACGCGATCGTTCAGACGGTCGTGACGCCGGACTGGGATACTCATGATGGGCGCTTCTCCACAGCCAGAATAGCCGAGGCTGAAGCGAATTTTCGAGCCTTCACCGTCAGAAAAAATTAAGAATTAATTGACCCGGAACTCTTCAGCCCGTCCGGCTTGTTTCGCAACCGGAATATTTTCCTCCGAGAGGCTCGACTTATTTTTCCGAGTCCCCCGGCATCAGCCGTTCCGGAACAGTCGAAAACTGCAGCTTCCCCGCCGGCCAGGTGATCGTCCACATCTGGTCGAACACCTCATCCTGCCACTTCGGCGCGTCCGCCACGCCTAAAGACTTTGCCACCTTCGGCATCCGCCCGTGGTGCCAGCAGATCAGCACCACCTTGCCGGCATACTTGCCGCTGTAGATCTCCCGCGCCAGCTCGTCCGTCTGGTCCTCGTCAAACGCAATGCTAATCGGCTCATGCAGCGCCTTCGAAAGCGGCACCAGCGTCTCAAACTCCCGGTTGCTGTGCTTGCTGGCCGAGCTCGCAAACAGCGCATCCGGATGCGGCAACCGCGACGGCTTCTTCCCCTGCAGCGCAAACAGCCGCGGCAGCGCCTGCGCCCGTAGCACCCCTGCCTCAGACAAGTCCGCCGACTTCGCCTCCGGCGGCGGCTTCTCGCCATGCCGAATCAAAATAATCATCGCCGGATTGGTCGCCGCCACATCCGCCGTTGCAGCTCCCACCACCACCGGCCGCGCCAACACCGCGCAGCTCAAAACAACCAGCATCAACCAGCGAGACAGCACGTTCGAGAGAGTCATTCCTTCAATGCTATTCACCCAGCATTAACATCCCGTGAAAATTTCGCACCAAACTCAACCCTCTCAGCCCTCTCCGCTCACTCACCCCTCAACACCGCCCGCGCTTTTTCCCCATCAAACGCGTTCTCCCACTTCGCCACCACAATCGTCGCCACGCTGCTGCCAATCACATTCACCACTGCCCGTGGAATATTCGTGATCCGCTCCACGCCCAGCAACAGCACCAGCCCCGCCACCGGAATCGTATGCATCGCCGCGAGCGTCGCCGCCAGCGTCACAAACCCAGCCCCCGCCACGCCAGCCGACCCCTTCGACGTCAGCATCAACACCAGCAGAATCACCACCTGGTCCCGCAGCGTTAGCCCCGTATTAGTCGCCTGCGCGATAAAGATAGCCCCCATCCCCAGGTAGATCGCCGTCCCATCGGCGTTGAACGTATACCCCGCCGGCATCACCATGCCCACAATCGGCTCCGCGCATCCCAGTCGCTGCAGCTTCAGCATCACCGGCGCCAGCACCGCTTCCGACGACGACGTCGCCGTTGTAACCAATATCTCTTCCTTCAGGTACCGCAGCAGCCCCCAGAGCCCAAACCCCGCCCACCACGCAATCCCGCCCAGCACCACGACCACAAACACCAGCGACACGGTCCACAACTCCACCGTAAAACGCACCAGCGGAAGCAGGCTCGCCAGCCCGTACTGACCGATCGTGTAAGCCATCCCCGCAAACGCCGCCACCGGAGCCAGCACCATCACCAGCTTCACCACCCCGAACATGCCCTTCAACAGCAGGTCGAGAACCTCAATCAACGGCCGCGCTGCCTCGCGAAGCTCGCCCAGACCCACACCGAACAACACCGCAATCAGGATGATCTGCAGCATATTTCCCGTAACAAACGCATCGGCAAAGGTCGTGGGGATGATGTTAAGCAGGAAATCCGCAACGCCCATATGCTGCCCCGCAGCCGCATACCCCGCAATCACCGTCGGATCGAGCTTTGCCGCGTCGATATTCATCCCACGCCCCGGATGTAGCACGTTCACCGCCACCAACCCGAACAGCAGCGCCAGCGTCGACACCACCTCGAAGTAGAGCAGGGCCTTGCCTCCCACCCGCCCCACTTCCTTCAGGTCGCCCATCTTCGCGATACCCACCACCACGGTCGCAAAAATGATCGGTGCCAGCGTCATCCGGATCAGCTTGATAAACCCATCGCCCAGCGGCTTCAGCGACGTCGCGGTGTGCGGAAAAAACATCCCCATCGCCACACCCAGCAGGATTCCCACCGCCACCTGCAGCCAAAGCGGCCCCAGCAACGGGCGCGCGGGAGGAGTGCGAACGGACTGTGCTGCCTCGTTCATCCTCTACTCCGCCAACTGCCGCATCACGCTGATCAGATCGCTCTTGCCTTCAAACCCGATCCCCACCAGCTCCGGCATCGTAATGTAGCCCTGCTCCACCTTCACCCCGTCTGGAAACCCGCCAAACGGCTGAAACAAATCGGGATAACTCTCATTACCGCCCAGCCCCAGCCCCGCCGCAATGTTCAGCGACATCTGGTGCCCGCCATGCGGTATACACCGCCGCGGCGACCACCCCGCAATCCGCAGCACCTCCAGCGTCCGCAGATACTCGCACAACCCATACGACAGCGCGCAATCGAACTGTAGCCAGTCCCGGTCCGGCCGCATACCGCCATAACGAATCAAATTCCGCGCGTCCTGGTGCGAAAAAAGATTCTCCCCCGTCGCCATGGGTCCCGGATAAAACTCCGCCATCGACGCCTGTATCTGGTAATCCAGCGGATCGCCGATCTCCTCATACCAGAACAGCGGATACGCCCGCAGCATCTTGGCGTACGCGATCGCCGTCTCCAGATCAAATCGCCCATTGGCGTCCACCGCCAGCTGCGCCTCTCCCCCGATCTCCTCCAGCACCGCCTCAATCCGTCGCTGATCGTCCTCCAGCGGAGCCCCGCCGATCTTCATCTTCACCACCGTGTAACCGCGGTCCACGTAGCTCCGCATCTCCGCCCGCAGCGCGCTCAGCTCTTTGCCCGGATAGTAGTAACCCCCTGCCGCATACACGAAAACCCGCGGATCGGCCGTCGCTCCATACCGCTCCGCCAGCAGCCGGAAAAGTGGCTTGCCGGCAATCTTCGCCACCGCGTCCCACACCGCCATGTCGATCGTTCCCACCGCCACCGACCGCTCGCCGTGCCCGCCCGGCTTCTCATTCTTCATCAGGTTCAGCCAGATGCGGTCCGGATCGAGGTTGTCGCCCGCCTCATTCAGCAGCGCCGCAGGCTCAGCGTCCAGCAGTCGAGGAGCAAACCTTTCCCGGATCAGCCCACCCTGCCCATACCGCCCATTCGAATTGAACCCGTACCCCACCACCATCCGCCCCTCGCGGACCACGTCGGTCACCACTGCCACCAGCGAGCACGTCATCTTGGAGAAGTCGATATAGGCGTTAGCGATAGGGGAAGCAATAGGCAGGGTGATTTCCCTGATGTCGACAATGCGCATGGCACTCTTTCTGAACCGACGAGGTATTCGCGAAGGTTCGGCCTACGTAGTCTATGCGTCCGAAACTCTCGGAATGCGCTTTCCGTCTTACGTTTCAAAAAATGCGAACACGTTTCCGGCGCCCGGCGCGTGACCCGCATCACGCGAATCCGGCAAAAAATCTGGTACGGTGGATTTAAGGTTATGGCAACGCACCCTTATCTACCTATCGTCGTGCTTCTCGCGGGAGCAATCGGTTTTGCCGTGGCTCCGCTGGCGCTCGCCTGGATATGGGCAAACAAGTTTTCGCCGCAAAAACCCGGCCCCGACAAGAACGCCATCTACGAGTGCGGCCTCGAAACCTCCGGCGAAGCTTGGGTTCAGTTCAAGCCAGGCTACTACCTCTACGCCATCATCTTCCTCGTCTTCGACGTCGAAGCCGTCTTCCTGCTCCCCTTCGCCACCGCCTTCTCCGGCTTTGGCGCAGCCGACTGCCTGGCCATGCTCGTCTTCCTCTTCCTGCTCATCGCAGGCCTCCTCTGGGCGTATCAAAAAAATGTACTCACGTGGAGCTAGCCGGTAATGGATGAAGCGCTAAAAGTCGAGCTGGGCCGCCAGGGAGTCTTCGCCACCTCCCTGCAGGAGCTCTACAACTGGGGCCGCCGCAGCTCGCTCTGGCCCCTCAACTTCGGCCTCGCCTGTTGCGCCATCGAGATGATCGCCACCACCATGGCCCGCTACGACCTCGCCCGCTTCGGCGCTGAAGTCTTTCGTCCCTCCCCGCGCCAGGCCGACCTCATGATCGTCGCCGGCACCATCACCAAAAAAATGGCCCCCCAAGTCGTCCGCCTCTATAACCAGATGCCCGAGCCCAAATACGTCATTTCCATGGGCGCCTGTGCCATTTCGGGAGGCCCCTTCAAGCAGGGCTACAACGTCCTCAAGGGCATCGACCGTTACATCCCCGTCGACATCTACATCCCCGGCTGCCCACCCCGCCCCGAAGCCCTCATCGAAGGCTTCATGGCCCTCCAAAGGAAAATCGACGCCCAGCAACTCACCGGCGAAAACCGTCCTCGTCACCTCAACGCCGCCGAACCCAGCGAGTTTATCGTCCCGAAGTTCGGCGCACACGATCTCGAACCCACTCAGAACCCAGCGATTTGGCACGCTCCGCAACTCGTCAACATCACGCTAGCCCCCGACGAAACCAAATGACGTTAGAACCTCTCAAAGCAGAGCTTGAAGCCAACATTCCCGGCTGCCAACTCGAGATCGTCAACAATCCGAGCCCCTCGGGACAGCACTCGCTGTTGATCGACCCCGGCCACGCCCTCGCCATCGCGCTCTATCTCCGCGACGCCGCGCACCTCCGTTTCGACTACCTCTCCAACGTCACCGGCGTCGACTGGCCCTCCCGCGAGCTCTCCGAAAAAATCAAAGTAAAGAAAATCGTCGACGGCCCCGACGGCCCGGTGGAAAAGGAAGTAGACGAGGTCGTCAAAACCCAGACCCACGCCCACCTCGAAGTCGTATACCACCTCTACTCCATGGCCCTCAAGCACGGCCCGGTCATCCTCCGTATGAGAACCGAAGACCGCGCCGACCGCGTCCACCTGCCGTCATTCACGCCCATCTGGCGCAGCGCCGACTTCCAGGAACGCGAAATCTTCGACCTCTACGGCATCCTCTTCGACGGCCACCCCGACCTCCGCCGCATCCTCATGTGGGACGAGTTCGAAGACTTCCCCATGCGCCGCGACTACGTCGAACCCGACGACTACGAGTACGAGCCCACCGCCCACGACGACGTCCTCAAAAAAACCATCGCCCACTACACCGGCGAGACCCCCGGCGGTGCAGCATGAGCACCTTGACCCTCGATCCCATCGCCGCCAAGGCCAGCCTCCTGAAAAAAGACGGCGGGCAGCTCCTCGAAGTCTCCATGGGACCCCAACATCCCTCCACCCACGGCGTCTTCCGTATGGACGTCGTCCTCGACGGCGAGAACGTCGTCAAGCTCAAGCCCATCTTCGGATACCTGCACCGCAACCACGAAAAAATCGCCGAGGACGAAACCTACCTCGGCTCCATGCCCTACACCGATCGCCTCGACTACTTCTGCTCCATCACTAACAACTGGGCCTACGCCCTCGCCGTCGAATCCCTCGCCGGCATCGAAGTCCCCGAGCGCGCCCAGTACATCCGCGTCATCACCGCCGAGCTCACCCGCCTGCAGAACCACGCCTCCCTCGTCGGCTTCCTCATGCAGGACATGGGCGCCAGCGGCACGCCCCTCATGTACGCCTTCCGCGAGCGCGAAAAGATCCTCGATCTCTTCGAGTCCCTTACCGGCGCCCGCATGATGTGCAACTACATGCGCTTCGGCGGCTGCCGCGTCGACCTTCCCACCGGCTGGCTCGACCAGGCCAAAAAAGTCGTCGCCGCCTTCCCCAAGTTCCTCGACGAGTTCGAAAACCTCCTCGTCTCCAATGAAATCCTGATGGCCCGCACCCAGGGCGTCGGCATCATCCCCGCCGAGCTCATCGTCAACGCCGGCATCACCGGCCCCCTGCTGCGCGCCTCCGGCGTCAACTACGACCTCCGCAAGGTCGACAAGTACGGCATCTACGACCGCTTCACCTTCCGCGTCCCGCTCGGCGATCACGGCGACGTTTACGACCGCTACATGATCCGCATCCTCGAAATGCGCGAGTCCGTCAAAATTCTCGAACAGGCCATGCGCGACATTCCCGAAGGCCCCTTCACCGATCCCAAAACCAAGGTCCGCAACTTCCGCCCCAAACCCGGCGAAGCCTACGGCCGCATCGAAGCGCCCAAAGGCGAACTCGGCTTCTACCTCATCTCGGATGGCTCGCCCAACCCCTACCGCTACCGCGTCCGTCCGCCCAGCCTCATCAACCTCACCGTCCTCGAAGAAATGTGCCTCAACCGCAACATCGCCGACGTCGTCATCATCCTCGGCAGCGTCGACATCGTCATGGGAGAAGTAGACCGATAGAAAAGTAGGCAGAAAAGCATTTCGAAAGTCGTGCGATAAAGTGGTTCAACAGCAACCACAGTAAAACCGATGTACTGAAGCAGGTAAGGCCCGTGCGCGTCACGGTGTCCAGAGAGGTTTGAAGAAGCATGTTTGGTTCCGGCGTTCTGAAAGGTATGGCAGAGACGGCCCGCAATTTTCTGGGCAGCTACGTCGACAAAGACCGCCTTACCACCGTGCAGTATCCGGAAGAACACGCCCCACGCATTGAAGCCTCGCGCAACTTCCCCTTCCTCGTTTACGACGGCCCCGACCCCATGGCCGGCCTCCGCTGCGTCTCCTGTTTTATCTGCGAAAAGGAGTGCCCGCCCAAGTGCATCATCATCGAAAAGAGCACCGACAAGAAGCCCGATGCCGTCGGTAAACCCCAGGCCTATCCCGTCAAGTTCAACATCGACGTCTCCGTATGCATGAGCTGCCAGATCTGCGTTGAAGTCTGCCCCTTCGACGCCATCAAGATGGACGTCGACTTCGAGCAGACCGCCACCTCCCGCTTCGACGCACTCCTCCGCACCAAGCAGCAGCTCGCGAAATCCAACGAGTACTACCACCAGATCCACCCCACCGAAGCCGCCGCCGTCGACGCCGAACTAGCCGCCGCCCGCGCAAAGGCCGCCGCTCCTAAACCCGCGCCAGCCGTCGCAGCGGCCAAGCCCGCAACTCCAGCACCCACTTCCGCCGCAATGGCTTCGCCGGTAGCAACCGCTCCTCCCACCGCCGCTCCTCCCGCACCCCCTACAGCATTGTCATCTCGACCGGAGGCCGCATGCCGCAGCGGTGAGACCCGCAGTGCGACCACCGAAGCCAGCCCCACCCCTGACGCACCCGCACCTCCCGCAAAGGAGACCGCGTCAGAGTGACGACCCCCGACACCATCGACCAAATCTTCGTCATCACCAAGCACTGGCTCCTCGGCTACGTTCCGGCACCCCTGCAACCCATCGCCTCGGCCATCCTCTCCGTGCTTCCCGTCATGGGCGTCTTCCCGCTCCTCTTCGCCATCACCACGGTCCTCGAGCGCAAAGGCCTCGGCCGCATCCAGAACCGTTACGGCCCCAACCGCGTGGGCCCCGCCGGCTTCTGGCAGCCCGCCGCCGACGGCATCAAGTCCCTCACCAAAGAAGACGTCGTCCCCCGCAACGCCGATCAGATCGTCCACTTCCTCGCGCCCATCGTGCTCGTGATCGCGTCCTTCATCGTCTACGCCGTCCTTCCCATCGGCCGCAACATGGTCATCACCGACCTCAACTCCGGCCTGCTCTACTTCTTCGCCGTCGGCTCCATGGTCGAGCTCTCCGTCTTCATGGCCGGATGGTCCAGCCACAGCAAGTACTCCCTCCTCGGCGCCATGCGCGCCACAGCCCAGATGATCAGCTACGAAATCCCGCTGGTTCTCGCCGCCGTCGTCGTCATCATGGCCACGGGCTCGCTTTCAACCGTCACCATCGTCAACGCGCAAACCGGCTACACCATGGGCTTCCCGCACTGGTTCGTCTTCACGCCCTGGGGCTTCGCCGGCTTCATCCTCTTCATGATCGCCGCCACAGCCGAGTCCAACCGCTCCCCCTTCGACCTCCCCGAAGGCGAGTCAGAAATCATCGCCGGCTATTACATCGAATACTCCGGCTTCAAGTTCGCGCTCTTCTTCCTCGGCGAGTACCTCGGCATGTTCGCCACCTCCGGCCTCGCCATCACGCTCTTCCTCGGCGGCTGGGCCGCACCCTTTTCGTTCCTCACCTGGATCCCGTCGTACTTCTGGTTCTTCGCCAAACTCCTCGTCATCATCGGCGTCTTCATCTGGGTCCGCGGAACCCTCCCGCGCCTGCGGCAGGACCAGCTCATGGGCTTCGCCTGGAAGTTCATGCTCCCCATGACGCTGCTCAACGTCTTCGTCGCCGCCGCCTGGCACTTCCTGCCCACCGGCATCATCCGCTGGGCCGTCTGCACGGCGCTCCTCGTTATCCCGTTCATCGTTTTCAGCATGGGCCTGAAGCAGAACAAAAAGCTACAAGTAAGAACCTATCGCTTCGCCGAATAACACCATGAGCATCGTCTTCTTCATCCTCGCTGCACTCACCATCACCGGCACCGCCGCCGCGATGGCGCTGCGCAACGCCGTGCACTGCATCCTTGCGCTCACCCTCGGCTTCGTCGGCCTCGCGGCGCTCTATCTGCAACTCGGCGCACAGTTCGTGGGCTTCACGCAGATCATGGTCTACATAGGAGCCGTCGCCATCCTCGCGGTCTTCGCCATCATGATGACCCGCAGCGCCGGCCCGCACCCACAACCAGCCTTCTCCCGCACCTGGCGCACCGGCACGCTTATCGCCGTCATTGTCTTCGCCGTCCTCGCCTACGCCATCAGCCACACCACGCTCGCGCCGGCCACCCTGCCGCAGCCGGAAGTCACCGTCAACCAGATCGGCGACACCCTCATGCACCAGTACGCCCTCCCCCTCGAAATCCTGGGCCTGCTCCTCACCGCCGCCCTCATCGGCGCCGTGATCGTAGCCATGCCCGCCAAACAGGAGGCCCCGCAGTGAACCCGCTCACCACCTGCCTCCTCCTTTCCGCGCTGCTCTTCTCCATCGGCCTCGCCGGCGCGCTCTCCCGCCGCAACGCCATCCTTGTTCTCGTCGGCATCGAGCTCATGCTCAACGCCGCCAACCTCAACTTCATCGCCTTCTGGCGCTACGGCCCCAACCCCGCCGCGCTCACCGGCGTCATGTTCACCCTTTTTTCCATCGGCATCGCCGCTGCTGAAGCCGCCGTCGGCCTCGGCATCATCCTCGCCGTCTACCGCCACACCAAATCCACCGATCTCGACCACATGAACTCGCTGAAAGGCTAAGCAACACGGCTCCGACTATGTCTTCGATCGTTCAAAACCTATGGCTGGTGCCCGCTCTGCCGATCCTCGCCGGCGGCGTCATCAGCGTGCTCAAGCAGCGCCACCGCAAGCTCGCCTGCTCGCTAGCCATCGGTTCCATGGTCATCGGATTCCTCATCTCGCTCGCCGCCTTCGCACACACCCTCACTGCGAGCAGCGAAGCCAAAGAAGTCTTCAACGTAGGCTGGTTCCAGCTAGGCGACACCTGGCTAAAACTAGGCTGGATGCTCGACCCCATGACCGCCGTCATGCTCGTCATGGTCACCTTCGTCGGCTCGCTCATCTTCATCTACTCCGTCGGCTACATGAACGACGACGAAAACTTCACCCGCTTCTTCTGCTTCCTCGCGCTCTTCGCCGGCGCCATGCTCGGCGTCGTCATCTCGAATTCGCTCCTGCTCCTCTTCATGTGCTGGGAGATCATGGGACTCACCTCCTATCTCCTCATCGGCTTCTTCTACTTCCGCCCCAGCGCCGCCAAAGCCGCCAAGAAAGCCTTCATCGTCACCCGCATCGGCGACCTAGGCTTCTTCCTCGGCATGGCCTGGCTCTACTTCCGCACCGGCACCCTGCTCTTCTACGACAACGGCGCTGGCGCCATCGAGCCCTCCGCGCTCACAGCGATGCTCCCCCACACCGCCATCTTCGGCCTCACCGTCTCCAGCGCCATAGCTCTGCTCATCTTCTGCGGAGCAGCCGGCAAATCCGGCCAGTTCCCGCTCCACACCTGGCTCCCCGACGCGATGGAAGGCCCCACTCCCGTCAGCGCCCTCATCCACGCCGCAACCATGGTCGCCGCTGGCGTCTTTCTCGTCGCCCGCCTCTATCCCTTGTTTTCCTCAACGTTCATCATGATGGACATCTCACCCATCCCGAGCGTCGCCATACAAACCGTCACCTGGATCGGCGCCATCACCGCCCTCTTCGGCTCCCTCGTCGCCGTCGCGCAGAATGACATCAAGCGCATCCTCGCCTACTCCACCGTCTCCCAGCTCGGCTACATGATGATCGGCCTCGGCGTAGGCGGCCCCTCGGTCGGCATGTTCCACCTCGTCACCCACGCCTTCTTCAAAGCTCTTCTCTTCCTCGGAGCAGGCTCAGTCATCCACGGCTGCGCAGGCGAACAGGACATCCGCCACATGGGTGGTCTGCGCAGGCACATGCCGATCACCTTTCTCACCTATGCAGCAGGCATGCTCGCACTTTGCGGAGTCCCCTTCTTCTTCTCCGGCTTCTGGTCGAAGGACGCCATCCTCCACGCCTCGCACAACTGGAGCATCTCTCAACTCCCGTTCTACATGGGAGCAATCGGCGCACTCCTCACCGCTTTCTACATGACGCGCCAGGTCTTCTACGTCTTCGCCGGTAATAATCGCCTGGAAGCGGCCCATGATGCCCATAATTCCACTAACGCGCATCCTGCAACCGGCCATCCGCACGAGAGCCCCGCTGTCATGACCATCCCGCTCGTGATCCTCGCCGCCTTCGCGGTGCTTCTCGGCTTCATCGGCACACCAGCGTGGCCATGGTTCCAATCCTTTCTCGACGGCAAGCCAACTGAGTTTAGTTGGGGGGCATTCTTAGAACCTGGCATCATCCCGGTCATGGTCTCCTCATCGCTCCTGGTCTTTCTTGGCATCGGCATGGGCTGGTATTTCTACGGACGAAAGCCCATCGAATCCGCCGATACCCCTGACGCCGTTGGTCAACTCCAGCCCTCCATCTACAGCGTCCTCAACCACGCCTATTACGTCGACGCCCTTTACGACGCGACTCTAATTCGTATGAACACCTGGTGGGCCACAGTCTGCGACTGGCTCGACCGATGGGTCTGGAATGGCGCGGTGCA
>CAIQPK010000008.1 GCA_903873705.1 uncultured Acidobacteriota bacterium
TGGTCGGGCTTGGCGCGAGGCGGCGAGACCCAGAGCGGGAGGTCCATGCAGAGGAACTCGGAGAGGGCTTCGGCGTGGGGCTCGTAGAGGAGGCGGATGGCGGCGAGGCGGGCGCGGGTGTCGTCGGCGGAGCAAAGTTGGAGATGACCCGTGGCGAGGAGACCGCAGAGACGACCGAACTCCTCGTCGGGGAGGCGGTTAGGCGGTGACGCGCGGAGTTCCTTTTCGCGGGGCTCAAGGTGGAAGACGTGGCCGAGGTCGACGAGGGTGTGGCGGGCCATGGCGAAGGTCAGCTGGGCCTGGCGGGTGCTGGGGCCTTCGATAGTGGTGATGAGCAGGGCACAGGCGTCCAGGATAGCGGTGATGGCGGAGAGCCAGGACTGGTTGTCGTGCTGGGAGCGGTAGTAGCAGAGGATGGGGTAGGAGATGTGCGACTCGAGCATCTCGGCTGACCAGCGCTCCCACTCGTTGAGCAGGATCGAGAGCTCTTCCTGACCGCCTTTGAAGCCATGCCGGAGGAGTAGCTCGCCGGCGGTGGGTGGTGAACCGGCACGGGAGTCGAGCAGGGCTACGGCGACTTCGCGGCGCGAGAAGGTGGTGTAAAGCAGCGGGACGTAGCCGATGACCAGGGCAACGAAACCGAGGCCGATGCCAGATTCGGTGACCATCAGCGTGCGGGCGATGTGATTAGACGGCGTCACGTCGCCGAGGCCGAGTGTGAACAGGGTAGTGCCAGAGACGTAGAGGCAATCGCGAAACTGGCCAAGCCAGTTGACGGGATGGAGAGCGTCGTTGAACGGCGCGCCGATGCCGAAAAAAATGAGGCCGAACGCGGCGACCAGGAACGCAGCCCATACAACGATGAGCAGCAGCAGCGACAGTGGGCCGTAGGTGCTGTAGAGCTGTTCCCGGAGTTTGCGGTTGGACAGGCGGGATGCGACCGCGCGCCAGGGCCTCCAGGTAACGAGAAAGAACAGGCGGGTGATACGGAGGCGACCGGCGGGGCGGCGCGGCAGGATGATCGTCTGGAAGGCGTCCAGCAGCACGACAGCGAGAAAGATAAGGCCGATGAAAAAAGCGCCCGCGTGTGTCATGTAAACGACTGTATCGCGTTTAAGCAGCTGCTATGCTCCTGCTATATTTGCCGCCCTCTGTGCTTTGTTGTTGTCACACCTGTCGGGATCATCTATCCTGCGTTCAACTTGCGTTGGCTTATTTTTGGCTCGACCGCTTTCCATTCCTCCTGCGGCGGGCACACATGGCCAGTAACGCGGTTGCGGTACGGGCCGAGGTGTGACATGAAACAGCGGGTTCTTGTTGTCGATGACGACAAGCTGGTGGCTGATACGTTGAGCTTGATTTTTCGAGCTAACGGATTCGATGCTGAGGCGTGCTACTCCGCCGCTGAGGGCCTGGAACGTGCCCGGACCTACGACCCCGAACTGCTGCTATGCGATGTGACCATGCCCGAAACGACCGGGCTGGAGTTGGCTGCGCTCATCGACCGCGAAATTCCGAGATGCAAGATCCTGATGCTGACCGCTTACTCAACCAACCTGGCCAAGGTGGGCGAGCACTCAAAACACATGAGCCGTCCGGTTACGGTACTGAGCAAACCCTGCCGCCCGGAAGACCTGCTGCGGGAAGCAGGAGCGCTGCTCAAGAAGACGGCTTAGGCCGTCGGCGTAAACTCGAAAGCACGATGGCGAGAAGCGGCGATGTTCCGTCTGCGGCGGACATGTTTCTAAAGAAAAAGAGTGGAACCAAGCGGGCGCGGCCCAAGGCTACGCCGGGGTTGTTTGATGCGGTAGAGGCTGCGGAAGTGCCCGCGCAGGGTGCCGTGCCGCCGCGAACTGCAGGTCTCGCCACTACGCTTCGCCCCGGTCGAGATGATAAGCCGATGGTGGAGAAGATCGCCGCCCCGGCGGTGGAAGCGGCAAAGGTGTGGGGCGTGGGCGAGCTGGTGCGCGAGGTGCGCGTGCTGGTGGAAGGACGCTATGCACGGGTGACGGTTGAGGGTGAAATTTCCAACTGGAGGCCGGCAGGAAGCGGGCACTGCTACTTCACCCTGAAAGACGCGACCGGGCAGCTTTCGGCGGTGATGTTTCGGAGAGAGGCTTCCCTGCTCCGCTTCAAGCCAAAGGACGGTGATGCGGTGCGGCTGCGCGGGCAGGTGAGCGTCTACGAGAGCCGCGGGCAGATGCAGGTAATCGCGGAGTGGATGGAGCTGGCCGGGATTGGAGCGCAGCTGGCAGCGGTGCAGGAGTTGAAGGCTCGGCTGAAGCGCGAGGGGCTGTTCGATCGCAAGCGCCCGCTGCCGGCGTTTCCGAAGTGCATTGGGGTGGTGACGAGTTTGCAGGGAGCGGCGCTGCGGGACATCGTGAAGGTGTGCCAGCGGCGGCATGCGGGGGTGAACCTGCTGGTGTATCCGGCGGCCGTGCAGGGGCCGCGATGTGCGGTGGAAGTGGCCGCGGGTGTGCGATGGTTCAGCGCGCATGCGGATCGCGCGGATGTGGTGATTGTGGCGCGCGGCGGTGGAAGCTGGGAAGATCTGCACGGCTTTGACGACGAGCGCGTGGTGCGCGCGATTGCGGCTTGCCCGGTGCCGGTGGTGGTGGGCGTGGGTCATGCGACCGACACGACGATTGCCGATGCGGCAGCGGACGTGTGCGCGCCAACGCCATCCGCTGCGGCGGAGTTGGTGACGGCGGCGCAGCATCGCGTGGAGGAGCGCGTGGCTCGGCTGAGTGCGCGGGTGGAGCGGGCGGGCGAATTCCAGATGCTGCGGGCGCGACAGCGGCTATCGCGGCTGAGCGCGGACGTGGTGCTGCGACGGTTCCAGGATGCGATGGGGCGGCGGGCGCAGCGGGTGGACGAGTTGGACTTGCGGCTGGAGAGCGCGGCCGCACGCGCGACGCGGGTGCGCGAGGAACGGCTGGCGCGGATGGAAGCGCGGCTGCGGCGACAGGACCCTGCGGTGAAGCTGGCGGGAAGCGTCCGGCGGCAGGACTTGCTGCATGGGCGGCTGGAGCGCGCGGGCAGGGTCGTGGTGACGGCACGGAAGGAGAAGGTGGAGCGGCTGTGGGGGCGGGCTGAGGTGATGAGTCCGCTGCGGGTACTGGAGCGGGGGTATGCGCTGGTGTATGGGCCGGACGGGAAGCTGCTCCGGTCATCGGACGAAGTGCGCGAGGATGAGGTGATTACGGCCCGGCTGAATGAAGGCAGCGTGCGGGCGGTGGTGACGGCGAAGAAGTAAAACGCGGGTTGTGGGTAAGTGGGTTCGCAAAGTTGTTAACATCGGAGAGACAAAGAAAACTTCCGAGGGTGACGATGCGCAAGATGTTTGGGACAGATGGGATCCGCGCGGTGGCCGGTGCTCCGCCGCTGGATGCGCGGACGGTTTTTGCGGTGGGCAAGGCGCTGGCGCACTCGCTGGGCGCGGAGCCGCGCGTGGTGATGGGCATGGACACGCGCGAGAGCGGACCCTGGATTGCCGCGACGCTGGCGGAAGGTTTGCGTGCTGGTGGAGCGGAGGTGGAGAGCGCGGGCGTGATAACGACCCCCGCCATTGCGTTCCTGGCGCGTAAGCATGGGTTCAGCGCGGGCGTGGTGATTTCGGCGTCGCATAACCCGTGGCGGGATAACGGGATCAAGATTTTTGGCGGCGATGGATACAAGCTGGCGGATGCGGTGGAGCTGGCGATGGAAGGCGAGATTGAGAAGGTGCTGGCGGAACAGGGTCCAGGGTCCAGGGCCCAGGGTTCGGAAGACGCACTACCGGTGAATGAGGCCTATCGCGCGGAGTATGTACAGTGGCTGCTGGAGGCCGTGCCGGGGATATCGCTGGACAACCGCTCCGTGGTGATTGATTGTGCGAATGGAGCGGCGAGTGCCGTGGCGCCGGAGCTGTTTGCGGGGTTGAAGGGAACGGTGGAGGTGACCCACGCCTCGCCCAATGGACGGAATATCAACGATCACTGCGGCGCGATGCATCCGGAGATTGTGGCTGGCGAGGTGAAGCGGCTGGGCGCGTCGATGGGGTTTACGTTCGATGGCGACGCGGACCGGGCGCTGTTTGCGGATGAGCATGGCAACGTGGTCAACGGCGACGCCGTGATGCTGGTGTGCGCGCGCGACCTGCAGGCGCGGGGGCTGCTGGCCGGCGATACGGTAGTGGCGACGACGATGTCGAACATGGGGCTGGAGGCGGCGTTCAAGCGATCAGGGATCGCCATGCTGCGGGCTCCGGTGGGCGACAAGTATGTGCTGGAGGAGATGAAGAAGTCGGGCGCGTCGCTCGGCGGAGAGCAGTCGGGACACATCCTGTTTCCGGCGAAGTCGACGACGGGCGACGGGTTGCTGACCGCGCTGCTGGTGCTGGATGTGGTGCACCGTAGCGGCAAGACGCTGGGTGAGCTGATTGCCGACCTGAAGAATTTTCCGCAGGTAATTTTAAATGTGAAGGTGCGGGAGAAGAAGCCGCTGGAGCACTTCCCTGCCGTCATTGAACTCATCGCGGCGGCGGAAGAAGAGCTGCGCGATTCGGGACGGGTGGTGATCCGGTACTCGGGTACCGAGGCGCTGGCGCGGGTGATGATTGAGGCGGAAAGCGAAGAGGCGATGACGAGACACGCCGAGGCCATCTCCGGGGCGATTCGGGCCGAGCTGGGGGTTTAGGCGAAGATCACCGTCTTGTTGGCGTAGCTGAGGATGCGGTGGTCCAGGTGCCATTGCACCGCGCGGGAGAGGACCAGGCGCTCCAGGTCGCGGCCTTTCTGGATGAGCGAGGGGAGTTGGTCGTTCTGGGTGACGCGGGTGACGTCCTGCTCGATGATGGGGCCTTCGTCGAGCACCTCCGTGACGTAGTGGCTGGTGGCGCCGATGAGCTTGACGCCGCGCGCGAAGGCCGCGTGATACGGGCGGGCCCCGCTGAACGCCGGCAGGAACGAGTGGTGGACGTTGATGATGCGACGAGGGTAGGCGTCGACGAACGCGGGCGAAAGAATCTGCATGTAACGCGCGAGGATGACGAGGTCCACGTTGTTCTCTGCCAGCAAGGCTTGTTGCTCGGCTTCGACGCCTGACTTGGTGTCCGCCGTAACCGGGAGATAGTAGAAGGGGACCTTGTAGAAGTCGGCAAGCGGGCGGGCGGCTTCGTGGTTGGAGATGATCAGCGCAAGGTTGCAGTGGAACTCGCTGGTCTGGTGGCGGTGGAGCAGGTCCGCGAGGCAGTGGAGGTACTGCGAGACGAAGATAGCGACGTTCTGCGGAGCGTTGGCGAACGCGATGCGCCAGTTCATGCTGAAGCCGGCGGCCAGAGGGGCGAAGACCGCGCGGAAGGCGGCCTCGTCGAAGTGCGGAGCGTCGGTGGAAAACTCGACGCGCATAAAAAATAGGCCAAGTTCGACGTCTTGGTGCTGGTCGGCGTTCAGGATGTTGACGTCGTAGTGCTGGACAAGGAAGTTGATGATGGAGACGACGATGCCCTTGCGGTCGGGACAGTCGATGAGGAGCGTGGCGGTGGTGCTGGGGGAAGGCATGGGTCGCCTTCTAGGCTAATGCATCAGGATGTGGCCGGTTTGGGGGATATCGCAAGAATGGCCCGAGGGAGAACACTGGATCTGCGTAATTTGGCTGCTCTGATTCCAGATGCCTCATACTTCTTCCAGTCTCGGTGCTCGGCTTTCCTATGATGAAGGCGCGGTATCGCTGTCGGAGATCATCTCCGCGCTGACGTTTGCGCTGGACCTGACCGAGGGCGCTGTGGCTGGGCACGCGCTCCGGAGTTGCCTGCTGGGGATGCGGATTGGGGATGCGCTGGGGGTCTCGGGCGTTGAGCGGATACAGCTCTACTACGCGTTGCAACTGAAGGACGTGGGCTGCTCCAGCAACGCGACCCGGATGACGCAGATTATTGGCGGCGACGATCGCGCGATGAAGGCTTCCACCAAGCTCGAAGACTGGCGCAAGAGTGGCGTGAGTCTGCGGGGACTGAAGACGCTTTGGCACAACATTCTGCCGGGAAAAAGTTTGCCGCGAAGGGTGGCGCGCTTTATCCATATCGCACGTCATGCGGCGGGTAATCGGAAAGAGATGATCCAGCTGCGGTGCGAGCGCGGCGCCGAGATTGTGCGCATGCTGGAGCTCGACGATGCCACCGCCGAGGCGGTGCGGCGCGTGGATGAGCACTGGGACGGCAAGGGGCATCCGGATGGCCTGCAGGGTGAAGAGATTCCGCTGATTGCGCGCATCTGCTCGGTGGCGCAGGTGCTGGACGTGTTCGCGATGGAAGACAGCATCGACGCCGCGCTGAAGGTGCTCCGGCGACGAAGTGGGATCTGGTTTGAGCCGGCGATTGTTGAGTTGGTGCATCGGCTGCATGACGAGGGACGCCTGTGGGAGCACTGCCGCAGCGCGGACGAAGTGGAAGAGACGCGGCAGTCGGTGCTGGCGCTCGATCCCGGGGAACAGGCGGAGTTGACGTCGGAGCGGGTGGACCGAATCTGTGAAGCGTTTGCGAGCGTGGTGGATGCGAAGTCGCCGTTTACGTACCGGCACTCGCTGGGCGTGGCGGACGTGGCGGTGGAGATTGCGGTCGAGATGGGGCTGCCGCCCGAGCGTGTGAAGCTGGTGCGACGCGCGGCGCTGCTACACGATATCGGCAAGCTGGGCGTGCCGAATCCGATCCTGGATAAAGCCGGAAAACTGACGCTGGAAGAGTGGGCCGTGGTGGTGGTGCATCCGACGCTGACGCGTTCTATTTTAGAGCGGGTTTCCGCGTTTCGCGAGCTTGCTATTTTTGCGGCGGAGCATCACGAAAAGCTGGATGGGACGGGCTATCCGCTGGGACTGACGGCAGCGGAAATGTCGACCGAGTCGCGCGTGCTGGCGGTAGCGGATGTGTTTGCCGCGATGGCGGAGAACCGGCCCTACCGTGCGGGGCTGGAGCCGGCGAAGATACTGGAGATCATCCGCGCGGATGTTCCGACGAAGTTTGACGCGGCTTGCTTTGCCGCGCTGGAACAATTGCTGGAGCGGTGGGAGTGGCTGAAGCCGGCGGTAACGTCGAGCGAGGTTGGGACCTTTGGGCGGGAGCATCCGCGGCGGTTTACCGTGATGGATGAGCTGGAACAGCTGATCTGAAGGCTAAGGTTCGAGCTCGTCGCCGGGGTCGGGAGCGTTGTTGCCAGCTTTGTCGAGGATGGCCAGGAGCTCCGCTTCATCGCCGGGCTCGGGGGCGCGAGAGAAATACTTATCAGTGACGTAGGCGTCGCGAACGCTCTGGGCCGCGAGAGTACGGAGCCAGTCTTCGAGCGAAAGACCATTGCGAGCTGCCTGATCGGAAGCTGCCTGGAGTAGCGAACCGGATAGATGCACGGGGATGACGGCTTCGCTCATGACCACGACCTCTGCTTAAGAATACTTCCTGGCGTGACCACTTGAATACCGAGATTTGTGGCGGCAGGAAGGAAGTCAGATGTGTTGTGAGTGACGATCGCACAGGCGTGGCCGCTGATGGCGGCGTCCAGCACAAGTTCGTCGTCTGGGTCGGTGAGTTGAGGCCGGTAATGATAGAAGCGCTTTGCCTGCTCAGTAAACCCCGCGAACAGCAGCAGGAAGCGATCTATTTCGTCGTGGCTGTATCCGTGAATTTCCGCGTGTGTGGCACGCTTGAGTACCGTTTCGTATTCGAAGAAGAGAGCCGGAGTGGCGACCATGTCGATCCGGCGCTGAAGGATGAGGTTCAGGACGCGACGGCTCGCGCCTTGGCGGCTGCGGAAGGCTTCGATGAGGACGGAGGTGTCGAGGACGATGCGCACCGGAGAAGATTATCGCATTCCTGCGCTCCTACTCGTGCCCAAAGAATGCGCGTAAATAGTGATTAGCGGATAGACTGTGATGCACGGAGACAGTGTGATTAGGAAATTTCAAATCCTCGCTATTGACCCAGCAGAAACGGTCCGGTGCAAAGACGCGATCAGCCTGCTGCATCTGATCCGGTCACACTCAGGTCTCTGGAAGGATCCCAAACCATCTGAGCTTAGCCGTAGTATCACCGACGGGGAAATAACTCTTACAGTTTCCGACGTCAATGATTCATCAAATGGCGGCGCACATCCAAATGAAGAGCTCGGTATTGCGTTCGTAATTGATTTGGCTGGCCCCTTCGCAGATATTGAGGGAATGCGCGAACCGCTCTTGGAGCTTATCAAGAGCCAAGGCTTTAAGCCGCTATACGTTTTGAAGGACGAGGTATCGGAAGATATTGCATGCCAGCTCTATCCGAAGCTATATCAGATAGAAAATATGCTGCGTGGCTATCTAATTCGCTTTATGGCGACTCGCATAGGGCCTCAATGGTGGGAGGTCACCGCGTCAACGGAACTGGCATTGAAAGCAAATACTAGAAGAAAAAATGAGACGGTTTTCGGCAAACATATCGAAAATAGCGCCTACTTGATTGATGTTGGAGAGCTCGGTGAAATTGTCTACCGCTACTCTTCGGGGTTTCGTACGCGCGAAGACATTATTACCCGAATTTCAAATCTCGAGGAATCCGTAGATGCAATCAAGACGCTAAAACAAGAGTTAAAGAGTAATTATCAAAAGCTGTTCAAAGAATCGTTCGCAGATAAGAAATTCAAAGAAAAATGGGAGTCCTTCGAGCGATTGCGCAACAAAATCGCTCATGGCAATTTATTCACTGCTGATGATCTCAAGACCGGCGAGGAATTGGCGGCGGACATTTCCGAGATCATCTTGACGGCCAACAAGGAAGCATCGGAACTGATATTGAGCGTCGAAGAACGTGAAGCGATCCAAGAGCAAGTCGTTTCACAAAGTGCGCCGTCTGAAAATCTAAGCGCGGAGGGCTTCCTAGAAGCGTTGGATGAGCAACAGGCGGCTTTTGGCGGACGCCCTGACGGGTTCGTGGGGCTTAAGCGATTCATGAACTATCTCGGATCAAAGGGCTTTTCGCGGGAGAGCTGCCAGAAAGCCCTCGACAGACTTCAAGAGATGGGCGCTATCGAAGTGCATCAAGTCCCGAATCCGAAGGAAAAGGATAGATCAACTGCGGCCGTCAGGCGCCCATCGTTTTGATCATCAACCTGAAAACTGCTACTTAATATCGCGCCAATTATTCCCCAAGCCGACGTCGGCGACGATGGGGATGGTGAACGGGGCGGCGGATTCCATTTCGGTTTTGACCAGTGCCTGCATTTCTTCGGCTTCTGCTGGGACGACGTCGAAGAGCAGTTCGTCGTGTACTTGCAGGGTCATGAGGGACTTCAGGTTGCGGCGAGTCATCTCGGCGTCGATGCGAAGCATGGCGATCTTGATGAGGTCGGCTGCAGTGCCTTGCAGGGGCGTGTTCACGGCCGTGCGCTCCGCGAAGCCGCGTTGGTTGGGGTTGCGGGACTGGATGTCGGGGATGGGGCGGATGCGGCCGAAGGCGGTGCGGACGACTTGCGTGGCGCGGACTTCTTCCAGCGTGCGCGCTATAAAGTCCGCCACACCTCTGTACCTATCAAAATATTTTTCGATGTAAGCCTTCGCGGTCTTCTGGTCGATGCCTAGTTGCGCTGCTAAGCCGAAGGGGCTGATGCCGTAGACGATCCCGAAGTTGACGGCCTTGGCGCGGGCGCGAACTTCTTTGGACATCGTTTCAGGGTCGACTTCGAACACCTCGGCGGCCGTGAGTGTGTGAATGTCTTTGCCCGTTCGATACGCATCGAGCAGCAGCGGATCTTGAGAGAAGTGGGCCATCAGCCGCAACTCGATCTGCGAGTAGTCCGCCGACATCAGCAGATTGCCTTCAGCCGCGATGAAGGCTTTGCGAATTTCGCGACCGACCTCGGTGCGGATGGGGATGTTCTGCAGGTTGGGATTGATGCTGCTGAGTCGGCCTGTTGCCGTGCCTACCTGGTTAAAGGTGGTGTGGATCCGGCCGGCTGCGTCGGCCAGTTGCGGGAGGGCGTCGAGGTACGTGCCTTTGAGTTTTTGCAGCTGGCGGTGCTCGAGGACGAGCGCGGGGACTTCGTGTTCTTCGGCGAGGCCTTCGAGTATGTCGACGGCGGTGGAAATGGTTTTACCCTTGCCGTATTTGATCGGTTGTGGCAGGCCCATCTTGTTGAAGAGGACGTCGCCTAGTTGCTTGGGAGAGTTGATATTGAAGCGATGGCCAGTGGAGGCGTAGATGCGCTCGGCGAGGTCGTCGATGGTGACGGCGAGGCGGGTGGACATCTCGCGGAGGAAGGCCGTGTCGACACGGACGCCGTTTTGCTCCATGCGCAGGAGGACGGGAACGAGCGGGAGGTCGAGTTGGGTGTAGACGTCGGGCAGGGTGGAAGCAGGGCCCAGGGCCCAGGGTTCAGGGTTCAAGGCTGAGGCGTGAGGGGCAAGGGTGGAAAGCACTACAGTGGTTGCCTGCTGGACGCTGGGCCCTGGACCCTGGACCCTTGCTTGCTCGCCGAAGAGCATTTCTTTCGTTGCGGCACCGCCAAGGCCGGGATCGTCTTTCGGGATCGCGTGCGTTGTGGGGGCTTCGTGGAGTTGGGGGGTCAGGGTGTCGGCAAGGCGCGCGACGGCGGCGGCGGCTTCAGCGAGGCGAAGGGGATCGGTGGGATTTTCTTTGGTGGGCTGGTGCAGGAGCGCGAGGCTCGTCGACCTTGCGGCGATGTCGATCAGTGTGTGCGAGCCATGGGTTGGGTTGAGGAGGTAGCTCTGCAGCATGACGTCGGTGATGGGGCCCGCGAGCGTGACGCCGTGTGGCTGGAGCGCGCGCAGGATGGCTTTGAGGTCGTGGACGCGCTTGGGGAGAGTGGGGTCGGCGAGGGCTTCGCGAAGGCCCGGGGTGTCCAGCGAGACTTCGATGGCGTGGTCAGGAGAGACGGCCAGGCCGAGGCGGCAGGCGGGGTCGGAAGGCGAGGGATTAGGGATTAGGGAATGGGGATTGGCAAGCGTGGTGTCGGGTTCGGGTTCAGGAGCGCCGAAGAGGTTCATGGTGGTGGGTGGAGCGGGTTCGGGCTCAACTTCGGAGTCGTCGCTGGCTTCGGCCTGGACTTCCGCTGCGAGGATGGCGGCGGGTTCGAACAGGGCGATGGAGAGGCCGGAAAGCGGGGGGCCAGGGTTCAGGGCCCAGGGTTCAGAAGACGTTTCACTGGTCGAACGTGGCGCTTTCTGGACGCTTGGCCCTGGGCCCTGGGCCCTCGCTTCGGCGACCAGCGTCGCGAGGTCTTCGGCCGTCGCGCGGGTGTTGTAAGTGGTCTTGGTGGCCTGGATGTCGGGGGCCAGGTCTTTGAGCATCGTGGTGAACTCGAGCTCGGTGAAGAGGGCGCGGCAGGCGGCGTTGTCTACCGGCTGGGTGCGCATGGCGTCGAGGGTGAACTCGATGGGCACGCTGGTGTCGATGGTGACGAGTTCTTTTGAGAGCAGGATGTTTTCGCGGTTGTTCTGGAGGGACTCGCGGTAAGTCTTCTTCTTGACGGAGTCGGGGTTGTCGCGGGCGGCGTCCATCGCGGCTTCGACGGTGCCGAAGGTCTGGATGAGGTCGACGGAGCCCTTGTCGCCGATGCCGGGGGCGCCGGGGATGTTGTCGACCGAGTCGCCGCGGAGGGCCATCACGTCGATGACGCGCGCGGGTGGAACGCCGAGGACTTCTTCGACTTTCGCAGGGTCGAGGATGAGATTGTCTTTTGTTGGATTGAGGATGCTGACGTCGGCGTTGACGAGCTGCATCATGTCCTTATCGGGTGAGACGACGTAGACGTGGTGGCCGAGCGCGGAGAGCTGGCAGCTGAGCGTGCCGATGACGTCGTCGGCTTCGAAGCCTTCGTAAAAGAGGATGGGGATGCGGAAGGCTTCGAGCGCGCGGCGGATGTAGGGGTGCTGTTGGATGAGGTCGGGGGGCGTTTCGGCGCGGTTGGCTTTGTAGCCGGCGTAGTCGGTGGCTTCGAACTGCTGGGTCTTGATGTTGAACTTCTGGACGTCCTTGAGCTGGTCGGCGAGGGCGTTGCGGTGGACGGGGGCTCCGACGTCGTAGACCGCGGCGAGGTAGTGGGGCGCGAAGTCTTTGCGGAGCTTGTTGATCATGTTGACGAAGACGTAGGTGGCCGCGGTGGGAATGCCGGTGCGCGTGGTCATGTGGCGCGAACGCTGCATGGCGTGGTAGGCGCGGAAGATGAAGGCCATCGTGTCGAGGAGGTAGATGGGCGGCTTGTCAGATTTGGCGGGCATGATCACTCTAAGTTTAGATGCGGTATGAAAACGGGGTGCATTCTACTGGATTGCGCCGATTGACCACTCAGTCCATCGCTGGCCATGCGGATGTTGATGTATACCCTGGATTACGAAAGCCGACATTCTGTCATAAGCGTCTTTCTGAAGCTGCACGCCATGGACAGTCAGAATGAGTCCACCGATGAGGCGAAACCTTCCCTTAGATGTTGGGCTGAACAACTGCTGCAAGAGAACGGGCTCATCCAACCCTTTGACCCACGAGGAGACTGCCAAAACGTCCCTTCTGCTAGGGCTACCGTCGGCGACCGAATAATATCCTTCCCTGACGAGAGCCCATGAGTCGACAGTATGTTTCAAGTCTTCAAAGCTCCCTTTCCCAGCGTTGATAGCGTCGATCTGCGTGTCGGCTTCGAAAGGTATTACTTTGCGTTCATCACCCTTTGTGATGATCGCAATGGGACAAATGAGTTCTCCAGGCAGTTGATCCGAAGCGATCCAAGCAGCGTGTGCGAGCGCAAATCCGGCGAATCTAAATGATTGTTCTAACGCTGACATCGGCTCCTCGCGACGTGATAAATGCTGCCCTCGCTCTAGCATCACTCACTGAATCAACATACAGTCGCCGTAGGAGAAGAAGCGGTAGCGGGCGGCGACGGCGTGAACGTAGGCGGCGAGGGTGGTTTCCCTGCCGGCGAAGGCGCTTACCAGCATGAGGAGCGTGGATTGCGGGAGGTGGAAGTTGGTGAGGAGGCCTTGTACTAGTTTGAAGTCGTCGTTGAGGCCGGGGGAAAGGAAGAGGCTGGTGGAGCCGGAGTGCGCGGCGATGGGAGTTTGCGTGCGTTCGGATTCGCGGGCGATGTGTTCGAGGGTGCGGGTGGTGGTGGTGCCGACGGCGATGATGCGGCAGTTTTGGGCACGGGCCTGGTTGATGGCGGCCGCGGTGGCGGCGGGGAGGGTGTAAGGCTCGGCGTGGAGGCGGATGTCTTCGGTGCGGTCGACGCGGATGGGCTGGAAGGTGCCGAGGCCTACGTGGAGGGTTACGTAGGCGATGTGTACGCCGCGTTGTTCAAGGGCCTGGAGGATTTCGGGGGTGAAGTGCAGGCCGGCGGTAGGGGCGGCGGCGGAGCCTCGTTCGCGGGAGTAGACGGTCTGGTAGCGCTCGCGGTCTTCGGGGGTGTTGGGGGCGGTCTTGTCGCGGTGGATGTAGGGCGGGAGCGGGAGGTGGCCGATGCGGTCGATGGTGGCGTGGAAGTCTGGGACGGGGGAGAAACGGAGGGTGCGCTCGCCGTGGTCGCCTGCTGAAATGACCGTGGCGGACAAAACTGCAGGTCTCTCCGCTACGCTGCGCTCCGGTCGAGATGACAGATTTGGGGTGGGGTCGGGATAGAAGAAGAGGATTTCGCCGGGTTGGACTTTTTTGGCGGGTTTGACGAGGGCGGACCAGTCGTTGTGGCCGTCGGGGTTGGCGATGGGGTGGGTGAGGAGGAGTTCGATGTAGCCCGTGGGTGCGGGCGAGTTCTGCTGCGTGGTGAGGCCGGCGCGGGTGGCGAAGAGGCGCGCGGGGAGAACGCGGGAGTCGTTGAGGATGAGCAGGTCTCCGGGTTGGAGGAGGCTTGGGAGGTCCGTGAAGTGCTTATCTGCGTAGGCGCCTGATGTGCGACTGAGCGTGAGCATGCGGCTGCTGCCGCGAACCACAGGCGGGTGCTGCGCGATAAGGTTTTCGGGGAGATCGAAGTCGAAGTCGGAGACGAGCATAAAGGCAGGGACTAGGGATTAGGGACTAGGGATTGAGGCGATGCCATACCGACACCTTCGTCAAGGGCGGTTTGCACTGCTTGAAGATCAGGCGCGACGTGTCGAGGCCAGGTGAAGGTGATGGTCGAAAAAGGTTTTGGGATCAGGAACCGGTCCCAGGACTTAAGCTGCCAGGCGCGGTCGGGAAGCGCGTAATAGGTGCCGATCCACGTGGCGTTGACGAGTTGCGCCAGCTGCACAACCCCGGGTTTGGCGACCATGTTGGGCCCCCGCGGGCCGTCGGCGGTGATGGCGGTGCGATGGCCGCGGTTGTAGGCATCGGCCATGTTGCGCAGACCGGTGGCGCCGCCGCGTGAGCTCGATCCGCGCTGCGGGTGGAAGCCAAGGTACTCCACCGTGCGCGCGATGAGTTCGCCGTCGAACGACGGAGAAATCAGGATGGCGATGCCCTTGTTGCGGAAGCGGTGCGCGCACACCAGCAGCGTGCGATGCCAGAAGGCAAAGACCACCGGGCCGGGGATGGTAATGCCGACAGGTACGGTGGTACCGTCGGGGTTCTGTGCGTTGATGTCTTTGTAGCGGAGGGTCATGCCCAGGACGCGAATGAAGAGCGCGGCAAGGGGCGGGACGATCGCGAGCAAGACGCGCTGTTTGCGGGTGTAGGCCACTGCCTTAGAGTCTACTGCGGTCGCGCGCAATCGGCGAGATGACAGCAACGAGGTGGTGCGATACACTTCGCGGCATGAGCGCTGATTTCGATGCAACGTTTACAGCCCTGCGCGAGGTCTTCGCCGGGGAGTTGAAACACCTGGCGGTGGCGAAGGATACCGATACCCAATACACGCTGAACACGCTTGTGAATTCGCCGTTTCCGCAGCACAAGGGAGAGCCGATGTACTTCGGCAGCGTGCGCAAGGGGAAAGCGTATGTGTCGGTGCACCTGTTTCCGCTCTACATGAACGCGCCGCTGACGGCGACCATCTCACCCACGCTGAAGAAGCGGATGCAGGGACTGACGTGCTTCAACTTCAAAACCGTGCCCGATGCCGCGCTGCTGAAAGAATTGAAGACGCTGTCGAAAGCGGGGATGAAGGCGTTTCGCGAAAGGAAGTGGGCTTGAGGGAATCCACTTCCGGCGTGGGCGTCAGTTGCCCTGGGCGGAGCCGCTGACTGCGAAAAAGATAGCGGCAATGATGGCGAGGGCGAGCACCAGCGCGACCGTGGAGGAAGGAAACCTTCCGAAGGTGGCCGTGCGGGATGGGGATACAAGAGCTGGAGTGGCCATGGGGTCTTTCCTCTTTCTGTAAAGCGGTGGTGCCGATGCTGCTTGGCTGTTAGCTGTACTTGAGC
This sequence comes from uncultured Acidobacteriota bacterium, assembly GCA_903873705.1. Classification (GTDB taxonomy): domain Bacteria; phylum Acidobacteriota; class Terriglobia; order Terriglobales; family Acidobacteriaceae; genus Granulicella. Next base: position 15,346 of record CAIQPK010000008.1, read on the forward strand.
CAGCGCATAATTTCGGGAAGGTTGGGCTTTTTGCCGTACATCAGGATGCCGACGCGGTAGATGCGGGAAGCGACCCAGAGGACGGCGGCGATCATCGCGACCAGGTCGACGACAGACAGCGTAACGGCAAAGAGGCTGGGGTGGCCGACCACGATGCGCGTGTACATGATCAGCGGCGTGCACAGCGGGATGAAGGAAAAGACTTTCGCCGTCATGCTTTCAGGGTTGGTGACGATGCTGAAGATCACCACGGAGCAGGCGATGAGCGGGAGCATCAAAAAGATGTTCATCTGCTGGAGCTCCTGCTCGGAGTTGGTCATGGCGCCCAGCGCGGCGGCGATGCTGGAGTAGAGCAGGTAGCCGAGCAGGAAGAAGACGATGAAGAAGAACGTCTGCGTGAGCGTGGGCAGAACGTGCACATCGTGGCCGATGAGCTGAAACTGAATGAGGGCGACAGCTACGCCGATCCAGATACCCACTTGCGTAAGACCGACGGCGCCTACGCCGATGACCTTGCCGGCGAGCATTTCTTCAGGGCGAATGGTGGCGAGCAGGACCTCAAAGACGCGCGACGTCTTCTCTTCGATGATGCTGCGGGCCACGTTCATGCCGTAGAAGAGGATGACGAAGTACATCAGGAAGAACATGCCGTAGGCACTGCCGAACGCGACGGCGGACTCGTTCGCGGAAGGGCCGCCGGCGGCTACGGCGCCGAGCTCGACAGGATCGAACATCGCGTCGACCTCAGTCGACGACATACCGGTGTGGGTGAGTCGTTCGCGCGTCAGGGCCGCACGGATGGCGTCGGCAATGCGGGCGCGACCGATGACGTCAGACTTGATCTTCGGCTCCCACTTGAAGGTGGGGCGAGCGGCTCCAGCAGCGGCCGGTGTGACGACGAGATAGCCGTCGAGCTTGCCGTCTTTATCTTTCACCTGCGCATCGAGCTGGTTGAGGATGGCTGGCTCAGTGAGCGCGTGGACGTCGATCGACGGTCGGGCCTTGGCGCTGGTACTGAGCTCCGTGCCGAGGTCCGTAGCGAACTGGGGATCGGTGGTGACGACGGCGATATGGTTCATCGATCCGTTGCGGCTGCTGAGCAGCGCGGCACCGAGGATCAGGGTCGTCATCAGCATCGGGATCAGGATCGTCATGACGATGAAGCTCTTGGCGCGGATGCGCTCGAGGTACTCGCGACGTGCAATAAGCCAGACGTTATGCATCGACCTTGCCTCCCGCTTCTGCGTCGCCGAAGCTGGCGCGGACGTTCTCGATGAAGATTTCTTCGAGCGTGGGCTCCATCACCTCGAAGAGCGAGACGCTGGTGCCACCGGTGACCGCTGCGGCCAGTACGGACTGCGCGGCAGACTCTTTCTTGAGCACGATTTCGGCGTGGCCGGCGTAATTCTTGTACGACTCGATGCACGGGTGCTGCAGGAAGGCGTCGCTGCCCTGGAAGACCATGCGGACGTGGTTGCGAGGATATTGCGATTTGACCTCGCGCATGGAGCCGGAGAGCAGGAGCTTGCTGCGTGAGATGAGCGCGATGGAGTCGCAGAGTTTCTCAACCTGGTCCATGCGGTGGGTCGAGAAAAGGATGGCCTTGCCTTCGCGGCGGAGGTCGACGAGCGTGTCTTGCAGGAGCGTGGCGTTCACGGGGTCGAGGCCGCTGAAAGGCTCGTCCATGATGATGAGGTCGGGCTCGTGGAGCAGCGCGGCGATGAACTGGATCTTCTGCTGCATGCCCTTGGACAGCTCTTCGGTCTTCTTGTTCACGACGTCGGCGATCTCCATGCGCTCGCACCAGGCCATCGAGCGGGTGCGGGCCGTGCGCTCGTCGAGGCCGTGGAGGCGGCCAAGGAAGACCAGCTGCTCGAGGACCTTCATCTTCTTATAGAGGCCGCGCTCCTCAGGCAGGTAGCCGACGCGATGCAGCGACTGGCGCTCGAAGGGTTTGCCGAAGAGTGAGACCGCGCCGGAGTCGGGCATGGTCATGCCGATCATCATGCGGATGGACGTCGTCTTGCCCGACCCGTTGGGTCCAAGCAGGCCGAACATGGTTCCTGGCTCGATGGTCAGGGTGAGGCCTTCGACGGCTATTTTTGAACCGTAGACCTTGCGGATATTGTGGAGCTCGACGATCGGCATAAGGACAGTGACCTGTTGTTTTCGGTGTTGTGTTACCGTGATGTCCATTTGAGCAGCCGTGCAGGACGTTGCCTATTGCGCTTCGGTGCGGAAAAGCAGGTAACTGTTGGACGTTACCTGTGGTTACCAGTGATTTGGTATACGGCTCTGGCGCCAGACAGTTGGATGAGAAAATCAAGGAGATGATCGCGGCGATACCCAAAAACGAAGCACAGCGGCTGGCCGCGCTCGATCGACTGGAGCTCCTCGATACCGAGCCCGAGCCGGAGTTTGACGAGCTCGTCGAGCTGGCTGCCGCCATCTGTGGAACGCCAATCAGCCTCGTCACCCTGGTGGACGACGATCGCCAGTGGTTCAAAGCGGTGGTGGGTCTCGATGCCGTCCAGACGCCGCGTGAAGTGGCATTCTGCGCACACTCCATACTGCAGTCGAATTTATTTGTGGTGACCGATGCGGCGGCCGATGAGCGGTTCTTCGACAATCCGCTGGTGATGGGAGAGCCCTACATTCGCTTCTACGCCGGCATGCCCATCAGCAGTCCTGAGGGATTGCCGATGGGCACGCTGTGCGTGATCGATCATGAGCCGAGGCGGCTTTCCACCCTGCAGCGAGACATGCTCGAGATGCTGGCCAAGCAGGTGAACGCGCGCATTGAGCTGCGGCAACAACGCAAGCAGCTCCAGGCGGCGCTGCGGGAAGCCGAGGCCTCGAAGACGGAACTGCGTGCGAGTGAAGAGCGCTTTCGGATGTTCATGGACAACAGCCCCTTCCTGAGCTACATGAAGGACACCGACGGGCGGCTGGTGTTTTACAGCCAGCGGTATGCGGAGCGGTTTGGAATTACGACAGCGGCGTGGCTGGGGAAGAACGACTTCGATCTCTGGCCGGAAGAGCAGGCCATGATGGCTCGGCAGAGCGAGATTGAAGTGCTGATGGCGGGACGGCTGCAGGTGATCGAAGAACAGGTGACGGAGCCTTCCGGGCTGGTGTCGCACTGGCGGTCGTACAAGTTTCCGTGTGTAAGCTCGCGGGGCGAGACGCTGCTGGCGGTGGTCTCGGTGGACATATCTGAGATGATGGCTAAGGAGATGGCGCTGAAGAAGACGCAGGCGGAGTTGCAGTCTGCGAATACGCTGCTGAAGGAGCTGGTGGTCACCGACGCGCTGACCGGGCTGGGCAACCGGCGGGTGCTGGAAGAGCGGCTGGCTGCCGAAATGACCGCCGTGCGGCGTGGACAAAAGCTGGCGCTGCTGATGCTCGACATCGACCACTTCAAGAAGCGGAACGATACCTACGGGCATCAGAATGGCGATGATGTGTTGCGGCAGATGGGCGCGCTGCTGCGCCGGCTGGTGCGCGGAAATGAAGTCGCTGCAAGGTACGGCGGCGAAGAAATGGCCATCCTGATGCCGAACGCGTCAGAGAAGGATGCAGCAGGGCTGGCGACTCGGTTGCTGGCGGCGATTCGCGCGCAGGAGTGGGAGAACGAGCCAGTGACGGTGAGCATCGGGGTGGCCGAGTGCAGCCAGCCGGATATGACCGTGGCGCAACTGATTGAGGCCGCGGACCGGGCGCTCTATGCGGCCAAAGCCGCGGGGCGGGATTGCTTTGTCAGGCGGAGCGAGACGCGGTAGTTTGCCCTCCAGCGTCGTCACAAAACCCGACCACTACTGCCATTCTGTCAACCCCTCCCCTCTGTGTAAAATCGTCAAAACCCGCGCCAACAAAGAAGATTCAGCGCTGACCACCGTGGCGTAGTTATGAGCGCCAATTCTTTACAATAAGAGTGAGGAGCCCTGACACAGGCCTGGCCGCCCCTAAAGCACACGCTTTAGACAGTAGATCGGAGGCAGATCTGAGGCAGATCAGGGGCAGACCTGAGGCAGACCTCAAGGCAGACTTCGCCCTTTGTTTTCGAGATTTTAGAGACTTGGGTACGGGGGGGCCACCCCCTGTGGTTATGCCGCGCCGGCTGCAAGATGAGCAGGCTGGAATCCAATGGATGCAAGCAAAAGGCGCGCTCGATGAGCGCGCCTTTACCTGTTGCCGATGCTGATGGACTAAGCGGTGGCGCTGGGGTCGGAGTCGTCCGCGGTGGAGCGCTCTTCGAGCTGCTTCTGCAGCTCTTCACGCTTCTTGGTGCGGTTCGCTTCGCGCTTGGCTGCCTTCTCGGAGAGTTCCTGCTCTGCTCCGAGGAGCTCGATGTAGGCCATCTCCGAGGCGTCGCCCTTGCGGACGCCGGTGCGGATAATGCGCGAGTAGCCGCCGTTACGCGTGGCATAGCGGGGAGCGACGGTCTTGAAGAGACGGTCGACAGACTCGGGAGTCATCATGTAGGCCAGGGCCTGGCGGCGGGCGTGGACGCTGCCGTTCTTGCCGAGGGTGATCATCTTCTCCACGATCGGCTTGGTGGCCTTCGCCTTCGTGACGGTGGTGTGGACACGGTCGTTGATGATGATGGAGGTGACGAGGTTGCGGAGTAGAGCGCGACGATGGCTGGTGTTACGACCCAGCTTGAAGCCGCCGTTACGATGGCGCATTTTTGATCTCCTTCGATCCGGAGTTCTCTCCGGCTCGGACTTCGGTGGTGGTGCGAGGGTCCAGGGCTGAGGGCCCAGGGTCCTGAAAACGAGTGATCAGAGCTTACCGATTAGTGAATACAGCATTTTGCTGACTTCCTCAGCAAGACCTTCCGTCTGTTTAAACTCCGGGAGGTCACAGGAGCCTAGTTCGTTAGCGATGATGAGCTGCGTTTGCACTTCTAATGTTGAGCCGCGAGCAATTGCAAGGAACTGTTTGTATTCCTTGCGCGTACCGCGACCATACCCTTCTGCGATGTTGCTAGGAACGGAAACACCGGCACGGCGAAGCTGGCTGGTGAGACCGTAACGCTCTTCGTCTGGAAACCCCGAGGACAAACGGTAGACTGCAAGCGACAACTGAACCGCACGCTGCCATACCGTTAAGTCCTTGTACGAATTAACCATTTCCGTCCTGCTCTACTGGAAGATGGTGGCGGCGCAGACTTTCAAATCTACGCCACCGGTTTTCTGGGCCCTGGAACCTGAACCCTGTCTTAGAAGTTGTCGTTGTCCAAAGGCAGGTCGAGGTCTTCGTCGTCCTCGTCTTCGTCCTCGTCGTCGAAGCTGCCGTAGGATGCGGCGAGCGTGGCGGCGGGGAGTACGGATGTGGGACCCGGAACCGGGTTGCCCTGCTCGTCGATCTTCATGCCGAGCGAGAGACCCATCTGCGCGAGGATTTCCTTGATCTCGTTCAGCGACTTGCGGCCGAAGTTCTTGGTCTTCAACATCTCGGCTTCGGTCTTCTGGATGAGCTCGCCGATGGTCGCGATGTTGGCGTTCTTGAGGCAGTTGTAGCTGCGCACAGAAAGCTCAAGCTCTTCGACCGAGCGGTTCAGGTTCTCGTTGCGGACCAGGGGACCATCGATGCCGTCGAATCCGCCGGCTTCCATCTCCTCTTCGAAGTTGATGAAGATGGTCATGTGGTCCTTCAGCAGCTTGGCCGAAAGGCCGAGAGCGTCTGCGGGAAGGATGGTTCCGTTGGTCCAGATCTCGAGGGTCAGCTTGTCGTAGTCGGTAATCTGACCGAGACGTGCGGCCTCGACGATGTAGTTGACCTTGCGGACAGGCGAGTGGACCGAGTCAACCGGGATGAAGCCGATGCCGAGGTCGGCGTCGAAGTTCTTGTCGGCCGAAACGTAGCCGCGGCCACGCTTGAGGCGCATCTCCATGTCGATGCGGCCGCCTTCGGAGATGGTGCAGATGTAGACGTTGGGGTCGAGGATTTCGACATCGCTGTCGGCCTCGATGGAACCGGAGAGCACGACGCCGGCAGCGTCAGCGCGCAGGTAAAGGGCCTTGGGGCCTTCGCCGTTGAGCTTGAACGGGATCTGCTTCAGGTTCAGGATGATGTCGGTTGCATCTTCAACGACGCCGGTGATCGACTGGAACTCGTGCAGCACGCCTTCGATTTTGACGGCGGTAACAGCAGCGCCTTCGATCGAGGACAGGAGTGTGCGGCGCAGAGCGTTGCCGATGGTGGTACCGAATCCCCGCTCAAACGGCTGTGCGCTGAACTTGCCGAAGCTGGGGGTCAGGGTGTCCTGCTCAACGGCAAGACGCTTGGGCTTCTGGAAACCTCTCCAAAGCATGGTGGTCCTTTCTTCATCGCCGCGCGAAGCATTTTGCGGGGCTGATGATACGACGGTTGTGGTGCGGACGAGGGTCCAGGGCTCAGGGTCCAGGGTCCAGAAAGCAATTGCCTTCTGAACCCTGGGCCCTGAACCCTATGCCCTATTACTTGCTGTAAAGTTCGACGATCAGCTGCTCGTTGACCGGCAGGTTGACATCCTCGCGCTTGGGCAGGGAGATGATCTTGCCCGAGAGATTGTCGCTGGCGACTTCGATCCACTGGACGCGGGTCTGGCCGGAGACGAAGTCCTTGGCAGCAGCGAGGAGAACCATTTCCTTCGCGCCTTCGCGGATGGCGATTTCATCGCCAACCTTGCACTGGAAGGACGGGATGTTCACCTTGCGGCCGTTGACCTGGACGTGTCCGTGACGAACGACCTGGCGGGCCTGGCGGCGCGAGAGCGCGAAGCCGAGACGGTAGCAGACGTTGTCGAGACGCGTTTCGAGCTGCTGGAGGAGCAGTTCGCCGGTGACGCCGGTCTTGTTGGCCGCCTTCTGGTAGTAGGCGCGGAACTGGGTCTCGAGCGTGAAGTAGATGCGCTTGGCCTTCTGCTTTTCACGCAGCTGCAGACCGTAGCCGACAACCTTCTTCTGCTTCTTGGACTGGCCATGCTGGCCGGGGGGGAAGTTGCGCTTTTCAACGGGGCATTTATCCGAGAAGCACTTCGGTCCCTTGAGGAAGAGCTTTGTTCCGTCGCGGCGGCAAAGGCGGCAGACGGGTCCTGTGTAACGTGCCATTCTATTCTCCTAAAGTGTTGCTGGTGGTTCTGGTGTCGATCGCTTTACACGCTTGGCGGCGCTTCGTCGCGATCCAGTTGTGATTTTGTTGGAAACATCGAAAAACCAATAATTCCCAGCAATTTCACAAATTGCCAGACAAGCCACACGGCGAGGAACATTTCCCAACGTTCCAACGCCGCATGATTGCCTTTATGTGAAAGCCATAACCCGAGGGCAAGGAAAGCCAGATAAAAGGCAAGCTTCTGCCATTGAATCCGAGCCTTCGGTTCTTGCCAAAAGGTCAAGGCCATAGATCACACCCTGCGACGCTTGGGCGGACGGCAGCCGTTGTGCGGCATCGGCGTAACGTCCCGGATGGAGCGCACGTCGATACCGGCTGCTGCGAGTGCGCGGATGGCGGACTCACGGCCGGAGCCGGGACCCGAGACGCGTACGTCTACCGAGCGGACACCGTGGTCGCGAGCCGCGTTAGCAGCGTTGACCGCCGCCTGCTGTGCCGCGAACGGAGTACCCTTACGCGAACCGCGGAAGCCGAGCGAACCCGAGCTTTTCCACGAAAGCGTGTTGCCCTGCTGGTCGGTGATGGTGACGATCGTGTTGTTGAACGTCGCCTGGATGAAGACGAGACCAAATGGAACGTTCTTGCGCTCGCGCTTCTTAAACTTCTTGTTCTTGCCGACCTTGGCTGCGCCGGCGGTCTTGTTCTGAGTCTTAGCCATGGTTATTTCGTCACTTTCTTCTTACCGGCAACGGTGCCCTTGCGGGGGCCTTTGCGGGTGCGAGCGTTGGTGTGCGTGCGCTGTCCGCGGACGGGGAGCGAACGACGGTGACGGAGGCCACGGTAGGACTGGATTTCGATCAGGCGCTTGATGTTGAGCGAGATTTCCTTGCGGAGATCGCCTTCGATGCCGCCTTCGGCTTCGATGACCTGACGGATTTTGTTGAGCTGGTCCTCGTCGAGGGTGCCCATCTTGGCGAACGGGTCGATACCGGCCTTGGTAAGGATCTTGAGGGCGCGGGGATCTCCGATGCCGTAAATGTAGGTGAGGGCGATGCGAACCTGCTTGTTTCCAGGTAGGTCGACGCCGGCAATACGGGCCATGGTGTGCCTTTCGGTTGGGGCTCGGCGGCTTGGCCGGGAGCGGGGTGATCGGTTATACGGCTGACCTTGCTGCTGTCTCCAACGGGTTCATCGCAAGCCTTGAGTTCGGCTAACTCGCCCGTCGGGGCCGTGTGTCACGCTGGGGGGTTAGCCCTGGCGCTGCTTGTGCTTGGCGTTCTCGCAGATGACGCGGACGACACCCTTGCGATGGATGACCTTGCACTTGTCGCAGATCGGTTTTACTGATGCACGGACCTTCATGTGGTTCCTCAGCTTCTAGCTCTTAGCTATTAGGTTCTAGCTAAAGGCAACGAGCGTGTTTCATTTGGGGTTTTTCGCTAAAAGCTAGCGGCTAGAAGCTAGCAGCTATTTGTAGCGGTAAACGATGCGACCGCGGTTCAGGTCGTACGGACTGAGCTCGATGGCGACGCGGTCTCCGGTGAGGATGCGGATGAAGTTCTTGCGCATGCGACCGGAGACGTGCGCGAGAACCTGGTGCTTGTTCTCAAGCTCGACCTTGAACAGCGCGTTGGGCAGGATCTCGACGACCACTGCCATGACTTCAATTGCATCTTCCTTCGACAAACAATCTCCTAGAAGGGGCCGTTGAGGGCCCTTTCATTGCGCTCTGAACACCTGTTTCGTGGGCTTTTCGTGTCCCCAGCGCCCAAAGGCACACAGAGACGGCGGAAGGTACACGCACCATTTGCAAGTGTATACCAGTTTTGGGGATTTTCCAAGTCGCGGCCTGGCTACCGGGTCAGGATGACGGGGCCGTCTTTGGTGATGGCGACGGTGTGCTCGAAGTGGGCTGAGATGCTGCCGTCGGTGGTGACCGCAGTCCAGCCATCTTCGAGGACTTTGACGTCGGCGGTACCGATGTTAATCATCGGCTCGATGGCCAGGACCATGCCGGCCTTGAGGCGGGGGCCTTTACCGGCAGGACCGAAGTTGGGGACCTGGGGGTCTTCGTGCATGTTGCGGCCGATGCCGTGGCCGACGAACTCGCGGACGATGCCGTAGCCCTCGCGCTCGCACATAACCTGAACAGCGTTGGAGATGTCGCCGAGACGGCCGCCGACGACGGCCTTGTCAATGGCGGCGTAGAGGGAGGCTTCGGTGACGCGGAGAAGCTTGGCTACGGCGGGGGAGATTTCACCGACGGCGTGGGTCACGGCGGCGTCAGAGTAGTATCCGTCGATGATGACACCGCAGTCGACTGAGACGATGTCGCCGGACTTGAGCGCGCCGCGATCGTGGGGGATGCCGTGAATGACTTCGTTGTTGACCGAGGTGCAGAGGACGGCCGGGTAGCCGTGGTAGCCCTTGAACGCCGAGATGGCGCCGAGTTCTTCAATTTTGGCGACAGCGGCGCGCTCGAGATCCATGGTCGTGGCACCGACACGGACGGCGGCCTTCACAGCGTTGTGGACCTGGCGGAGAGCGATGCCGGAGGTGCGCATCTTGTCGATCTCGTTGGCGGATTTAATCTGGATGGCCATAGGGCAGGGATAGGGATTAGGGATGAGGGATTAGGGATTAGGGATTAGAAAACCGGGCTGCTGTTAGATGATGCTTGGCGTCATAAGAAGCACTCAGTGGTATCTTCGCCCATTTCACTATTCACTTGCTTCCGGGTGATGGCGCAGGACAAGGAGTGCTTTGCGGATTTCGTGTGTGACGGCTTCTACGGGCTGGTCGCCGTTGACTTCGGCGAAGCGGTTGCCGTGGGAGCGGTAGTACTCGATGACGGCTGCGGTCTTGGAGTGGAAGGCCTTCATGCGTTCGTCGAAGACGGCTTCGGTGTCGTCGGTGCGCTGCTCGAGCGGCGAGCCGTCGACGTCGCAGTGGCCTTCGACCTTGGGCGGATTGGTGTAGGTGTTGTAGATAATCCCCGTTTTGGAGATGCGGCGGCCAGTGATGCGTTTGAGCAGAACATCTTCGGGAACGCTGATAGAAACAGCCACCACGGGAAGCAGGTAGGCGACGAGCTTGGTATCGAGCCACTCGGCCTGGTTGAGGGTGCGGGGGAAGCCGTCGAGAATGTAGCCGTGCTCGGTGTCAGGCTGGGTAAGGCGTTCAGCGACGATCTCGTTGACGAGGTCGTCGGGGACGAACTTGCCCTGGGCCATCAGGTCTTCGGCCATCATGCCAAGCGCGGTGCGGTCCCGGCGATGCGCGCGGAGGAGGTCGCCGGTGGAGATTTGCGGGATGCCGAACTCGGCCATGAGCAGCTGGGCCTGCGTGCCCTTGCCCACGCCGGGCGCGCCGATGAGGAGCATGGGGCCGGGCAGGAAGTCGCTCGCGTTGGGAAGAGGATGGGGCATAAGAGCAGAGCGTAGACCGTAGAGAATAGATGGTAGAGGGTGCGGTTACGTTGGAAACCCACGTCCGGAAGGCCGAACGTGGGTTCCGATGTTGCTATTTATATTGTTTCCGTTACGAGCGAGAAGCAGATTCCTTCGCTGCGCTACGGAATGACAACTCAAAAAGCGTGCAACGGCTACCAGCTTCTGCGGCCCTTGATGCGGCCGGACTTGGGCGAGAAGCCGTCGTAGTGGCGCATGATGAGCTGCGATTCGACCTGGTTGACCGTGTCCATGGCGACGCCGACGACGATGAGCAGCGAGGTGCCACCGAAGTAGAAGTTGAGGCCAAGACCGTTGGTCATGAACGGGGGCATGCGGTCGAACGCGGCACCGATCAGGGGAATGTGGTTGAAGTGGATGCCGGAGATCAAGAACATCGGGATGATCGAGATCACGACGAGATAGATGGCGCCAACCAGCGTAATGCGCGTGAGGACATCGTTGATGAAGTCCGAGGTGCGCTTGCCGGGGCGGATGCCGGGGATGAAGCCGCCGTACTTGCGCATGTTGTCGGCGATATCGTCCGGGCGGAAGACGATGGAGATGTAGAAGTACGCGAAGAAGATGATCGCGACGATGTAGAGGAAGACGTACAGCGGCTCCGACGGTGCCAGCGCACGGAAGACCGGGCCGAAGAAGGCGTTGTCCTTGAAGGAGAAGCCGAAGATCGTGACGTTCTGGAGCAGCAGCGGAGCGGAGAGGATCGAGCTTGCGAAGATGACCGGCATCACGCCGCCGGAGTTGATCTTGAGCGGGAGGTGCGTGGTCTGGCCTTCGGTGCTGCGGCGCCCGACCATACGCTTGGCATACTGCACAGGGATGCGGCGCTCGGAGCGCTCGACGTAAATGATGAAGGCAACGACCGCGACCATGGCAACGATCAGCAGGATGATGGCGATGGGCGTGAAGGTCCCCCAGGCACTGGTCTGAACTTTTTCCCAGAGGTCAGCGATACCGCGAGGGAGGCCGACGACGATGCCGGTGAAGATCAAGAGCGACATGCCGTTGCCGATGCCGCGCTCGGTAATCTGCTCACCCAGCCACATGATGAAGGCGGTGCCACAGGTGAGCGTGATGACGCAAAGCGGAAGGAACTCCGCCTTGGGCATGGTGACCATCGACTGGCCGGCGGCGGAGTTGGTGAGCGTGAGGCCGATGAAGAAGGCCTGGACGATGGCGAGGAGCACCGTGACATAACGCGTCCACTGGGTGATCTTGCGGCGGCCAAGTTCGCCTTCCTTCTGCAGCTTCGCGAGCGGCTCATAGATGACGGTGAGCAGCTGGAAGATAATCGAGGCCGTAATGTACGGCATGATGCCGAGGGCGAAGATGGTGAGCTTGCGCGCGTTGCCACCGGAGAAGAGATCGAGCAGGCCGAGGGCGGAGCCGGCGTTTTGATTGAAGAACTGCGCGAGCTGCGCGGCGTCGATACCGGGGGTGGGAATGTGCGCGCCGACGCGATAGACCGCAAGCAGAAAGAGCGTGAAGCCAATGCGCTTGCGGAGGTCGGGAATCTTGAAAATGTTGCTGAATTTCTCGAACATCGGTGTGGAAGCCTTCAAAAGCAGAGGGTGATCTTAGAAAACATTTTACGCGCTGACGAGAGGTTGTGCCTGCCCTTGAAAAACGCAGATGACTCTCTCGGCTCGAGATGGCAATTTCTCTCAAAAACGGCATTGGCCGGGGTTGTCCCCGGCCGTTCCGTGCGACTAGGCTGCGGGCGCTTCAGCGGCGCCGATGACGACGGCCTTACCGCCGGCGGCTTCGATCTTCTGGGCAGCGGCCTTGGAGAACTTGTGCGCGTGGACCGTAACGGCCGAGGTGATCTCGCCGTTGGCGAGGACCTTCACCAGGTTGTTGCGCTTCTTGTGCAGGCCGAGCGAAACGAGCTTTTCAATGGTGAGCTCGGTCTCGTTGAGGCCGGAGATGGTGTCCAGGCCGAGAACCGTGTACTCGACACGGAAGATGTTCGTGAACCCGCGCTTGGGGAGACGGCGGTGAAGGGGCATCTGGCCGCCTTCGAAGCCGCGCATGAGCGACGAACCCGAACGCGAGCCCTGACCCTTGTGCCCGCGGGTGGAGGTCTTACCCATGCCGGACCCCATACCGCGGCCGACGCGCTTCTTGTTTTCATTCGCCTTTTTGGGGGCGCGGAGATTGCTGAGATTGAGTGCCATGATGTCCTCGCTAACGCCGACTTGGAGGCCGACTCGCATGTTGGGGGAGAGCGTGGGCTGAAGCCCTTTTGGGGCGGCCCATTTACCGCGGGCTGAAGCCTGCTGCTACTCCAAAGTGGTTATTTCGATTACTCGACGACGCGGACGAGGTGAGGAACCTTCTTCACCATGCCCATGATCGACGGCGTGTTTTCGCGTTCGATTATCTGGTTCAGGCGCGTGAAGCCCAGGCCCTTGATGACGAGCTTGTGCTTAACCGGCGTGCAGATCTTGGAGCGGAAGTATTGCAGCTTGATTTTGTTTTCGCTTGCCATTGTTGTTCTCCGATTGCAAGGGCCCAGGGCTTAGGGCCCAGGGTCCAGAATGCGATTTAATTTCTGGGCCCTGGACGCTGGCCCAGAACCCTTAATTCTTAGAGTTCGTCTACGGACTTGCCGCGCAGGGCAGCTACTTCGGCCTTGTCGCGCAGTTGCGAGAGCGCGTCGAAAGTGGCCTTGATAACGTTGTGCGGGTTGGCCGAGCCGAGGGACTTGGTCAGCACGTTCTGGATGCCGGCGGCGGTCATGACGGCGCGAACTGTCTTGCCGGCAATGATGCCCGTACCTTCAGGAGCCGGCTTGAGCAGAACCGAACCGGCGCCGAAGCCGCCGAGGACCTGGTGAGGAATCGAGGTCTCGGTGAGGTGGACGCGGATGAGGTTCTTCTTGGCGGACTCGATGCCTTTACGGATCGCCTGGGGCACCTCTTTTGCCTTACCCGATCCGTAGCCGACTACGCCTTCAGCGGGGTCGCCAACGATGACGAGAGCGGCGAAGGACATGTTCTTGCCGCCCTTGACGACCTTGGTAACACGGTTGATCGAGACGACCTCGTCCTTGAGGTTCATGCGATTGCCGTCGATTCTGGGTTTCATTGCCATTTTTCTTTCTTCCTTTTTATATCTCCCCGGCACACCGGTCCGGGAGTTTGCAACTTCTAGCGGTTGCTTATGGTTTAGGTTCTCGGCTGTCGGTTCTCGGTGAGCAATTCACTGAGAACCGAGAACTCTTAGAAGTCGAGACCAGCTTCACGAGCGGCGTCGGCGAGGGCCTTGATGCGACCGTGATAGAGGTAGCCGCCGCGGTCGAAGACCACCTTCTTGATGCCCTTTTCCTTGGCGCGCTCGGCGATCAGCGTACCGACAGCCTTGGCCGCCTCGACGTTGCCGCCGACCTTACGATCAACGCCCTTGGGCGTGACCGTGGAGGCCGAAGCGATGGTGACGCCGTTCGCGTCGTCGATGAGCTGGGTGTAGATGTGGTTGAGCGAACGATAGACGTTGAGACGCGGACGCTCGGCGGTGCCGGACATCTTGGCACGAATGCGCGAGTGGACGACCTGGCGAATGTCATTGCGCTTGCGAAGATTGATCATGGTGGTGTTCCTTTCCTAAAGGCGTCGCCTCAATGAGGCGACGTTCGGTGAATTGCTTAGGGTTCAGGGCTCAGGGCTAAGGGTCAAGAAAGCTCTTGCCTTCTGAACCCTGGGCCCTTGACCCTAAGCCCTGTTACTTGGCGCCGGTCTTTCCGACCTTCTTCTTGAGCTTCTCGTCGGAGTAGCGTACACCCTTGTTCTTGTACGGGTCGGGCTTGCGGAGCGAACGCATGTCCGCGGCAACCTGGCCGACCTTCTGGCGATCAATGCCAGAGACTGTAACGTGGGTCTGCTTGGGATCGATGGCGACTTCGATGCCAGTGGGCAGCGGGAATTCGATGGGGTGGGAGTAGCCGAGTGTAAAGACAACCATGTCCTTGCCCTTGAGCTCCACACGGTAACCGATGCCGACGACGTCGAGCTCTTTCTTCCAGCCGTTGGTGACGCCTTCGACTGCGTTGAAGACCAGCGCGCGGGCGAGGCCGTGGACGGCGGCGTGCTTGTCGTCAGGGCGCTCGACGGTGAGAACGCCGTCCTTCTGCGAGAGCGTGATGCCGGCCGGGATGAGGGCGTTGACCTTGCCCTTGGGGCCTTCAACGGTCGCAATGTTGCCGCTGAGGGTGTACTTGACGCCCGCAGGGATGGTGATGGGCTTTTTGCCGATACGTGACATTTTGAAAATCCTTTGGTGGCTTGCGAGTCGCGAAGAGCTGTCTTCGTTCCACTGCAGCCGGCGGTTGTCCGCCTTGCCTCAGGGGCTAAAAGCCCCTTTGAATCTTGTCGCTCAGACTGCGTGACTAAAGACACGCCCCTTCAAAGCGGTGAGTTACCAGACTTCAGCGAGGATCTCGCCGCCGACGTTTTCGCGGCGGGCCTGGCGGCCGGTCATGACGCCCTTGGGGGTGGTCATGATGGAGATGCCGAGGCCGCCCTGGACGCGCTTGATCTCGTCCTTGCCGAGATACACGCGGCAGCCGGGCTTGGAGATGCGCTTGAGGTCGCGGATGACCGGCTCGTTGTTCGGGCCGTACTTGAGATACACGCGAATGACCTTCTGCCCATCTTCTTCGGCAGCCTTGTAGTTCGCGATGTAGCCCTCTTCCTTGAGGATGCGAGCGATCTCGGACTTCAGCTTGGAGGCTGGGGCATCGAGCTTCTGGTGCTTGGCGCGGTGGGCGTTGCGGATGCGCGTGAGGAAGTCTGCAACTGGGTCGGTCAGGTTCATCGTTATCCTTTCATCCCCCGTTCGCTCCAGGATGAACATCCGGGAGAACCTGCAGGAATGGTTTTGGCGGTTCGCCTTGCCCGTTCGAAACGGGCTCAACGTGTCGCGCCTTACTTTGGTCTCACCCTGGTTAGAGGGCCGAGGCTGAAGCCTCGTTCAACACCGGAAAGACTAAGCGAGGACAAGCCTCGATGTCTCTTTCCGGTGGAAGCGATTACCTTGCTTGCCGGTAAAGTTGCTTACCAGCTGGACTTGACGACACCCGGGATCTCGCCCTTGAGCGCGAGGCCGCGGAAGCAGAGACGGCAGACGCCGAACTTGCGCAGGAACGCGCGCGGACGACCGCAGAGCTGGCAGCGGTTGTGCTGGCGGGACTTGAACTTGGGTACTCGTGCATCTTTGACGCGCTTTGCAGTAGTTGCCATTTTTGTCTCTCTATTCTTTGCAGCCGAAAACGTTTAGAAACTTACGCGCCCTGACGGAAGGGCATACCAAAAGCCTTGAGCAGTTCGCGGGCGCCGTTGTCATCCTTCGCAGTGGTGACGATGGTGACGTTCATGCCCTTGATTTTGTCAACCTTCGCGTAGTCGATTTCAGCGAAGATCAGCTGGTCGCGCAGACCGAGGGTGTAGTTGCCGCGGCCGTCGAATGACTTCGACGAAACGCCACGGAAGTCGCGCACGCGAGGCAGCGCGATCGAGATCAGGCGGTCGAGGAACTCATACATCGCGTCGCCGCGCAGGGTGACCATTGCACCGATCGGCATGCCCTCGCGCAGCTTGAACGCAGCGATGGACTTCTTCGCCTTGGTGATGACTGGCTTCTGGCCGGCGATGGCGCCGAGGTCAGCGAGCAGCGGGTCCATGATCTTGACGTTCTGGGTGGCTTCGCCGAGACCCATGTTGATGACAATCTTCTCGAGCTTGGGGACAGCCATCGTGTTCTCGAGGCCGAGCTCCTTCTGGAGGGCGGACTTGATCTCGCTGCCGTACTTTTCTTTGAGTCGTGCTGGCATTTTCTTTTCTCTCTTCTCCACGGTTTCGGGGTGGTTACCGGTTCGTAGGGTGATCAACTTGTGGTCTTGCTTATTGCTTTACTTTGCTGCTTTTTCGGCGATGGTGACGCCGTTGGAACGGGCGATGCGCGTCTTCTTGCCATCGGTGCCGACCTGGAAGCCGGCGCGGGTCTTCTTGCCTTCGGAGTCCAGCAGCATGACGTTCGAGATGTGGATCGTGGCTTCCTGCTCGAGGATGCCGCCGGCGATGTTCTGCTGGGGGTTGGGCTTGACGTGCTTCTTGATCATCTGCGCGCCTTCAACCAGGACACGTCCCTTGTCGGCGATGACGCGAAGGACGCGGCCTTCTTTGCCCTTGCTCTTGCCGGCGATGACGACAACCTTGTCGCCCTTCTTGATCTTGATCTTCGACTTTTTGCCGGTAAGTGCCGGCTTCAATTTGCTAGGCATTGCTATTCTCCATGCTCATGAAGTGAGCCTCGGCGATACGGAGCCGGTGTCCGGAAAAGCGGTTGTAAGTTCTTAGTGTTCCGTCTATCTCTACCA
Organism: uncultured Acidobacteriota bacterium; assembly: GCA_903873705.1. Lineage (GTDB taxonomy): Bacteria > Acidobacteriota > Terriglobia > Terriglobales > Acidobacteriaceae > Granulicella. The sequence continues at coordinate 32,293 of CAIQPK010000008.1, forward strand.
ACTAAGAACTAACAACGCACAACTAAATGACTTCGGGAGCGAGCGAGACGATCTTGAGGAACTTCTTCTCGCGAAGCTCGCGGGCGACCGGGCCAAAGACGCGCGTGCCGACGGGCTCGTTCGAGTCGTTGATGACGACAGCAGCGTTCTGGTCGAAGCGAATATAGGTTCCGTCACGGCGACGCGCTTCCTTGCGCAGACGAACGATGACCGCCTTGACGACCTTGCCCTTCTTGACCGTGCCGTCGGGGGAGGATTCCTTGACCGCAGCCGTAACGACGTCGCCGAGGTGGGCTTTCTTGCCCAGGCCGCCGCCGAGGGGGAGGATTACCTGGAGCTTGCGCGCGCCGGAGTTGTCGGCAACGTCAAGGATGGACCGCATTTGAACTGACATTTAAATCTCCTTACAAAACCTGCGAACAGCTACTTTGCGGCGACAGCCTTGGGCTTCTCGTCAGCAACCTGCGAGAGCGAGGAGCGGCGAATGATCTCTTCCAGCGTCCAGCGCTTGAGCTTGGACAGCGGGCGCGACTCGCGGATGCGAACCATGTCGCCGACGCGTGCCGAGTTCTGCTCATCGTGCGCGTAGAACTTCTTGTTGGACTTCAACACGCGCTTGTACTTGGGGTGAGCCTTGCGCATCTCGGTTTCGACCACGATAGTCTTGGACATCTTGGTCGAGACGACGAGGCCGACCTTTTCGTTGCGCTTCGATGCCGGAGCAGCGGACGCTGCCGCAGTGGTTTCCGGTGCGGTGGTGGTTTCGGCCATGATTATTTTCCTGCCTTGCTGGCCGCGAGCGTGCGCTCACGGGCGATGGTCTTGATGCGTGCAATGTCGAGCTTGAGCGAACGGAGGTTCTTGAGACCGTCCTGCTTGCCGAGGCTCTTAGCGAAGCGGATGCGGAAGATCTGCTCGGCAGCCGAGGCTTCCTGCGTCTTCAACTCTTCGTCCGTGAGGGTGCGAATCTTGTCGAGTTCCATGTGAGTTCCTTTGAATTCGTGCCGTCGCGGAAGAGAAGCAGATTCCTTCGCTGCGCTACGGAATGACAATTTCTTCGGTGCTGCTTACTTTGCGGCCACTTCGACCTTGAGGCCGGGGCGGACGACGAACGTGGTCTTGAGAGGGAGCTTGTGGGCCGCGAGGCGCATGGCTTCCTTGGCGAGTTCGACCGGAACGCCTTCCATCTCGAACAGAATCTTGCCGGGGCGGACGACGGCGACCCAGTGATCCGGTGCACCCTTGCCCTTACCCATACGGGTTTCGGCGGGCTTCTTGGTGATCGGCTTATCCGGGAACAGGCGCAGCCAGACCTTGCCGCCACGCTTGATGAAACGCGTCATGGCGATACGGGAGGCTTCGATCTGGCGGTCGGTGATGTAACCGCACTCCATGACCTTGAGACCGTAGTCGCCGAACGAAATATCGGAGCCGCGCCACGCCTTGCCGCACATACGGCCGCGCTGCTGCTTGCGGTACTTTACTTTTTTGGGAAGAAGCATAGTGGTTCCTTTGGACAGCTAATGGAGGCGGACTGAAGCGAAAACCTCGTGCCAATGGCGACGAGAAGAACGCTGACCAGGGTCTCTGCACACAGGCTCCGAAGAGCAAAGCGCAGACTCAGGGCCAAACTAGATAAGTGTACAGGAACTCCGCAGGCTTGACCAGCCCGCGGAGACCCAAAAACAACAGCTCTTAGAACGCGCCGGTGGTGATGGTGGCGGGCTCGCGACGCTTCTTCTGCTCATAGATATCGCCACGGTAAACCCAGGTCTTGACGCCGATGATGCCGAACGTCGTGTGCGCCTCGGAGAA
>CAIQPK010000009.1 GCA_903873705.1 uncultured Acidobacteriota bacterium
ATTTATGAAAAGCCCACCCTTCGGGGTGGGTTTTTCTGTTTGGGTTGGATGTGCCGCCGCTGAGGGTGGACGAGAGTGGGCTTAGTGTGCAGGGAGGATGCGGCCGGAGCAGTTACCGAGGCGGATAGATGGGACGCCGGGGCGTTCGCAGGTGGCAGACAGGGTAATTTCATCGTCGTCTTCGAGCCACGTGCGATGGATCCCTTCGGAGAGGGCGATGGGTTCGGCGCCGTTGCGGTTGCGTTCCATGAGGCAGCCGGCGGAGGTCAGTTCTGGTCCCGAAAGGGTACCGGAGCCGAGGATGTCACCGGGCTGGAGGTTGCAGCCGTTGCTGGTGTGGTGGGCGATCATCTGGGCCTGCGTCCAGTAGAGTTGCCGAGTGTTGGTGCGGGCCAGGGGGTGGAGATCTGGGGTTGAAAGCGTTGTGACGACTTCGATATCGAGTGCACCGGATTGCTGATCCAGCGCATCAAGGAGATAGGGAAGTGGGCCGGGGTCGGCCGAGGGGCGCGGCCGCGGCGTGATGCGGAAGGGTTCGAGGGCGGCCATGGGCGTGATCCAGGGGGAGAGGGTTGTGGCGAAGCTCTTGCCGAGGAAGGGGCCGAGGGGCTGGTACTCCCAAGATTGGATGTCACGGGCGGACCAGTCGTTGAGCAGGGCGACACCGAAGAGGTGAGCCGGGGCGTCGGCTATGGGGATGGGTGAGCCGAGGTTGTTGCCGGTGCCGATGATGAAGGCCAGCTCGGCTTCGTAGTCGAGTGTGGTGGAGGGGCCGAAGCCGGGTGCGCCTTCGCGGGTGGTGGGGCGGGCCTGGCCGTTGGGGCGTCGAATTGGGGTTCCACTGATGACGATGGACGAGGCACGACCGTGGTAGGCGAGCGGGATGTGCTTGTAGTTGGGGAGGAGTGGGCTGTCGGGGCGGAAGATTTCGCCGATGCGGCGGGCGTGATCGAGGCTGGCGTAGAAGTCGGTGTAGTTGCCGATGGCGATGGGAAGGACGAGGTCGGCGGCGGCGAGGGGGTGTAGGCATCTGGCTGCTTGTTCGCGGCGTGTTGCGGGCGCGGTCTCGCTGAGAATGCTGATGAGCTGAGTGCGGAGGGCTTGCCATGCGGCGGGGCCGAGCGCGAGGAAGGCGTTCATGGTGGGCTGCTGAAGGGCGGCGCGGAGTTCGGGGGCGCAGGTTTCCAGGAGGCCGACGGCGTTGCACGCGGCGAGGTCGAGGAGCTGGTCGTGGATGCGGACGCAGAGGTGAGTTTCGGTGCCGGCGCGGTGGGCTCCGTAGGGGAGATGCTTGAGGCCGAAGCCCTCGGTGGGGTTGGGGAGCCAAGTTTGCACGAGGCTATTGTCTGCTTTTGTAGGGTGTGGTGGCTAGGTGGGCTGTTTTCGTGTATTGGGTCGGGTCGGATTACCGAAGATTCTGAATAGACGCCATTCAAGGAATGGGCAGGCGTTAGGTGCCCATGTCATCAACGACCGAGTCCAGGTGTAGCCTGCCTTGGTGCATAGAGAAGGTGAGGGTCCACTGCGAATTCCGCGTCGTCAGCTTCACGACACGCAAAATACCTTTCTTCCGATAGCTCTCTCGGTAGTCGTTGCTCAACAGAGGATGTTCACATTCGGGCCTACTGAAAAAACTATGCTGATTACGTTTTTCACTACCTAAAAGAAATAGGTACAGGATGCCCGCTGATTTCAGTCGGGAATTCGTGAGCGATGGTCGCGCAGCTGTGAGCAAATCGTTCATAGCTACCAAGCTGCCGGGAAGGTTTGGAGAGGGCCGACTAACCATTCCTTCACCAGACCCGATCAACCGCACCGGCGATTCGGGAGTTGCTTTGATGACAGTACCCGTATAGGAGTAATCGATATGCACGGCCGTATGGAATCGTAAGACGTTGGCACGGGGAAGCCAGGGTGTATCCATAGCTTCGCACCAGTTGAAGGTGGGTGGCTCCCCCGCAAACAGGCTGCTTGCCTCCGATGCTGACCACAACGCAGTTTCACTACGCGTGCATGGTCGAACCAGCCATTTCTTCTTTTCGTGAGGCTTCTTATCTCCCACGGATAACCTGGGATATCCTTGCGCGGATACCAGCGTGGCGCCGAGGGCAAGCGCCATTGGAAGACCCATGAGACGTCGTGTGGAACCATAAAGCACAGCTGATCTCCTTCCTTCAGCAGACAGGCAGTGTAGACACCGTGAATCGGTGTAAGGGGTTCCATCCAAGAGAAATTTCCCATAAGCAGAATTGCGCAACTTCGGCCATCGTTGCCGAAAAGAGGACTTCCAGTAAGTTTGACGATTACTCTTCCGATTAGGCGGTAATACCACCACTTCGGCTCGCCTTAGCTGTTGGAGAGTTCTAGGAGCCATCATCTTGCGTGCAATGATCGCAGCGACTAATCTTGGCCCTCGAACTGAAATTCTCCGTCGCTTATTTTCAACGCCCCAAATTGCGATGAGTTGAACCTGATCAGAATGGCAGGAACATCTCTCCGCCGGACTCCATTGACCCACCAACTTCCTTTGCCGACGGAGACGATCTGCGGATTGTGAGTCCTGTAATCGCTTAGTTTGGCATCGTGAAATGGATCCCTTACCGAGAGGATCTTCCCCTCCTTGGAGATTGCTGCTACATGGAGCCCGTCGGACTCCACATAGAATGTAATCCCGGTCGCCGAATCACGGTAGCTTTGAGGGCCTGGAAAGTTCGAAGGGGCACCGTTCGATCCTCCGATAGGCCCGCCTCCGAAGACTTGGGCTTTGGCGGCGGGAACAAGGAGACAAAGCAGCAAAACCAACCGGGTCATAAGGAACCTCTATAAATTGCCAAGCTTCGGATAAACGAGTGGCTCAATCATCGATTCTAGGAGCTCAGAGCAGAGTTCTAGGCAACAATCACATAGACACCGCAACTTGCAACTTTGAGCCGGATTCGCGAGAAACGGCGTTTCCGGCAATTTCGATTTGCCCAATTCAAACTGGCGTACCGCCTAGTTTCAACTAGCAGCGAGCAGCGATGGAGATGAGCAGTGGGGAACGACAACTGCAACGACGGCCGCACATTCGTACGCTGCGCTGCGGAATGGCAACCAGGAATGGGAGTCGAAGTGGTGACGAGTTGGGGCATGCGGCGGGGTGCTAGGATTCGACACTGAGGGTTAGTGATGGCTGTTTTTTTGCGTTGGACTTACCTGGTGGTGATGGCAGCGGCCAGTGTGTCGACGGCGCGCGCGGCGGGGCCGGATCATTGGGTGGGGACCTGGGCGACGGCGCCGGTGATGGTGGTGAATCCGAAGGGCGGCGTTGGGACGGAGGATGAGACGCTGCGGGAAGTTGTGCGTGTGTCGCTGGGTGGGGCGATGATGCGGGTGGTGTTGACGAATGAGTTTGGGACGGGCCCGCTGACCATTGGCGCGGTGCATGTGGCGCTGCGGGTGAATGGCAGCGAGGTGAAGCTGGCGAGTGCGAACGCTTTGACGTTTGGCGGGCAGACGAGCGTGACGATTCCTGCGGGCGCGAAGGTAGTGAGCGATCCCGCGGCGTTGAAGGTGCCGGCGCTGGCGGATTTGGCTATCAGTATTTTTGTTCCGAAGCAGGCGATTGCTCAGATCACGCAGCACACGGGGGCGTGGCAGACGAACTATGTGGTGCCAGGAGACCATGTGGGCGATAAGGTGCTCGACGGAGCGAAGGACGTGACGGCATGGCGCTTTCTGAAGGGCGTGGATGTTTTGGCGAGCGCGCAGAGTGGGGCGATTGTGGCGCTGGGCGACAGCATTACGGATGGCACGCAGTCGACGCGCGACGCGAATGCGCGGTGGCCGGATGTGCTGGCAGCGCGGCTGCAGGGCAATAAGAAGACCGCGATGTTGGGTGTGCTGAATCTCGGGATCAGCGGAAACCGGCTGCTGCATGACATTACGGGGCCCGGGGCGTTGATGCGGTTCGATCGCGATGTTCTGGGGCAGAGTGGGGTGAAGTACCTGGTGGTGCTGGAAGGGATCAATGACATTGGGAAGACCGCGAAGCCGTTGAAGGCGGACGATCCGGTGACGACCGAGCAGCTGCTGTTTGCGCTGGGGCAGTTGATTGAGATGGCTCATGCGCATGGGATCAAGGTGATTGGGGCTACGCTGCTGCCGTATTCGGGGGCGGAGTATGCGTCGGCTGAGGGCGAGGCGATGCGGCAGGCGGAGAATGCGTTTATTCGGAGTGGGAAGTTCGATGGGGTGATCGATTTCGATAAGGCGATGAGCGATGCGGGGATGATGCGGCCGGCGGAGGATAGCGGGGATCATCTGCATCCGAATGATGCGGGTTACAAGGCGATGGGGGAGGCGGTGGATTTGAGGTTGTTTGGGAAGTGAAGGGAATTGTTGGCTTCGGATACACGGGGGAGGGCCGAGCGGCGGCAAGAACGGGAGAAAGCAAAAGCGGTGAAGCAGGTCCTTCGCTCTGCTCAGGATGACAATTTCTCTTTGAGAAATTGTCTAAGAACTGCAACTGCAACTGCAACGGCAACTGCAACGGCAACGGCAAGTGCAAGTGCAAGTGCCCCTGCAACTGCCACGGGTGCGTGTTGAGTGTCGATGACTAAAGGGTTGGGTGATTTTGCCGATGAGCTAAGTGGGCCATGCACGATGGAAAATGGGCGTCTGAGAAAACTTCTCAGACGCCCTTTTCTTTTGGTCCAGAGTTGCGGATTTACTTGAGTTCGTAGCCGGCAAAGAAGTAGCCGATCTCGAAGGCGGCGGTGTCTTCGGCGTCGGAGCCGTGGATGGCGTTCTCGCCGATGGAGCTGGCGAACTGCTTGCGGATGGTGCCCTCTTCGGCGTTGGCCGGGTTGGTGGCGCCCATGAGCTTGCGGAAGTCGGCGATGGCGTTGTCCTTTTCGAGGACCATGGGGTAGATGACGCCGGAGCTCATGAAGTCAGTGAGCTCGCCGAAGAAGCCGCGCTCGGCGTGGACGTAGTAGAAGCCCTCGGCCTGCTGCTTGGTGAGCACGATCTTCTTGATGGCGATGAGCTTGAAGCCGGCCTTGCTGATCTCGGCGAGGATAGCGGCGGTGTCGCCCTTTTTTACGGCGTCGGGCTTGATGATGCTGAAAGTACGCTGTGACACGGAAATCTCCTGGCTGCGCTTGATTGCATTTTCACTTGCGTTTTGGCAGCTCTACCAGTGTAAATGGTGGAATCGGGGTTCAAAGGAGGAAGCGATGACTGTTGCCAAACTTGCCGGGGTTACGCCGATTTTGAAGGTCAAGGACCTTGCGGCCAGTCTTGCGTACTACACCGGTTCGCTGGGGTTCGCGGTGAATTGGCAGACGGGGAACTTCGGGTCGGTGTCGCGGGACCGCTGCTCGCTGATGATGACCGAAGATGCGCAGGGTCATGCGGGGACGTGGTTATGGATTGCGGTGAGCGATGTTGAGGCGTTGTTTGCGGAGTGGACCGGGAGTGGGGCGATGATCCGGCAGGGGCCTACGAATTTTCCGTGGGGGTCGCTGGAGATGCAGGTGACCGATCCGGATGGGCACGTGCTGCGGTTCGCTTCGGATGGCAAGCCGGGCGTGCCTTTTGGGCCGTGGATGGACGCCGAGGGGCGGCTGTGGCCGATGGCGGGTGCGGATTAGATCTGGCGGATGGCGCGGTCGGTGGCTTCCATGTCGAGTACGATTTTCCACGCTGGCCGGAGGAGTCGAGTACGATTTTCCACGCTGGCCGGAGGACGAGCGCGCCAACGACGCCGAAGGAACAGTCCACCAGCCGCCAGTAGATCGGGATCTCGCGGACCTGGCCGGCGAGCAGGGCGAAGGGGATGACGCAGGCGCAGGCGATGAAGCCGAATTGGAGGATCCAGCGATTGCGGATGGGGTCGATGTAGGCGCCGATGAAGGCTACGGCGAACATCAGGTGGCCGAAGCCGAGCCAGTCTGTGCCGTAGGCCATGAACGGATACCTGGTGTTGGTGTCGGAGACGCCTTCCCAGACGGTTTGTATCCAGGTGGAGACGGTGTCGGGCACGATGTCGAAGTGATTGCTGAGCCGCATCATGAACTCGAGTTCGGACTCGAGTGGGAAGGCGGTGAGGCCGCTCAGCACCAGGCCTGCCATGAACAGACCGATCCACAAGCGGGCGCGGCGCAACTTGCGCCGGCGTGCGGGTGAGGAATGGAGCAGTGGTGGCGGGGCCATGTGAGCAGTTTAGAGCATTTTCGCGGCTAACGGGTTTCCGATCAGGGGGCTGGCTGTGGCGCTTTCATTGAAGAAAGCTAACCGCGCTAGAGGTTGCCGCGGCTGGCTTGTTCGCGCTCGATGGCTTCAAAAAGTGCCTTGAAGTTGCCCTTGCCGAAACTGCGGCTGCCTTTGCGCTGGATGATTTCGTAGAAGAGGGTGGGGCGGTCTTCGACGGGGCGGGTGAAGATCTGGAGCATGTAGCCTTCGTCGTCGCGGTCGACGAGAATGCCGAGGCGCTCGAGCTCGTCGACGGGCTCGTCGATTTTGCCGACGCGGCCCTGGAGCTCGGTGTAGTAGCTGTGGGGGACGGTGAGGAATTCGACGCCCTGTTGCTGCATGCGGGCGACGGTTTCGAGGATGTTGTTGGTGGCGAGGGCGATGTGCTGGACGCCGGGGCCGCCGTAGAAGTCGAGGTACTCCTCGATCTGGGATTTGCGCTTGCCTTCGGCGGGCTCGTTGATGGGGAACTTGACGTAGCCGTTGCCGTTGGCCATGACCTTGGACATGAGCGCGGAGTATTCGGTGGAGATGTCGTTGTCGTCGAAGTGCTGGTAGAGGCCGAAGCCCATGATGTCCTCGTAGAACTTGACCCACTGGTTCATGGCGTTCCAGCCGACGTTGCCGACGCAATGGTCGATGTGGAGGAGACCGACGGGGCGGGCGACGATGTCGTCTTTGACGGCGCGGTAGCCGGGGAGGAAGGCGCCGGTGTAGTTGCCGCGGTCGACGAAGGCGTGGAGGGTGTCGCCGTAGGCGGCGATGGCGGAGATGACGGCAGTGCCGTGGTCGTCGGTGGTTTCGGTGGGTTCGATGACACTGGTGGCGCCGCGGCGGGTGGTTTCCTGCCAGGCGGCGCGGGCGTCGTCTACCCAGAGAGCGATGGTTTTTACGCCGTCGCCGTGGCGGGCGATGTGGTCGGCGATGGGGCTGTCCGAGCGAAGCGGGGTGGTGAGGACGAAGCGGACCTTGCCCTGCTGCAGGACGTAGGAGGCGCGGTCGCGGCGGCCGGTTTCCGGGCCGGCGTAGGCGACCAGCGACATGCCGAAGGCGGCGCGGTAGAAGTAGGCGGCCTGGCGTGCGTTGCCGACGTAGAACTCGACGTGATCGGTGCCGCGGAGGGGGAGGAAGTCGGCGGCGGTGGGGGTTTCGACGGGCAGCGGTGCGGTGGTGGCCATGGGGATCTCCAGTGGTGCACCGGGCCCTATTGTGAGCGAGCACCGGGCCCGGCGCAACTGGTGAGGATATGCCACGGGGAGGGCTTCTGGCTAGCGCGCGGTCTCAGGTTACGGGGTTTTGCCGGGGCCGGATGGCTTGACCGGTTCAACTGGGGGCAGCGCGTTGGGCGGTAGGGCCGATGACAGGCCTTTGAAGATGAAGCGCTGGGTGCGGGCGCCGGGGACTACTTCGGCGGTGTAGAGGTTGCCCTCGTGGTCGGCGGCCATGAGGTGGATGCCCTGGAATTGGCCGGGGTCTTTGCCTCGACCGCCGAACTCGTAGAGGATCTTGAGAGTCTTTCGGTCGACCACTTCGATGCGGGAGTTGCCGTAGTCGGAGAGGTAGAGGAAGCGCTGGGCTTTGTCGGCGGAGAAGGCCATGCCGGTGACGGTGATGACCGCGGGGCCGCCGCGATTGATGAACATCTGGGTGAGGTATTTGCCTGCGGGTGTGAAGAGCTGGACGCGCTGGTTGGAGCGGTCGGCGACGTAGACGATGCCGTCGTTGGAAACGAGGACGCCGTGGACGGGGCTGGAGAAGTGGTCGGGGCCGGGATCGTTGGGGTCGATGGGGGACGTGGCGGCGCGGGGTCTGCCCTGGGGCGGCACGCCGACGGGTTCGCCGGCGGGGCCGGGGCCGCCGGAGGTGGCGTCGTCTACGGGCGGCTTGCCGAAGGCTCCCCACATGCGTTTGTAGGCGAGGGTTTCGGCGTCGAGGACCAGGACGCGGCGGTTGCCATAGCCGTCGGCGATGAAGAGTTCGTTGGTTTTGGGCCAGATGAAGATGTCGCCGGGTTTGTTGACGGAGGCGGGGTCGGTGCTGCCTTTGGTGACGGTGCGACCGCCGAACTGCTTGATGAATTTGCCGTCGACGGTGAACTTGAGGAGCATGTCGTCGGAGTCTTTGGTTTTGGATTGGCCGCTGGGACTGCTGCCGGTGATGTAGACGTTGTCCTTGCTGTCGACGAGGACGTTGTGCTCGGCGTTGGGCCAGTCGTATCCGGGGCCGTCGCCGCCCCAGGCGCGGATGAATTTGCCGTGGGCGTCGAGCTCGATGACCGGGGGCGCGGGTTTCTGTCCGGCGGGGACGGTGCGGGGGCGGTGGATGATCCAGACGTTGTCGTGGCTATCGACGGCGACCTTGGAGGTGACGCCGAGGACCCAGCCGTTAGGGAGCTGGGGCCAGGTGGGGTCGACTTCGAAGATGGGGACCGGTTCGGTGGGTTTGATTTGGGCGGTGGCGGTGAAGGCGGTGGCGGCCAGGAGTACGGTCGCCAGCCGCATTTTGAGGTGCATGGTTGGGCTCTCCAGATGCTGTGTTTCGCGGGGCGTGATGATGATAGTACAAAGTTTGCGGTGGTTGGTTTTTGGGGTGGTGGCGGCATGGAGGAAGGCAGTTTTGTCGCTGCGGCTGCGCCTTCGCTCCCGCCTGCGGCAGCGAGGTAGCGCCTTGCGGCGCGGTTGACCTAGGGCTTCGCCCTAGGCTGGTATGGGGCGCGCCTTCAGCGCTTTAAGGCAGAGGCCAACGTTACCGCAGCGGGAGTGCAAGAACAAGAGCAACAGCAAAGGCAAGTGCAAGTGCAAGTGCAACAGCCACAGCCACAGCAACTGCAAAGGCAAGTGCAAAGGCAAGTGCCAATGCGGGGATCTCTCCAATACGGCCGCAAAGTGCGCGGCCTTCGGTCGAGATGACGATTACTGGGGTGGGGCGGACAAAGGCAAAGGCAAAGGCAAAGGCAATGAGCCTGGTAGAGGGACGAGGTTACTGATGCTAGAGGAATCCAGCGGGCAAGGGGGCTTCGAGGTGGATTGGTTGGTTGGTGATGGGGTGGGGGAAGTTGAGGAATTGGGCGTGGAGGAGGTAGCCTGCGTCGCCGGGGAGGCCGGGGAGGTTTTCGAGGGGGTGGCCGGTGGGGCCGTAGAGAGGGTCGCCTACCAGGGGGTGGCCTATGGAGGCGAGGTGTATGCGGATTTGATGGGGGCGGCCGGAGTGGAGGGTTACCTGGAAGGTGGTGGTGGTTGGGGTGCGGGAGATGACTTGCGCTGAGGATTTTGAGGGTTTGCCGGTAGGGCTGGCCGCCCAGACGGTGCCGATTAGAGGGTGCCCGACTGGACCGATGGGGGTTTGGATTTCGTAGGCGTCTTGCTGGGCGGGGTTTTGCGCGAACGCGCGGTAGATTTTCTGGATGCTGGGGGTGTTCCAGAGGGCGGTCAGGGTGGCGGCGGCTTGCGGGGTTTTGGCGAAGAGGACGATGCCGGTGGTGGCTCGGCCTAAGCGGTGGACCGGGTTGGCGGTGGGGTATTGCTTCTGGACGAGGCGGAGGAGGGTGTTTTCGAGGAAGCCGGCGCCGGGGAGGGTGGGGAGGCCGGTGGGTTTGTTGACCGCGAGGAGGTGGGGGTCGTCGAAGAGGATTTCGAAGTGCTGAGGGGTGTCGGGTTCGCGCCAGGGGGGACGGTTCCAGGTGAGGGTCTGGCCGGTGGTGAGGGTTTCGTGGCCGGTGGCGGTTTGGCCGTTCAGGGTTACTTCGCCGTTGGCGAGGTTTTGCTGCCAGGCTTCGAGAGTGGAGTGGGGGTAGAGGGTGGTGAGATGTTGGAGGAGGGTTCGTCCTTGATGTTGGGGGGCGATGGTGGAGGTGTAGGCGTAGCCCCGGTTGAGCATGGGTTTGAGTGTATGGGATAGGGCCGGGGTTGGCAGTGGAGGTATCCCGCTCATGCCGCAAGTGCGCGTGATGAACGGGGCACCCGGGCGTTATGCAGGGGCGCTTGATCTGGAGGTAGATAAATTTCTGGCTAAGTGATTGAAAGGAAGGCTGTGTCGTGCATAAGCGAAGGACACCACTTTTCTTGCCGCAAGGCTGGGTCATGTAGAGGTCGGGCTCGATTTTTGGAGGGCTTTGATGATGCGGCTTTTTAGGATTTCTCTTCTTGCGGTGATGGCGGCGGGGGCAGCACACGCCAGCACGGTTTACACCACGACAGATCTGGCTACGGCTACGGGAACGCTGTGTGTGGGGAGTTGCGGGACGCCGACTGCGATTACGGGGACGGGGTCATCGACTTTTGTGAACAGCGGTTTCTCGGCGACGATGTCATCGGCTACGCCGCCGACTGCGTCTTCGACCGCGCAGATGTTCAGCAATAATCCCGGGGTTTCGAGTGTGCCTTTTGTGGTGGATCAGAACGGGTCGTCGCAGGCGCAATATCTGAGCGGCAACGTGACCAATACGACGAGCACGCTGGTTATCAACATGGGTAGCTTTACCGGCGGGGCGGCGGCTACGGGTATTTTCAGCGTCAGTTCGATCTACACGCTGCTGCAGGCGATCACGGTACCTAATAGCGGCTGGCAGGGCATCGACATTACACTGAGTGGCGTTAATAGCGGTGGGTCGGCGATCTCGGACGTGTTTTTGTTGACCGTGGGTACTGACTATCGCGGAACCAACAACAACACAGGGCGGCTGTGCACGGATGCCAACCCGGGATGCAGCTCCGGTAACGCAATGAACGTACCGTCGTCACCGGGGTCGGAGTCGCAGACTATCGCTTCCGGGACTACGGGTACCGTGAAGGTTTATAACAGCGTCTTCGTCACTAGCGCGAACGGCGTTTCATATTACCTTGATGCCCAGGAACTTGACCTTCCGGCGACAGGTGCGAACTCGTTCGTTGGCGGGTATCTGGATACGGTGACGATTTCGAATATTTCGGGGACGGGAACGACGAAGCAGAGGATGGTGCTTACCGGACTGACGGCGGAGAGCACGATCACTGCCTCTCCCGTTCCGGAGCCGGCGTCGCTTTTGCTGTTGTCGACGGGGTTGGGCGCGGCTGGCTTTGTCAGGCGTCGGTGGCGTGGCCGGACGGTTGCGTAGTTACTGAGTCTAGAAGCGGGCTGGAGCAGGCGGTGCTGGGGGCGTCGGGGGTTTGATCCTTGGCACCTTTGGTGCCGCCGGCGCTTTTGGTGTGGCTGCGGGAGCTGGGGTTGCCGGTGGAGCTGGAACCGCTGTAATAGCGGGCGGCGCTGGGGCTACCGGGGGCAGGGGTGCGACCGTGGCTTTGCGGACCGTTACGTCGCCGTTGGTGGTGGTGATTTTCACCAGCGGGCCACCGTGGTTGACGGATCCGTTGAGTTCGGGGGATTCGTCGGAGCCTTGTTTGGGGAGGTCGAAGTCGTTTTCCAGGGAGCCGTGGCGGGTGGAGGCCTGGACAGTGAAGCTGGCGGTGGCGGGCATGCCTACGTCTACTGAGCCGTTGCGGTTGACGATCTCGATGGTGCCGAGGGGGGAGGCGTTGGTGAGGGTGACGGAGCCGTCGCGGTCGGAGACCTGGATGTTGCCCTGGACGCGTTCCAGCGAGATATTGCGGGCGTGGGTGTTGAGGAGGACCGGGCCGAGGACCTGGCTGGCGGTGAGGTCGGCGCCGGTGTCGAGTTCCATTTCGCCGTCGAGGCGGGCCATCTGGAAGTCGGTGCGGCTGGTTTTGAAGTGGACGGGGCCGTCTACGCGCTCGAGGTGGGTGGTGCCGAAGAAGTCTCCCTGGAGGAGAACGTTGCCGTGGATGTCGGAGACGTTGATGTCGCCGGAGCGGCCATCGACGGTGACGGGGCCGGTGACGGAGTGGGCGGAGAAGGTGGCGCCGTCGTTGTGCATGTGGGCGACGGCGGAGCCGGTGAGGCCGCTAAGGTCGACGCTGCCGTGGTTGGCGTTGATGGTGACGGGGGCGTGGAGGCTGGAGATGTTGACGTCGCCGCGGTCGGTGGTAACGGTGACGGTGACGCCGCGGGGGACGTCGATGGTGAGGTCGGCGTGGGCACCGTTGACGCCGTCGGGGACGCTGACGGAGAGGTGGCTGCCTTCGCCGGTAACGCGGGGCTGGATGTCGCGGGCGCGGGAGTCGGCGTCTTCTTCCTTGAAAGCGTAGACCTGCTTGTGGACGGCGATGTGCATCTGGCCGTCGTCGCTGGTGCCGGTGACGGTGACGTCGCCGCGGGGGTTGTCGATAGTGAGGACGGCGTCGGCGGCGATGGTGTGGGTGAGGGAGACGTCGGAGTCATGAGACTCGCCGAGGGCACGGTCGAAGTCGCCGAGATTAAAGCGGAAGTGGTCGTCGTTCCAATCGGCTGCGCGGGTGCTGAGGTGGGCTGCTCCGCCGATGACGGCGACGAAGATGAGCAGGCCGATGATGCCTCCGCTCGTGACGCGGGAGCCGGTGGGCGGAAGGCCCATGGCGGCGCGTTCCTGCTGGACGTGCTGGTCCCAGGCCCACTCGGCGAGGCGGATGCAGCCGGCGGCGATCAGCAGGAGCGGCCACCAGCGGCCGAACCACTGGGTGAGGCTCCACCAGTTGAGGCGGCCCATTTCTACGCAAAGGAAGATGACTCCGAAGGCGACGAGGAAGATCGGGCCGGCTATGGAGCCGCGGCGGAGGGCGCGGGCCTGCATGCGCATTTGCTGACGCTGGATGCGGGCCTGAGTCTTCATGATGCGGCGCTGGGCTTTCCAGTCGACGCCGGATTGCGGATATTGGGGAGGATAGCCGGCCATGTTAGAGTCCCTTCCCGTCGTTGGCATCCGGCGCGGTGGCGGTGGGTGAGAACGGAGCTGGGGGGTAATTGCGGGTGCCGAGGGAGCGTTCGATCAGCAGCAGCACGCCGATCACAATGACGATCACCGGCCAGGATTTGTGGAAGTAGATGACGTCGAATTCCTGGAGCATCCAGAGCAGGCCTACGGTGAAGAGGATGACGGGAGCACGCAGCGAGCAGATGGCGCGGGAGGTGTAAGCGTCGCCTTCGTCAGCGCGAGGAGCGAAGCCGCCGGTGGCGTCCATGCGGCGGGCGAAGATGCCGATACCAAGCGCCATCAGCAGGAAGGGGAAGATTTTGTGGATGCTGAAGCGGAGGTCGGGGACGAGGTTGAGCAGGAGAAAGAGGACGCCGAAGCCGATGAGCCAGATGGCAGCTCCGGGGAGGCGTGAGGAGCGGACGGGGACGAAGGTGTCGGGAGCCATAACGGGGGAGTAGGGTGCGGCCGGATTGGCTGGCGGCGGGGTCCAGGCTGGTGTGTCCCATGCCGGCTGGGTGTAGGCGGAGGTGGGCGGAGGGACGGGTGTGCCGGCCCAGGCCTGCGGAGGTGCAGCGGGATCGACTGGGGGAACCGTGGCGTTGGGCTGGGTCCAGGCGGCGTTGGGGGAATTAGGCGCGGTAGTGCCGCGGAAGTGGGCCCCTACCTGGGCTCCGATGTTGTTGAGGCCGAAGGGGTCGGGGAGGGGGAGGCCTTCGCGGCGGGCCTTGGCCGTGTGGTAGGCCTCGAACATCTGGTAGATGACCCAGGACGCGGCGAGGAAACCGAAGAAGTTGTTGCCGCCGGCGAGCGACTGCAGGACGGCGTAGATGGCGATGTGGACGATGCCCTTGGCGAATTGACCGTTGTACATGGCACCGACGCCGGGGATGATGCCGAGTACTGCGGCAAGGCCGGGGCTGGGCGAGTTACCGCCCATGGGCGGGAAGGGTTCGCGGTAGCCGCCGGTGGGCGGCGGCGGGGGAGTGGCAGCGCCGCCGTAGGGCGGGGGGACTGTACCGAGGCGAGCCTCGAGGCAGGGCTCGCAGAATACTCCGGAGCCGACCGGGCGGGCGGTGTCGCGAGTGAGGGGCTTGCCGCAGTCCTGGCAGAATCCGACGCGTTCAGGATCGTTGCTGGTTGGGTTGGTGGTTTCGTCAATCATGGTCTTAGGCTCCTTTCTCGACCCGCGACGCGTCTGCGTCCGGGGCGGTCTGTTCGGGTATTAATTCGCTGGTGCCCTTGGGAATGTCCTGGTCAGCTTTGGGCTTGTCGGGCTGCTGATTTTGCGGGGCTGGCCTGGTCTGGGGCTGGGTTGCCGGGGCTTTCTGCTGTTTGTTGGCGTCCACGCCCTGGAAGGGGCTGCTGGGATCGCGGTCATCGTTGCGGAGATCGTTTACGCGGGACTCGACCTGGTAGACGACGCGCATGTTCTGGATGGTGCGGGCCGCGGAGGCCTTGGCATCGGCGAAGCTGCGCTGGATGGAGCCGGGGCGAAGGTCAGTGATGCGGACGCCACCGAGGTTGAGGGTGAGGGCGAGCGAGAAGAAGGCCATGGCGGCGGTCATCGCCATGCGGGGCTGGAAGTGAGCTGTGCCGCCGTCAAAGGTGAAGGTCGACTCGATCTTCTCCCAGAGGGCTTCGCGCAGGCCGCGGGCGGGGACAACGTTGCGGAATTCCGGCGTGGGTACGACGCCGTGGCGCGGGAAGACGCGGGACATCTCGGCTTCGCTGGTCTGGGCGAGGATGCGCTGCATCATGCCGGCGGGGGGCTCAGGGCGATGGCCTTTGAGCATCTCGAGCCAGGCGGCGCCGCGCTGGGCTTCGGTCATTTGCTGGGCGCAGTTGACGCAGCCGGCAACGTGACGGTCGAATACGATCTGCTCGGCCGCGGTGAGCGTTCCATCAACCGCGTCGAGGCACATGGTCTCGCACGCCTCGCAGCTCAGGTTAGAGCTTTGCGAAAATCCTCCGAACTGGTTCTCCCGGTTCGTCACGTTACATCACCTGCCCTTCTATACGTTTCAATAGCTTAGCGAGTTCACTGCGGCCGCGGCTAATCCTGCTCTTCACCGTTCCCTGCGGCACACCGAGTACTTCGGCAATATCTTTGTAGTCCATGTCTTCCAGGTCGCGGAGGATGACGGCTTCGCGGAGTTCTGGAGAGACTTGTTGCAGCGCGTGCTGAATCTGCGCGCGAAGTTCCATGCCGGAGACGTGCTGCTCCTGGTTGCGGCCGGTGTCAGCGAGGCGGTCCAACTTGGAGGGGCCGTCTTCTTCGCCGTCCATGGTTTCGTTCAGCGAGTCGGTCGCGCGATCCATGCGGGCGCGGCGGTAGTTGTCGACCAGCATGTTGCGGGTCAGGGTCGTGAGCCAGGTGTTGAAGCCGCCCTTGCTGGGGTCGAAGTTGTCGATGTTCCTGAAAACTTTGATGAAGACGTCCTGGGTGAGGTCTTCGGCCTCGCTGGCGGAGCCGGTGAAGCGGTAGCAGATGCCGTAAATGCGGCGGTGCTGCGAGCGGGCGAGTTCTTCCCAGGCGGCTCCGTCGCCAGCGACGCAGCGGGCGGCGAGGGCGGCCATGGCGCGCTGCTCGGCGAGCATGGCGGCGCGTTCGGGGGTGGCGGTGCGGTCGCTGTCCGGCTCTAGCCCTGCGGGGCGCGGAGCGGCTGGCTTGGGAGTTGCGTTGCTGCTCGAACGTTCGTCACGCATTACCACGTGCTTCGCCCTGCTTTCAGAACCGGCCGTCACCGCAGCCTGGTTCTTGCTGCCGTTCCACGGGGTGCTTAGCCCTGTCATCATCGCCGGTATGGTAGCCGCGCCCATGCCAACCTATACGATAAAAGGCCCTCCCCGGTTCCCGGAAGGGCCTTTTCCTTCTGCTGCGGGCTCATTTGGAGGCTGGTGTTGCCTCAAAGTGGCCATTTGGTGGGATTTTTACTGAATGACGCCGCAGGCAATGCGGTTTCCGGAGTTGCCGCTGGGGTCGGTCTTCATGTCGTCGGCCTTTTCGTGGACGACGATGGAGGTTCCGCCGCTGGCGAAGAGGGAGTTGGGGGCCATCTTGTCGAGGGTGACGTCCGACATGACGAAGGTGGCTGAACCGCGGTGGTTTTCCTGGACGGTGACGTTGACGGGGGTGTCGCCGGCGTGGTGGCCCATGGCGTTCATGAAGCCGTGCTGCTTGCTGCCGGGGTTGAAGTGGCCGCCGGCGGTCTTGAAGTCGGGACCTTCGCACTTGGAGGCGGCGTGGACGTGGACGCCATGCTCGCCGATGGGGAGGTCCTTGAGCTCGACCTTAACCTGGACGCCCTTTTTGACCTGTTTGAAGGTGGCTTTGCCGACGTCCTTGCCGGCGCCGTCCTTGATCATCGCCATCGCGTTCGCAGGCTTCTGGGCCTGCGCACCTGCTGCTGCCAAACCGCATACTGCTATCGAAACTGCCAGCCATCCTGCACGCATCGCTATTTCTCCTTGTGTTTCTTGAGACAACAGAAGCATATCGCAACCATCATGCGGCTGACGTCACGAGGGGTTCAACTTCACGTTCGACCGTGGCTCCCAGCGTCTGCTGGGCTTTGCTGAGGTCGTGCATGGACTGCAGGTTCAACCAGAATTGTGGAGAGGTTCCAAAACAGCGCGCGAGCCTGATCGCCGTATCGGGAGTGACGGCGCGCTTTTGATGGAGGATGGCATGGAGCCGGGGCGCGGCCACGCGGAGCCGCAAGGCGAGAGCGTTGGCACTGAGCCCGAGTGGAATGAGGAAGTCTTCACGAAGCACCTCGCCGGGGTGCGTGGTGGTGCCTTTCACTTTCCATCCTGTCGCCGGTCGTTTGATCGTCATTAGATATGTCCTCCCAGGCGCATTAGTGATAGTCCGTGATTATGCGATACGTCATACGCCTTGGGCAATATGCTCGGTTATCCACCGGGGTGGCTCGTACGATAAACCTCACTTCCTTTTTCGAGGGCCACATGCAGCAAACCCCCACTCCCGGTGTTCTTGAAGTTGTTACCGGACCGATGTTTTCGGGCAAGTCCGAAGAGCTGATCCGGCGGCTGAAGCGGGCGCGGATTGCGCGGCAGCGGGTGGCCTGCTACAAGCCGGACATCGACCTGCGGTATCACCGGACGGCGATCGCGAGCCACAGCTCGCAGACGCATGATGCCGAAGTGATCGCTACGGTTGAGGACCTGCGCGATAAGCTGTTTCCGATTCTCGGGGAGACGGATGTGGTGGGTATCGATGAGGCGCAGTTTCTTTCGCCGGAGATTGTTCCGCTGGCGCTGGAGCTGGTAGCGCTGGGCAAACGGGTGTTGATCGCGGGGCTGGATACGACGTTTGCGAATGAGCCGTTTGGGCCGGTGCCTAATTTGATGGCGCTGGCGGATAAGGTGACGAAGCTTTCGGCGGTGTGCATGGTGTGCGGCCAGGCGGCGATACATACGCAGCGGCTGGGGCAGTCGCAGGAGCTGGTGGTGGTGGGTGCGGCGGGGCTGTATGAAGCGCGGTGCCGGACGCACTTTTCGCCGTTTACGGATGAGCATGGGTCACAGCAACTGGAGCTCTCGGCGCAGATTCAGGCGTAGATGGTTCGGCGAGGTCAGCATGAGCGAAGCAATGCTGTGGAACATTTTTTATTGGGGCTGGGCGATCTCGGAGTTTGTGGTGCTGATGGTGACGCACACGCGGCGGAGCAGCGGCGAGACGCGGGACCGGGGGTCACTGCTGCTGCTGTGGCCGACGATTGCGATTGCGTTGAGCTATGGGACGATCTACGGCTTGACGCACCGACACACCATGTTTGGCGGAGCGCGGTGGGTGCTGTGGGCGTCGCTGGCGCTGCTGGTGGTGGGGATGATGATTCGGGCCACGGCGATTATCACGCTGGGGCGGTCGTTTTCAGTGAATGTGGCGATCCATGCGACGCAGACGGTGCACAAGACCGGGCTGTATCAGTACGCGCGGCACCCGTCTTATACGGGGATCATGTTGATCTTTATCGCGATTGGGATGCAGACGCGTAACTGGGTGGCGCTGGCGATCATCGTTGTACCGCCGATGGCGGCGCTGCTGTACCGCATCCGGGTGGAGGAGCGGGCGCTCAGTGAGGCGTTTGGGGCGGAGTATGTGGAGTATAGCCAGGTGACGAAGCGGCTGATTCCGGGGATTTATTAGCCGGCCAAAGCAAGAAGCGCACCGCAGACGTCGCGGTGCGCTTTCGTTTGTGCGAATTTAGCTGCGTGCGATAAGGCGGCGGCGGGCGACACCCACGAGACCAAGCAAGCCCGTTCCCAGCAGACCGAGCGTGGAAGGCTCGGGGACGGGACTGGCTGCTTCCATCACGCTCCAGGTTCCGGGGTTGCTGTAAACGTTCCCGCTGTTGCTATTGTTCGATCCGATGTCGAGGGCCTGGGGAAAAGCACCAAAGGGAATGACTATCTGGAGATAGTTGTTGGTTACGATGAGGATATTGCCCAGCGACAACTCGACATCCCAGTGGACTAAGTTTCCGGTTGCATCGGTATCGAAGCGTGTAAACGTCGCGAATTGAGCGTTTGTATTGGTTAGTGTGTCGAGGCCGTCTGTAAAGCTGAAAGAAGTCGGGGTAAGTGAGGCACCGCTTAGGTTCGCCGCGAGCGGACTGGCGACGGTGAACGAGCCGGTGACGGATTGGGTGTTGGAGAAAACGGGCGTGACTTGATTGAAGCTACTAAACAGCTGTCCCGTGTAGGAGTACGTGGTGTCGGCCCTCATGGAAAGGGTCGCAAGCAGAGAAAAAACAGCAACGAGTGCGAGGCGTGAAACACGCATGGAAAGGTCTCCAGTTTTCTTTGAAATCGGACGGAGAGCGCCGGGTAGTCCATGGCCCGAAGAGAGATCGAGATGATGCAGATGGGCCCTGCGGTGTGGCGGGGAGCCACGACCGGCGTGTGGAATGAAAAGTTGTGCTGTCGAACGCGATGCCCGTCCACCGCAGCCTGCCGATACCCGAATCCGGTGGGAGTGGATATCTGTTGAGCTGCTAATTCGCGTCTGGCGTAAGTATGCGCAGTTTACACAGTTGTGTAGCTAACTCCAAATAAGACAAGGGTATGCCGATGGGTGAGTATGGCGGCCGGCAAAAAGCCTATCGAAAAAAATGGCGCACTCGCCCCTCGGCTGTGCGCCAAATACCACTGTTTGCCAGGAGCTTATCGCTGGACGAAGCGGCGACGTGCGATGCCGGCGAGGCCGACGATACCGGTGCCGAGCAGGGCCAGGCTGGAAGGCTCGGGTACGTTGGTGCTGGAGAGGGTGAAGTTGAGGTCCGTGGCGACGCTGGTGACGTCGGTTCCGTCGAAGCTGTTGAAGGCGCTGTCGCCGGTGTCAGAGAAGCCCCAGAAGTAGTCGGAGAGGTTGAGGTTGGGGTCGGCGAGGATGGAGATCCAGTAGGTGGTGTTGGCCTGGGCTGTGAAGGGGGTGATGGCGGCGTTGAAGTCGAAGATGCCGAAGGCACCGCTGCTGGCGGGATTGTGGGCGATCTGGCCGGCGTTGCCGGAGATGCTGGTGGTAGAGAGCAGTGTGCCGACACTGCCGGGGGTGCCGGAGTTGTCGAAGTCGTCGGCGTAGATGCTGATGGTGAAGCCGTTGATGAGGCCGAAGGAGGGCAGGATGTAGCCGGTCCAGGAGACGTTCGAGATGACCTCGGTTGAGGTCAGCGAGAAGTTGTCGAAGGCCTGGTTGAAGCCGCTCTGGCCGTTGGCAGTTTCTGACTGCCAGTGGCCGTTGAGGTTGGAGCTGAGCGACTGCGAAAACAGGACGTCGGCCGAAGCCGGCAGGGCCGCTGAGAGAGAGAGGGCAAGAATGCCAAGTAGAACAGAGGTGCGCTTCATCGGATAACTCCTGTGGGGTGCATCCTTTTCGGGGCCTTCACCGAGCTTCGGCCCGTGTATCACTTCTGTACATGCCACTTAGGTGCCAGTAACGTTACCCTGCCTGGAGTTATCGGGTCTGCAGCCAGAAGGAGTAGCCGGTGTGGGAGACGCCGTGGAGCTGGGGATTTTGCCAGAATGCGTCGAGCGCGGAGGCTACTTCGGGGGTTTGAGCGATGTAGAAATTCGGCATGAGGACTTCGTAGTTTTTGTGGCCGGCGAGGAGGCCGGCGGCGAGGAGATATTGCTCGGAGTAGAACCAGTGGGCGCGATCGGGCGGGTAGTCCATGGGGAGGTAGATGTCGTGGATGTGGACGAGGACGCCGGGCTTGAGGCGGGGGAGGATTTCGAGGAAGAAGACGGTGACGTCGGAGTTCATGAAGCTGCGGTGCGAGCCGTCAAGGAAGAAGATGTCGCCGGAGTTGAGCTCGTTGATGATGCTGAGGTCGCAGCTTTCGAGGGGCTGGCGGATGACGCGGTCGCAGAGGGAGTTGATTTCGGCGCGGGGCTGGGGGTCGATGGAGATGAGTTCGGTGGTGAGCTGCTGGTCCTTGATGGCGCGGCGGACGACCTTGGTGGAGAAGCCGGAGCCGACTTCGAGGTAGATGCGGGGTTTGCGGGTGGCGATGAAGCCGTAGAGGGCGAGGGTGTCCAGGCCTTCCAGCCAGCGGTTGATCCAGCAGGGCTCGGTGGAGCCGGGGGTTTCGCGGGTGGGGATGGCGAGGAGATTGTCGGTGAAGGTGAGGAAGTTGGTGAGGGTTTCGCGGTAGCGGGCGTCGCCCTCGCCGAGGATAGCGGTGAGCTCAGGGTGCGCGGGTTTGCCGTGGCCGTAGCGGGGGACGGGGTGGACGGGGTAGTCGAGGAAGATGGGCTGATAGCCCTTGAAGAGGCGCGGCAGGTTGTAGAACACGGACGCGAATCCGTTGCGCCCTGCGAGCTTCTTCAACGTGCTATCAGCCATTCCTGCGCGCCTCTGTGGTGTGCCTTGCGAGATTATTCGCCGGCTGTTTCTTCTTCTTCTGCTGCTTCGTCGGCGAGGGGCTGCCAGAGCTCGATGCGGTTGCCGTCGCAGTCTTTGATCCAGGCGAACTTGCCGTAGGAGGCGTTGTCGCGCTTAGGGTCGATCCAGACGCCGGCGGCTTCGAGGTTTTTGAGGAGTTCGTCGAGGTCGTCGACGCGGTAGTCGATCATGACGGCCTGCTGGCCTTCGCCGAAGTACCTGGTGTCCTGCGGGAAGGCGGACCAGGCGGTCATGCCGGTTCCGGCGGGGAGCTCGTCGCTCCACTGGAAGGCGGCGCCGTTGAAGTCGCTGAGCTTGACGCCGAGGTTGTCGGCGTACCAGCGTGCGAGGGCTCCGGGGTCTTTCGATCGGATGAAGACGCCGCCAATTCCGGTTACTCGTGCCATGGGGATACCTCGCTATTCATCATCTTTCATTTGGGTTGGTGTGGTGGCGCTAATTCTGATTGAGAGCCAGTCGGGTTACGAGCGCGGTGACGGCGCCGTTGTCGATGGTGGCGGCGGCGAGCTGGATTCCGCCGGCGAAGCTGGCGACGAGGTTGGCGGTGATGAGGACGGCGGCGGCGTTGAGGAGGACGACGTCGCGGCGAGGTCCGGGCTCGCCGGCGAAGGTGGCGCGGAGGATGGCGGCATTGTCGGCGGCGTCGCCACCGGTGAGGGCGGAGATGGGGGCGGGTTGGAGGCCGAAGTCTTCAGGGGAGATCGTGTATTGGCGGACGACGCCGTCGCGCACTTCGGCGACCTGGCTGGGGCCGCTGAGGGCTAGCTCGTCGAGGCCGGCGTCGCCGTGGACGACGAAGGCGTGGCGGACGCCGAGGAGGGTCATGGCTTCGGCGACGATGGGGACCATGCGGGCGCTGTAGACGCCCATGACCTGGGCGCGGGCTCCGGCGGGGTTGAGCAGCGGGCCGAGGATGTGGAGGACGGTACGGACGCCGAGGGCGCGGCGGACGGGCATGACGGCTTTCAGCGCGGGGTGGTGCGACGGGGCGAGCATGAAGCTGAAGCCGTGCTGGCGGAGCGAGGCGGCGCCTTGCTCAGGGGTGAGGGTGGTGGGGATGCCGAGGGCTTCGAGGACGTCGGCTGAACCGCAGCGGGAGGTGATGGCCTTGTTGCCGTGCTTGGCGACTTTGGCACCGGCGGCGGCGGCGACGAGGGCGGCGGCGGTGGAGATGTTGAAGCTGCCGCTGGCGTCGCCGCCAGTGCCGCAGGTGTCGACGAGCTGGTCGCGTTCCGCTTCGGTGAGAGGGAGCACGGTGGCGGCTTCGCGCATGGCGGTGGCGAAACCGGCGACTTCGGCGGGGGTTTCGCCGCGGCCGGCGAGGGCGCCGAGGAGTCCGGCGAGCTCGATTTCGGAGGCTTCGCCGGCGAGGATGCGGCGCATGAGGGCGGCGGCTTCGGAGAAGGAGAGAACGTCGCGGGCTTCGACGATTCGGCGTAGGTCAGGCTGGATGGACATTCGTTAGTGATGAGGCTACCAAACGCACCGTACCGCCACCGATAATCGCCGTTATTAATTGCCGCTGCTCACGGCAATTCGCTACCATGAGATGTTTGCAAGAAACACGACGGAGCATACATGAAGATTCACGAGTATCAGGCAAAAGAGATACTGCGCAAGTACGGCGTTCCGGTCCCGGGCGGCGAAATGGCGACCACGCTGGAAGAAGCCGATACAGCAGCCAAGGCGCTGTTTTCTGGCGGCAATGCGGTGGTCGTAGTGAAGGCGCAGATCCACGCTGGCGGCCGCGGCAAGGGCGGCGGCGTGAAGCTGGCGAAGAACATTGAAGCGGCCAACGAAGCTTCGAAGGCGATCCTGGGCATGCAGCTGGTGACGCACCAGACTGGCCCCGAAGGCCAGAAGGTTCAACGGCTGCTGATCGAGCAGGGTTCGGCGATCGACCGCGAGCTGTATCTGGGGCTAGTGCTGGACCGTGCGTCGGCGAAGGTCGTGTTCATGGCGTCGCAGCATGGCGGCATGGATATCGAGGAAGTGGCGCACTCGACGCCGGAAGAGATTTTCAAGGAATATATTCACCCGGGCATCGGGCTGCAGCCGTACCAGGCGCGCAAGCTGGCGTTCAAGCTGGGGCTGGCTCCGACGCAGATTGGCGAAGCGGTGAAGTTCATGATGGGCCTGTACAAGGCTTTCATCGAGACCGACTCAACGCTGATGGAGATCAATCCGTTTATTACGACCAAGGACGGTGCGCTGCTGGCGCTGGATTGCAAGATCAACTTCGACGACAACGCGCTGTTCCGTCACAAGGACCTGAAGGAGCTGCGGGACATTGCGGAAGAAGATCCGCTTGAGGTTGAGGCGAGCAAGTTTGCGCTGAACTACATCAAGCTGGATGGGTCGATTGCCTGCATGGTGAACGGCGCGGGCCTGGCGATGGCGACTATGGACATCATCGAGTACGCGGGCGGCAAGGCTGCGAACTTCCTGGATGTCGGCGGCGGCGCGAACCAGGAGCAGATCGAGAATGCGTTCGGTATTCTGCTTTCCGACCCGAATGTGAAGGCGATCTTCATCAACATTTTCGGCGGCATTCTGCGGGTGGATGTTTTGGCTACCGCGGTGGTTGCTGCGGCTCGCAAACTCAATGTGACGCTGCCGATCATTCTGCGCTTAGAAGGCACCAACGTAGAAGAAGGTCGTCAGATCATTGCTGAGTCGGGGCTAAAGGTACAAATCGGGGCGACCATGAAAGAGGCAGCCGACCTCGCCGTCGCCGCTGCGAAGGGAGTCAAGTAATGTCCGTACTCGTTGGTAATGACACTCGTCTCATCGTCCAGGGCATCACGGGACGCGAAGGAACGTATCACGCGAAGGGCTGCGATGAGTATGCGCGGCAGTTTGGGAACAAGCTGGTTGTGGGTGGTGTGACGCCGGGTAAGGGTGGCACGACGCATGAAGGCTGGCCCGTGTTCAACACGGTGGAAGAAGCGGTGAAGGCTACCGGCGCGAATGCGACGATGATCTTTGTTCCTCCGCCGGCTGCGGCTGATGGCATCCAGGAAGCGGCTGATGCGGGGCTTCCGCTGATCGTCTGCATCACCGAAGGCATTCCGGTGCTGGACATGGTGAAGACGTGGGAAGTGATCAAGGGATCGAAGTCGCGGCTGATCGGGCCGAACTGTCCGGGTGTGATTTCGCCGGGCAAGGCGAAGATCGGCATCATGCCGGGGCGCATTCATAAGCAGGGCTCGGTTGGCATTGTGTCGAAGTCGGGCACGCTGACTTATGAGGCGGTTTATCAGCTGACGCAGCTGGGGATTGGGCAGTCGACTGCGATTGGTATTGGCGGCGATCCGATCATTGGCACGACGCACATCGATGCGCTGAAGCTGCTGAACGAAGACCCCGATACGGAAGCGATCATCATGATTGGTGAAATCGGCGGATCGGCTGAAGAGGCCGCTGCGGAGTACATCAAGGCACATGTGAAGAAGCCGGTGGTTGGGTTTATTGCCGGCCAGACGGCGCCTCCGGGACGGCGTATGGGCCATGCGGGCGCGATCATCTCGGGCGGCGAAGGTACCGCGGCGAGCAAGATGGCGGCGATGGCGGCTGCGGGTATTACCGTGGTGAAGTCGCCGGCTGAGATTGGCGACGCCATGGCGAAGCTGCTGGGCAAGAAGTAACCGGCGTCTAGCGCGCGTGAAAAAGCCCGGCGGTTGCCGGGCTTTTTCAGTTTTGTGGTGGTTCTACTTTTTTGCCGACGGCGGAATCATTCCGTTCAAGCGCAGGTACATGGCCATCTGCGAGTAGTGGTCTTCGAGGTCGTCGGTGAGCTCGAAGAGGGCGCGGGAGCGGGGCTTTTTTGCGCCGCCGAAGTAGGTGATGGTGCCGCCGAGCTGGGCGTCCTGGAGGCCGTCGAGGGCCTTCTGGCAGGTGGCGAAGGATGCCTTGAGGGCGGGGATGAGCTGGTCTTTGGGCGTGGCGTCAGTGACGGCGGGGCCTTTGCCGGCGCTGTCGCCGGAGAGCATGCCACAGACGCCGTAGTTGGCCTGGATGACGTGGGCGACGACTTTGCCGTAGGACATCTGGCCCGGTGTGGGCTGATAGGCGTACTTTTCGGCGGGCATGAGCTCGGCTGCGGCGACCATGAAGGCGGCCTGGCGAGTGAAGATTTCCTTTGCGGTGCCGACTACGGGGTTGGCCGGTTCCTGTGCGAATGCAGTTGTGGAGGCTAGGAGGATGATGGCCGCTGCGATCTTCATGTGGTGACCTCAGAGCTATCGTACCTTGCCGGCCTTTGGGTGCTTGGGCGCGGCTTTGGGTCGGGCTTTCAGCCCTCTGGGTTTCTCGCTTGGCTGACCTGGGCCTTCGGCCCAGGCTGTGATGGGTCGGGCCTTTGGCCCTCGGCTCTTGCTTTCAACGGAAGCAGCTGATGGTGATGGGCTAGCGCCTGGGTTGGCGGCTGTAGAAGAGCCAGGCGGCGGCGAATATGGCGGCTACGAGGGCGGCCAGGCCGGCGTGGGACCAGCGGTGACGCCAGGCCTGGAGGAGTGCGTCGCACAGCCACGCTGTACAGCCAGCCGCCCAGATCCATGCTGTTCGCCGCATTTTCGTTGGACGCAAGCGGGTGTAATTTGGCTATGCCGGGGGCGGCGGTTCGGCGGCGGGAGCGATGTATTCGGCGGCGAGGGACTGGGCCTCGGCGTCCTTCTGGACCATGTACTCATCCATGAGGACGGCGATGAGGGCGGCGCTGGGGACGGCGACGAGGGCGCCAGTGATGCCGGCGAGGTCGGTGCCGACCAGCAGCGCGATGAGGACGGTAAGGCCCATGAGATCGACGCTGGTTTTCATGATGCGGGGGGTGAGGTAGCCGTTTTCAATCTGGAGATAGATGCCGTAGAAGATGAGGACGCCTGCCATTTTCGACCAGGAGTCAAGCGCGGCCGCGCTGGCGGCGAAGATGATGGTGACGACGCCGCCGGCCACGGGAACGATGTTGAAGAGTCCCATGAGAATGCCGAGCAGGACGAAGTAACGCACGTGGAGCAGGCCGAAGACGATGGTGCTGGAGACGCCCAGGATCAGCATGAGCAGACCCTGCCCCAGGAGCCACTTGCTCATGCGGAGTTCGGCGGTCTGCAGGGTGGCGGCGAGGCGCTCGCGGGTTTTGGGGCGGAAGAAGGCGAGCAGGTAGGAGTAGGCGTGTTCGCCCTCGAGCATGAAGTAGATGCAGAGGATGAAGGCGGCGAGCATGTCGAAGATGCGGGCCATCCAGAGCGGGAATGAGGCGAGGAGGTAGGCCGCGGTGGAGGCGGCGGCGCTTTCGGCTTTCTGGGTGAGGGAGTCGACGCCGAGCCTGTCGGCCATGGGCAGGCGCTTGATGCGGGCGACGATGGCGGGGATGCGCTCGGGGAGGTCGTTGCTGAACTGCTTGACGTCGTGCAGGACAGGGGGAAGACCGATGAGGAAGAAGAGGGTGAGTGCGAAGGCGACGCCGCCGAGCAGGATGGCGATGGCGGCGGGGCGGGATGGGCTCCAGTGGCGTATGCGGAGGCCCATGATGCGCTGGACGACGGGCGTCAATACCACGGCAAAGAGGGCGCTGACGTAGACGATTTCGAGGACGTGCAGGAGCTTCCACGCCACGCTGAGCGCGACGAGTACCGCGATGGTGAAGAGGATGTGACGGCGGATGGCGCGCCGCTCGGCGGGCGTCTCGGCTACAGTCACGGTCTCTGTTGGGGGCTGCGGATTAGCCAGGATAGATCCTCTTTCTTGTCTGCGTGATCCAGCGTGCTGGAAGTTCGATGCAAGGCCCGGGTGATGCGGTAGCTCGCAGGCTACGCCCGTGCGAGGCGGGCGGCAACTGCGGCGGCGATGGCGGTTGCGGCCTGGGCCGGTGAGAGGTTTGCGGTTTCGATGCTGTGATGAGCGAGACGGCGGTAGAGAGGCTGGCGGGAGGCGAAGCGGGCCTGGGCGGCGATGGGATCGGCGAAGAGGGGGCGGGATGTGGCGGCGGGGTCGGCTGCCTGCTGGGTGCAGCGGGCGGCGAGGGTGGCGAAGGGGGCGGCGAGATGGACGACGACGGTGGCCGGCGTCTGCTCGAGGAGCAGGCGGTTGGTGAGAATTTCCGGAGCGCCGCCGCCGAGGGCGATGACGGTGTTGGCGGAGCCGAGCAGGGCGGCGAGGGCGGCGGTCTCTTCCTTGCGGAAGGCGGCTTCACCGCGCTGGGCGAAGAGTTCGGGGACGGAGAGGCTGGTGCGGCGTTCGATCTCGTGGTCGAGATCGATGAAGTGCCAGCCGAGCTGCGCAGCGAGCAGTGGGCCGATGGTGGATTTGCCCGATCCCATGAAGCCGGTGAGCACGATGCGCTGTGCGGGGCGGGGAGGACGGGATGTGCGGCGGAGGTGAGATAAGGGCATCGTGTGGGCTGCGGCAGGTGAAGTCTGTACTGCGTTCATTGTCGTTCTCCGGTGGTGGGTTGAGCAAAATGTTTTGCGGCAAAAGAAAAACCGCAACCCTGGTGGGCTGCGGCTCGGTGGATTTCGTTGCTTAGCTCTGGTTAGAGAGGCGCACACGTCCGCCGGGCCGCTGGGGGATACCAGTAGCTTGTAAATCGGGCGGAGATGCGGAACGTCGTCATCGGTAACAGCGTAACGCGAGGTGGAGGGAAGTGCAAGTGACGTGCGTCACAGGTTGTTTCGCAGCAGGCGCCGAAGCCATGCCGCTAGCGAGGCCTGGTCATTCTGGCGACGAGCCAGTAGCCGAGGCCAGCGCCGATCAGCGCACCGATGGGCGAGTAGATGCCGCAGAGGTTGCTGTTGGGCCAGAGCCAGTCGCAGGAAGGGATCGCGATGGCGTAGTAGCCGATGATGAGGCCGAGGATGGCGGAGAGCCACTTCATATTTTCGGTAGCCGGGGATTCAGGGTGTGCCACAGCATCGAAGCTGCGGGTCTCTCCACTTCGGTCGAGATGAAAGAATTTTGCGGGGACCTTAGGGAGTTCTAACAGCGACGACCGGCAGAGGTGTCTGCCGTCCGCGGGGTGATTTTCGAAGAGCCTATTCGTCGTCCGGGCCTCCGCCAACCTTGATCTTGTTGGCGATGCTTTCCCACATCTTGTCGCCGACGGGTTCGTCGATGGCTTCCTCGGGTTCTTCGATGGAGAAGAGATCCTTGGCGGCCTTGGCGATGGCTTCGAGGTCGCGAACGAGTGCGGCGCAGGTGGGGTTGCCGGCGAAGAACTTCTCAAATTGCGGATCTTCGGTGAGCGGCCCCGTGGCGTTGTTGGCGATCAGGTCTGGCAGACGCGCTTCGAACTCGGCGGCGGTCATGTTGTCGAAATTCTCAGGGGTGTTCAGGGCGACTTGATCTGACATTAGACGCCCTCCTTTCCGAGTTCTGGTGCAAATTGTTCTGGATTGCGCAACAGCTCGCGAAGCTTGAGGCGCGCTTTGTGCAGTTGCGATTTGCTGTTGCCGGTGGAGCACTCAAGCATGGAAGCGATTTCGTTGTGCTCGAAGCCTTCCACGTCATGCAGGACGAAGACCATGCGGTAGCCGGGAGGGAGCGAGGCTACGGCGCGCTCGAGGGTGACACGGTCCACCGATCCGGCGAGCTGCTGGTCGCGGGAACCGAAGTCGCGCTTGGGAGCGTCTTCTTCCGAGGGGTTGATGGTCTCTTCGAGGGAGACGAGGCTGAGGCCTTTCTTGCGGAGGTGCATGAGCACAAGATTGACCGTGAGGCGATGCAGCCAGGTGGAGAAGGCACTTTCTCCGCGGAAGCTGCCGAGCTTGCGATACAAGTGCAGGAAGGCTTCCTGCGTCATGTCCTCGGCTTCCGACACGTTGCCGAGCATGCGGAGGCAGAGCGTGTAGACGCGGCGCTTGTGCAGGGCGTAGAGCCGGGAAAAAGCGTCTGCGTCGCCGTTCTTGGCCAACTCAATGGCTTCGGCCTCGCCAGCGATGGGAGGATTCCGCTTGAATAAGCCGGCGGTTGGTTTTGTCTGCATTCTTGGTAGGCCTTCTAAGTTCATCGAGCTCTTTCCGGTCCTTGCACTGTTCTGCCGGAAGGCTGTTCGGGTTAAGCGTATCCCAAAGCGAAGCATTCCGTTGCCGACAGTGTCGGGGATGGTTGGTTTGGACCTCATTAACTTGAGAGGGGATTTTGGCGGAGGGGGTTGTATTCAAGGGGTTAGGGGTCAGGAAAGGCGCTAAGAGCCTGGAGCGGTTGAGCCCAGAGGAAGTGCGGCAGCGAGTATAGCTGCAGGTGTCTCCACTTCGCTGCGCTTCGGTCGAGATGACAAATCCCTGGAGGGCTCAGGAGCCGATGAAGCGGGCGTAGAGGGAGCGGGCCTGGGCGACGTCGGTGGTGCCCTGGATGAGGGCGCGGCCGTCGGGGAAGACAGTGAGGGTGTGGGGTGCGCGCTCGAAGCGGAGGAGAAGGCCGTTGGCGCGGACGGTGCCGAGAGGCGCGAGTTTGGCGGCGAGGGCGGTGAGGTCGACGGGGCGGGCGTGCTCGTGGATTTGAACGGAGTTGCGGCCGCAGAGGGTGATGTGGGGGCGGCCAACTCCCGAGAGATAGCGGAAGTTGCGGTGGGCACAGACGTCGCAGGCCGGGTCGGGTGTGTGGGCAGCGATTTCGGAGCGGTCGTTGGTCCAGAGGTCGTAAGAAAGTAGCGTGCGGCGCATCTGGGCGATGTTGCCGGTGAGGTACTTGAGGGCTTCGGTGGTCTGGATGGAGGCGGCGAAGTTGACGGCGGCGGAGAGGATGCCAGCGGTGTCGCAGGTTTCTACTGTGCCGGAGGGTGGGATGGGGAAGAGGCAGGAAAGGCAGGGAGTAGGGAGTAGGGAGTAGGGAGTAGACCGTGCGGTTGATGGGAGGATGTTCATGGTGGCGGCGTAGGCGCCTACGGCGGCGGCGTAGATCCAGGGTTTGGCTTGCTCGACGGCGTAGTCGTTGAGGAGGTAGCGGGTTTCGAAGTTGTCGGTGCAGTCGAGGACGATGTGGGCGGGGGCGAGGAGGGCGTGGATGTTGGCGGGGACGAGGTCGGCGACGTGGGCGTGGACGGTGATGCCGGAGTTGAAAGCGGCGATGTGGCGGCGGGCGGCTTCGGCTTTGGGGAGAGCTTCGCGGGCGTCGGCCTCGTCGAAGAGGACCTGGCGCTGGAGATTGGAGGGCTCGACAAAGTCGCGGTCGATGAGGGTGAGCGTGCCAACGCCGGCGCGGGCGAGGAGGCTGGCGGTGGCGGCGCCGGTGGCGCCTACTCCGATAACCGCAACATGGGCGCTAAGGAGACGCTGCTGGCCGGCGGCGCCGATGGGGGCGAAGAGGACCTGGCGGGAGTAGCGCTCGGTGTCGGAGATGGGTTGCGGTGGTTCCGGCATCAAGGTGAGTATACGAGGGTGATGGCGGCGCGGGTTGGCGTTGCGTAGCCGGATTCCCTGCGGGGATGAGGGCAAGAAAGGCAAAGGCAAAGGCAACGGCGATTTGGCGGCAGAAAGGGCCGAAATGTAGGGGTAATGCGAAGTTCTTCGGGGTCCTTCGACTTCGCTGCGCTCCGCTCAGGATGACAAGGTGCGGGGAGTGAGAGGTGTGCGGCGAACTTCCGGACGGATATGTGCATCTGTAAGATAAAGCCCAGGGCGTGCACTGCATGAAATTGACGCTGGCGTGTCTGGGAGTCGATGTTTCCGCGCCACTGCCGGAAATGGTCGACGGAAATATTCCTGGATGAGGGGACGCGGGCAGTGGCGGTTTTGACGAACTTCAAGCGACGCGCAGGGAGCAGTTTGAGCTCCTCCGAAGCCATGGTGCTGCGGGGCGCGGTTGCTTTGCTGCTTGCGGGGTTGGCCTGCGTGGGTTCGGCTCAAGTATCGCCGCCGGTGGGAGTGCCTTCGAGCGCTCCTGCTAATCCGGCGGTCGCGGCACCCATGTCCGAGAATCCGGACATGGGGCACCCAGTCGTGAATGCCGGCGCGCCTGCGCAGGCGGCTAATCCGAATGCTGTTCCGGGTGTGCCTGAAGCGGCGGCGCCGGGGTCAAAAGGGGCTACGGCTTCAGGACAGTTGACCGGCACGCGACCGGCGCTGGCGGATACGGTGTGGAGCCAGCGTGGGCTGAAGGTTACAGAGATCCGGTTTGAAGGTGTCACTTTTTCGAAGGAAGACACGCTGCCGAATGAGTTGATACAGAAAGTGGGGACGCCGCTGGCGCCGGAAGCGGTCCGTGCGGATCTGCGGCGGCTGTTTGCCAGCGGACGGTATCGCGACATCGCCGTACGCAGTGCGAAGACGGCTGACGGGATTGCGCTGCTGTATGCGGGCGTGCCCCGGTACTACATCGGGCGGGTGGAGATGGTGGGCGTGCGGAGCGACCGGCTGGCGTCGCTGCTGGAGTATGCGACGAAGCTGGAGCCGGGTACGGCATACTCGGAGGCATTGGTGCCAGCGGCGGTGACGGGGGTGAAGGAGTCGCTGGCGCGCAATGGGTACTACCAGCCGAAGGTGGAAGTGCACACCGTGAATGATGATAACGGCGACCAGGTGAACTTCGTGTTTACGGTGGAGATTGGCGTCCAGGCGCGGGTGGGCGATCTGGCCATCGAGGGCAACGATCCCGGGTTTACTCCGGTGGAGTTCCGGGCGAAAGCGAAGTTGAACTGCGGGTTGCTGGGCAAGACGTTTTCGCGTAACTGCCGGCCAAAGGTGACGCGGGAGACGTCGTCGACGGCGCTTTCGAGTTTGCGCACGCAGTATCAGAAGAAGGACCGCCTGGAAGCGACCGTGAGCGTGCAGAAGCAGGCTTACAACGCGCCGCGCAAGCAGCTGGATTATGGCTTTGCAGCGAACCAAGGGCCGAATGTGAAGGTGGTGGTGCTGGGAGCAAAGCTTTCGAAATCTCGGCTGCATCTGCTGGTGCCCGTATTCCAGGAAGGCGCGGTGGACAACGACCTGCTGAATGAAGGCGCGCACAATATCCGCGACTATTTGC
This sequence comes from uncultured Acidobacteriota bacterium, assembly GCA_903873705.1. Classification (GTDB taxonomy): domain Bacteria; phylum Acidobacteriota; class Terriglobia; order Terriglobales; family Acidobacteriaceae; genus Granulicella. The sequence goes on from CAIQPK010000009.1 coordinate 31,911, forward strand.
AGCAAAAGGGATATTTCGACGTCACGACGAAAGTGGAGCTGCTGGGCGAAGGCACCGGCAATGTGACGGTGCAGTACACGGTGGACCAGGGGCGGAAGCACAAGGTGCTCGCCGTAAATGTGATGGGGAACAAGTACTTTGACACGGATACGATCCTGGAACGTTTGACGACGAAGAAGGCCGACCTCTATATACGGTCAGGGCGCTACAGCCAGGCTTTGGTGAAGGCCGATGTGGATGCGATCCAGGCGCTGTACCGGGCGAACGGGTTCAATCGCGCGAAGGTGAACGGCGATGCGAAGGACACCGATACGGGCGCGAAGGGACAGTCACTCAAGGTGTCGCAGATTGTGGTGACGTACTCGATCGATGAGGGGCCGCAACAGAAGTTTGGATCGGTGGACGTGAAGGGCGTTGACCCGTCGCGGCAGGCGATGATCAAGAGCCTGCTGCAGACTGAGGAAGACCAGCCATTCTCGCTGCTGACGCTTTCGGGAGATCGCGACTCGGTGCTTTCTTACTATGTGTCGCATGGTTTCGACCAGGCGCGAGTGGAGATCAAGCAGGAAGTGGAAGCCGAAGACCCGACGGCGACCGATGTGACCCTGACGGTATCGGAAGGGCAGCAGGTGTTCATCGACCAGGTGCTGCTGTCGGGCGATGTGCGGACGAAGCCGTCGCTGATCAAGAGCCAGATCAAGGTACATGCGGGCGATCCGCTGGACCAGGCAGCGTTGCTGGAAACGCAGCGGAATTTGTATAACCTGGCGTTGTTCAACGAGGTGAATGCGGCGGTACAGAACCCAGCGGGCGATGCGCCGCAGAAGAATGTACTGGTGCAGTTGACCGAGGCGAAGCGGTGGGACGTGACTTACGGCTTTGGGCTGGAAGCGCAGCTGAATACGCCGGCACAGGTTCCGGGGCAGACGCGGATCGGGTCTGGAACGGCGGCGCAGAATGGCAAGGCGGGGGCGAGCCCCCGGGTGTCGGTGGATGTATCGCGGATCAATTTGTTTGGGTCGGATAAATCGCTGACCTTGCACGCAAGTTACGGCCTGCTGGAGCGGATTGCGACGCTGAGCTTTACGAGTCCGCAGCTGCTGGGGAACCGGCGATTGACGGCGACGATTTCCGGCGGCTACTCGAACGTGCAGAACATTACGACATTTTCGGCGTCTTCGCAGCAGGCGGATTTCCGGGTGTCGCAGGCTTACAAGAAGGCCGACCACTTTATTTATGACTACCAGTTCCGGCGCGTAGCGGTTGACCCGAACAGCCTGGAAGTGACGCCGAATTTGATTCCGCAGTTGTCGCAACCGGTGACGGTGGGGGGACCGGCGGTGACGTACTTCCATGACACGCGCGATCCGAGTCCGCTGGATGCGGGCAAGGGGCGATATTTTTCGATACAGGAATTTTTTGCGAACTCGAAGTTCGGGTCGGACACGAATTTCAATCGCGTGGATATTACGGAGAGCAATTACTACACGTTCGGAAAGAAGAAGTATGTGTTTGCGCGGAACCTGCGGGTGGGTTTTGAGAACACGATTGGCAATGTGAACGCGAGCCAGACCAGCACGATTGGGATATCGAACTGCGCGGGAACGCTGCAGAACACCAATGCGACGTGCAATCCGATTCCCCTGCCGGAGCGTCTGTATGCGGGCGGCGGAACGTCGCATCGTGGGTTCGGTTTGAACGATGCGGGGCCGCGGGATTTGACGACCGGTTATCCCGTGGGTGGAGCGGCTGTGGTGGTGAATACGTTTGAGCTGCGGCTGCCGCCGCCTACGCTGCCGTTTGTGGGTGAGAGTGTTTCGTTTGTCATCTTTCACGATATGGGCAACGCGTTCCAGCACCCGGGCGACATGTTCAAGAGCATCAAGAATTTTCGGCAGCCGGAAGAAGCGAGTTGCAAGGATGTGTCGGTTCCGGCTGGGACGCCGGCTTCGGATTACAAGACGCTGACGGGCAAGTGCAGCTTCAATTACTACTCTCATGCGATTGGTATGGGGGCACGTTACAAGACGCCGGTGGGGCCGATCCGCGTGGACTTCAGCTACAACCTGAATCCTCCGGTGTACCCGGTGTTTTTCGATTACACCAGCAAGCTGCCTTACGTTGGCAAGGCCGGACACTTTCAATTCTTCTTCAGCATTGGGCAGAGCTTTTAAGGCATGATGAGGCGCTTACAGGTCGGGATGCTGGTGGGTTGGACGGTTGCTGCGATGGTGTGCGTGTGGGCGGTGGCGGCGCAGGGACAAGCTGCCGCTACACGTGAGGCGGCGCCGAAAACGACGACGCCGGCTCCTGCTGCTCCGGCGATGCCGCCGCTGGAAGGCAAGGAGATCGATCGCGTGGTGGCGATTGTGAACGGCGACCTGATCCTGGACAGCGACGTCGATGAAGAGCGGCGATTTTCGGAACTGCAACCCTTCAACGCGCGCGGAGCGGATACGGCGCGCGACGAGGCGATTGAGCGGCTGATCAATCGCGACTTGATTCTGCAGCAGATCAAGCTGCGACCCGAAGAGCCGATTACGGATGATGCGGTGAAGAAAGACCTGGACGATCTGCGGAAGTCGATCCCGGCGTGCAAGAACGTTTGCCAGACGGAAGCGGGCTGGACCCAGTTTCTGGCGGCGCATGGTTTCGATGAGCAGACGTTGATGGACCGCTGGCGGCAGCGGATGGAAGTGTTGCGGTTTATCGAAGAGCGGTTCCGCATGGGGGCGCGGGTGGCAGCGGCGGATATTCAGAACTATTACGAGAAGACGATGCTGCCGCAGTATGCGATGCAACACCAGACGCCTCCGAAGCTGGAGGCGCTCTCAGACCGGATACAGGAAGTGCTGCTTCAACAGGAGGTGTCGAACCTGCTGGGTGACTGGCTGAAGAGCCTGCGTGCGCAGGGCAGCGTGGTGGTTTTGAAGCAGGGGGAGGTGGCGCCATGAGTGCTCCTGCTGAAGACACGATGGTGGCGACCAAGTGGACGAGCATCTGGCGCATGGCTGTTTGGACGCTGGGATCGCTGTTCACACTGCTGGTGGTGGGCGTACTGGCGGGCTGGTACTACACGACGACCGAAGACTTTCAACGCCGCGTGGGCGCTGAGGTAGTGAGTGTGCTGGAAGAGGCGACCGGCGGCAAGGTGGAGCTCGGGCATATTCAATTCAGCCTGCTGCACCTGGCGGTTGAAACCGATGGGCTGGTGATCCACGGAACGGAAGGCGCGGGTGAAGCGCCGTATCTTTCCGTGGCGAAGATTTTTGTCAGGCTGAAGATTAATAGCTTTCTGGCGCATGCGACCAGCAAGACGACGCCGTCGCGCGTGGGATTGAATTATCTGCGGCTGGAGCAGCCGCATGTGCATTTGATGGTGGACAAAGATGGCAAGACGAACCAGCCCGTGCCGAAGAGGCCGAGCTCCAGCACCGAGCCGATTCAGAACTCGTTGCTGGACCTGCAGGCGGGGAAGGTGGAGCTGGTTGATGGGTTGGCGTTGATCAATAACCGTGCGATTCCGTTCAACCTGGCGGCAAACAATTTGCAGGCGGAAGTGCACTACGTCGCATCGACCGACCGCTATGGCACGACGATCGATGTGAACGATCTGCGGACGAAGATGCAGGCGATGCCGGAGGTGCAGTCGAAGCTCCACATTGCGGGCGAAGTGGGGCGGGATACGGCGGAGCTGAAGGCGTTTGAGTTTACCTCTGGAGCGGCAACGAAGCTGACGGCTACGGGGCTGGTGACGCACTTTGCCAAGCCGGAGTGGCAGACGTCGCTTGATGGGGGCCTGGATTTGAAGCAGCTGGGATTCCTGGCTGGCGTGGATGGGTTGAATGCGGGCTCGCTGGATCTAAATCTGCGAGGCCGTAACTGCGAAGTGAGCCCGGTGGTGGCGCAGAAGAAGCCGGGGTTCTTTGCCCGGCGGAAGGCGAAGCCGACTGCACCGTTGGACGCAAAGATGCTTCCGCCGGATCCGGACTGCAAGGCGGGATATCTCTTCGTCGGCGTGATGAAGATGCACAAGGCCGGCTATGCGAACGCGTATGTGAAGCTGCACGATATCGATGGCGGTGCGCAGCTGAACATTACGCCGACGGAGCTGCTGTTCACGGCGCTGACGGGATACCTACCCGGTGGCGGCAATGCAGAGGGCGTGCTGCGGATATCGAACTACATTGGCGAGGTGGAGGCGAGTGCTCCGGCGGCTTCGGCGACGGTGGTGGCCGCGGCTAAGACGGCTAACAATGTGGCGAAGAGTGCGGGGGCGAAGCCTATCGTCAAGGACTTGAAGATCGCTCCGGTGAGTTCAACTACCGCCGTGTTGACGGTGAAGGTGAACAAGATTCCGCTGCGCACGATCATGGAAGTGACCGAGACCAAGGGTTACGGGGACCTTGGCCTGGATACGGCGATTACGGGGCCGGTTGAGGTGAAGTGGGGTGGGCCGGCGGCGGATATTTCCGACACCGTGCAGATTGAGGCGGACCTTAACCTTGGGCCAACGGGGGCGCCTCGCAAGGGCGCGCTGAATAACGTTCCGGTCAACGGCGAGGTGAAGGCCCACTACGATGGCGGTCGCGAGGTGGTGAATATTCAGCGGATCGATCTGCACACACCGGCGACGACGTTAACGGCGACGGGTGTGCTGGGCGTGAACCTGGGCGACCCGCTGACTGCGCTAAAGGTGGACCTGCAGGCGCGGGACGTGGGCGAGTTTGACCAGCTGCTGACCACGCTGGATCTGGAGGCGAATGGCAAGAAGGGCAGCGCGGCCGTCCCCATTGTGTTGCATGGCACACTGGCGTTCAGCGGGACGGCGTCGGGCCCGATTGCGAACCTTGATGTGAAGGGGCACCTGGTCGGCGACCACGTTGAAGTGAAGCTGGGCACGATGACCGATACGCTGATCGATTCGGTGGTCGCGGATGCGGAGTACTCGCCGAACAGTGGTGTTGCGGTAGCCTCGTCGACGATTACGCGGGAGACGGCGGTGCTGAACCTGGCGGGGATGGTGCGTCCGCGGAAGGTGGTTGGGCGGCGTGGTGCGGTGACTTATTTGTGGGACGAGGGCATGGCTATCGATGCGAGCGCGAAACTGGCGAACGCACAGGCGAACGACATACTGGAGATCGCCGGACAGCAGAACAGGGTGCCGCTGACCGGTGTCGCAAACATCAATGCGCACGTGGTGGGGACGCTGGATAACATGGCTGGCGGCGGTACCGTAACGCTGGTGAACGGCGTTGCCTATGGCGAGAATTATCAAACGATCTCGGTGGATGCGACGGTGAAGGGGCAACAGGTTTCGGCATCGCGGGTGTTGCTGGCTGCGCATGGTATGCAGGTTACGGGCAATGGCGACTACGACCTGGGCAGCAAACATCTGCGGGCGCATCTGCAGGGGAACAAGATTCAGCTTTCGAAGATCGATAACTTCCGCAATGCGAACGTCAATGGCGACGGTCTGTTAACGCTGACAGCCGATGCTGCGGGAACGGTGGAAGAGCCTAATCTGCGGGCTAACCTGACGCTGGCAAACCTTGTGGTGGACGGCAAGGCTGTGGGTGAGGTGACGGCGACAGCGCACTCCACTGGGCCGATTGTGTTCTATGACGCGCACGCCGCGCTCGTGGGGGCGAAGGTGGATGCGAATGGGCAGACCTCGCTGAAGGGCAACTACGATACGCAGGCGAAGGTGACGTTGGCGGGGTTCGATATTGCAAAGCCGCTGGCGCTGTTTTCGGATACTGGCGTGAAGGGGAGCTCGTCGATTGGCGGCACGATTACGGTGATGGGGCCCGCAAAGACGCCCGAGGCACTGACCGGGGCAGCGGAGTTTACGGAATTCGACGTGAAACTGCAGGGCGTGGAGCTGAAGTCTGCCGAGCCGATGCGCGCGAGCCTGCGCAACGGCGTGGTGGCCCTGGACCAGGTGCACATTACGGGGCAGGATACGGATGCGCGGGTCGGCGGGAATGTGCGGGTGTTTGGAGACCCGAACCCGATGGGTGGCGCGATCAACGTGAGTGCGATTGGAAGCCTCAGCGCTTCGCTCGCACAGACGTTTGATCCGGACATTATTTCGTCAGGGAAGGTCACGTTCAACGTCGGGGTGAATGGCCGCGTGAAGCAGCCGCAACTGGGCGGCGATGTGCAGTTTGTGCACGTGAACATGGCTGTCGATGGGATTCCGAACGGGCTGACGGATTTGAATGGGTCGCTCTCTTTCAACCAGAACCGGCTGGATGTGAAGGACCTGGTGGGGACCACGGGCGGCGGCAAACTGCGGATTGGCGGGTCGCTGAATTATCAGCAGAAGAGTATTTTTGCGGACCTGACGGCGACCGGTGACAATGTCCGCGTGCGGCTGTATGGCCTGAGCGCGACCGCGAACGCGGCGCTGCGGCTGCAGGGCGGGCCGCAGTCGCTGCTGCTTTCGGGCAACGTGCTGGTGACGCGGTTTGGGATTGGGCCCGATGTGGACTTCGCAGCGTTTGCAGGGAGTGGTGGCGTGACGGCTCCGGCAGACCCTGACGCGGCACCGCACAGGATTCGGCTGGACGTGCACGTGCAGAGTGCGCCGCAGTTGGATTTTCAGAACTCGTACGCGAAGCTGGCGGGCACGGTAGACCTGACGGTGCGGGGGACGCTGGCCGATCCAACGGTGCTGGGGCGCATCCAGATTACGGATGGCAGCGCGACGTTTGCGGGAACGAAGTATGAGCTTCAGCGGGGAACGATTTACTTCACTAACCCAGTGCGGATCGACCCGATCATCGATCTGGATGCGACGGCCCGGGTGAGCAACTACGATTTGACGATCGGGCTGCATGGGAAGATTACGGCGTTGAAGCCGACGTACCGCTCGGAGCCGCCGCTGGCGGAGGCGGACATCTTCAACCTGCTGGCGCTGGGCCGAACGCAGGAGGAAGCGCAGATCTACTCTGAGCAACAGGTGCAGGCGGGAAGCGATCCGACGACGAGCGCACTGCTGGGCGGGGCGCTAAATGCGACGGTGTCGAACCGGGTGGGTAAATTGTTTGGCGCGGGGTCAGTGAAGGTGGACCCGTCGTTTGTGGGGACGCTGGGTAACTCGACGGCACGGATCACGGTGCAGGAGCCGCTTTCGAAGCAGTTGACGCTGGTGTTTGCGACCAATGTGAACCAGAGCGCGGAACAGTTGATCCAGGTGCAGTACCAGATCACGGAGAATACGCAGCTGGTGGCGACGCGGGACGAAACGGGAGTTTTTTCGATCGTTTACAAGTTGCGGAAGCGCTATCGGTAGGGGTGTTTCCGGGGCGTTGAACTGGCTTACGGTGGGATGCTCAGTACGGTGGGCGACGTGCGTCCCGATGGGGTATTGGCGCATCTAACTGAGTGGTTCCGCGGGACGGTTCAAACGTCCTAAAACCCGTACGCTACGCGGATATTTGAAGTTTTAGGAGAGACGTATGCGTTCAATCAAACTAATAGCCCTGGCCGCTGTGCTGGGTATAGCTCCGATGATGTATGCGCAGGCTAACGACGCGCAGATTCAGGCTGACGTGCAGCACGCGCTGGATGGCAAACGGTTCAGCGGTGTGCAGGTGCAGGTGCAGAACGGTGTGGTGATGCTGACCGGTAATGTGGCGCTTTACAGCGCCAAGGAAGATGCCGATCGCAAGGCGCATCATCGCAAGGACGTCCGCGCTGTACGCAACATGATTGAAGTGAATGGCGGCGGCGAAAACACGAGCGACGCCTATCTGCAGAAAAAGCTTTCCGAAAAGCTGGCAGTCGATCGCGTCGGTTATGGCACTACGGCGTTCAACAATCTCGAGTTGGGCGTACACGACGGCGTCGTGACGCTGCGCGGAACGATGTACGGGCCGTCGGATAAGGACTCGGCGATTTCGCTGGTTGAGAATACTCCTGGGGTCCGCGACGTGATCGATGAAATCGATGTTGCTCCGACGTCTCCGATGGATGACCAGATTCGCATGGCTGAAGCGCGTGCGATTTATGGCGAGCCGGCGTTGAACAAGTATGCGCTGGATCCGGCCAAGTCGATTCGCATTACGGTGGTTGGCGGGCACGTGACGCTAAATGGCGTAGTGATTTCGGAAGGCGACAAGAACATTGCCGGCATCAAGGCGAACACGGTTCCGGGAGTGTTTTCGGTGGTCAACAACCTTCAGGTTGAAGGCCACGAACGGGGCAAGTAACTTTGCCGAACGGAGCGCACAGGTTTGCCTGTGCGCTTTGTCGTTTAAGATGGAGGGGATGGAAAACGTACTTCGCAGCACGCGCATCACGCTGGAGATGATCAAGTGGGAACACTCGATCTTTGCACTGCCGTTTGCACTGACAGGTGCGGTGCTGGCGGCGAACGGATGGCCTAGCGCTCGGGCGCTGGTGTTGATTGTGGTGTGCATGGTGTCGGCGCGATCGGCAGCGATGGCGTTCAATCGGCTTGTGGACGCGAAGATCGATGCCGCCAATCCGCGTACGGCGATGCGGGCGTTGCCGGCGGGGCAGTTGTCGCAGGGCTTTGTGCTGAGCTTTACGGTGCTGTCGGCCGCTATTTTTGTGGCGAGCTCGGCGATGCTGAACCGGCTGACGCTGGAGTTGGCGCCATTCGCGCTGGCGGTTGTGCTGCTCTACAGCTACATGAAGCGAATTACGCGCTGGTCGCACGTGGTGCTGGGGCTGGCGCTGGGGATTGCGCCCTCAGCGGCGTGGATTGCGGTGCGCGGGACGTTGGATACGAGAATTCTCGTTCTAACGGGGATCGTCATTCTGTGGGTGGGTGGGTTCGACGTGCTGTACGCCTGCCAGGATTTTGATTACGACCGCGAGGCAGGTTTGAACAGTGTGCCGCAGGCGTTTGGGCTGGAGGCGGCGTTCTGGATTGCGCGCGTGATGCACCTGGGGATGGCGGCGCTGCTGTTCTGGCTTGCCCACGTGTTTGGGCTGGGAATGATTGCGGTGGGCGGGTTTGTACTGGTAGCGGGGCTGCTGGCTTATGAGCACGCGATAATTTCCCCGCGCGATCTACGGCGGATGAATGCAGCGTTCTTTACGCTGAACGGTGTGATTTCCGTGGCGTTTTTTCTGGCTGTCGCGGTGGATGTGTTCTGGCGGCGGTAGGAGCAGTGAATTCGTGGCGGCGAAGATTCAGGAGTTCTTCACCTTCGGTTCAGAATGATGGCGAAAAAAAATAATGCAAAAGGCCCGCTGGTAGCGAGCCTTTTTGCGTAATGTGCCGGTTTGTTGATCAGCTGGCTTTGCGTTCGCCGAAGGCGTCTTTGATGTGGTCCTTGACGTTGGCGGCGGTCGAGGTGATTTTTTCGCGGACGTCGTGAGCGGTGGCTTCGGCTTCCGGCTTTCGCTGGTTGGCGGCGTCGTTCACGCCTTCCTTGACGGCTCCCCAGGCTTCCTGGGCGTGTCCTTTCACCTGCTGGGCAGCGCCTTCGTTGGCAAGCTTCTCGCTGCCTACGGCCTCGCCGATGCCCTGTTTCATACTGCCCATCGCTTCGTTAAATTTGCCTTTGACTGTGCTGTCGCTCATGGTGTGCTCCTTGCCCGTATCGATTGCGGTTGAAAATTGGATAGCGCGGGTTCGGGCCCTCTCGCGCTATCCGTGGCCCTTATAAGCCGGCCCGCTTGACTGCCCTGGTGTGCTGATCGATGCGTTGCTAAATAGATCGGCGGCCGGAGAGCAGGTTGAAGATGAGGACGATGACGGCGAGGACGAGCAGGAGATGGATCCAGCTGCCGAGGGTGTAACCGCTGACCATGCCGAGCAGCCACAGCACGAAAAGGATGATGGTGATTGTCCAAAGCATAAAATGTTTCTCCTGTCGTAGCCCGGCAATCGGTTCTGCCACGGGCTGCGCCGTTCTACAGCGGCGTCATTATGGTAAGTTGCGGCAGAGAGTATGTTGGTTGCCATTTGCGCTGGAGATATATACTCCGCGTGCAATGCAACCCAAGGGAGAGACATGTCATCAGGCACGCACGAGCTGCGCCGGATTGCGATACAGGGAGAGCGCGGATCGAACAGCCACATGGCTGCGCTGGAGATGCTGGGCGCGGTGGAGATCGTGGCGTGCACGCTGTCGTCGGACGTGATCGAGGCGGTGATGACGGGGCGCGCCGATGGTGCGGTGCTGCCGATTGAGAACAGCCTGCATGGGTCAGTGGCGGAGCATTATGACTTGTTACTGGAGCATGCGATTCGCATTGACCGCGAAAGCCTTCTGCGGATTCGGCACAATTTGATTGCGGGGCCTGGAGTGAAGCTGGAAGATGTGCGGCACGTGATTTCGCATCCGGTGGCGCTCTCGCAGTGCCGGAAGTACCTGGCGACGCTGACGCAGGCGCGGGCGATGCCGTTCTATGACACAGCGGGCAGCGTGAAGCACGTGATGGCGGAAGGGCTGCGCGATACGGCGGGTGTGGCGCCGGTACTGGCGGCGGAGGAGTATGGCGCGCAGGTGCTGGTGGCTGGGATCGAGGACAACGCGCAGAACTTTACGCGGTTCCACCTTCTGCGGCGGGATGATGCGGCTTCGGCTGCCGTGAAGGCGGCGGACAAGCTGTCGCTGGCGTTTGCTGTAGAGCATCGACCGGGGACGCTGGTTGCGGCATTGCAGGTGCTGGCGGATGCGGGCGTGGACCTGACGAAAATCGAGTCGCGGCCGGTGCCGGGTAGTCCTTGGGAGTACATCTTCTATGTGGACTTCCGTTACGATGACGCGCAAAAAGCAGAGCGCGCAGTGGAAGGGCTGCGCGCTCATTGCCGGATGGTGAAAGAGCTGGGGCGGTATGCGGCGGCTTGAAGCTCGTGGGGCAGTGAGGAGACCGTTTGTGGCGTGGTGGGTGAGGTGGAAACCCATGTCCGAGAATCCGGACATGGGGCACCCGATGCGGTGGTGAGTTAGCTGGTCATGACGGGCGTTTTGCCCATGACCTTGGCGAAGGCGGTCTGGAATTTTTCCATTTCTTCCGGCAGGCCGACGGTGATGCGGATGTGGGTGGGGAGGATGGGCCAGGGACGACCGATGTAGACCTTCTCCGCCTGCAAGGCCATGATGACTTCGCGGGAGGGGCGACCGGTTTCGACCATGACGCAGTTTGAGTCGGACGGAATGTACTTGAAGCCGTTGTTGTCGAGCCAGTTGAGGGTGGCGTTGCGGGTGTCGGCGATGGCTTTGCGGCGCCTGGGGACGAGTTCCGGGTCGGAGAGGCTGGCGATGGCAGCGGCGAGGGCTGTGGTGGGGAGCATGTTGCCGCCGTTGCGGGCGAGCATGTCGAGTAGGTCGGGACGGCCGAGGGCCAGACCGGCGCGGATGCCGGCCATGCCGTAGACCTTAGAGAAGGTGCGCAGGATGATGATGTCTTTGCCGGCGGCTACCTGGTCGACTACGGACTCGGCCTTGCTGAGATGGATGTAGGCTTCGTCGACGAGCAGAACGGATCCGGCGGGCTTGTTTTCGAGAGCCCAGAGGATGTCGGCGCGGCTGGTGAGGCTGCCTGTGGGGTTGTTGGGATTGCAGATGTAGATGAGGCCGGTGTCGGGGCTGGCGTTGACCATGGCCTTGACGTCGTGCGCGTAGTCCTTGGTGAGTGCAGTGCGGATGACCTTGGCGCCGGAGTCGAGTGCGGCTGTGGCGCCGGCTTCGTAGCCGGGGTCGGCCATGACGTAGGGGCGGGTGGGCGAGGTGAAGGCCAGCACGGAGAAGTGCAGAGGCTCGGTGGAGCCCGCGTAGATGGCGACGCTTTCGGGCGAGATGCCGTTCTGCTTGGCGACGAGGTCGGTGAGGGTGTCGACGTAGTTGGCGGGGTCGTAACGGCCACCCTTGGCGGCTGCGGCGGCGATGGCGGCGATGGCAGCGGGAGAGGGTCCCATGGGGTTTTCGTTGGCATTGATGAAGACGGCGTCGGCGGGAATGGCTCCGGCGAGCTTGGAGGCGCGGCCACCATGGCGATGCGAGGATTTGGGTATGGTGTGGAGCGGCGTGGCGGCTTGCGGCTCGAGCAGGGCGGCGTGGGCGAGCTGGGTTTCGCTGAGCAGCGGCACCGCGGCGGCGAGTCCGGCGAGGCGGAGGAAGGAACGACGCGAGCGACCAGAGTGCAGATCGGAGGACGATGAGCTAGGCATGGGCGAATCCCTTCAGAGATGTGAGGTGGGCCGGCGATGGCGGTAGTTTTACCGCTCGTGGGCAGGTGCGGGGTAGCCTGTTTTCGTTAATGTATCCCAAAGTGTGTTCAAAAGCAGAGGATTGGTAGCGGAAAAAGTCAGGTTTTAGCGCGAAAAGTGAGCCATGGTGTGCGGTGTGCGCTTGGACGCGGGTGGGTCTACGATGTTAAGAGAGCGAATGATACGCGGCATAGCAGTGCAGCGCAGGGAGAGAACGATGGCAGAAGCGACGTGCGATATCGGCCTGATTGGGCTGGCGGTGATGGGACAGAACCTGGTGCTGAACATGAACGACCACGGGTTCAAGGTGGCGGTGTTCAACCGGACGGTCTCGAAGGTGGACGATTTTCTGGCGGATGAGGCGAAGGGGACGCAGGTGGTTGGCGCGCACTCGGCTGAGGAACTGTGCGGGCTGCTGAAGACGCCGCGGCGCGTGATGATCATGGTGAAGGCGGGCGATGTGGTCGACCAGACGATTGAGCATGTGCTGCCGTACCTGGAGAAGGGCGACATCATTATCGATGGCGGGAATTCGCTGTTTACGGACTCCAACCGGCGCACGAAGGACCTGGCAGAGAAGGGGATTCTGTTTATCGGGACGGGGGTTTCGGGCGGCGAAGAGGGAGCGCGGTTTGGGCCGTCGATCATGCCCGGAGGAAACCCCGAGGCCTGGCCGCATGTGAAGGATATTTTCCAGGCGATTGCGGCGAAGGTGGAAGATGGCACGCCATGCTGCGACTGGGTGGGTGAAGCGGGCGCCGGGCACTACGTGAAGATGGTGCACAACGGCATTGAGTACGGGGATATCCAGCTGATTGGCGAGGCTTATCAATTGCTGAAGGATGCGCTGGGGTTGAGTGCGGACGAGTTTGCGGCGTTGTTTACGGAGTGGAACAAAGGTGAGCTGGACAGCTACCTGATTGAAATTTCGGCGACGATCTTTGCAAAGAAGGATGAAGACGGGACGCCGCTGCTGGACAAGATTCTGGATACGGCGGGGCAGAAGGGGACGGGCAAGTGGACGGCGATCTCCGCGCTGGACCTGGGTATGCCGGTGACACTGATCGGCGAGAGCGTGTTTGCACGATGCCTTTCGGCGATCAAGGATGAGCGGGTGGCGGCTTCGAAGGTGCTGCAGGGGCCGAGGGCGCCGAAGGCTGGCTCGAGTAACTACGGTGGCGACAAGGCTGAGTTTATTGAGAATGTTCGGCGGGCGCTTTACTGCTCGAAGATGATCAGCTATGCGCAGGGCTACATGCTGCTGCGGGCGGCGGAGAAAGAGCAGGGATGGCACCTGAATATGGGCGGGATCGCGCTGATGTGGCGCGGCGGCTGCATCATCCGGTCGGTGTTCCTGGGGGATATCAAGAAGGCGTTTGATAAGGACCCGGGGCTGCAGAATTTGTTGATGGATGAGTTCTTTTCGGGAGCGCTAAACAAGTACCAGGCGGGCTGGCGGAAGGCGATCATTGCCGCAATTGAGACGGGAATTCCTACGCCGGCGTTCTCTACGGCGCTGGCGTTCTTCGATGGCTATCGCACGGAGCGTTTGCCGGCGAACCTGCTGCAGGCACAGCGGGATTTCTTCGGGGCGCATACGTATGAACGCGTCGATAAGCCTCGGGGGGAGTTCTTTCATACAAACTGGACCGGGCGGGGTGGGCGGGTTTCGTCGTCGACGTATAACGCTTAGTGTTTTGGTGCAGAAAGCCCACTCTTGCGAGTGGGCTTTTTGTTGTTGGGGCCACGTGGGGCTGAGGCGCTCCGAAATACGGGGGTTCTTCGCTGCGCTCAGAATGACGGCGAATAGCAAGCAACGGCAACAGCAGACGTAGATTTCCCTTCGGAAATGACAACAGAAAAGAATCTGGCGGTTATTGGAACCGGACGGTGGGCAGAATTTGTGCGACGTAGACGCCGATGACGGCAATGGTCAGGAGCGCGGCGGCACCGCCGGCGGTTTTGACGAAGGGGTCGACGAGGGTGACGCGGCGGACTATTTCGTCGTGCTCGATTTCGAGGTCATGGTCGACGTTTTCGTTGAGGAAGACGCCGTCAACTTCTCTGCGGGTGAGGTGTCCGCGATAGAGGATGAGTGCGACGAAGGCGGCGGTGAGGATGCTCCAGATGAGCAGCAGCGTCGAAAGCACGGTCATGAAATGTCCCCCAGAAAGTGAATTCTGGTCCGGGATACCGGGCGAGCGGAGGGCTCGGAGGGTAGGCAGGGCCGGTGGGGAGAATCATACGCCCAAAATGGGAAAATCTGGCCGTTTTCGAGGATTTAGTGGTTGAGCAGGCGGTAGAAAACGCCACCGACGACGGAGACGAATCCGAGTGCCAGGATAAGCAGGCAAAGGATGAACCAGGCGACCTTGCGGCGCATGGCGTCGCTGGGCTGGGTGATGCCGAAGGTGGTGATAAAGATGTTGGCGAGGGCTTCCAAGACGCGCATAGGTGAGTTCAGGATATGCCCCGGCGGGGCGCCATGCGGGTAAACATTGCATCCGGACGGTTTCGGTGGCATCTAAAAGCTTCATGGCCGCTGGCTTGCTACGGCAGGCTGAGACGGCTAGACTTGAATTTGTACAGCTTGCCGCGGGCAAGGCTGCAAGGAGACGACTCACATGGCTACTGCTACCGTTACTCCCGAAGTGGTGAATGCACCGGCAACCTCGACTCAACCCGTGGTGCTGACGCCTGCCGCGATGGCGAAGGTGAAGGAAATTATGTCGAGCCAGGACCCGGTTCCGGCTGGGCTGCGCATCGGCGTGGTGGGCGGCGGATGCTCGGGATTCCAGTATTCGATGTCGTTTGAGAACGCGGCTGGGATGATGGACAAGGTTGTGCGCTTCGACGACCTGAAGGTGTTTGTGGACGCGACCAGCGCGATGTACCTGAATGGCTGCACGGTGGATTACGTGGAGACGCTGGAGGCTGCGGGGTTCAAGTTCGAGAATCCGCAGGTGAAGTCGACTTGCGGTTGCGGATCGAGCTTCAGCGTTTAGTTTCGTTTTTTGGGATTGGGAAAGGCCTCGCTGCGGCGAGGCTTTTCTGTGCCTGGAAGCGGGTGCGGGACGTGACAAAATAGAAGGACATCATGTCTGAAGAGATCCTGGAACCCACGTCGCCCATCGTTGCCGAAGCCACTGAAAGCCCTTTAGCGGAAACGCCCACTGTTGTTGCGGAGGCGTCTGCTGACACGCTGCCGGTGGAGGCGGAGGTGGATGCGCCGGGGATGCCGATCGAAGTGCCGGCCGAGGACGAGCCGGCGGAGTCGTTTGGGGATGCGTTTGCGGCGTTTGAGCGGACGCACTCGCGGAAGGTGGCCACCGAGGCGGAAGGGCCGAAGCAGATTGATGCGACGGTGGTAACGCTGGATGCCGAGAACGTAGTGCTGGACATCGGGTTCAAGACGGAGGGCGTGCTGGCGCGAACGACGTTCCCGAATAATGCGGACGACGTGAAGCCGGGCGACCGGATGCTGGTGAGCGTGCGCGGGCGGAACGCGGAGGGATACTACGAGCTTTCGCGGATTCGGGTGGCGGTGCCGATGGACTGGACGGCGCTGCAGAAGGCTTTCGACGAGAAGAAGCCGGTGGCCGGGACGGTGACGGCGGTGGTGAAGGGTGGGGTGACGGTCGACATTGGGGTGCGGGCGTTTATGCCGGCGTCGCGGACCGGGACACGCGATGCGAAGGAGCTGGAAGCGCTGGTGGGGCAGCATATTTCGTGCAACATCATCAAGCTGGATACGGAAGAAGAAGATGTGGTCGTCGACCGGCGGGCGATCGTGGAGGCCGAGGCGAAGGAGCAGCAGGCGGCGCGGTTTGCGACGCTGAAGGAAGGTGACATTGTTGAGGGTCGCGTGCGCAGCCTGGCGACGTATGGCGCGTTTGTTGACCTGGGCGGGATTGATGGATTGCTGCACATCAGCGACATTTCGTGGAGCCGCGTGAATGCTCCCGGCGATGTACTGGAGGTTGGGCAGGAGCTGACGCTAAAGGTGTTGAAGGTGGATGCCGGCAGCAACAAGATTTCGCTGGGCTTGAAGCAGCTGCAAGCCGAGCCGTGGGATGCGGTGGCCGGCAAATATGTGCCCGGCGAGCGGGTGACGGGGACGGTGACGCGGCTGATGGACTTTGGCGCGTTTGTGGAGCTGGAGCCGGGGATCGAAGGGCTGATTCACGTGTCGGAGATGTCTTGGGTGAAGAAGGTGCGCAAACCCAGCGACATACTGAAGGCCGGCGAGACGGTTGAGGTGGTGGTGCTGAAGGTTGAGCCGGCAGAGAAGCGGATTTCGCTGGGGCTGAAGCAGACGCTGGGCGATCCGTGGGCTGATGTGGCGTTGAAGTTTCCGGTGGGCGCCGAGGTTGAGGGGCCGGTAACGAAGCTGATGACGTTTGGCGCGTTTGTGCAGATTGCTGAGGGTGTTGAGGGGCTGGTGCACATCAGCGAGATCGTGGCGGACCGGCGGCTGAATCATCCGAGCGATGCGCTGCGCGTGGGTGAGGTGGTGAAGGCGCAGGTGCTGGGCGTGGACGCGGAGAAGCGGCAGATTAAGCTGAGCATGAAGCAGCTGCTGCCGACCGGGATGAGTGAGTTCCTGGAAGAGCGCCAGGTGGGCGATGCGGTTTCGGGGCGGGTGGTTTCCGTTTCCGGCGATGTGGCTACGGTGGAGCTGGGCGAGGGGATTCGCGCGAGCTGCAAGCTGGTGGCGGCTGCTCCGGTGGCGGCGGCGAATACCGGCGGGCTGGATTTGTCGGCGCTGGGCTCGATGCTGAAGGACAAGTGGAAGACCGGCGGGCCGACGGCGAGTGCTGCGACTGGGCTGGAGGCGGGGCAGGTGCGTAGCTTTGTGATTACGGCGCTGGATGTGGAGGCGAAGCGGATTGAGTTGAAGCTGGCGTAGGCATCTTCTTTTTGCGATCCAGGCGGCTCTCTGCGGAGGGCCGCTTGCTTTTTGGCAGGGTGTGTGGGGAATGTTAGAGTGCCGTCATGCGCTCGTTGGGATGGTTATGCGTGGCTGGGGTGTGCCTGGGTGTGGGAGTGCCTGCACTGCGGGCCGATGACGGGTTGTCGGCGGTAAAGTCGGCGGTGAAGCGGAGCACGCTGGACCAGAAAGGGACGCATCCGTTCCATTTGAAGTCCGTGCTGACGCCTTCGCCGGGGAGGGATGCGAAATCGGGGCGTAATGGCGAGGTGGAGATCTGGTGGCAGGCGCCGGGAGAGTTTCGGCGCGAGGTCCGTGCGGATGGGTTCCACCAGGTGCAGGTGGTGAACGGAACGAAGGTCTGGGAGAAGAACGAAGGCGAGTACTTTCCGGAGTGGCTGCGGGAGCTGGCCGAGGCGCTCGTGCGGCCGGTGGCGGCGGAGTCGGAGGCGCTGCGCGGGATGGCGCCGGACAAGTCGACGTCGATGGCGGGAGCGATTTATCTGCATTGGGAGAAGCCGCTGCCGGTGAATATGCAGCCGGAGAAGGAAGGGGTGGCGATCTGGGAGAACAGTGGGCTGCTCTTCTATGACGGCGGGCTGGGGTGGGGTGCGCAGTTCAAGGATTATGCCGACTTTCACGGGCGGCTGGTGGCGCGGACGATTTCGGCTGGCAGCCCGGAAGTTACGGCGAAGATCACGGTGCTGGAGGACCTGCCGGCGGTGGATGCAGCGTGGTTCGATGCGGGAGCGGCGGGTGGGGATGCGGCGCCGTTGAGGACGGTGGTGCTGGACAATACGGATTACGTGGCGGACCTGACGATTCCGACGAAGCCGGAGTGGCCGCCGGTGACGAACCCACCGCTGACGGGCGTGGTGTGGACGGAACTGGTGGTGGATCGCGATGGGAAGGTGCGGGAGCCGACGAAAGCGATCTCCGACAACCCCGGTATCAACGGCGCGGCGGATGCTTACTTTGCCGGGCTGCATTTCAAGCCGACGCTGCGGGATGGGGTGCCGGTGCAAACGCTGCGGAGGGTGGCGATTGCGTTTGAGCTGCATCGTCCGGACGGCGTGGAGGACCTGGGCACGGCGCGGGCGGCGTTTGAGCGCGGGCGGATGGCGAGCACGCTGGCTGCAGCGGCGAAAGTGCCGTATCGCCTGAAAGCGAAGTTCAAAGTAGCGGGAGCCACGGGCGCGGAGGAAGGGACCTACGAGGACACGTGGCAGGACGCGACGCATTGGCGGCGGGAGGCGGTGGTGGGGTCCAGCCGGTTTGTGCGCAGCCAGGACGGCAAGCAGCAGTATCGGCGGGAAGAGGGCGCGGAAAGCCGGCTGATGCAGCTGGTGATGACGGTGCTGGAGCCGATACCGGCGGTGGATACGATGACGGAATCGGACTGGACACTGAAACGGGAGTCGGTAGCGGGCACTACGGCGGTGCGCGTTTTGCGGGGCGCGGAGCCGCCGGACGGCAAGCTCGATGTGGTCCACGTTGGCGCGTACTGGTTTGATAACGCGGGGCATCTTCTGCAGGCGAACACAAGCGGACTGACGGTGACGTTCCGGAAGCCCGAGGAGTATGACGGGGTGATGGTGCCTCGGGAGGTTGTTGCGCGGACGCCGGCGGGTGCCGTGGGGATGGTACTCACGGTGGAGTCGGTTACGGCGGCGGCCGGGATTTCGGGGTCGACATTCAAGCTGGCCGGACACGAGTGGGTAAGGCAGTTTACGGCGAGTGTGCGTTGATACGACCGTGCTACGGGAAAGACATCGTGGCAGGGACGCCAAAGTTGGCTATGAGCGTCTAAGCTGGAAGAGACTGCTTTCCGCGCATGACTGAATTTACGATCAAACTCGCTGATGACCGGGGACGTGTGCAGGAGCAGGTGCATGCGGCGGCTACGGCTGAGGAGTTGCGGGCGCGGTTTACGCAGGCGGGGTACCTTGTTTATTCGGTCAAGGCCAAGTCGGTGCTGGGTGGGTCGAGCAAGAAGAAGGTCAACCTTGAGACCTTTCTGATCTTCAATCAGCAGTTTTTGACCCTGATTCGGGCGGGGTTGCCGATTTTGAGCTCGCTGGAGTTGCTGGCCAAGCGGCAGAAGGACTTGAACCTGCGTGGACAGCTCGAGGACGTGGCGGCGCGGGTGAAGACGGGTGAATCGATCTCGTCGGCGTTTGAGGCGCAGGGCGGGTTTCCGCTGGTTTATACGACGACGCTGCTGGCGGGTGAGCGGTCGGGCAACCTGGAAGAGGTGTTGCAGCTGTTTCTGGATTTTCAGCGGGTGTCGCTGACGTTTCGGAAGAAGCTGAAGGCGTCGATGATTTATCCGGCGTTTCTGGTTGTGGCCGTGATTGGGATGTTCATTTTTCTGATCACGTTTGTGGTGCCGCGGTTTGCGACGCTGTATGACCAGTTGAATGTGAAGCTGCCCACGTTGACGCTGTTCCTGTTGCAGCTAGGGGTGGCGGCGCAGCACTATGGGCTGTACGTGGCGGCGGTGCTGGGTGTGGGCGTGTGGCTGCTGATGCGCTGGATCAAGACGGATGCGGGGCAGAATGCGGTGGACAAGGTTCGGATATCGCTGCCGGTGCTGGGGTCGGTGTGGCTGAAGTACCAGGTGGGGCTGTTTGCGCGGACGCTTTCGACGCTGCTGACGGGCGGTTTGCCGCTGGTGCCGAGCCTGGAGACGGCGGCGAAGTCGATTGAGTCGCGACAGATTGCGAAAGCGGTTTTTTCGAGCGTGGAGAGCGTGCGCGAGGGCGAGGGGCTGGCGCAGTCGCTGGAACTGACGCGGGTGTTTCCGGAGCTTTCGGTGGAGATGATTGAGGTGGGCGAGAGCACGGGCGCGCTGCCGCAGATGCTGAACTCTGTGGCGGAGTTTTTTGAGGAAGATGTGCAGACGCGGTTGTCGGCGATTATGAGCTTGATTGAGCCGATCATTTTGATCGTGATGGGCGTGGTGGTAGTGGTGATCTTGATTGCGCTTTACCTGCCGATTTTGAGTTTGGGTGGGACGTAGGGGCTAAATGACCATGTTAGAGTGGTCATTATGGAGCAGTTATGAAAAAGCTCGGCGCCACTGAAGCTAAGACGCATTTCCTTTCTCTGCTGACTGACATTGAGCAGAAGCGTGAAGGCTTGATCGTTACGCGAAATGGCAAGCCGGTAGCGAGAGTGCTCCCGATGCCGGAGTCGAATTCGGACCCGATTTACGGGTTTTATCAAGGGAAGCTCGATATCCGGGGTGATGTGCTTTCGCCGCTTTATTCTGATGAGGAGCTCGAAGAGTTCTTTGAGCGGTCGGCCGCCCAATACAAATGATGGTCGACACGCAGATCGTTTTCTGGATGGCGCAGGTTCCTGGTCTGCTTTCAGAGAAGGCGCGCGAGGCGATAGACGATGCCCGTTTGCGTGGCGATGCTATCTGCATATCGGACAAGACGCTTTGGGAATTGGCCATGATGATTCAGCGTGGAATCGTGCTCGTCAAAACGACACCTCGAGATTTTCTTTTAGAGGTTGAAAAGTATTTCCGTGTACTGCCGATCACGGGTGCGATTGCGGAACGTTCCGTGCAGTTCTCGCCACGTTTTCCGAGAGATCCTGCAGACCGCATTATTGCCGCTACCGCGCTTGTGCACGGTCTTCCACTCATCACGGCGGACGAGAAAATTATTGCGTCGGGTGAAGTGCCCTGTATCTGGTAAACCAGCACTGTTCTTTGGAGTCCAACGATTATGGCGACTATTCCTGTTGCAGCACCTTATTCGAACGATGCGATGAGCGAGGTGGAGCGCGCGCAGATGTTGGCGCGGCGGTATCATGCTGAGTTTGTGGATCTGAAGAACTTCAAGATTCAGCATGAGCTGTTCAAGAGCGTGCCGGTGGACATGATGTTCCGGTACAACTTTGTGCCGCTGGAGCAGACCGAGGGGCGGCTGGCGATTGCGGTGTCGGACCCGTCGAAGCTGATGGTGATCGACGAGATTTCTGGTCTGCTGGGCACGCGGATTGTGACGCGGGTGGCGACGCTCTCGCAGATTACCGATCTGCTGAAGAAGACGGAACAGTCGCAGCGCGTGCTGGATGAAGCGAGCGAAGGGCTGGCTTTCGATGTGCTCTCGAATGAGGAGAACGCGGACGAGAATATTTCTATTGAGAAGCTGACGGCTGATGATGATATTTCGCCGATCATAAGACTTGTCGATACGACCATTTTTACAGCGCTGGAGCGGCGGGCATCGGATATTCATTTGGAGACGTTCGATGACTCGCTGCTGGTGAAGTACCGCATTGACGGCGTACTGCAGCAGGCGATGGCGCCGATTGCGCGCGAGCATCATCAGACGATTTTGTCGCGCATCAAGGTGATGAGCGAGCTCGATATTGCGGAGCGGCGCGTGCCGCAGGATGGGCGCTTTCGGGTGCGGTACAAGGGGAGGCTGATCGACTTCCGCGTGAGCATTATGCCGACGGTGCATGGCGAAAATGCGGTGCTGCGCGTGCTGGATAAGGAGTCGATGTCGGAGAAGTTTACGAACCTGTCGCTGGATGTGGTGGGGTTTGCGCCGCAGGATTTGGCGCGGTTTCGGCGGTATATCAAAGAACCGTACGGCATGGTGCTGGTGACCGGGCCGACGGGGTCGGGTAAGACGACGACGTTGTATGCGGCGCTGAACGAGATCAAGAGCGAAGAAGACAAGATCATCACGATTGAAGACCCGGTGGAGTACCAGATTCGCGGAATTACGCAGATTCCGGTGAATGAGAAGAAGGGGCTGACATTTGCGCGTGGGCTGCGGTCGATTCTGCGGCATGACCCGGACAAGATCCTGGTGGGCGAAATCCGCGATGCGGAAACGGCGCAGATTGCGATCAACTCGGCGCTGACGGGGCACCTGGTGTTCACGACCGTGCACGCGAACAATGTGGTCGATGTGCTGGGGCGCTTTTTGAATATGGGCGTGGAGCCTTACAACTTTGTGTCGGCGTTGAACTGCATTCTGGCGCAGCGGCTGGTGCGGCAGGTCTGCGAGTTCTGTGTGCGGGATGTGCATTACACGGATGCCGAACTGGAGGACAACGGGCTGGTGCCGTCGGAGTGGCGGGATGTGAAGTTCAAGGAAGGCACGGGTTGCATTGAATGCGGCGGTACGGGGTATCGCGGGCGGTCGGCGATACACGAACTGCTGGAGTTGGACGACGAGATTCGCGAGATGCTGCTGGAGAAGCGGCCGGGGTCGGAGATTCGGAAGAAGGCCAAGGAGAAGGGGATGGCGTTTCTGCGGGATTCGGCGCTGGATAGGGTGCGGGCGGGGATTACGACGCTGAAGGAGATCAATAAGGTTACGTTTATCGAGACGGGGAGATGACGCGGCGCTTTGCTGTTCAGGCGACTCTCGTTGTGTTGCTGTTGTGCGCAGTGCGGATTTCGGCGCAGGAGTCGCCGGTTGGCGTATGGCGGCTTGCAAAGATGCGCTGGGTGAATGCGCCCAAGGGCTTGCCAAAAGAGAAGACGGGCAATACGGTCGTTCTGCGCTTTGCCCCGGGTGGAGCATTCGCCCTGATTCAGGGCAGCATCATTCAACAACAGCATGGCTTCCAAGAGCACTTGAGCCAAGGTGACCCGTGGACGATCTACACGGGCACCTGGAAGCGTGACGGCCAATGGGTGACAGTAACGTACACCTTGCTCTACCGAGATATCGAATTTACAGGACGTGATGGGATGCGTCCGTGCGACCCGCCAAGAACGGCAGCGGTGGTTCTGCAGGGAAACAGTCTGGTTTTCGACGGAGAACGTTATGAGTTCAATCCCCGGCTGGAAAAGAGTGTAAACGATACGTTTTCTCCGCGGCCCGGGCTTCCCAAGTCACAATGTGGGGCGGGGAAGGGTGCAACGGCGGAAGTTCCGTAGATTTTGACAAACGCATGGCGTGAATCCGCGTCCAACCGTGAAGCGCTGAACCGAAATTTGTTGGCCAAGGTACTCTATTTAGAGCTTCATGAATCTTCTTCCCCAACCTTCTGGAAACCGGCCTCGACTGGCTTGCGAGATTTCTCCGCAGGGCGTGGTGGCGGCGCGTGCGGAGACGGCTGCGTCGCCGATAGCGGCGGTGGCGAAGGTGCCGCTCGCGGCGGGGGCTGTTGTGCCGGGGCTGAAGCCGGGTAATGTGGTTGATCGCGTGGCCGTGATTGCGGCGGTGCGGAAGGCGATGGAAGAGATTGAGGCCAGGGCGGGGTCGCGGGCGTCGGATATGACGCTGGTGATTCCGGATGCCGCGGTGCGGGTGCTGCTGCTGGAGTTCGATGCGTTGCCGAACAAGCTTTCCGAGGCGCTGCCGCTGGTGCGGTTCCGGCTGAAGAAGATGCTGCCGTTCGATGCGGACGACGCTATGGTGAGCTACCAGGTGATGAGCACCAGCAAACAGATGGTGCGGGTGCTGGCGGTGGCGATTCCTCCGGATGTGCTGGCGGAGTATGAGTCGGTGGCGCGGGAGGTGGGGTTTGAGCCGGGGTCGGTTTTGCCAAGTACGCTGGCTTGCGTTGCCGGGATGGACGATACGGACGGAGCGGCGCTGCTGATCAATGCGAACCCGGCGGGCGTGACGACGGCGATTGTGCGGAGCGGGATTTTGATGCTGCACCGGAGCGTCGATTTGCAGGCGGCCCCGATGGGTTATCCGGCGAATTACCCTCCGGCGATGTTTGAAGATCACGGGCAGAGATTGCCGTTGGTGAATGCCGACGAGAGCGTGGCGGAGTGGTCGGCGCAGGAGGCGTTGCCCGAGCATGGGCGGACGCCTTACGCAGAAGCGGCGCCAGTGGAGCGGTCGCCTTATGCTGCAGAGACGGTTACGGCGGACCTGAATGCGGAGCTGCACCAGTCGATACTGGTGGCGCCGACGACGATGCGGGAGTTTGCCGAGGAAGCGGTGCGTGATCCGCTGGTGTCCTCGGGTGCTGCTGGGCTGGGTCGGCCTGCGGTGAGCGCGGGCGATATTGCCAGCGAAGTGGCCCAGGCGGTGAGTGTGGCCGTGGCGTATTACGAAGACACGCTGGAGCGAGCGCCGGAGCGGGTGCTATGCGCGGGACCGCTGGGCGCGGAGGCGCTGCAGAGGATTTTGTCGAGCGAAGGATTGGCGCAGGCGGATGGGCTGCGGGTGCGGGAGTTGGTGTCGACTGAGGCGATCTTGTCGAGCGCGGTGACGGCGCAGGTGTCGCGCGGCTGGCTGGCGGGCGTGGTGGGGGCGCTGCGAGGCTAATGCGGATATCGGTCAATCTCGCGTCGCGTCCGTTTGTTGAGCTGAGGCCGTTCTTTGCGCGGCTGCGGATCGTGATGGCGGTGTTGGCTGTGCTGGCGATGGGGCTGGGCGCGGGCATGTACGTTGAGCGGCAGAAGCTGCTGGTGGCCGAGCAGCAGATGGATGTGGTGCGTAATCGGACCACGTCTGCGTTGGCGGAGAAGCGGAACAATGAAGCGCGCATGAAGCAGCCGGTGAACGCAGCGGTGCTGGACCGGTCACGGTTTCTGAATGCGCTGTTTCTGCGCAAGAGTTTTTCGTGGACCGCGGTGATGATGGATCTGGAAAACGTGTTGCCCACGGGCGTGCAGGTGACGGCGATCGAGCCGCAGATTACGGCGGACGGCGATGTGGTGATCCGGCTGCGGGTGGCGGGCGACCGGGACCGGGCGATCCAACTGGTGAGAAATTTGGAGCGGTCGTCGCGTTTCCTGTCGCCACGGCTTTCGAACGAGAGCACGCAGAGCAAGGAGCAGCAGCAGGCGGCCGCGGCCAACGGCGGTGCGCCCGGGGGGGTGGAGTTCGACATCCTGGCGAACTATAACCCGCTGCCAAGCGTCGCGAAAGCGGACAGTGCGGAGACCAAGGCGGGGGCTGAAACTAACCCGAAGCCGTCGGTGAAGAAGGCTGTGAAGCCCGGGCCGCATGATGGGGTGGTGTTGAAGCCGTATGTGGCGCCGAAGCCGGGAGGTGCGCGATGAGTACCGTCGTGGTGCCTACTCCTAGCAGCGCGTCGGTGGCGAAGCGCGGGCCGCGGTTGACGGACCATGCGCGGTCGCTGCTGACGGCAGTGAATTTGCACTTTGCGGGTGTCGCGGTGCTGGCGGTGATCTGTCTTTACCTGGCGATTCACCTGGGGTTCCTGGTGCAGCAGCTTCATGCGAACAACGCGGACGCGGTGGCGCAGCAGTATGCGCAGCTGCGGGCGGCGGAGATTGCGGCGCTGCCGTTGCGCGGGCTCGATGTGAAGCTGGTGGACTCGACTGCGCAGGCAGATGCATTTTATGCGCAGCGGTTGCCGTATGCGTACTCGCAGGTGGCGGCGGAGCTGGGAGCGCTGACCAAGCGGGAGAATGTGCGGCTGTCTCGCGTGCAATACGCGCAGACGCCAGCGCTCACCGGTACGGGCGAGCTGATTGAAGTGCGCATGGATGCGAGTCTGGCGGGAGATTACCGGCCGCTGGTGCAACTGATCAATACGCTCGAACGCGACAAGATGTTTTTTGTGATCAACGGGATCACGTTTACCGGGGCGAGCAACGGGCAAGTGAATCTGCGGATGCGGATTACGACTTACCTGCGCCAGCCGCGTCCGGAAGAGCCGATGGCCGATACACCGCAGGCTGAAGCGGCCGCAGAGGCTGGGGCATCGGCAGCGGCGGCGAATGTGGCCACGCCTGCTGGGTCGACGCCTCCGCTGCGGATGCCGCGCCGGCCGGGAGGTGCGCGATGAAGGCCGGCACGGAGAATCGGACGAAGACGATTGCCGCAGGCGTGCTGGGTACGATTGCCGTCATAGCGGTGCTGTATACGCTGTACAGCCAGTTCGGTGGAAGCAGTGCGCCGATTGCGCCGCGACCGCAGGGACCGTTGGCGCAGGGGATCAGCACGACGAATAATGCGATTGCAGGGACGGATAGCCGGACGACCACGAATGCGGGCAACGGGCAGGAAAAAGTAGCCACGATGCCCACGGGTAATGCGGCGGGGGTTCCGGCGAAGAAGATGGCGACGTCCTCGGCGAGCCTGGACCCGACGCTGGATCAGAGCGCGATGCTGCGGACCGAGCACCTGGTTTATGCGGGGTCAGGGCGGAATGTTTTCTCGGCTTCGTATGTGCCTGCCGTGGTGATTCCGAAGGTGATTGCGCCGGTGAGAAAGAATTTGCCGCCACCGCAGCAGGTGTACACGCCGCCGCCGGGGCCGCCGCCGCCGCCGCCGATCAACCTGAAGTTCTTTGGGACGGCTACGCGGGCTAATGGGACTCGGCAGGCGTTTTTGCTGCAGGGCGATGATGTGTTCCTGGCTTCGCAGGGCGATATTGTGGCGCGAAAGTATCGGATCGTGTCGATTTCAGCTGGGAGTATCCAGGTGGAAGACATGGCGAATAGCAATACGCAGACGCTGCCGCTGCAGTCGAACTAGGGATTAGAAAATACAGATTAGAGATTAAGAGGCAGGTGCTGGTGGGCCTGACTTTTGCTGATGGCATGATGCGAGAGCCGACTCACAACGCGAAGCTCGAGACCGGTGAAGAGGGCTACCTGCTGCTGGCCATGGTGGTGATGGTGGCGCTGGTGCTGATTGCGCTGGCGGTGGCCGTGCCGGTGGTGGCGCGGGATTTGCGGCGGGACAAGGAAGTGGAAAGCGCGCACCGGGCGGAGCAGTATGTCCGGGCGATCCGGCTGTACTATCGCAAGTTCAACTCGTATCCGCCTTCTCTGGAAGCGCTGGAGAAGTCGAATAACGTGCGGTTTTTGCGGCATCAATACGTCGATCCGCTGACAGGGAAGACGGATTGGCGGATTATTCGGGTGGGGCAGAACCAGACGACGGTGAAGGGGTTCTTCGGCGAGCCGCTGGGTGGTTTGGATGCGAAGGGCATTGGGGGCGGGCTCGGGTCGGCGAGCAGTATGGCTTCGCCGGGGACAGGCGGAACACCGGGTACTAGCGGGACTTCGATCAATACGGGGTGCAGCGCGGCGACGAGTGCGTTCTGCGATCAGAAGACGACGACGAGCACGTCTGGCGGTGCCGCGGGCGCGCCGGGGATTGCGACGACGGGGGCGGGAAGCAGCACTCCATCGGCGTTTGGGTCGAGTGCGGGAGGCTCTGGCGGAGTGGGGCAGATTATGGGCGTGGGGAGTGCTCGGTCGGGGCAGTCGATTCTGACGCCGAATCAGCAGGAAAGCTACGACACCTGGGAGTTCTTGTACGATCCGCGGATTGAGCTGATGTATGCGAAGGCTAATATTCTGGGCGGCGGCGTGGGGTCGACGGCGGCTTCCGCGTTTGGCAGCGATGCGACGAGTGGGAAGTCGAACGCGGGGGGAAATAATCCGCTGGGAAATGGAACAGGGACGAATCAGGGGACCGGTGCGGGGAGTGGTTCGGGTTCGGGAACGGGCACGAACAAGCCTTTTTGAGGTATTGGCGGGGGTTGGCCTCCGAGGCTGAAGCCCCTTGGTTTATGGGCTCCTCATGTGGGGGCTGAAGCTCGTACCCTCCAAAAGCGAAGACCAGCGTCCATTCAGGATGGCTGGTCTTGTTGTTGGGGTCTGGCTTTGAGTAGCTGGGATTACTTGTTTTCTTTGGCTAGTTCCTGGGAGTGGCGATGGGCTTCTGCGGCGTGCTCCTGGGCTAGCTTGGATTGCTCGTGGGCGCTGAGATGGTCGCCCTTGTTGTGGGATGCCGCGGCTTCAAGGTGGGCCTGGGCGGCGAGGTTATGGAACTCGATGGCGCGTTGGCCGATGGTGTTGGGCATGGTCGTTCTCCTCAGTTGATAGGATGCCATGCGTGGCCTTTGCGAACGCATGGGGGTGCGATGTTGGCGGAGAAGGGACGGGGCGGGGCCGACTGTGAGTGATGAGCATTTGAGGGTGTCTGCTAGCCGCTAGAATCGGAATAGGCTGCATTTTTCCTTATGGACTCGTTTTTCTCGCGCTTCAAAAATCCGCTGGTGCTGGTGGCCTTCGTGCTGCTGCAGACGATTGCGCTGGCGGTGCAGGTGCAGAACAACGAGGTGCGCGGCAATGAGGCGGATGGGCCGAGGGTGTCGCGGCTGCGGCATTTGACCGTGATGACGGTGACACCGATCGAACGGCTGTTGCATGGCGGAAATCTGAATGTGCGTAGTGTGTGGTCGAACTACGTTGACCTGAGGCACACGCGGCAGCAGAATCGTGACCTGCAGCAGGAAGTGGCGCGGCTGAGGCAGGAACAGGCGGCGTTTGCCGAGGACGCTGAGCAGGGTCGGCGGGTCCAGGCGCTGCTGGCGTTCAAGCAGCAGTACATTGCGTCGACTGTAGCGGCGCAGGTGATCGGGACCAGCGGGAGCGACCGCTCGCGGCTGGTGTATATCGACAAGGGATCGAACGACGGCATACGGCCTGATCAGCCAGTGATGACTCCGGATGGCGTGGTGGGTAAAGTGCGCGATGTGTTTCCGCACACCGCGCAACTGCTGCTGATCAACGATCCGACGGCGGGTGCCGGAGTGATTCTGCAGTCGACGCGGATTCGCGGGATTCTGCGCGGCGATGCCAGCGGAAAAGTGCTGATCAACAACCTGACGGCGGACTCGCGGATCAAGCCGGGCGAGCAGGTGATCACGTCGGGAGGCGATGGTGTGTTCCCGCGCGGACTGCCGGTGGGGGTAATTACGGCGATTGCGCCTGACCCGGAGCATCAGCCTTATACGGCGATCACGATCAAGCCAGCGGCGGACCTGGCTCGGCTGGAAGAGGTGCTGGTGGTGACCGGGACGCAGTCGACGCTGCCGGCGCTGGCGCAGCAGGATGCGGATTCAGCACTGGCGACAGCAAGTGCGAAGCGCGCTGCCGACCTGGCAGCGGAACGGCTGCCGAGTATTCATGATGATGATGCGCCGGTGGCGCCGGGAGCGGTTGCGCCAGCAGCGACGCCGGATGGGAAACCTCCGCTGCCGATTGTGCCGCGACCGCAGCCGACGCTGCATCCGGACAAATACACGCCGGGGACGACGCCTTCGGCGGAAGACTTGACTCCGGGAGCGCCTAAAGCGGGTGCTCCGGTGAAGGCGCCTGAAGCGGCGAAACCGAAGGGTGAGCCGCAACCGTAAAACTATGGCCGAACACAGTTACACATCTCGACAGGAGCTCGACCAGTACGCCTTTCATCCGGCGGTGACGCTGCTGGTGCCGGTGGCGGCCGTGCTGCTGCAGGCGGTGCTGCCACGGCTGTGGACGCGGCTGATTATCCTGGACCTGCCGCTGATCGTGGTGATTTTTTTCGCGCTGTCGCCGCGCAGTCCCATCGCGGGAACGGTGACGGGGACCTTTATCGGGCTGTTTCAGGACGGCTTGACCAGTCTGCCACTGGGTGTGAACGGGATTGCGAAGGCGATTGTGGGCTACATCGCGGCGAGCCTGGGATTTGCGGTGGATGCCGACAACCTGGTGAACCGGGTGGCAATCAATTTTGTCTTCTGCCTGATGCAGAGCCTGCTGCTTTACCTGATCGAGCACTTCCTGGTGGGGAACGCCGATGCGCATCTGCGGCCGCTCTATGAGCTGTTGAGGGCGGTGTGCAATACGGTGGTGGCGGTGCCTATTTTCTTTATGCTCGATACGTTCCGGCACCGGGACTAGGCCTGAGTTGGGCCACGAAAAGCGGCGTAAAATAAGGGCAGAAGGCACTCACGATGGATACGCGGCACGTCGAACGCAAAGAGAAATTGTCAGCGGTGAAGCTGCACGCTTCGCAGTACATCATTGCGGCGGTGCTGCTGGTGCTGGCGGTGGGTTTGTGGCGGCTGCAGGTGCTGGGTGCGAGCAACTATCGGGTGCTGGCTGAGCAGAACCGGGTTCGGAAGGTGCCGGTGCTGGCGCCGCGGGGGAAGATTTTCGATCGCGAAGGCCGCATCATCGTCGACAACTATCCTTCGGTGAGCTGCTACCTGTTGCGTGAGCAGCAGAAGAATCTTGATGCCGATCTGCCGTTGATTGCAGCGGGGCTGCATCTCCCCATAGAGCAGATCGAGGCTACGCTGAAGCGCTATGCGTATGCGCCGAAGTATCAGCCGCTGCCGTTGAAGCAGGACATCACGCCGGATGAGCAGGCGTTTGTCGAGGCGCATCGCAACGAGCTGCCAGAGCTGGAGACGCTGGATGAGCAGCGCCGGCTGTATCCGCGGGATGGGTTTGCGGCACACCTGATCGGGTATGTGGGCGAGGTGAGCGAGAACGATCTGAATTCGTCGAAGTATGCGGCTTACTCGCCGGGCGATGTGGTGGGCAAGTCGGGTGTGGAACAGGCGTATGACGGGGTGCTGCGCGGTGTGGACGGCTCGCGCAATGTGGTGGTGAACTCGCACGGCAAGGAGGTGGGTCAGCTGGGGCAGGAACTGGCTACGCCGGGGCAGGATATTCACCTGACGATCGACCTGGATATTCAGAAGGCGGTGGAGAAGCAGCTGGAAGGGCGCGTTGGGGGGATCGTCGTGATGGATCCGCATAACGGCGAAATCCTGGCGATGGCGTCTCGACCGACGTTCGATCCCAACCAGTTTCTGCATTTGAGCAAGGCGTACTGGTCGTCGATTGTGAATGACGAGGACCATCCGATGATGAACAAGACCATCCAGGCGCAGCTGGCGCCGGGGTCGACGTTCAAGATCATCATGTCGATGGCGGGGCTGCAGGAAGGCGTGGCGGAGACGCTGCAGGTGAACTGCACGGGCGGCGCGGACTTTTATGGGCACTACTTCAAGTGCGACCGGCACCACGGTGGCGTGAACATCAACAACGCGATACCGCTCTCTTGCGACACGTTTTTTTACACGCTGGCCAACAAGCTGGGTATCGACACCATGGCGAAGTATGCGACTTCCGTGGGTATTTCTCAGCGGACGGGTATCGATTTGCCGGAAGAGGCGTCGGGGGTGATGCCGTCGACGGCGTGGAAGCTGAAGACGCAGCATGACAAGTGGTATGCCGGCGAGACGATTTCGGTGGGTATTGGGCAGGGCGCGATTGAAGCGACTCCGCTGCAACTGGCGCGTGCGCTGAGCGGGATTGCTTCGGGGGGCGTTCTGCGGCGGCCGCACGTGGTGCTGCCGGAGGGGATTCCGCCGGAGCAGCTTTCAGCGGTGCAGAGCACGTTCAGCGGGTCGGGTGACAAGACCGTGCCGCTGACGGCGGCGAATTGGCAGACGATCACGGATGCGATGGCGCAGACGACGATTATGGGGACGGCTGCGGCATCGCATATGGAAGGCATCGACTTTATTGGTAAGACGGGCACGGCGCAGGTGATGAGCCATGACGCGCTGGCGAGGTCGGGCGGGGGACACAAGACGGTACCGAACTCGTGGTTTGTGGGCATGGCGCCGCGGCGGAATCCCGACATCGTGGTGGCCGTGCTGTGGCAGAACGGCGACCAGGGAGCGAACTCGGCGAAACTGGCGGCGAACATTATCGATACGTTCGTGACCAAGCAGCGCAAGGCTGCGGGGAACCTGCACATTGCCGAAACGCCGCAGGTGGATGAGGCGGATAAGTCGAAGATGGTGACGGCGGCGGCCTCTTCGCCTACGGGGCAGTAGCTCTGCCGCTACACTGTTGCGAAGCACATGTTTCGATTTAGAGGATTTCGCGATTTCGACTGGGTCCTGCTGGGATTCGTGATGCTGCTCTCGCTGATCAGCGTGCTGGAGATCCGTTCGGCTACGGAGATGACGAAGTTTCACGGGTTTCATCAGAAGCAGATGATCTTCCTGCTGATCGGGATCGTGGTGATGTTCGCGATTTCTGCGCTGGATTATCACCGGCTGCTGGATATTGCGCCGTGGGCTTACGGGGTAAGCATCGTATCGCTGCTGGCTGTGCTGGTGGTGGGTAAGAAGGTGCTGGGGGCGCGGCGGTGGATCAACCTGGGCGGCGGGGCGCACTTTCAGCCGTCGGAGTGGGTGAAGTTGGTGCTGATCATCGCCATGGCACGGTATTTGTGGGGTCGGGCGGGCGAAGGGCGGGATTTGAGCTGGTCGGATGTGGGTAAGGCTTTTGCGCTGGTGGGGATTCCGATGGCGCTGGTGCTGAAGCAACCCGATCTGGGCACGGCGCTGACGTACCTTCCCGTGCTGGTGGTGGGTTTGTTCCTGGGTGGGATGCGGCTGAAGCAGGCGGGAATTGTGCTTTTGGGACTGCTGGTGTTGGGCGGGGTCGGGCTGGCTACCGGTAAGCGGTTGAAGCCGTATCAGCAGAAGCGCATTGATGCGTTTATCAATCCGGATACGGACCCGAAGGGATCGGGTTACCAGATTCGGCAGTCGCTGATTGCGGTGGGGTCGGGTGGCGTCTGGGGTAAGGGGATGAACAAGGGAACCCAGACCCAGGGGGACTTTCTGCCGATTCCTTATACGGACTTCATCTTCGCGGCGTTCTGCGAGGAGCATGGGTTTGTGGGGGCGATGGGGGTACTGTTTCTCTACTTCCTGATCCTGGTGCGTCTGGTGCAGAACGCCCAGACGGCGGCCGATCCGCCTGGGACGCTGATCGTCATGGGGATAGCCGGGATCATGCTGTTTCAGATCGCGATCAACATCGGGATGTGCGTGGGGTTGATGCCGGTGACGGGGATTCCGCTGCCGCTGATGAGCTATGGCGGCTCGAGCGTGATTTATACGTTTCTGGCGCTGGGGATCGTGATGAACATCCGGATGCGGCGCTTTGTGAACTAGGGCAGAGAACGGGCTATCCGTCGCTGGTGTCAGATGGTTTGTGAAGTTTTACTGTCTGTTTTTGATTTGTGGATAGACTGGCGGCATGATGGTTCCTTCTCGCAGGCAGTTTCTTTCGTATCTGGGCGGCGCGGCTGCCGCAGTAGCGTTGGATCCTGAGACGGCGCTTGCGGCTCCGAAAGCGGAGAAATTTGAATTTCTGTTTCTGACCGACACACACCTCCAGCCGGAGTTGAATGGCGCGCAGGGCTGCGATATGGCGTTCAAGAAGGCTCGGCTGGCGAAGGCGGATTTTGTTTTGCAGGGTGGAGATCATGTATTCGACAGCATGGACGTGTCGAAGGAGCGCGCGTCGGCGCTGTTTGATCTGTACGGCAAGACCGAGCAGGATCTTGGCATGAAGGTTTACCACACCTGCGGAAACCACGATTGCTTTGGGATTTCGAGCAAGGGTAGGACGTCGAAGGCCGATACGGTTTATGGCAAGAAGATGTATGAAGAGCGGTTTGGGCGGCCTAACTACAGCTTCGATCACAAGGGCGTGCACTTCCTGGTGCTGGACTCGGTGCTGCCGAACGACGACCAGACGGGTTATACGGGGCACATTGGGGATGAACAATTGGAGTGGCTTGCGGACGATCTGGGCAAGCTGCAGCCGGGGACGCCGGTGATCGTGACGACCCACATTCCGCTGGTTACGGCGTTTGACTCTTACGTGAAGCTGCGGCCGGACCGGCGCACGGGTCGCGGGGAGTTGTCGATTGGGAACTCGGAACAGGTGATTGCGATCTTCGACAAGCACAACGTGGTGGGCGTGCTGCAGGGCCATACGCACATCTGGGAGACGGTGACGTGGCATGGTGTTCCTTACGTGACGGGCGGAGCAGTGTGCGGGAACTGGTGGAAGGGGTCGCTGATGGGAACGCCGGAAGGCTACACGGTGGTGAGCGTCGCGGAGGGTAAGATTTCGGCACGATACGAGACCTATGGGTTCAAGAGCGTGGTTCCGGAAGCGACGTAGGATGGAGCAGTTTCGGTGCGGGAATGGGCCCGGATGAAGATTTCGTGACTTGGGGACTGCGGTGTGCCCCGGCGATGGTGCATACTAGAGGCAGCACTGTCCGGCAGGAATTTCCGGGCAGGCCAACGTTGCTCCCTCCGGATGCGCTGACGCGATTTTTCCCGGAGCAGCAACATCAAGATTATTCAGAAGGCCGGCCAGGCTCGGATCGACTCCGGTGGCCGGACAGGTTTTGCGAATGGACGCAATGGGATGGTTAACGGCTCCGCCTCGGCAAGAGGTTGTGCAGGCCACAATATCCTTTTGCGAGTTCACGCCTTTCGAGGCACGCGGTTTTTCACTGGACAAATTTTCTGGCACAATTCCTTCGGGCCGCGCAGCGCGGACGGAGGGCGACGTTCGCAACAGCGGCTTCGCTTACCAGACACCACCCCCAGTTTCCGCTCCATGCATGCTGTCCGCCCTCCCGGTGGCTGCCTAGGGTAATAACCCTAGGCGCGACCTCGAGCCTGTTCTGCCGCACGACACCGTCCTGAAGGACGGGCGTGCAGAAAGCAGAGCAGCAATGTCGAAAGAAATTTATATATCCAGCACGCCGCACGAGACGCGTCTGGCTATCGTCGAAAACGACGCCCTGGCGGAGATGTATTACGAGCGTGAGAACGAATACACGCTGGCGGGCTCCATTTACAACGGACGCGTGACGCGCGTGCTTCCGGGGATGCAGTCGAGCTTTGTGGACATCGGGCTCGAACGCGATGCGTTCCTCTACATCACTGATTTCATGGAAGAAGCCGGCGACTCCGCGGACTTCGAGACCAGCGACGCACGTGGCGGAGGTGGGCGGCGTGACCGGGGCGAGAGGCCTCGGCGCGATGCTGAGCCGACCGGCGAGTCTGCGGGTGCGGGCGAAGAGGTTGTCGCACGCAGCGAGAGCAGCCGCAGTGAAGGTGGACGCAGTGAAGGCGGGCGTGGCGAGGGCCGAGGCGACCGTGACCGTGGCGGGCGCAATCGCAATCGCGGCGGCCGTGATGGGCGCTCAGGTGGCGAAGCGCGCGCTGGAAATGAAGGGCGGACCGCGGAGGCACGGCCGAGCGTTAGCGACGAGCCGCGCACCGTTGCTGGCGATGCCGTCCATGTTGAGCCGCAGGATGGTGACGCGGGCGATGTGGGTGAAGGCGCTCCCGGGGCAGATGGCGGACGCCGTTGGCGTGGACGCCGGGGCCGGCGTCGCGGACGTGGGACTGGCGATGAGACGCCGCAGACGGCGGAGTCGCAGGGTGAGGGTGGCGAAGTACCGGAAATGAGCGCGGCTGCGGTTGAGGTTCCCCGCGACGAGCCGGTGGCGCGTCCTGAGCGTTCGGATCGAGGCGACCGTGGTGGCCGGGATCGTGGCGGGCGTGACCGTGGTGGCCGTGGAGATCGCGGCGGACGGGATGGCGGGCGCGAGCGGTTTGCTCCGCGGGAAGCGCGTGGCGGGTCGGATGTCGAGGAGACGTCGTCTGCGCCGGCGGTTGAACCGTTTATCCTGCCGGGTGAGTCGCTTTCTAAGTATCGCCGTGGAGCGGATGGAGCGCCCGAAGCGAGTGCCGTTCCGGCGGCTACGCCTGCCAATGTGACCTTTGTTACGGCGAAGCCTTCGACGGAGTTCGTCGTTGATCCGAACTGGGACGGCGGATCGGTGCTCCCGGGCGAGACGTTGTCGCGGCATCGGGGTGGCAATGATCGTGGAGGCACTGATCGGGGTGGCAATGATCGTGGAGGCACTGATCGTGGTGGCAATGCTCGCGGAGAGCGTGATCGGGGTGGACGCGGCCGTGAGGAGCGTTCGGGCCGTGAGCGGTTTGGGCGGCAGGAGTTTCAGTCGCAGAAGCTGGACCCTTCGGAGGCTGTACAGCCGGCGGTGACGTCGGCGCATGAGCCCGGTGATTTTGCGCTGGAGCGTCCGCTGACCATCGAGCCACCTGACGAAGTTTTTGAGACTTCAGCCGATGCGCCGGTGGTGGAAGAGCCGCTGGTTGAGGCGTTCAGTGAGCCGGTGGAGTATGAGCCGGAAGAGGATGCTTCGGTGTCGTTCAAGGTGGATCCGGTTGCGCCGAGCGAGTTTCGTCAGAGCGCGCCGGTAGATTTCGCTGCAGCTGAAGCGATGGAGCCGGAAGCGCTGGTCAACCCTGCCGAGTTTGCGCAGCCGCAGGCACCGGTGTTCGTTGCTGAGGAGCAGGATGCGTATGTCGAAACGCCGGTTGCGCCAGAGATCGACGCACATGCCTTTACCGCCGTGCAGCCCACCGGCGAGATGCTGTCGGCTCCGGTAGAGCTGGCAGAAGAAGTTCATGTTGCCGACCAGGTTGCGGCCCCTATTGCGCATGAGGCTGCGGTGCAGTCGGTGACGCTGGCGGAGGCGCAGACGGGAGCGGTTGTGCCGTCTGCGGCACAGGGTTATGCGCCGGGCGACGGTCAGCTTGAAGAGGAAGAGCTGGACGAGGACGAAGGCGATTTGCCTATGCTCCATGCCGGCGGCGACGACGATATGGAAGAAGAGACGCTGGAGAATGCGGCCGATCTGGGCAGCATGATCCGCGAGATGTCGATCGACCAGATCACGCGGCCGGCGGACCCGATCGATGAGGACGACGACTTCGATATCGACGAAGAGGACCTGGACCACGACGAGTTCGACAACGGCGAGGAAGAAGAAGAGGGACTCTCTGGCAGCGAAGTGAGCGAAGGCGAAGAGGACGAGTTTTCGGAGTCGGGAGATTTTGAAGAGACGGCGCAGGGCGAAGAGGGCGCACAGGCTGATGGTGCGGCGCGTACGGAGCGTCCGGCTGGGCGCGAGGGCGATCGCCGCCCGCGGCGGGATGGCCGTGGCGATCGTGATCGCGGCCGTGGCCGCGGTGATCGTGACCGGGGACGGCGGGATGGCCGCGGTATGGCCAATTCGCGCTCGGGTGGCGGTGGCAGTGGCGGCGGACGGTCGCGTCAGTCGATGCAGTCGACCAACCTGCCGGATATCAGCGACCTGCTGAAGCCGGGGCAGGAGCTGCTGGTGCAGATTGCGAAGGAGCCGATTGCGAAGAAGGGTGCGCGCATCACGTCGCACATCGCTTTGCCGGGACGCTTCCTGGTGTTCATGCCGACGGTGAATCACGTTGGCGTGTCGCGCAAGATTGAGAGCGACGGCGAACGGCGCCGGTTGAAGGAAATCCTGCTGAGTGAGAAGGGCGATGCTTCGGGCGGCTTTATTGTGCGCACGGCCGCGGCCAGCGCGGGGGAAGATGAGCTGCGGAGCGATTTGCGCTTCCTGCTGAACCTGTGGGCCGACATCAAGCAGCGTTCTGACTCGTCAAAGTCGCCTGCCTTGATCTATCACGATCTAAATTTGATCGAGCGCATTCTGCGCGACCAGGTGACGGACAACTTCTCGGCCATCTGGGTGGACTCTGAAAGCGAGTACGAGCGCGTGCTGCGCTTCCTGCAGAGCTTCCAGCCGAGCCTGATCCGGCGGGTGAAGCTGTACACCAAGGAGACGCCGCTGTTTGAGCAGTTCGGCATCACCGAGGAGATCAACAAGGCGCTGCGTTCGAAGGTTTGGCTGAAGTCAGGTGGATCGATTGTGATCAACCAGACCGAGGCGCTGGTGGCGATCGACATCAACACGGGCAAGTTTGTGGGCAAGACGGCTCGCCTGGAAGATACGATCGTGAAGACGAACCTGGATGCGATCCCCGAGATTGTGCGGCAGATCCGGCTGCGCGACCTGGGTGGCATCATCATCATTGACTTCATCGACATGGACGAGCGCAAGAACCGGAACAAGGTGATGGCCGCCCTGGAAGACGAGTTGAAGTCTGACCGCGCGCCGTCGAAGGTCTTGCAGTTCAACGATTTCGGCCTGGTGGCGATTACGCGCAAGCGGGTGAAGCAGTCGCTGGAGCGGACGCTGTCTACGACCTGCGGCGTGTGCCAGGGTACGGGCATGGTGAAGTCGCCGGTGACGGTGTGCAACGACATCTACATCGAGATGAAGAAGATGCAGAAGCACCTGGATCGCGGCGATGTGATGCTGAGGGTGAACCCGGAAGTGGTGAAGCAGTTGAAGGCGCCGGGAACCAAGTGGCTGCAGGAGATGGAGGAGATGTGCGGACGGACTATCCTGGTCAAGAGCGATCCTTCACTTCATCCCGAGCAGTTCGACATTCACTAAAGCACTGAATAGTGAATAAAGCGTAAAGCGGCGACCCTTTGTGGGTCGCCGCTTGCTTTGGGTTGGAATGAGTTCAGAGCCTGGAGCGGCGGAGCGTTGCTGCGGCGCCGATCATGCCGGTGCTGAGCAGCAGGAGGGTTGAGGGTTCGGGGACAGGGTTGGTGACGGGGACGAAGGCCGTAATGTTGCTTCCGGTGGAGGAGCAGTTGTTGACCGTGCTGTTGTTCAGGGTGACGGCTCCGTTGAGGGCGATCACACTGCCACAGCTGCTGCCGGCGCCGGTGTTGAGGGTGATGCTGGAGTTCGCGAGGATGTCGCCGGCGAAGGTGCTGTTGAGGCCGAGTGTGGCGGAGCTGCCGACGCGGTAGTAGACGTTGTCGTTGGTGCCCTTGTTGATAACGGTTACGACCGAGTCCGTGTCGGTCTTCAGCGCGAAGGCGATTTCAATGACGATGTCGGCGTCGTTTGTGCCACCGAAATCGAGGGTGAGAGTGCCGTTCAGTTCAGCGTCGCCGACATAAGAGTAGACGCCGGGCCCGAGGGTACGCGCGCCGAGATTCTCGCCGGAGAGGTCGTGCGGGGTGCTGATGCTGGCAAGATTGGCGAGGTAATTGTAGGCAGCCAAAGCATCGGCTTGCGCGGTAATGGCTGCGGTATCGCTGTTGTGGACCAGGCCATCGACGATGCCGGGAGGGAAATTGGTGATGGAGGTCCCGGGACTGAGCCCGAGATCGCCATTGATGATGCTGGGGCCCACGTTGGTGACGGTAGAAGCTCCGAGAACGGCGAAGGTGCTGGCTGTGCCCAGTAGTGTCAGTTGATCAGCTCTTGAAGAAGTAGCTGAAAGAAGGATAAGGAAAAACGTGAACAGCGCTGCGTAGTTTTTCAAGATGACTCCGTTGAGATCAGACAAGTCACGTGCGTATTCATGCCCGCCTGACCTCGATGATCTATAAACCTTTCACTCAAAGCTCGTGGAAAGAGCAATGGTCGTCGTGCATGACTGGCGAACTCGGCCCTGTAGCCTTGAAAACGTTCGTCTGCCCTATTGCTATGTCCTGAGTGCGGTACTTGGGAGTCAGAGAGATGAAACTCAAGTGCGGGCTGTTTTGCCTTTTTGGAGGCTACGGTGTTGGCAGCGACCAATAGGGCGGACTGTTCTCTATTTGAGAACTAACGTAATAACCCGCTTGTTTACTATAGCTTATGTTCGACAGCTAACCGATGCCAGTTCGCAGGCGATCACTGAAGTTGGAGTAGTAAAGTGATGGTGCTCATGCCGGGTCGCAAGAGTCGCGACGAGAGTGTCAAAGGTATGGCGAGCAGGAAAATTCAGCCATGATCACTCCCCGACGCCAACGGTTCAGCTCCTTCGACGAGTCCGGCGGGTTAGCGATCCAAGTCCGCCGTACTTGCAAAGATTGTTGAGCAAGGGTCTTGCAGATAACGGTTGCGCCACGCGTTCCATTCCAATGATTCGCGGCTCTTGCGGGCATCTCGGGTTTCAAACAAACGGGTAGCCGTCAATGGCTGATGAAACATACAACTGCATCCTTAATGGGTTTTCACCCGTCTCATGAAGGAAAGCACGCACGTTTGCTGACCGCAACATTAGCCCGGAGGATGGGTTAACGGAGGCGGAAGACCTGTCCGTTCCCTTTCAAGGAGTAGCCCTACGATGAAGACGCAGAATCGCCTTATTTTTTTTGCCAGTCGCACTGTCGCCCTGTCAGCCCTGTTGGGTG
Source organism: uncultured Acidobacteriota bacterium (assembly GCA_903873705.1). Classification (GTDB taxonomy): domain Bacteria; phylum Acidobacteriota; class Terriglobia; order Terriglobales; family Acidobacteriaceae; genus Granulicella. The sequence goes on from CAIQPK010000009.1 coordinate 71,757, forward strand.
TGGGGATGGTTGCCGCGCAGGCGCAGAGCGCAGCGACCGAACCAAAACTGAACCTCCAGATGCCCGCGCAGAGCCAAGATGCGATGTTTTCGTCCAGCAGCGCGGCCAATGAGACAGCGGTGGCCGAGAACCACTTCGACTTTGTGGCTGCGGCCAAGGACCATGCACAGCCGCCCTCCAGGCGCTACGGGCGGCCTCGGTACCGGGGCGGCAATACGAATGCTGACGGATCGAACAAGTGGGCGTTTATGGCCGACGCCGGACTGACGCAGCCGGTGAGTACCACGCACGACACGCTGAATCCGAGTTGGGGATTTGGAGTGGGCGGCGGACGCAACTTCAACAAGACCTTCGGTGTGCTGGTGCAGTTCGACTACGACAACTTTGGCTTCAACGGGAATACGCTGGGCAATCAGCTGGCGCTGTACAACCGCATCATTTCAATCTTCGATACGCAGAACGGGCTGAGCCCCGGCAACCCGAACTACGTTCCGGCGCTCCCTGGCCTGGACGGCAACACGCATGTGATGTCACTGACGCTGAATCCTACCTATACGTTCTATTCGGGTGAAGGCCTGGGAGCGTACGTGGTGGGTGGCGTGGGGTTCTATCATAAGGTTGCGGACTTCACCACGCCAACCCTCAGTGTCGCGTGCGATGCATTTGGTTGCTATCAGTATCAGGCTAACCAGATCATCGACCACTACACGTCGAATGCGCCGGGCTACAACGGTGGCTTCGGGATTACGTATAAAACTTCTCGCTTCTCGAACTCGCACCTCTTCGCTGAGGCGCGTTACGTGTACATTCCGAACTCGCAGCGCACGGGCATTACGCTCAGCACGGTGAACACCACCAACTACCTGGCAACGAACGATTTCCCAGCGAATAGCAATCACACGAGCTATATGCCGATCAAGGTCGGCATCCGGTTCTAACGATTGGTTGAGGTCAAATGTGAAAAGGCCCGCTTCGGCGGGCCTTTTCTATTGTCGATTACGAGGACCTTCACGATGCCTCGGAGCGATGAAGACTTCAGTGGGTGAGGGCAGTTGCGCCTTGCGGAAAGCGGCGGTCGCTCGATTGCGCATTGCCACCAGATTGTCCCACTCGGAGGTTTTTAGCCTGGCGCGAAGTTCACTGAAACCGCCGATGCGCAGATAGGTTCGGAACGCATGGAGGGGGTTGATCGATGGACGGACGGCGATATCGTCCCATGGAATGGCAGCGGTGGAGCGCCGCGGATTCCGAAACGTCAGGTAGAGATTTTCGTGGTCTGCCTTGGCGCGGGCAAAGAAACGCGATTCAAAAGAAGAAAGAGGGTGAATGAGGATGAAGGTGATGACGATACCCTCCTTCGTCGATGACGGATCGCCCGGATAAGCTGCCGTGAGTTGTTGCAAGGGACGAACGTAAGCGCTGTAAACGAAATAAGGGGCGGTGACCACGCCAATGAAACCAAGCAGCAAGTGATGTTGATCGAGCCACTGCGGCAAAGTGGTCATGGCTGCTAGATGCCGACGGGGTAGGGCTTCTCGTGGATCTCCTGGCCGCGGCTGCTGTTGCGTTCGAAGCGGCCCTGCAGGAGGCTCAGCAGGCCGGTGTACCAGTAGCCGAGGACGAAGAGCAGAAGGAAGGGGATGGTGAAGTAATTCTCGCTGGTGACGGCATACCAGACTGTCCAGGCGAAGTAGCAGCCTATGGCGAGCTCGATCCACGGGATGATGCCGAGGCGCTTGCGGTAGACCTTGGCCTGGGACTTCTCGCCCTTGGCGGCGACACGGTACTTGGGCGTGCGGGCGAAGGCGGACTTGTGACCGACGAGGGCTTCGAGGACGGCTTTGGTGTTGGTAATGGTGAGGCCGACGCCGAGTGACATGAGGAAGGGCAGGTACAGAAAGGTTTTGTACCAGGTGCGCGGAAAGAGCTCTTTCTGGCTGACGAGGTAGAAGGACGAGACCGACATGGTGCTGGCCATGAAGAGCGGCAGGTCGATGAGCACCATCTGGATGGGGCCCTGCCAGGAGCGGATGATCATCGCCGGCATGAGCAGGGTGCTGAGCACGATCATCAGCGGGTAGCTGATGTTGGCGGTGAGGTGGTACCAGGCTTCGAGCTTGATGCGGAAGGGAACGTCCGAGCGCATGACCTGCGGGAGCACTTTTTTGCCGGTCTGGATGAGGCCCTTTGCCCAGCGTGCCTGCTGGGTTTTGAAGGCGGTCATTTCGATGGGGAGCTCGGCGGGGCACTCGACGTCCTGCAGGTATTTGAACTTCCAGCCCTTGAGTTGCGCGCGGTAGCTGAGGTCGGTGTCTTCGGTCAGGGTGTCGTGTTGCCAGCCGCCGGCTTCGTCGATGGCCTGACGCCGCCACATGCCGGCGGTGCCGTTGAAGTTGAAGAAAACGCCAGCGCGGGAGCGGCCGCCGTGTTCGAGCACGAAGTGGCCGTCGAGCAGGATCGCTTCGACCTGGGTGAGGAAGCTGTAGTTGCGGTTGAGGTGCGTCCAGCGGGTCTGCACCATGCCGACGCCGGGCTCGGCGAAGTGGTGGACGACCTGCATCAGCCAGGTGGGCGGGGGACCGAAGTCGGCGTCGAAGATGGCGATGAGCTCGCCCTTGGCGGTTTTGAGGCCTTCTTCGAGGGCGCCGGCCTTGTAGCCGTAGCGGTTAGTGCGGTGCATGTGCACGACCGGCTGCGGGGCAAGGCCTTCGATGCCGGCGGCGTAGCGTGCGACGATGCCGGCGGCGACGTTGATGGTTTCGTCGGTGGAGTCGTCGAGGAGCTGGATCTCGAAGCGGTCGCGGGGATAGTCGAGGCGGCAGCAGGCGTCGATCAGGCGGTCGATGACGAACTGCTCGTTATAGATGGGCAGCTGGATGGTGACGAAGGGAAGTTCGGCCTCGTCGAATTGTGCCGGCGGCTCGTTAGAGCGGGCCTCGTTACGGCGATTGCGATAGTAGAGCCAGACCAGTTGATAGCGATGGATGCCGTAGAACGCCAGGATGACCATGACGATGAAATACGGGACCAGCAGCGAGACGTCGAAGGCGTTCCAGCGGTAGACGTTACGGAAGGTGTGGTCGGCGTAGTGGGTCTTCCAGTAGTGTCCAATGCCGCGGTTGGACGCGAGGTAGACCGCCAGAGCTTGAAGTTGAGTGAGCAGAGGGGTCTCTCCGGAGACTTGAGGATACATCCTGATTTTACGCGACTGGCAGGCGCGCGACGGTCAATTATCCGATGCGCTCAGGCGATACGGCTGTTGGGAGGTTCTGCTAGGCTTTGGCTCATGCGCATGCGTTCCTGTCTTATCCTGCTGACCGCCGGCTTTCCTCTTGCTGTTTTTGCCCAGGTTTCTCCGCTGCCTGAGCGCGTTGCGGCACAGAACGCGTTGTTTGAGGAGTTTTACCAGGCAGGACTGAAGGAGTCGCCGCTGCGGGCGACTGGCGTGGGTGATTATCGCTATAACGCTCTGCTGGACGATGCGTCGCTGGCGGAGGTCCGGCGACAGCACGTGGAGGCGGACGCCTTCCTGGCGCGGCTGCGGGCGATTTCGACGGTGGGGATGACTGACGCCGATATGCTTTCTCACACGCTGCTGGAGTGGCAGCTGGCGCGGCGTGATGTGAGCTTCGAGCTGAAGAATTACGAGATGCCGGTGAATCAGCAGAACGGCGTCCACACCGACCTGGCCGACCTGCCGTTGAGCGTGCCGCTGGATTCGGTGCAGCACTATGAGGACTACATTGCGCGGCTGCACCAGATTCCGCGGGTGTTGACGCAGACGATCGAAGTGATGCGGGCGGGCGAGAAGGATGGCCTGATGCCGCCGAAGATGATCCTGGATAAGCTGCCCGGGCAGTGCGAAGGCATCATTGCGGCGAATCCGTTTATGCTGCCGGCGAAGAAGTTTCCCGCGAGTTTTTCTGAAGCAGACAAGAAACGATTGACGGCGGCGATGACGGCGGCCGTGAACGATGATGTGTTTCCGGCGTACAGGCAGTTCATCGTGTTTCTACGCAAGGAGTATGCGCCGAAGGGACGGGCGGCGATTTCGGTGGAGAGCCTGCCTGATGGCAAGCGGCGGTATGCCGAAGCGGTGAAGTCGATGACGACGGTGAACATTACGCCCGAGGCGGTGCATGCGCTGGGCCTGGCGGAGGTAGACCGCATCACGAAAGAGATGACCACGCTGGCGCTGGCGCAGGGGTATAAGGACCTGGCGAGCTTTCGTGCGGCTATCAACAGCGATCCGAAGTGGACCCCGAAGAGCGAAGAGCAGATCGTTGCGGATTTCAAGAAGTACATTGACCAGATGCAGCCTAAGTTGCCGGAGCTTTTCGGTCTGCTGCCGAAGGCGGCGGTAACGGTGGAGGGGATACCCGACTTCGATGCGGCGGCGGCAACGCACTACAACCGGGGTACTCCGGACGGTCGGCGCGCAGGGCGGGTGGTGGTGGCGGTGGCTGATCCCACGCACCGGACGCTGGTGCTGGATGAAGCGGTGGCGTACCACGAGGGCGTGCCCGGGCATCATCTGCAGATCAGCGTGGCGCAGCAGTTGCAGGGGCTGCCGAAGTTTCGCTTGAGCAGTGGTGGTTTGTCGGCCTATACCGAAGGCTGGGGCTTGTATGCTGAGGAGCTGGGCAAGGAAGTGGGTTTCTATAAAGACCCGGTTTCAGACTACGGCCGGCTCAACTCGGAGTTGTTTCGCGCGGTGCGGCTGGTGGTGGATAGCGGCATCCACGATAAAGGCTGGACGCGCGACCAGGTGATTGCCTACATGCACGCGAACGATGTGAATGACGTGCTGGCGCAGTCGGAGACGGACCGTTATATCGCGTGGCCAGGGCAGGCGCTGGCGTACAAGATGGGGCAGCTGAAGATTCGCGAACTGCGCGAGCGCGCGAAGGAGCAGCTGGGAGCGAAGTTCGACATCAAGGCATTTCATGACGAGGTCCTGGATGGCGGGGCACTGCCGCTGGACCTGCTGGAAGCGAGGGTGGACCGCTGGATCAAGGCTCAGATGCCACAGGACGCGGCGGTTCGGTAACGCCCAACTTAGTGCTTCATGGCTGCTTCGACTTCGTCGGCAGTGTGGGCGAGGGCGGCGTGGAAGTCGCCCAATGTGCCGTCGGCGTTGACGTAAAACGTGTCTTCGATGCGGACGCCGAGGTTCTCTTCCGGAATGTAGATGCCGGGTTCGATGGTGAAGACGCTGCCGGGGAGCAGGGGCTTGGTGTAGTCGTAGGGATCGTGCACGCCGATGCCGACGGAGTGGCCGAGCGAGTGTACGAAGTACTTGCCGAGCGGCTGCCCGTGGAGGTCTTTGCCGTGGGTGTTGATGTAGTCGAAGGCGATTTTGTCGAGGTCGTTGGGGTCGGGGGTATCGCGTTGCAGCACGTTGCCGAGCCATGACTTGCCGGCGATAAAGGCCTGGCGAGCGGCGTTTTGAGCGCCGAGCACAATGTCGTAAATCTCGCGCTGGCGAGCGGTGAAGTGGCCGCTGACGGGATAGGTGCGGGTGATGTCGGAGGCGTACATGGAGAACTCGCCGGCGGCGTCGACGACGACGAGGTCGCCCGCCTGCATGGTGCGGCCGTTGGCGGAGTAGTGCAGCGTGGTGGAGAATGGGCCGGAGCCGACGATGGAGGCGTAGCTGGGGCGCTCGCAGCCATTGTCCTTGAGTTTGTAGTCGATCAGGCCGCTGATGGAGCGCTCGTTTACGCCGGGGCGGATGGCTTTGAAGAGGGCCATGTGGGCGGCGACGGACGCGTCGGCGGCCTTCTTGAGCAGGGCGATTTCTGCGGGCGTTTTCGTCATACGAAGCAGCATGATCTGCTGGCGAATTTCGGAGGGAGCAGGAATGGCGTTGGCGAGGCTGGCGGAGAGCAGGGCGATGGTGGCGGTGGCTCGGGGTTGGTCGTTGGCGATGTAGAGGCGGCCACCGACGTTGCTGAGGTAGTGGGTGGAGTCGCCGATAGTGATCCGGCTGAGCTCCATGGGGAGGTCCGTCATGGAGCGGACTTCGTCGGCGTTGGCGAGGTGCGCGGCGTTAGGGGTTTCGGCGGTGAGCTTGGTGCCGGTGTACTTTTCGAGGCGCAGGTTGTGCGCGGGAAGGAAGAGGATTTCGCGGTAGGGCGTGGTGGCGGTTGCGGCTTCGATGAGGAGAGCGGCGCCGGGCTCGTTCCAGCCGGTGAGGTTGTAGAAGTCTTCGTCCTGACGGTAGGGGTCGAGGTCGAGCTGGGGTTCTTCGGCGGCGAAGAGGAGTGCGGCTCCGCCGTTGAGTTTGGCGGAGAGGGCGGTGCGGCGGGCGTGGTACTCGGGTGCGGGGACGGACTCCAGGGCGAGAGCGGGGAGGGCGAAGACGACGGCGAGAGCCGAAAGGAGAAGGAGAGTCCAACACGAGCGGGACATGAGCACCTCGAGAGAGCGGTGCGCGTAGTGTATCGCGTGGGAGTGCTGCTTTAGTTGAGGAAGAAGGTCCGGTAGAGGGTGTCGCGCTGGACGGGTTTGAAGCCAGCGTCGCGGATGATGCGGCGGAGTTCCTCTTCGGTGGCTGGACCGGTGGCTTCGTCGAGCATGACGGAGCCGACGTCGTTGGCTCCGAAGCGGAGGGTCATTTGCAGGACCTTGAGGCCTTGTGCGGCGTGGGAGCTTTCGATGTTGAGGATGTTGTCCAGGAACATGCGGCTCACGGCGAGGTTCTTGAGGTACTCGATGGCGGTAGTGGCTTCGGAGTAGGCGAGGGCGGGGTCTGTGGGATAGAACGGCAGCGGCGTGAAGGCGGTGAAGCCGCCGGTTTCCTGCTGCAAATTGTAGAGCGCTTCGAGGTGGTCGACGCGCTGGTCAAGGGTTTCGCCGGCGCCGAAGGCGAGTGAGGCCGTGGTGCTGATGCCGAGCTGGTGGGCGGCGCGGTGGATGGGGAGCGTGTCGGCGGTGAGGTTGTCGCCGGGCAGCGAGTCGAGGCCAGCGGCCTGGAGGCGGCGGAGGATGTCGCTGGCGGGTGTGCTGTTGGCTGCGGAGAGATGCAGGATGTCTGCCGCCGAAAGGCAGTGGAGTGAAATGTTGCCGAAGCGTTGTTTAATGCCGGTGAAAAGGTGCTCGAGTGTGGCCAGGCCGGGGGTGGCGGCGTGGCGGGCGGATGCTATGCCGGTGGCGCCCAGCTCGATGCTGTGCTGGACCTCGGCGAAGACGGGTTCCAGGTCGAAGGAGGTGGGCGGCAGGTTGCGGTCGATGCTGTAGGTGACGACGCCTTCGGGGTGGAGGCGGCGACGGACGGCGTCGGCTTCCATGCCGATGCCGACGAGGTCGACGGAGGCGAGGCAGTCGAGGGCTTGCTGGCGGGTGATTCCCATGGTGAAAGTTTACGCTTTGCCGGTGGGTACCGGCCCCCCACCCCCGGTTTCGGGAGGGTTCGCTTGTTTTGTTGCGGTTGCGAGATGTATTGGCTGTAAGTCTTTGATGGCAGAGATGTTGGGTGGAAGATGTCTGGTTTGTTGGGGATACGGGAGATAGAGACAAAGGCGGTGATTATCCCCTAAAGGCAAGTGAGGGGTATGCTTGCGGGGAGGAATTGCCTATGACCATGCAGGTTGCGATGGTGGGGACGGACGGAATTGTGCTGGCGAGCGATGTAAGGCACTCCCTTAGTCCGAGGTTGGACGGCGTGGCTGCTCGTTTTGGGTATGGTGGAACAAAGATACACATCGACGGTTCTGCGAGTATGGCTGTCTGTTGTGCTCGGGACATAAATGCGTGCAAACACTTTGCCGTCAGGGTATTGGCGGAACTTCCCACCGTCCAAGCAGACATGCGCGAAGAGAAAATTCGTAATATCGGTCGTGAGATTGGGGAAAAACTTTCGTTCCAACGAGACATCGAGTCGCTAATCGTTTTTGCTGACAACACCACAAGGTTCTACCGCTTCCGCTGGATGAGTTTTGACAAAGAGGCGAGTGTCGTAGCAGTAATGGACGCTGCCCCCGCCGGTGACACCGTAAACTCTGCGATCTTCTGGAGAATGAGATATTACGAACGACTGCCCATGGCAAAACTCGTCCCTCTGGCCTCGCATATGATCGTTTCGGCAGGGGCGATGAATCCCGAAATGATAGAAGGTCTTGAAATTGTGACGTGTGACAGCACCGGCTTCAGGCGATTTACAGATGACGAAAACCGCGAGTGGAAGACCAAAGCGCAAAAGCGTGAAAAGCGCATAGGTAGAATGGTCTTGAAGCCATGAAAAGATCCGACGAAAACCCAACCCGCCAAAACTTCTACGATCTTCTATGCAAAGCAGCGACTACCCCCGTAGCGCCAGCCGCGACTCCCGAGCGCAAGGGCAAACCTGAATCACAGTCCGCTCCGCAAGCTGGCGAAACATCGGCCGCATGACGTGGCGGCGGTTGTAGCGGAACGCGTATTCGTTTAGGTACGACTGCAAATACCCCAAGCCAACCTGATAGTAAACGCCTGTGATGCCGCGCTTCACCAAGCTCCAGAATCCGTCAATCGTGTTCGTGTGAGCGTAACCGTCAACGTAGGTTTCCGAATGGTTCACGGTCGCCAGCTTGTGCGATTGGCCCATCCACCGCACCTGCTCCAAAGTCTTTGAAGAGTCCGCATATATCATCGTGCGCGGGCTCAGAACCTCACCCACCACAGGCAGGATGGAATGTTTGCTGGCATCCGGCAGAACTCTGGGAATAACGCGCCCCTTGCCGTGCCGCTCCACGATCCCCATGACGGGCGTCTTGGCCTTGCCGCGGAGATGCTGCACCTTATTCGAGTCCGATCCCCCGAAGTACGCCTCATCCATCTCCACCGGCCCTGAGAGCTTTCCTTCATCACCCATGAGCGTCCGAATCTGCTTCATCATGCGCCACGCGGTCTTGTACGTTACGCCGGTCTCGCGCTGAATCTGCTTTGCGGAGACTCCCACGCGCGTAGACGACATAAGCCGAATGACCAGAAACCACGTCAGCAGCGAAGTAGTGGACTTGTGGAAGATCGTTCCGGCCAGCGGGTATAGATGGGACCCGCAAGCCCTGCAAGCGTATGAGGTACGTCCACTGACCCGATAATGCTTCCGCTCCAGCTTGCATGTCACACAAAGCGCCATACCGCCCGGAAACCGCTTCTCCATCACCCACTCAAGACACGCATCGTCTGTGGGGAATTCACGCGCAAAGTCTGTGACTGTGTACTTCTGCTGTGGCGGAACTGTTTGTCTGCGATTCATGGTGTTTTCCTTGTTCTGAGAGCTATGATTTTGGGATGACAGCCGAAGAGAAAACCGACCTAATGCGCTACATGCTTACTGAGTGGAAAGCCACAATGAAAGAGCGGATGGCTCTAAAGGCTCTCTTGAATATCCTTGCCGAACAGAATCCTCAATTTGATCTTCAGACCATGCTGAAGACAGTGAGAGGTTCCGCATCTGTGCAAGAGCGTCTGGATGCCCATTTCGCAGGCTTTGAAGAACTACTAGCGAAATCTGGCGATGGAACTCTTGATGAAATGATTCGTCTTCTTGCGGAAAGAGACATTCAATCCGGGAACGTACACTAGCCTCACTCATCACACCCTCCTGCGCACTTGCGCTGAAGGGATAATCACCCAAAGGCGTTTCACGCAAAGGGCGCAAAGAGAGACGAGTGCACGCTAAGGGCGCGAAGGCTTCTGCGGTGGATTTTTGGTGATAGTTCTATTTTACGAAAAGGCGGGGAATAAATGTGCCAAATTTCTTTGGCGTATTTAGTGTTTGGTTTGTTGAGGTTCGGGTGCCGGGAGGATGATTGGGGGCTTGACATGTTTTGTTCGCGAATGGCTTATGGGCCGGTGGAGCGGCGTCGTTATGGTCGGCGCGATGGACGTTGGGATTGCGGACGGGTCGGCCTGGGCGGGTTGTGGTCGGTGAGTGTACTAGCTTGAGTCCGGCTGAGTGCGGCCAGAAGAGAGAGCATACCCCAGGGGCTGAAGCCCGGATTTTGGCGGCGTATGAAACCCAAGGCTAAAGCCTTGGGGTACCTTCGAGCAACGGCAACGGCAAGAACAGGCAACGGCAATGACAACGCCCAACTGCAGCGGCAAGAACGGAGAATGAAAGAGCCGTGAAGGGAGGTTTTTCGCTGCGCTGAATGACGATTTCCTCTATTGAGAAATTGTCTAAGAAGACCGAGTCAGGTTAGCTGGCGGCGGGCGGCGGAGCGGGCGTCGCGGATGAGGTCGGGGAGGCCGACGCCGCGATAGGCGTTGCCGAGGAGGGTGAGGCCCGGGATGTCGGCGATGAGGGCTTCGAGTTGGGCGATGCGTTTCTGATGACCGACTTCGTACTGGGGGAGCGAGCGGGGGAGGCGGCGGACGTGGGTGTGGATGGGATCGGGGATGGGGCCGAGGATTTCGCGGAGCTGAGTGAGGGCGGCGTGGGTGATGGTCTCGTCGGTGGCATGGGCGAGGGCTTCGGCGGACGGGCCGCCGAAGAAGGCGCGGAGGATGCGGGCGCCGGCGGGGGAGCGGTGGGGGAATTTCTGGTCGACGAAGGTGCAGGCGAGGAGGGGGGCATCAGCGGCTGTATCGGCGGCTGTGAATGCGGGGATCTCTCCACTTCGCTGCGCTTCGGTTGAGATGACGGGTTCTTGTCTTGTGGTTTGCGGGACGAGGAAGCCGAAGCCTTGCGGGATGGTGAAGGTGAGGGCGAGGTCGGCGGGCCACGTCATGGCGACGAGGATGGCGGAGCTGGCGTCGGTGGGGAGGAGCTTGTCGATGCGACGGTTGTAGTCGATGGCAGCGAGGAAGGGCTTCGTTGTGTCGACCGACGTGGTGAAGATGACATGGTCGAACAAATCGACGATCGCAGGATGAGGCACTTTCTGGGGTTCAAAAGTTGGATCGTCGAGGATGACTTGCCAGCGAGGATCATCCCAGATGTGTAGCGCGGGTGTGTTGAGATGCAGGCGATCCTGCGGAAGCCGGGCGGTGAGCGCTTCGGTGAGGGAGGCGATGCCGTTGCGCAGCGAGGTGAAAATGGGTTGTGGCTGTCTTTCGCCGCGCGCTTTGGAGGAGGCTTGCAGGGCGGCTATGAGGGAGCCGTGCTCTTGTTCCATCCTGACGAACTGAGGCATGACGGCGCGGACGCTGAGTTTGTTGACGTCGCCGCCGAAGACGCCGGAGAGAAGCGGGGCCGCGAGGGTGGTGAGGACTTCCTCGCCGAAGTGGCGGCGGACGAAGTCGGCTACCGACTCGTCGTGTTGGGGGGATGTGGCTGTGAGTTCTTCGGCGCGGGTGAGCTCGGCGGCGTAGGCGGCTTTGGCTGATGCGGAGAAGAGGGGCGAGCCTTCGAGGGCGGCGAGGTCGGTGGGGACCATCATGCGCATGGCGTCGGGGATGGCTTGCAGGGTGGCGTCTTTGAGGATGTAGGTTTTGCGGGTGGCGTCGTTGGAGTCGATGAGTTCGGACTCGAGGCCGAGCTCGATGGCGAGGTCGCGGGCCCAGGGTTTTTCGGTGACCCAGCCGTCGGGACCGCCTTCGAGGATGTAGCGTCCTTCGGGGGTATCGATGCGGGTGGTCTGGATGATGCCGCCGAGTCGGTGGGAGGCTTCGTAGAGATGCCAGTCGATGGCGGCGCCTTTTTGGCGGGCGAGTTCGAGTTCGTAGGCGGCGGTGAGGCCGGAGATGCCGCCGCCGATGATGGCGATGCGCTTCATGCGGATTTCGTCTGCAAAGCGTCTTCGAGAGCGCGGATGAGGGTGGGTGAGTCGTTAAGGCTATTGGCGCGCCAGAGTTGGAGGCCGAGGCCGGCGGCGACTTGGCGGAAGTTGATGTCGATGTCGTAGAGGATTTCGACGTGATCGCAGAGGAAGCCGATGGGCTGCATGATGACGCCTTTGTGGCCTGATTCCGCGAGCGCTTTGAACGTGTCTTCTACCGTGGGGCCGATCCAGGGCGCGCCGGCGATGCCCTGGCTTTGGAAGGCGAAGAACCAGTCGGCGTCGGTGAGCGAGAGTTTTGCGGCGACCTCGGAGGCGGTGTGTTTGGCCTCGACGGGGTAGGGGTCGGGCTGGTCGCTGTCGCCGTAGTGCTGGATGCCTTCGGCTGGGACCGGCGAGCCGGGGCTGGGGGCTTCGGTGCTGGTGGCTAAGATGGTGCGGCAGGGGACGGAGTGGGCGGTGAAGAGGACCGCGGGGCGTTGGCCTAGAGCTGCGGTGGCTTCGGCGAGTACGGGAGACAGCTTCTCGGCGAAGGCTTCGGCGAGGAGGGGTTCATCGGCCCAGTCGGTGATGAAGTCGCAGGTGAAGGCGTTGTCGACGGCGGACTCGAGGGCGCGGCGGTAGAGGCCGGTCGAGGTGCGGGAGTTTTGGGGGGCGAGGCAGAGGACGGTGGCGTGGGTGATGCCGTCGGCCTTCATCTGGGCTACGGTGTCGGCGATGTAGGGGTGCCAGTTGCGCATGCCGACGTAGACCTTGCGGCCGGTGCGGGCGGCGAGGAGTTCGGTCTGCCTGAGGGTCCAGCGGGTGAGCGGCGGGCCTTCGGGGAGCGGCGTGTCGCGGAGGCCGATCTCGGCGTAGCGGTGCTGGAGCTCTTCTACGACGGCTTGAGGCATGGGGCGGCCGTTGGTGACTTTCTGGAGGTACTCCGCCATCTCGCTGAGGACGTTAGGCGTGCCATGGGCGAGGAGGAGGATGGCGGTCGTTCCGGTGTCGGGTGTCATGCTGGTTCTATGGTAGCTCCTACTCCCTCCCCCCTGTACTTTTGTTCCAAAGTCTTCGAATAAAGGAGTTAGCTGTGGACTTGTTGCCAGTACAAAAGCCCGGTGGGGACCGGGCTTTCGTGAAGCTTCAACTGTCTTGATTGTAGAGAGTGTGTCAAGCGATGGCGTTCACTGAACGAGGTCCATGAGGATAGCAATATCGAGGCGGCGGGTAGTGCCGGCGATATCGAGCGAGCCGAGGACGACGGGCTTGCCGGGGGTGAGGAAGGAGGTCCCTTCGAGGACGGCCTGGCGGATGATGGGTTCGGTTACGCCGGCGATGGTGGAGGAGTCGGCGATGCTGGATTCTTCCACCTTGGAGCTGAGGCGGACGCCGTTGGCAAACTCGTCGAGTGTGGCGGCGAAGTTCATGCCGACGTCGAGGTAAGTGAACTGGGTCTGGCTGCTGGCTTTGCCGGCGTCATATGAGCCGGTGGCGACGGGGATCTTGCTGCCCTGCTTGAGGGTGGTGCGCTGACCAGTGACAACGATCATGGTGAAGTGCTGGGTGCCGACGCGTTTGTCGCCGTCGAAGTCGGTGAGGGTGTAGGTGAGGCGGTAGGTTTTCTTGGGGCGGTCGAGCTCGGAGAGAAGGCGTTGGGCGAGGGCGATCTGGTCTGGCGGAGCCTGCATGACGATGGCGTTCTGCGAGACGAGCAGGTAGACGTGGACGCGGGGGTCGAGGATGTTGCGGAGAGCTATGAGGACTTCGTTGGCGTCGTTCTGCTGGGAAATGTTGGTGAGGTAGAAGGTTTTGACGACGGAGGTGGCGGTGAAGCGTTCATAGTCGGGGCTGGGGGAGGGAGCCTGGGAAGCCGGCTTTGGTTTGTCGGGTGCGGGCGTGGACTGGGCGTGCAGGGTAGCGGCGGTAAGGGCGAGGGATAAAAGCAGGCGCGAGGGTCTCATGTGTTCCTTTCGAAGTGGCGGAGCCGGTGATCAAGATCTCGGAGCTTAGAGGTAATGAAACTCAGAAAGGCGAGTTGCTATTGGGAATCGGGTGGAGGGGAGCGGCGCGGTGGAGGGAAGAAGCGCTGAAATTGGGTGAGGTCGTCGTCGAGGGCGGCGGCGCGGGCGCGGGGGTCGAGTTCGGCTAGCTGGACTGCGTCGCCGCGGTGGAGGATGTGGATCATGCGGCGTTCCTGGCCGGTGAGGGGGACGCGGGGTGTGGGGAGGCTGGGGGCGTTGGTTTCATCGAGGGCTAGTTGGGTGAGTGGGTCGGTCACGCTCAGATTGTGCGACCCCACCTGTGACGATGGGGCCATCACGAATGGGGCACCCGGATTTTGTGTTCCTTTTGTGGGCGAACTCGCGTGTGGTGACGCTGCCGTTACGAAGGGGAGGCCCGGATTTGTTGTCAGGGGGAGAGCGGGCGGGGTCGAGATTGCGGTTGGGTGGTGGGTGGTGCCGGATTGGGTGTGATGGAGAGCGATGAAGATAAGGGCAGCGGTGGCGGAGGCGAGGAGGGGGAGCAGCCACGTGCGGAGGCTGGAGCCTATGGGTTGGGCGGCGCGGTTGGTGACGTTGGCGAGAATGCGCGCCTGCATGGCGGGGGAGGGTTGGGTGTCGCGGAGGACATTGAGGAGGTTGTCGATGTCGGTGTTGGGGTCGTGACGGGGAGTGAGGTTCATGATCTTCCTCCTGTTTCGAGGCGTTCACGGAGGCGGGTTCGGGCGCGGAAGAGCAGGGCGCGGACGGCGGATTCGGTGCGGCCGGTGATGGCGGCCATTTCGGCGGCGCTGAGCTCGTCGAGTGCGGAGAGGAGGAGGACCTGGCGCTCTTTTGCGGGGAGGCGTTCGAGCTCGCGGAGGAGGCGGTTCATGCGCTGGTGCTCGTCGAGGGCCTGGTCGGCGGGGAGGTTGGCGTCGACGAGGCGGGCGGCGAAGGCGTCGTCGATCTGGTCGGGGCGCGTGCTGCGGCGACGGTCGAGGGAGCGGTTCCAGGCGATGCGGACGAGCCAGACGCGGAGGTCGCGGATGGCGGGGAGGGAGCGGTGGTTCTGGATGACGCGGAGGAAGACGTCCTGGACGACGTCTTCGGCTTCAGCGCGGTTGCGAAGGACGGAAAAGGCGACGCGGAAGAGGAGGGCCGAGTAAGTCTCGACGAGGGTGGCCAGGTCGATGGACGAACTGGTGCTCGGCGCTAGCGGGAGGTGCAAACTGATTTCCTCGGTCATGTGGCCCTTCTATGAGGACAGACGGAGGTGGGTGGGGAACGCTCGGATTTATTTTGGGGACGTAAAGAGTGAGGGAGGGAAGGGGAGAACAACAGCAAGAACGGGAGAAGGCAAAAGCGTGGGAAGCAGATCGGTTCGCTGCGCTCAGGAAGACAATTCCTCTTGCGAGAAATTGTCTAAGAACGGCAACTGCAACTGTCGGCCAGACGTGGATAGAGGAGCCGGTTGCGGGTTCGGTGGACGATCAGGGGGTGGTATAGATGGTGCCGTGTTGCTTAACCCAGTTGGCTACGTTGATGACGGCTTGAACAGGGGTTTCGGGGACGATGCCGTGGCCGAGGTTGAAGATGTGGCCGGGGCGGTTGTTGGCCTGGCGGAGGATTTCTTTTACGCGGGCTTCGAGGACGTCTTCGGGAGCGAAGAGGGTGATGGGGTCGAGGTTGCCCTGTACGCCGGTGCCGGGACCGACGGCGCGCCAGCCTTCTTCGAGGGGGATGCGCCAGTCGAGGCCGATGACGTCGGCTTCGGTTTCGCGGAAGGTGGGGAGGAGGGAGGCGGTGTCGACGCCGAAGTAGATGACGGGGACGCCCATGGCGCGGATGCGGCGAACGAGCTCGGTGGTGGGGGCGAGGCAGTATTGGCGGTAGTCGTCTACGGAGAGCGCGCCTGCCCAGGAGTCGAATACCTGGATGACGTCGGCGCCGGCGTCGACCTGTTGCTGGGCGAAGGCGGTGAGCATGGTGACGAGCTTTTCGGTGAGGAGCTGCCAGGCGCCGTCGGTGGCGTACATCATCTGCTTGGCGTGAATGTAGTTGCGGGAGCTGCCGCCTTCGATCATGTAGGAAGCGAGCGTGAAGGGGGCGCCGCAGAAGCCGATGATGCCGAGCTGGTCGCCTGTCGGATCGGAAAGAGGCCCTTCGGGCGGACGCGGGGCAGAGAAGTGGGCGGCGACTTTTTCTATGGCGCGGGCGACGTAGGTAAGGTCTTCGGCGCGGTCCGTGCGGAGGGCCTGGACCTGCTCGAGGGTGCGGACGGGGGTGTTGACGACGGGGCCCTCGCCGGCGACGAAGTCGAAGTCGAGGCCCATGGGGGTGAGAGGGAGGAGGAGGTCGGCGAAGATGATGGCGGCGTCGACCCCGAGGCGCTCGGCGGCGGTGATGGTGACTTCGGCGGCGATATCGGGGGTGCGGCAGATGTCGAGGAGGGAGTGATGGCGGCGGACGGCCATGTACTCCGGCATGTAGCGGCCGGCCTGGCGGAGGAACCAGACGGGAGTGCGGTCGACGGGCTGGCGAAGGCAGGCTCGGACGAAGCGGCTGCTGGCGGAGGTGGCGATGACGGACGGCGTTGATGCCTGGCTCAAGAGGTCGGTGCTCCTGAGGTTAAGGGTAGCACCGCGAAGGTGAGCGCGTGTCAGTGTTTGTCCGACTGGCGGTTGTGGGGACGGAACGGGATGCGGTAAACGACGCCGATGGTGAAGAAGGTTGGTGTGAGGGTGAAGTCGGCGTTACCGGGCTGGGTTCCGTTACTTCCAAAGTTCAGGGAGTACTCCTGAAAGTCGATCATCGCCTGGAAATTGCGAGCGACGTCGATGTTGACGCCACCTCCGTAGGCGAGAGCGAAGGCGCTATCGTGGCTGTAGTTGGGCGAAGGCCGGACGTTGAAGTCAATCTGCGTATTGCCTGCCATGATGTCCGCATAGGGGTGATAGCGCTGGTAGGCGCGGCTAAAGCGCAGGCCACCGAGGATGGACCTCTCATCGACGATCTGTCCGCTGGTGTAGACGCCGCGGACCTCAAAGGAAACTTCGGTCTTCTGGTGGAAGTAGCGCGAGAAGTCGACGCCGACCATGCCGCCATTATTTCGCAGGCTTCCGTAGTCGGGATCGGAGTTGATATAGGCGGCAAAGGCCGAGATATTCATCGATTTCGATGCCCCGGATTGGGACTGGGCATGGGCCGATGTGCTTCCGACGATCCAGACGCATGCCGTGAAGGCCAGGAAGAGTGCGAGATGTGTTGTCAGGCGGGGGAGAGAGGGACGTTGCGGGAATGCCGTCATGTGATTCCTCCGAACGGTTTTCGAACGTGACCAGCGGAGGACTTTCGCCGGCAAAGAAAGAGGTTGAAACGCGGCCCAATCACTACTTTACGTGAGGCCTAAATGGAATGCGATAGACGACCCCGATGGTGAGTGGGCGGGGCGCGATGGAGAAATTTCTGTCAAAACTCATGGTCTCTGCCTGGTAGTCGACTTTGAGCTGGAAGCGGCGGACGATGTCGATATCGACCCCGCCGCCGTAGGCGTACACGGGGGCATGATCGTCGGTGTATCCCGGCGATGGAGGAACGTCGAAGTGAATGGTGGCGACGCCGCCGAGGAAATCGGCGTAAGGATGGAAGCGGTGGAAGTCGGTCTGGATACGGAGGCCGCCCATTAGCGCACGCTCATTAATATAGGTACCGGTTGTACGGGTATAGCGGGCCTCCAGTGAGGGAGCGACGCGCCATCCGAAGTAGCGCGTGACGCTGGCTCCGAATGCAATACCGGTGTTGCGCTGCGGGCCATAGTCAGGGTTGTCGTTGATGATGCCGCCAAAGGCTGAGATATCCATGTTTTTGGAAGCGGTGGGGTGGGCCTGGGCGTGGGTGTGTGGCGCGGCCAGGGCAGAAAGGAGAAGAGCAACGAACAGTTGCAGCAGTCGACGCGCCGAGACGGACGGGCGCGGAATAAGAAGGCTATTTAAGGTCAAAGTCTTACCTCCTCTGTCTGTTTGGATGCGGATTTCGAGGCACTCGGATTCACTCGCCAATGCCGATCACAAAAGAAAGACATTACGAAAGTTTTTTCTTCGCCGATTGTGGAGGCCAGGAGGGATTAATCGGAAGGTGAGAGGGAGTGCTTGTAGACTGTACCGATGCGGAACATTTCTCGCTGACCGTTCTGGAGCAGGGACGAGCGCCGGAGAACACTGCAAGGTTTCAAATTTTGTGACGATGAGATGAGAGCCACGACGCTATGCCGAACTACCTTGAGCTGCCTGTAGGACCCGATGCCCCAAGCCTGGTGAACTGCGTTATCGAGATTCCGCTGGAGGGTATCACCAAGTACGAGTACGACAAGGAACTCCACGTGTTTCGGCTGGACCGAAACCTGTATTCGCCGGTGCACTATCCCGGAGACTACGGATTTATTCCGAGTACCCTGGGCGATGACGGTGATCCGCTGGACGTGCTGGTTCTGGTGGACACGCCGAGCTTTCCGGGATGCATCCAGAGCGTAAGGCCGATTGGCGCACTGGACATGATCGACCAAGGACAAGGGGATGAGAAGATCCTGTGCGTGGGCGAGGGGAATCCTCGGTACAACAACGTGAATGAGTACTCGGACATCTATCCGCATATTCTGCGGGAGATTACGCACTTCTTCTCGATTTACAAGGACCTTGAAGGCAAGCGCGTAGAGGTGAAGGGATGGAAGGACGCGGAGTTTGCACGGCAGACGATCGTGCGCGCGCAACAGGCGTTTGCGGATAAGAAGGCTGGGAAGTAGATCTGAGCTTGGTTTGCCGAAGGAATGGCCGCCTTGCTGGGCGGCCTTTCCTGTTGAGGGGTGAGGATTCAGGTTATCGAGGGATGAGGTGGAAAAGAGCGAGCAGGCCTGCTGTGGCGGGCGGTGTGGCGGGCCCTTCGACTCCGCTGCGCTGCGCTCAGGATGACGATTTCGTGGTGCGCTGGAGGGTGCGGGAGATGGCGTAGACGGCGGTTCCGATTACGGCGACTATCGCGGCGAAGGCGAGGGCGTTGATGCCGGCGATTTTTTCGTCGCGGGCGGCCCACATGGCGAAAAGGAGCAGGGCTGTGGGGCCGACGCCGAGGGCGATGGACGCGACCAGGCCGCCGGGAACGCGGAAGGGGCGCGGGAGATCGGGCTCGCGAACGCGCAGCACGGCGAGGGCGATGAACTCCAGCACGAGGGCTCCACCGTAGAGGACGAGGTCGATGGAAATGAGGCGCTCGAAAGAGAGGCCGAGGGCGAGTGCCCAGGCGACGGCACAGGCCAGGACGCTGACCCATGGGACGCCGCGGGAGGTGCGTCTCTTGAGGATTGCGGGAAGCAGACCGTCTTCGGCGAGCGCGAAGGGCAATCGCGTGAGGGTGAGGGTGAGGGCGGTGAAGGTGCCGAGGCCGTCCATGGCTCCGGTGAGGACGATGGCGAGGGCTAGCCCGCCGCCGGCGAGGAGCTTTGCAGCGTCGATCCAGGCGCCGGTGGTGAAGCGGTCGGCGGGGATGCCGGCGGCCCATACGGCGGCGAGGGGCAGCATGTAGACGAGCATGACGGTGAGCGCCGAGGCGAGCATGGCGCGCGGGTAGTTGCGCTGCGGCTCGTCGACTTCCTGGGCGATGGTGCTGGCGTTGTCCCAGCCCATGTAGTTCCACATGGCGACACTGACGGCGCCGCCGATATCCCTGGCGCCCATGGAGGACGCCGCGGCGTGGAGGCCGACGCCGCCGTGGAGCGCTGTCCAGAGGGCGTAGCCGATAAGCACGGCGAAGGGCGAGAGGGAGATGAACATCATGACGGCCGAGCTGTCGCCCACGGCTTTGGCGCCGCGGAGGTTCCAGAGGGTTGCAGCGAGAACGATCGCCACCTTGAGCGCCAAACCCTTGTAGCCGGAGGTGAGCGCGGGCATGAGGTGGGAGAGGTAGAGGACGAAGGTGGTGGGGTAGATGGCCATGTCGAAGACACTGGCAGCGAGCGAGAGCCATGCCTCCTGGAATCCCCAGAAGCTGCCGAGGGCGCGCCGGACCCATATATAGAAGCCGCCCTCTTCCGGGATGGCGCTGGCGAGCTCGCCAACCATGAGCGCGGTGGGCAGGCTCCAGAGCAGCGGCACGAGGGCGAGAATGATGAGCGCGCGACCGTAGCCGGCCATGCCGATGATGTCTTCCAGGCCGTAAGGGCCGCCGGAGACCATGAAATAGCTGGCGCCGATGAGAGGCAGGAGGCGCATCTTATTGATGTTGGCAAGCTGAGGGATGGGTGGGAGCCTCCTTGTGAGTGTGGTGGATGTTTCGCCGAATCGGTGGCGTTTTTGCAGTCGAAATATGAATCTATCGCAGCCGGCCGCGCAAGTGGCGCTGGTGGGCGCTATAATCGAAGCTCACCCCGCAGGAGAGTTGGCCGAGTGGCTGAAGGCGGCGGTTTGCTAAACCGTTATAGGACCAAAAGTTCTATCGGGGGTTCGAATCCCCCACTCTCCGCCACACCTTGATTCTGAACAGCTTAGGCCTTCCGTTACTAAAACCTGTTACTAATTCCGTCACAGTCGCCCATTTCCCAGTATTTGATTGCTGGAGAAGATTGTGGCGAACACAACAGGCAAACTGTACATCAGAAGTAAAGTAGGCTACCGCAAATCGCCCAAACGACTTGCTGACCTCCCGCTAGGCGAGACCTTCGTCCTAACGTGGTACGAGGGGAAGTCGAAGAAGGCCAAAGCGGTGGGTCGGTTTGCCGACATCGCTCAAACCGCACTCATCAATAAGGAAGCGGAACTTAAGAGGGCGGCTCTTGGCGGCTCGGCATCGAAGCCCGGATTCCCCCCTGCTCCGAAACCTGAGAAGCCCGCAATTGCGGGCCGGGATTTCGCTCAGGCGGTCACCACGTACCTGTCTGAAGTGAAGCGTGGCAAATCAAAGAAAACCTATTTCGCCTACAACATTGCTCTCGAAGGGTTTTCGAAAGTTTGCAAGGCTGAGACGATTGAGACAATGACCCGTCAAGACGTGCTCCGTTACACGGACGCGCTCAGGGAAGGCCGTATGGCTCCTCGTACCATCGCCAACCGACTCGCTTTCCTGAAGACATTCTTCAAACATTTTGGCATTTCATGGCCGATGCTCAAGACCGACCGCGTTAAGTTTACGGAGAAGACGGCTGAGGCATACAGCATAGAAGACTTACGAAGGCTTTTCGCGGCGGCGGAGCAGGAAGAGTTGGAACTCTTTGAATTCTTGCTCGGCACTGGCGTTCGAGAGCAGGAAGCGATGTTTGCAACATGGCGAGACGTAGATTTCAGCAACAAGACGTTCAAGGTTTCGGAGAAATTGGATTTAGGGTTCACCCCTAAGGATAAGGAAGAAGGTTCAATCCCAATTCCCGATTCACTGGTGGAGTTGCTTGACGCTCGTCGCAAACAGTACCCAGAGACACGTTTAATTTTCCCGATGCCTGACGGTAGGCCGAATGGCCACATGCTGCGGAGCTTGCAGCGGCTGGCACACAGGGCGGGGTTGAATTGTGGAGGATGCTATAACCGAGCCGGAGAGTGCTGTAAGGATAAAGCGATGTGCCACCACTGGGGTCTACACCGCTTTCGGAAAACCTTCGCAACGATGCATCACGAGGCCGGTGTTACAGTACGCACCATTCAAAGGTGGCTCCGTCACTCGTCTCTCGACACGACCCTCCGCTATTTGGCCGGTAGCGACGACAAGAGTGAAAAGACCCGGACTAAAGTAAACGCTTCATTCGCTGCGATTGGGCACCAGCCCAAATCTTCCGCAACTTGATGTCCTTTAAAACGGGGAAACCTCCTAAGTGAGAGGAGGCTTCTCCATCATGATGTTCGAAAAACGCTAGCTTCCTGACACGCGGCTCTCAATAAAAGCAGCAACCACGGCTGGATCAAAACGTAGCCGATTACCCATGCGTACGGACACCAACTTCCCCGAGGCCGCGTAGCGACGAACGGTTACCATGCAGGTACCCATGAAGGTAGCCGTCTGGCGGACGGTCAGAAGCGACCTGATAGAGCGAAGCTCTAGCACAATACTCATTCTTCTCTCCTATACTTTCTGCGACTTAAGTAAGCTATCGAAGACTCTTACTTACTTCTTAATACCCAGCCGTCATAAAAGTAGAGGCAAATTTTCTCGGCATCTTGCGAGATTGCTATTCGATTTACGAAGATGGTGCTTTCCCCACCATCAATAAAAACTTCCGAGCTTATAGGGCGGGAACAAGTATGGTGGAGTTTCGGTCGAATTGCTTTGTGAAGGCGATTTCCTACTCTACCGTCGTTCTACGTCCGAATGATCGTTAGGGTTTAGTTCCTCTGCCCGTATTCGGCAACTAGATCGTGTCTACCACTTCGCCGCTTTCAATATTGAGATAGCGGGATTGCAGTGCGTACGCCTCACCCGAATATTTTCCGCGTTTCTCGATACCGCGATTGTCCGCGCTGGGATAGTAAGCATGAAGGTGACCGACCTGTTGGCTCCCCTTAACGGGCACGCGCCCTAAGGAGATTGTTCGCGCTTCCAAACGATTGTTCTTATGGACGAATGGCTCGAAATGAGCGAGGCAAAGCCCTTCTCTAATTTCGGCGACAAGTACGTGGCCGAGCCACCCTTCTTTTATGTACGGAGGAAAGATAAGTTGTCGCGTCCTGCGTTTCACAAATTGATTGACGCTCGGCGTCGGCGCGACGTTCGTGTCGGTGATGATAAATCCTCGAATCTCATCGAACTCTGATTCCTGCCCTGAGAGCATTGGAAACTGAGTCAGGAAGTAATGGAATCCAATCTTCGCAATCGCTCTGAAATAACGGTCGCTGAGGCGGAAGCCGATCAAGCTGCCATTGAATTCCGAACTGCCGACGATGCTCTCAGAAAATGTAACAGTTGGGAATGCTTCCTCTATGAGGTCTTTTACCCAGCCCTCGGTTAGTGGATCGTAGGTCGCACGAGCGGTGAATGGCTCAGTCAGTTGCAAATTTTTGAACTGCGTCCGTAGCTGCTCGATGTTGCTTTTTGTCGTGAGTGCAATGTGACTGTCACGACCAGCTTGGTCTATGAATATCATCTCAGTTATCTGACGCGCTTCGTTCCCACCTGTGAATTCCAAGTTCACATGGCACTGGAGATTGTTATCCCAAGCCCGGGCCTCTATACGACCTCCACCGGCGCTTCCACGATAAAAGGGATTCACCTTTTCGTGATGGTCTCTGCCCGCGATCTTGAGTTGCGCTCGAAGCATAGCTTCGAGCCCACACCGAACAAATTGTTCGTCGAGCAAGCCGAGGCGTTTGCTGTTGCAATCTACACAGATACGGTTTTCCAGTTGCGGTGCATTGAGGAACTCACCCAAAGCGGCTGGTAGGGGATGTTCAATCGACGCGGGTACGCCTTCACAATAGAGGCACAGTTCCGGTTGCTTCCGAAGGTCGATCACTCGCTATTCACAGGCTCCTTCGCTTATTATTCGCCCAGCGGGTCGCAAGGTCAATGGAGGGCTGAATGGGCATTGCCGAGAGAGCTTCGATCCCACGCATGAGAGAGGAAGGCCGAATGTGTCTGGACTGTCCGCGTCCGCTCGATATGGGCGTCGGTGCGATGGCGTGGAAGGGAGGCTCACGTTTCTGCGACCGCTGCGGACGGCCTCAACGGGTCACGTTGCGGTACAGGATGGAGCGTGACGTTTGGTGCGTTGAGTTCCTCGATTCCCGATCTCACCTGCCAGTCGCACCCCTCTGGCGGGTTCTGGACGCGGAGAAGATTCGCGAACTCATCCGACGCACACCAACTCGGTTCACCCTCGCTGACAGACAAGCACTCGATCTCGGTCTATCGAATGGGCGTGGGGCAATTGGGATAGAAGTGACTGCCGACCAGTTGCGGAAACTGAAGGAGAAGAAGGCGTGAGCGTCTGGAGGGGCGGTCATGGGGGGATGGAACAGCGAAGAGCGTTCGCACAAGGTAATGTGTCACGTCATGAGTAGCCACTGGAGCGTTACCTTCGCGGACTATGAAGCGCAGACACCGATAGGCCCGTGGGTGATATGCGACACACACGAAGAGGTCGTAAAGATTTTGCTGTGGGGTCATATCAGCGATCTCGATGAGCATTACCGAAACATCGACCGGTGGGGGGTTGGTGGCGGATTGCTCCACCTGACGACAAAGCAGCGTCATCAACTCATTGCACGGCGTCAGGGGTGGCCGTGGAACGGTTACGAACTTCAAAAAATGAAGGAGGCTGGTCGCTATCCGCCGCAACGACTGACACCCGCTCAGGAGGAGCGGTTTTTGAAGAGCCGAAGCAAATAAAGAGACTCAAATGCGCCTGATGACCTTAATGAAGCCATGATTCTGACGCCATAAGCCGAGAATCGAAATATGAGAGGACAATTCAATGACTATTGGAATTGAAATCCGTATTCAAAAGGCCTTGGAATATGACATTAACCTGCGAAGGCGCAGTGCGTCGTAAAAGGTATTTGCCGAGAGTCCATCCGATCCTGATTCAGCGTCCCGGCATAGAGCGATACGATGCCGCCCCTTTGCGCTCTGAACGCACCAAATATCTTGAAAGCCTGATATTGCGAGGAACGAGCCGTATTCGCACCCGGATCGTTTCGAACATAATCTTGAATGCGCTGCGATTCTTGCGTCTCGATGTTCCACGAACCATCACGCCCGAAGAAGTTGTGAGGGCTGGAGAGTCGTGGACTCTAGAAAGGAACAAAGGCGTCAGGAATCACGGCACCCAGATTTTCGTCTCAACCACGCGGCAGTTCTTGCGCTTTCACGGTCTTCTCGACGAACGACAAGTGCCGCTCCCTTGCTTTGAGAAGGAATATCAGGATTACATCGCGAACATGACCGAAGTGCAAGGTCTCGCTACAACAACGATTGAGTTGTATCGGATTCGAACACGAGAATTCTTAGAATGGTTTTCCGGACGTAAGCAAACACTCTCCCTCCTGACGGTGAACGATGTGGATGACTACCTTGAAGAGAAAAAGGCCACTGTTTCCCAAAGAACCATTGGCGCATATTGCAATATTTTGAGGAATTTCTTTCATCACGCCGAAGAATGCGGGTGGTGCGATCCCCTCATTGGGCGTGCAGTGCGGGCACCTAGCGTTCCAAAGACTGAGGAAGCACCAATCGGGCCTTGTTGGGATGACGTGGAGACCCTCTTAACTTCCAGCGATACCAAGAGAGTATGTGATCTCCGAGCAAACGTTATTTTCGTGCTGTGTGCGGTCTATGGACTTCGAAGCAGTGAGGTCAGCCGTTTGCGTCTTGACGATTTTGACTGGAAAAATTCAACATTTTGTGTCACGCGTTCTAAGAATGGACGAATTCAACATTTCCCCATTCAAGATGAACTCGGCGATGCGATTGTGTCTTATATCCAACATGCGCGGCCAAGTTGCAGTTGTCGACATCTGCTCGTCACACTCAGCCCAATCTATCGGAAGGTTGCACCCCCGGTTCTTTCCCAAATAGTCGCAAAGAGGATGCGGGCGTTGGGCATTTATTCCAAACGCGCTGGTTCTCACGCATTACGTCATTCTTGCGCTACGCAACTTTTACGAACAGGATCGTCTCTTCAGGAAATTGCCGATTTCCTCGGGCATCGCGGTATCGGTTCCGTTGGTATTTACGCCAAGTACGACACGGAGTCCCTGCGGAACGTCGCAGACTTCAGCTTGCGAGATGTTCTATGAGACTTGAAGCGGCCACTGACAAATACATTCGCCACATGCGTGGGGCAGGTTTTGACTATGCATCGCAAACGGTTCGACTCAGCGCGTTTTGCAAACATCTAGGAGATGTTGAATTGTCCTCGGTTGATCGCGGCGACGTGCTTTCGTTTCTGAACAAGAGACCGAACTCCATCGTGACATTCAGGGCGAAATGGGCACTGATAAGAAACTTTCTTGAGTATTGGCATTTCAGGGGTGTCATGCCCGTTGTGTCGATGCCTCCACGACCCCCTAGGGTGCGGCAGGAATTCTCGCCATACATTTTCTCCTGCGACGAAGTGCGGAGGCTTCTTGAGGCGGCTCTGCGGTTGCGGCTAAATCACAATTGGAACAGCGATAGTGAAACAATTCGAGCGGTATTTCTCTTCCTTTATGCGACTGGCGCAAGCCTCAGGGATGTCCTTCAGTTGAATCAGGAGGACGTGAATTTCGAAGCTGCAACCATTTCCTTTGTTAGTGCAGAAAACGCCTACAGGCGGACAATTCCCATCGGGTCTGTCTTATTGGCTGAACTGAGAACCTACTCCATGACTCGCTCCCGGCAGGTTAGTTCAAGGCACTTCTTCGCGCGTTTAGATGGGAAACCCCTTACACGCGACACCATCTGTTACGACTTTGAGAAGTCGCTTATGCTCGCGGGCTTGAATCGGAGGGATGGTTTCTCGTATCGGCCTCGATTATCTGACTTGCGGGCGACATTCGCAGTCCATCGAATTACATCGTGGATACGGCGAGGCGACAACTTAGGTCGTCTTCTCCCAGCATTATCCGCGTATTTAGGCCAAAAACACCTGAGTGGCACAGAGCGATTTCTGATGCTGACTCCCGAGCGTTTCACGAAGGAACTGCGCAGACTTAGGCCGGGTCAGGTCGAGTGGAGTTGCAAGCCCGAACTGCTGGAATATCTTGACTCCTTGTAGACCCTGTTCCGACTGGTGTGATTATTGATCTTCAGTCCAGACCTCGGATGATTCCGCGACAGCCTACAATTCCTAAATGACGAATGCAGTGCCCGTTCCCATAGAAAAGACCCGCGATCTTTTTGCCAAAATCATCAGATCGCTTGTCGATGACGAATCAGTTGTGAGAGTCGCGGTTGAGACTAGAGGAAGCCAAACGGTTATTCGAGTTGACGCGGCCTCTGCGGATATCGGGAAACTGATCGGCAAGCAGGGACGCAATGCGAGAGCCCTCAGAGTCCTGATTGGGGAGATAGGCTTGGTGCAAGGTGTGAGCTACGCTCTTGACATCGCGCAGCCGTCTAACTGAGAGGAGCGCAATCATGTGCGGACGCTACTACACCCGACGACAGAAGCAAGAGATTGCTGAACGGCTGCGTGCGAAGAAGGTGTTTGAAGACCCCTTCCTACGACGTTCCAACCCATCGTCCGGCTGGAGCGGGACAGCGAGGATCGCGAAATGGTTCTCGCCCGGTGGGGCTTGGTGCCTTTCTTTGCCAAGAGCCTCGCGGACTTCAAGGGCTTCTCAACTTTCAATGCAAGAGCCGAGGGCATCACCACTGCTGCGACTTGGCGCGGCCCGGTGAAGAGCCGTAGGTGCCTTGTACCCGTTGACGGATTCTACGAGTGGAAGGCGTTGGACGACTCAAGGAAACCGAAGAAGCAGCCGTTCGCTATCTCTCTTAAAACAGATGAGCCCATGGCGTTCGCTGGGCTTTGGGATGCGTGGAAGGAGCCTAAGCTGAAAGGTGAATCGCTACATACGGCTGATACATGGTTGCAAAGCTTCAGCATTATCACTACCGAGGCAAACGAAATCATGGCCAACATCCATACGCGGATGCCGGTGATCCTGCGTCAACGCGATTGGGCGGAATGGCTAGACCGCGATTTAGAGAAGTCACCCCCTATTCATCTGCTGCGACCGTACGACTCGGATGAGATGCAGCTTGCGCCGTGCAATCCAATGGTTGGGAATGTGAAGAACAACGGTGCCGAGATGTTGGAGTGTCCTGCACCCGACACACCGCCATTGAACTCGGCTTAAGTGGAGCCGTCTCCATGCTTACTTGTTTGATCTTTGTCGCCACAGAGTGGCAGGGCGACCGCCTCGACAAAAGACTTGTTTGGGCGCAGCATCCTGAATCGGGTCGGGACTGGTACTACGCTGAGCCGCTGACCAATGACCATGAGGATGACATCTTGAATCTGCCACGCAGCGTCATGCTGCGATTCGAGCCGCTCCCGGTGGCACACTTTCGCAACAGCGAAGTGTTTGCATTTCGCATGGGAATAGCGGAGATGGACGGAGCTGACCTCAACCGGGATTGGATAGCCGCGAAGGCTCCGGCCATCGTCTTTCGAGAACCCAAGGATGAGTGTGACTGGAGTGGACTTCCGGAGGACTCATGAGCATGGCGGAGCGTGAACTCATCCCCATTGCCGACGAACTAGCCGCAGATGCGGCTGCTCTGTGAACTGAGATGGCAGCACCATGCGATTGCGGTGCCCCACAAAAATAGCTGTTGCTGTTGTGGATGAACCGCTCCAGCCCTATTCCGCACGTTTTTTGTTGGGTCTGAATATGACCAAAGCTGTCGGAAACGGCCATCGTCTTTCAGAACTGCTCGGATGGTTACGTTTATCGTTCTTGATGCGAGGTGGAAACCTTACAGTGACACCCTTGTGCGTTCCCTCACCATCCCAAACGTTCTCCCTCCACCATGCGGTTGACGTGCGCGATGGCACCAGCATGACGATCACTTCACAATGGTTTCGTTCCGCCGTAGCTTTCGCCATAAACGCAGGGGTCATCGTGGCGCTATATGGCGGGTTGCACCACACCCGGCCTGACCATGGCTGAACTAAGGAATCCTCGTCCTTCGTGAAGAATCGTTCGCACTTTCGGTTGGTCATACTGGCAGCAGCATCGAGCGTGAAGCGAAACTCAGCATCAAGTTTCATCGAAGAATGCCTGAGGCGTACCCCAATTTTCATCGGCTGATGAGTTGAAGAACTTTATGATGCGACCTCTCCGATCTCTTTTCTTCCGTGGCCGACCGCCCTTGCGTCCATTAAGTCGAGCAGCCTCGCGTTTGGCCTCGGATGTGGACAAACCTCCGTTGCGTCCGGCCCTACTTAAGGCTTGGGTTTTGGCTTGGGTTTTGGGTTCCATCTCGTCAGCTTACCAGTCCGATAGACCGGCTCTCAGTTGGGTAATTCCAGAAATCAGAAGAGATAGGTCATTGATGACCGTATGGTTGTGAAACGGCGACTGATGGAACGAGGGACGGCTTAGCTAAATAAAAATAATTATCACCAGTGAAATGTTTCACCAATTCAGTATCTCCATATGAGGGCAGAAATAATTAAAGCCCCAAATGGAGACGAAGATGACGAAGCAGGAACTGGAAGACGCAATACTCGCCGACCTCAGGGACGAGATGCTGTATGTTGCCATCGCTGCCAAACACCGAGTTGGAACCAACCGAGTGCAGGAGTTGGCCAAGCAGCATGGGGTCAGCCGTAGGCGTGGAAAAAAATTGGGTACAAAACGACTCACAGCAGAAGCAGTCGCTGTGCCGGAGATCAAGTAATGGCCTATACCGTCATCGACGCCAAAGAATTACTTGAGGGGAAGCGTATGCGGAAGCTCACCCTCAAGCCTCGGCTGTACTACCCGTTGCTGCAAGGCATGTCTAACATTTTTGCCCGCATCGAACTGGACTTCGACCTGCTTCAAGATAAGCTGGCGACGTACCGCGACCCGGACGCCGCTAACGTAGCCGACTGGTTCCGAGAATATGAACAGAACAAGCTGGTGTTTGTGTACCCCGGCAACGACGTAGGTGCGGAAGAGCCGAGCGTATGGGCACAGTTCGACGTGCGTACGGATAACCGACGCAAGTTCGCGACATCAGAGGAGTCAGAGTCGCCAGCGCCACCAGAACCGGACTATACCAAATGGTTACAGGCCATCCATGGTGAAGAATGGAAAGCCTTTCACATCACGAACTATCAACAGGAGCGGTCGGAGGACATCAGTGCCAAGCGGGTTGAGGCCGGTAAGAAAGGGGCGGCGGCTACCAACGCCAAGCGTTGGGGAGTTAGCGTTAATCAGCAAAATGTCGGCAAAAGTCAGCAAACGAATTTTGCCGAATCAGCAAGTCAGCAAAGTCGCCTTGTAGATGGAGTTGAAGCTGTAAATGTAGATGTAGATGTAGATGAAGTAGTTATATATTCATTGAACAATGAGGGCACCGAGCAACGAATAACTGGTAAGGATTCCATTTCTTCAACGATTACATCTTCAGAGAAAAAAGCCAACGACAACGAATCGGAGTTTCCGTCCGACCCAGAAGAATGTGCAGAGCATTTCGTTGACACCTTCGACCATCTTGTTTCGTTCAACCCGAGTGAAGATGCTTCCGTGCGTAAGAAGGGTTGGCGTTCCCTGTGGCAGAAAGACTTCGGGGAGCTTCTGAATAAGTATGCTCCGGAGGAATTACTCGACATCATCATCCTGTCCCAAGCCAAGCATAACCAGAAGTATTATGTCCGTCCCGCTGGCTTAGTCAAATCCGCCGCGTCTTTGTTAGACCAAGCTGTTGTGATGAAGAAAGAGCAACCCAAGGTATGGCGTGTGCTGTGCCTGACTTATTCCAAACACATGGGGTCTTCATCCTCTGTTCAGGAAGAATTGCCCCCCAACACGCCGTCGCCCCCCACCGTCAACGTCGAGAACAGTGACTCTCAGCCGGTTCCTCTACGTGCATGGTTTTCCTTCGATGATGACGGTTGGATCAAGTGCAGCCATTGTGGCTGCTTTATCGAACCGGATAACGCGGCGATGCTAGAGCCTCACCTGAAACCGCATTTAGTCGAAGAAAATGACGACCTCGACCTCGGAGAAGATGATGACGACGAAATCGCCTAGACGCTATGTAGCACCAAGAATTGAAGGAGGCCGACCACGACCAATAGAACGCGGATTCTTTAAACAATTAGAGCTTTGCATTCGAGGTTGGTTTGGATACCTCTTCAACCGATGGTCTGGCGCTTCGGATAGGGGAGCACCTGCCACTGCAACGCATTTCGGAGAATCCTCTTCTGCCGCCTGTCTCCGTAAAAGCCGACAAAGCGATGCTTGGGTGTCCCTCTGAAGAACACAGCGCCTTGCTCGATGAGGATTGCTTTTTGTTCGGCTCTCGTGCGCCGATACTTTAGAGTGCCACCGCTGCGGTCACGGGCAAGGCCGGATACCTGTCGCGAATCATGCACCGTGCCGTCAGGCATCCGGAACTGTTCTGAGGCTTGAGTCAATCCACAATACGCATGATTGACTGCACTGTAGAGGGTTCCAATCTCATTCGCGTCAGGGTCAGAGTAGGAGACGAATACGTTGTATCCCTTCTTGGTCATGAGGCGACATGCGGCACTGATGAGATGACTTCCTGAGTGAGGGTGTGCCCAAAAGACCGAAGCTCCGCGACTGATCGTCGCGACTTTGTGCCGATGCTCTTCACCGCAGACAGACGATGCGGTCTGACTCCCTGCGGTCGATCCGAAGCAAACCACACCTGCCAAATGCTTACCGAAGAACAGCCCAAATGAAAATTCGCTGGTGCCCATTGTGGCTAACCATTCGTGGCCGAGGATGACCTGTTTTGCGTCGTCGTAGCTAATTTCACGGATGCTTGCATTGTCGAGGCTCTTGGCCAGCCGCTTCTTTTCTTTGAGGTCAGGCTCGGGTTGCTTTGCCATGTGCTCACGAACGTGTCGTTGTGTGGCCTTGCCGTCGTTGGGGAACTCTTGGTATCCATCTGCCAGATTCGCTGCCGCTGATGCGTATTCTTCGGCTGCATGATTCAACGCAACCATTAACTTCTTACGGAGGGTTGGGTTCAACCGTTCACGGGTTTCAACAACGGCTTTGAGTTTGTCTCCACGGCTGGAAGACTCAATGTCTCTAAGCAAGGCATCGGCTAAAACGCTGGCATTGGCCTCCACGATCCGGCTTACGGGCTTCATGACCGCTTTCACCGCACGGATTACACCAGCCGTGGTCAGTTCGCCGTAAACGTCTTTTGCTTGGCTCAGAGCGCGGTCGAAGGTAGCGTCGTCAATGAGCCGTGCCATCCTCTGCCATTTGGAACTCTGGTCACGAGTGATGCCTAGCTTAGGAAGTGTCGTTGCTGACGACACTTTGGTTGGACGGCCACGTTCCTTCGTTCGCCGTTGCCCGGTTTGATGGAGGGCGATGAGCAACTGACCAGCACGACGCTCGGCGAATATCCGAATCTCAGCAGCCTTGTTCTGGAGTTCGTAGTCACCGGCCTGTCGGGCATAGGCAAGTAGAGCCGCAGCCTTGTCGTGAATCTTTTTTACTTCGTCGATGCGATGGGCGGAAGATAGTGCTTTCCGGGCGGCGTCATAACGGATTAGGGTGAATGCCATCGCTAATCATTCTGCTGCAAGTCGGCCCCCGAAGCAAGCGAGGGAGCCGAATCAGTACAGCCGTGTCGATACACCCTTGGTTACTTATTTCGCAGCCACTCAAAGACCGCCCATGTTGCCGCGAGGTCTTCCTCGTCGTACGTGAGAATTTCCGCCATCAAACTGTTCCGCTCCGCTTGATCCTCGGTCTCGGTCGCCAATATAAATTTGGCCATCGCCCAACTGCCGCCGTACTCATCCTGCGTACGTGTGAAGCCCACATACTCCTCGACGACCTTCAGGCTATAGCTGGGCAGGGGCAACACGATTGAGTTCTTCGTTATCGGCAGCAGGTCTAGTACATTGCGCAGCACTCGATCTGCCACTCCACTCGGGTCGCCAAAACGCTTCAGATACATTTCAATGTGAGTGCGTTCGTAATGGTGCCAATGGATAAAGGGGATGTCTCCGTGCTCAGCAAAGATGCCATTCGCGGCTTCGAGGAATGCGTACCAACCTTCACGGTCGCCATCTGTTCCGAAGCCCGATGTGGCTCCGATGAATTTGCCCGAGTTTCTACCGTAAACCTGCACCCCCCACAAGTAAATTTTTTCGAGGTCGTCCATATAGGGAGGCATCCCCTCCAAATCGAACATCACATAGTTGTTGTGTGCCGGGATTACGACCGGGGCGAGGATTCTCTCTTTACCACTGACAAGGACTTCGGCATTGGCGAGAATGGACTCCGCTTTCTTGCCGACCTTCTGCTGGCGTGTACCCCAAGGACGTTTCAATTCGCTCAGGCTTTGAATGTCGAATGCGGATAAAAGCTCCTGTGGGGTGGCGATGCCATCCGAATGCAACTGCCTCGCGAGACCTTGGTCAATGTCCATGACGAGAGATACGTCCTGTCGTGCCTCCGCTTGCGACCAACAACGGTCAGAGTAGCCACAACCTGCCTTGCACTTCGACCAGCCCACGGGCTCGTAGGGTTCGGTTGTCGATTGTTTCAGTGCTAGTACCTGCTCCAACTTCGCGAGGGCTGCGGCTCCGCCGTCGTATGGAACATCAACCACATCCCCCGCGCCTGTATGCACCTGTAGTCCTTTCGCGGGTACACCCACGGCGCGTTCGAAAAGCCATCCATAAAGCTGAAGTTGGAGGGCGATTTCTTCGTGATGGTTTTCGTCTACGTTTCGGGAGAGTTTCGAATCCCGAATGATGTATCCGTCGCCGTCAAAGATGAGGAAGTCAGAGCGGCCAACGACGATAACAGGCGTCCCGTTGATTAGGAACTTCTGCCGAAATTCCGCTTGGTAGATGAGAGGAACGCAACTCTGGATAGCCTCCAAGGTTCGCGACACCCGCTGGTCTCGGCCTACGAGGCCGATGTCCTCGTAGGCACCTAGCGTGGCGAGATGTTTCTGCTCATGAACTTGACCAAGCGATTGAATGATCTCATCAAAGGCGCTGGGTTCAGCTTCGGGCACACCATGGGCACGCAGATATAGCCGGAGAGAGCATGGAGTTGGGCGGTACAGGCTAACGATGTCTGAGGCGGTAAGTTGGACGAAACCGTGCATGTCTATAGGGTACGGAGGAGGACGCCATTTTAGCCACTGTTTTGGTCGAATGGAGCCGGGAGCCTCTTCTGGTCGTCGGAGCCAGAAACGAAGGCTTCATTTTTGGGGAATAAAACGGCAAAAGTGACCTCCGCTAATGGTCGATGGGAATGCTCGGGAGCTATCGCTGCTTCCGTCTCGCGGAAGGCATTTCGCCTAGCGGCTCTCAGGGCGGTCGCGTCGGGACGACGGAGCGGTGGTACGGTGCCGGTGGTTCAGACAGGTTGCGGACTTTGATGACCACACTGGCGGGTGTACGTGGCGTGAGGACGACAGCAGTTTTCATCCTCTTGGCGGTCGGAGTTGGTTGGAGATGCTTTGGGAACCGTGCCGGAGAGTTCCTTCCACGTCTCTCTCCGGGTCGCGGTCACGTGATTTGGAGACGTACCGAGGGGGGCTTAGCTTTTCCCCGTCGCGGGATGCGTAATGCTTAGGGTCGTGCGCCGATGCGTCAGTCGCTTCGAGGATTGGCGGTGGGAGTGCGGGGTCTGGGCATGGCGACGAGAGTAACGTATATTGGCTTCGTACGTGCGGGCGATATCAGTACATTATGGTGCTTAATTGGGAACTATTGACGATCCGGGAAGTGTCTTTGATGCCGACCTGAATGAGGCTCTTCGAGGCGGAGCAGGGCCAAAAATAGCCCGCTTCGCTCTCGCTTGTTTAGGGGCGATACCCGGCGTCGGAGGAGTAATCTCAGGTGCTGGCTCAGCTTGGTCTGAGAAAGAACAATCAAGAGCTAACGATGTTTTCCACGCATGGCTCAAGCTCCAAGAGGACGAGATAAAAGAGATCGGCCAAACCATCTTCGAGGTTCTGAGTAAGCTCGATACCGAGGATGAACGTATCCGAGCGCGACTTGAGAGTGTCGAATATCTCAAGATCATCAAGAAGTGCTTCCGCGATTGGTCTGCTGCCGAGAGCGAAGTGAAACGCGTTCTCGTGCGGAACTTATTGATTCATGCCGCAAGCTCTACCATCTGCACGGACGACATCGTAAAGCTCTTCATTCAGTGGATTGACTTTTATTCTGAGGCGCACTTCAAGGTGATCCGATGTGTCTACAAAAACACAGGCTTTACGAGACTTGAGATTTGGTTAGAGATACATGGCCCGGCTGCATCAGAGGATTCGGCTGAAGCTGATTTATTCAAGTTGTTGATGCACGACCTTAGTACGGGTCACATCATGCGACAGCACAGGGCGAAGGACTACTACGGAAATTTTCTGAAGTCCCCGCCTCGCAAGAGATCGACGCCAAATCCCAGAATGACCTCAGCGTTCGACAACGAGAAGGAGTATGAACTCACCGAGCTTGGTAGACAGTTCGTTCTCTATACGATGGACGATGTAGTTGGTCGGCTAGGGGCGTCTCCCGTTGACGGAGCCCAAGAACCGTCTGGGGAGTGACTCATTTGTCTGAATTGCGGCCGTAAGACTTCGACGAATGTGCGGTCTCGGCGGTCGCTCCGTCAGACGAATCAGCCCCCCATACCTTTTGGTTCGAGTCATGAGAATCTCAGCCGTCTACTATCTCAGTAGGAGGCATCATGAGAAACATCGAACGCGCGAAGATGGCGTTGGAAGACCTTTACCCGGAAGCAACCGTGCAGGTAGAGTCGCGTGTGGTCAACCTGTCACCCTACTCAGAAGGACTTGGAGCAGAGACAAGCACCATCACGTGCTATGGGTTCAATACGATACTCAAGAGTGGCCAGCGGGTCGTGTGCAGCGAGATGTACACAGACGACTACTTCAGTGAGATGTCTATAGATGCGATTCGCTCGTACCTTCAGGAGCGTTGTGTTGTGGTTCCTGATGGTATGCGGTAAACCACTAAGCCCTGATAGCTCGTCAGAGTGGATAGGTCGCATGGCTCGGTCGCGGACTCATTGGAGCCACAGACGGGAGCATCTACACAGGGGTGAATATCTGTAATTGGATGAGCGTGAACTATATTGGGTGAGACCCAAAGGAGGTGCAACTTCATGGAGCAAGGAGCGGTTCTCACAACCGTCATAAGCGCGAGTGTCGCGACGATAGGCGTCATCGTGGCAAAAGATGCGAAGGTGTCAGAGTTCAGACAGGCGTGGATTGATGCGCTTCGAGAAGACGTGTCCCGTGAGTGTGCGGTTTTGCAGTCGTTGAATGCTCATATGCGGCGTGTCTATCAGCGGGAAGCAAATCTTTTAGAGGGTGTAGAAACCGTGTACGTCCACCAAACAGAAACATCGGAAGAGGAGTGGCAAAGTTTTTACGCGAACGGTCTCGAAGCGAACGAACTTAGCACCCGCATTTCCCTCCGTCTCGACCTCAGGACGAAACACAACACACCAAAACAAACGCACTTAGACCTGCATAACCTAGTGAGTGAAGCGCACGCTCTGGCCGCTAAAGAGGACACGACCTTTGTTGAGCTAAGCTCACATTTGGACAAAGTCAGAGTCAAGACGAATGAGGTGCTTGAAGAAGCTTGGAAGCGCGTCAAGCACGGTGAGCTTCGGTATCAATTGGTTCTTTGGTCGGCGTGTATGTCGCTTGTGTTGAGCGTTGGATACGCTGCATGGTCGCAAATTCATCAGATTCAACAGCAGCCTCAGGCCATAAGTGTCACGGTTGAGAAGCCTGTTCAGCTAGAGCAGCATGTCATATCCGTCCAGCCGCCTCCGCCGCCAACTCAGGTTCCGAACGCAAGCAAGCTCAATACAGAACGAGCGAGACCCTGACGACCAACAACCGGTCGTTCGGGTAATATGTGCGGATATGAGCGAAGAGCCAGCGGAGCAACAGGCGTCAGGCGGACAGAAACCGCAGGTCGTATACCACTACACCTCGATGGAAAACTTTCTGGCTATTGTGGAGAGCGGCAGTATATGGACGACCAGCATCGACTATCTGAATGACGTCGCTGAATATAAGTTTTATCTGCGGCTGTTCCGAAAGAAACTTCCGGCTATAAGGAAGAAGTTTGGGTTGAATGATAGTAGTTACTTCGAAGAGACCCTGAGTCGAAATCTAAAGGAAGTCGGGTTCGAGAAGCGACCTTTCGTCGCATCGTTCTCGGAAATCGGAGACTCATTGCATCATTGGCGTTCATACTGTCCTCAAGGCAACGGAGTCAGCATTGGTCTGCAAATGGAATGCCTGAAGCGGGCGTTTGTACAGCCTAAACCGGGTGTCACCACTCCTGTTATCGCATCGAATAAAGTGCTTTACATAGACAAAGACGACATGGCGCAGATGGAAAATGATGTTGTCAACGCGATTGCCAGCCTTGACTCAATTCGTGCCGGAGTGGAACGCAGCAAAATCAAAGGCATCACTCAAGGCAATATTTTTATGCACACACTAGACACTATCGCCTGCTTTAGAAAGCACAGAACATTCGAGAGTGAGAAAGAGTTTCGTATCTTAGTGAGTGGAAATGGCACCGCATACGACCACTTTCTCTTTAGGCCAAGAAAAACCACCTTGCGCCCGCATATTCCCATCCTCATTCCATCTAGCGTCTCTGGATATGAGCCGTCTAACAGACGGAGCGTGTTGGAGCGCGGTGACGGGGCGTGGGATTGGATTGAAAGCGTTGTCGTGGGCCCCTCGAACAACATGGGTCTGACGGTACAGTCCGTAGCGGCGTTTCTCAAAAAGAAACGAATCGACGCTCGGGTAGTCCCGAGTACTGTTACGTTTCGCGATTGGTAGCCTATGCGTGAGCCAATAAGGAGGTCAACATGAATGAGCAGTCACCGAGATATATCCCAACAGACGCACTCCGAGCAGAGTCAGGTTCCGAAGAACTGGTCAATTCCGAAAGCATGAAGCCCTACATGGAACTGCTCATGGCCGAAATGGGAGGACGTGATACCAGCCGAGCCCTCGCCGCTCTCGCTGCCTTACCCCTAGAGCAACGATATGTGTGGCGTGTTATCTCTGCTCTCAAATGGGGCCTATGTGATTTGGAGACTGAAAATGTCGCTGCGGACATTGCCACTCTTTCCGAGCAAGACTTGAAGAGTGTCGCAGAACCATTGGCGTTGCGAGCGATGCAGTTCTCCCTTTTTGTAAAGGCACTCGTCGGGGACACGCAGGGAAGAGAAATCATGCTGCAAGCACTCGCCTGCCAAGACAATTAGCATGCTATGCCTCCGCTATTTCGTCGCGGCGTCTGGCGCAACATCAAAGCCGACCTCATCCTCGAAGAAGTCCGAATCGATGCGCTTCACCGCGTAATTGTTGACGGTGGAGACACCAACGCCGTAGTCGAACATTAGTTCGACAAGCCGAGACCCGTCGATGAGAATGACTTTGGTCTCGACGCTGTTGGCGTATTCCAGCGCATCCTTCGAGAAGGATGAAGTCGTGATGAAATACCTTTTCGCGCTCTCTTGCCGTGTAGGGCTCCGACGAACTTCTGAATCTCCGGTCTGCCTACAGTCCTGTCGTCCCACCGTTTCGCCTGAATGTAGATTTGGTCAAGACCGAGCTTGTCTTCTTTGATTACGCCGTCCACGCCGCCGTCACTTTGACTGCATCAGTACAACCTGCTTGATTAGACTCATTATGTATTCGAGTTCGGTATCGTCAGAAACTTTAATCTCATAGTCGCCATTGCCAAGGTGCCCAATCTTCGACACGTCTTTTGCCAAACCGTTGGCGTCCTTCAAGGTGCCAATCGGAGCATTGATGAAGAGCTTTAGCGCATTCTTCTGTACTTCGATATCGACAATATTTCGCTGCTTCTTGAACGCTACATACACTTTTTGTGGCTTGACGGTAACGCCGTCGCTCAAATTCAAGATTGCACTTCTAAATTTCTGGTAGAGTTCGGCAATCGCGGGGCTCGCGTATGCAGTATGTTCGTTTTCAGAAACGACCTTAATTTCTTCGACAATCTGCTTAATCTCGGGGTCGCGGCTCGCAATAGTTTTGAAGCTACCTGCCGACCTTGACGTTTCTATCTGCCGAAGCAAGATGAGATTGTTCACGTATTGCCCAACTTCCCAGAGTTCAATTGGCAAGTCCCGAAAATTCGCTGACTGAATTTGTACGTCAGAAAACGAAGGCGCAACGAACACGATGCGCGATTGGCTCCAATCAACATCATCGCGCTTCATGGTTTTCGAGAGCCGTTCGTTGTACTCAACGATGAAGTCGGCCTTATTTTCGAGCATCAAGCTCAGGTACATAAAACCTTGGTCAATGACACTGTAGTTCTTGTCTCGTTTGTACTCGATGATGATGAACGCCTTGTTCTGTTCGTCGTATGCCAGTGTGTCTATACGACCATTCCGTATGCAGAATTCGCTTTTAACCAAGGTGAGCGACATAAGCTGCTTCAGGTTTCTCTCGACGAGCGTTTGCAAGTCGCGTTCAAGCTTGAACGGCTTCTCGGCGACCTCAGTCAAAGAGCTATTGTTGTTGAGAAAGACTTGCATCGCTCTACACACCTCTTCGCTAAGCCCGGCCCCTGTCGTCGGAGGGTATGGCAATGCGAAAAGGGTATCAGATAGAGCCAGTCACGCTGGTACACTGACCTCTCTCCGGGAGACGAAGATGATTGAGATTCAAAGGGACGGCAACGGTCAACCTTACATTCAATGGGAACAAGCACCGGGTGGGTGGAAGCGTGCATGGATTCAGCATAAGGATGAGGCGGATAAGGATTGGGCGGA
>CAIQPK010000010.1 GCA_903873705.1 uncultured Acidobacteriota bacterium
CGCATCACGTCCCAGTGCTTCTGCATGAACAGCGTCTCCGGCTTGGAAGGATGCATCGCAATGTGA
The DNA here is from genome assembly GCA_903873705.1 of uncultured Acidobacteriota bacterium. GTDB lineage: Bacteria > Acidobacteriota > Terriglobia > Terriglobales > Acidobacteriaceae > Granulicella. Next base: position 67 of record CAIQPK010000010.1, read on the forward strand.
TGAACGCAATGCCCCACCTCGGCCTTCGGGTCCGGCATAAAGTTCGAAACCAGCCCCTTGTTGATCGGTTTCCACGTCGCCCCGCCGTCATCCGTTCGGAACGCCCCCGCCGCGGAAATCGCAATCACCATCCGCTGCGCATTCGTCGGGTCGAGCATGACCGTATGCAGGCACATCCCGCCCGCACCCGGCTGCCAGTTTGGCCCCGTCCCATGCTTCCGCAGACCGGAAAGCTCCTCCCAGTTCTGCCCGCCATCCATCGACTTGAACAGCGCCGCATCCTCAATACCCGCATAGACGGTGTCCACCTCCGTCAGCGAAGGCTCCAGGTGCCACACCCGCTTGAACTCCCACGGATGCGGCGTGCCGTCGTACCAGGCGTGCGTCCCCGGAACGCCGTCATAAGCAAACTTGTTGCCCACCGCCTCCCACGTCTTGCCGCCATCATTCGACCGCTGCACCACCTGCCCAAACCACGAGCTCGACTGCGACGCATAAATCCGGTTCGGGTCCACCGGCGACCCCTTCACGTGATAAAGCTCCCACCCTGCAAAGTGCGGTCCGCTCACGTCCCACTTCTTCCGCTGACCATCGGACGTCAGCACAAACGCACCCTTCTTCGTCCCAACCAGCACCCGTACACCGCTCATCGCCGCCTCCAAAAATACTGGCCTCCATGCTCTCCCACCCCCACCCCTTCTGCCTAGACCAATTTCATACGCTTCAATCCACCCATCATGCCTGCCGCCAGACGCCTCCCGCCTTTGCCTTATTCACTATTCACTATTCACTCACTACGCTCTACCCCCTACCATCTACCCACTTCTTCAGCGATACTAACCACCTATGTCCGAACCAGCCGTCGACCAATACGCCCTCTGCTCCGCCGCCGCCGCCCACATCCGCTCGCTGCATCCCGCGAAGCCCACTCTGGGCATCATCCTCGGCTCCGGCCTCGGCAACTTCGCCTCTCAGGTTGAAAACGCCACCACCATCCCCTACGCCGACATCCCCAGCTGGCCCGCCAGCACCGTGCAGGGCCACGCCGGCAAGCTCGTACTCGGCACCATCGGCGGCGTCCAGGTCGCCGTCATGCAGGGCCGCGTCCACGCCTACGAAGGCTACGCCATGGCCAACGTCGTCTTCCCCACCCGCGTTCTCGCGCTCCTCGGCTGCACCGGACTCATCGTCACCAACGCCGCCGGCGGCATCAACAAATCCTTCGGCCAGGGCGGCCTCGTCTGCATCTCCGACCACATCAACCTCACCGGCACCAACGCCGCCCTCGGCCCCAACGAACCCCGCTTCGCCTGCGGACCCAACGCCGGCCAGCGCTTCTTCGACATGTCCACCGCCTACTCCCCCAAACTTCGCCAGCTGGCCGCCGCCGAAGCCGCCGCCCAGGGCATCCCCCTCCCCGAAGGCGTTTACCTCGCCGTCCTCGGCCCCAGCTACGAAACCCCCGCAGAAATCCGCGCCTTCCGCACCCTCGGCGCCGACCTCGTCGGCATGTCCACCGTCCACGAAGTCATCGTAGCCCGCCACATGGGCCTCGAAGTCCTCGGCCTCTCACTCGTCACCAACATGGCCGCCGGCGTCCTCGACGAAGTCATCAACCACGAAGAAGTAATGGAAATCGGCCGCCGCGTAGAAGGCCAGTTCACCAGCCTAGTCAAAGCCCTCGTCCCCCAGGTAGCCGCCGCCATCTAACCCCAGCATCGACACCACATTTTTAGGATTGTCATTCCGCAGCGCAGCGGAGGAATCTGCTTCTCGCTCGCGGCACCCAGACCGTCAAATCGGAGTGTGAGAAGCAATGGCACGAGTGACCAATTTCAGGTGTGTAACAGAGAGTGGTGAAAGCATTCGATGCGATGCCTTTGGAAATAACGTTGCATTTGATTGTCCGAAGTGCGGACATCCAATCCTTGCAGTCATGCTCAAGAATCAGAGAGGCTCAAGCAAGGACAAGCCAGTTGAATGCCGGAGGCAAGACTTTAAGGGGTGGATGAAGGTCGACGCAGAAGCCGAAATTTTAATGCTCCACACGTCAACCTAGGGCCTGCGTCCGGCAGTGTGCGAATTACCACCTCCCGCCGTACACTATCCCACGTGACCGCAACCCAGCAGCAGCTCCCCCTGCCTCACCGACCACTCCTGATCGGCATCGCCGGCTGCTCCGGCTCCGGCAAGACCACCCTCGCCCGAGAACTCGCCCTCCAACTCGACGCCACCCTTTTCCCCCTTGACTGGTACTACCGCGACCTCTCCCAGTTCCCCCTCGACCAGCGCGACAAACAAAACTTCGACCACCCCGACTCCCTCGAGTCCGAACTCTTCATCGAGCACATCCGCGAGCTCCGCGAAGGCCGCACCATCCAGCGCCCGCGCTACGATTTCTCCCGCCACACCCGCGTCCCCAACGTATTCGACCCCATCATCCCCGCCCGCGTCGTCCTCGTCGAAGGCATCCTCGCGCTCCACTACGACGCCCTCCCCCCCATGTACGACTTCAGCATCTACGTCAACGCGCCCAACGAAATCTGCCTCAACCGCCGCATCTATCGCGAGATGCGCGAACGCGGCCGCACCGAAGCCAGCGTCCGAGCCCAGTTCGAAGCCACCGCCAAACCCATGGCCGACCTCTACGTCCTCCCCTCCCAATCCCGCGCCACCATCACCGTAGAAGGCACCGACGCCCTCGACTGGTCCATAGAACAAATCCTCCGCACGTTACGAGATCGCAACCTGCTCCGCTAAAGGCAACTCATGAAAGTTCTGACCTTCAAGTGGAATGGCCCGAGTTCTCTCGCCGACGAGCTATCGATGCCCTTGTCATACCTGTCCGTCGAATGGGCCGACCACGCCAAGGTCAGCCAAGTCACGCTTCGAAGACAAGGTGGCACCGGCATCCGCATTCATTCGGCAATGCACGATGTTGCAGAAAGAAGAGAGATTGGAGTTTTGCATTTTTCCTTTGTCACCGACACGTTCGAAGAAGAGTCCTTCGACTTGAACGGAGCGTTTCAGCAGACAATCACGCCGGCGAAGCTGGTAATTCAAGAATCCGGCACTGAAGGCGAATCCGGCATTGTTCTGAAAGCTCATAACGGCCACGAACTTGTGATCGTCGCTTCGTCTTTTCCTTACTTCTTGTATGTAGGGGGAGTACACGGATTGAAGCAGAGCGTCGTCCCCGAATACTCACTAGATGAGTACCGACGTTGCGATCTTAGCTAAAACAAACAGCGAAACCCAAAGACCTCGCCGCTTTATTCACTACTCCCCTCTCACTATTCACTGACCGTCACGCCGTCACCGGGTTCAGCAGCTGCGCAAAGATTTTGCGGACTCCGCGGGACTTTCTTTGGCCAAAACACTTTGCGCGCAACGCCCGGAGTGTCTCACCGCCCGCCGCCCGCCATCATCGCAACATGCACAAAGCCATCGAACCCTCCATCCTCTACCTCGGCACGCCTGTCATCCTCCTCTCCACCCTCAACGAAGACGGCTCCCCCAACCTCGCCCCCATGTCCTCCGCCTGGTGGCTCGGCTGGAACTGCATGCTCGGCCTGGGCGCCAAAGGCCACACCGCCGCCAACCTTCGCCGCGAGCGCGAGTGCGTCCTCAACCTCCCGTCCGCATCCATGGCCGGCGTCGTCAATCGCCTGGCCAAGCTTACGGGCTCCGATCCCGTCCCGCCGCACAAACACGCGATGGGCTACCGCCACGAAGCCAACAAATTCGCCACCGCCGGCCTCACCGCCACGCCATCTGACCTCGTCCGAGCCCCCCGCGTAGCCGAGTGCCCCATCCAGCTGGAAGCCGTCCTCGAAACCGTCCACCCCTTCGGCCACCGCCCCGACAAAGACCCCGGCGCCCTCGCCTTCGAAGTCCGCATCATCCGAGCCCACGTAGACGAATCCCTCATCGCCGCGGGCCATCCCAACCACATCGACCCCGGCCAATGGCGTCCACTCATCATGAGCTTCTGCCGCTTCTACGGCCTCGGTCCCGAACTCCACCCTTCCACCCTTTCCGAAATCCCCGAAGAATCCTACCGCCCCGCACCCGCCATGCAACGCTAAAATCGTTCATGCGCGTCTTGACCGAATCCGAAGGGAGAAGCTTCCTTACGTCCCACGGCCTTGGCGAAAAACTCGTGCCTCTCGATCCCAACCGGTCCACTTCTGAAACAACCAGCGATGTCGGACGCCGCTGCTTTTATGCCAACCTGCTAACCAACCACCTCGTCACCACCCCTGATGCCGTCGTGTGCCTTGACATCACCGATTGGGCAGTTTGGCCTTCAAGCCAAAATCCCGACCTTTTTTATGCCTATCGCCGCTACCTTGGTGAAAACCGACCGCTGATCGAAGCCCACTTCCACGTTTTCACGGCCTGCGAAGCAAACGAGTTCCGCAACATGCTGCATCTCGCTCTCATTTCACTCTTCGATGTAGGAGGAGCCAGCACCACCACAGATTTCCGCTTTTACGCGTCCCACGATGGATGGATCGATGTACTGAACTACGAAGGCGCCCCATGGCGCGAAGAATCAGCATGGTTCTTCAAACCTTCCGCGGCTTAAACAAAAGCGGCGAGCCCGAAGGCCCGCCGCCTTATTCACTATTCACTTTTCACTATTCACTTACGCAACAACCGGCTCCAGCACCTGCGCAAAGTTCTTCCCCTTGCGCGCCGCCTGCGCGTCCTTATGGAACGCATAGCCGGCGATCAGCGGAAACGCAATCGTCGCCTCGGCAAACACCATCTGCTCATACGTCAGATCGACCTTGCCCCACGAGCTCGCTTCCTTCAGCGTCGACCCCGACAGCGCACCATCGCGCGAGTCGGCAACCGTAATCTGAATCGCATACTTGTGCATCGAGGCCTCGACGCCAAGAATGTCCGCCGCCACCACGATGTCCTGCGCAAAGTTCTTCGGCACGCCGCCGCCGATCATCAGCAAACCCGTCGTCGGGTTAGCAATCTTGATCTGTGTGAGTTCGTAAAAATCTTTCCCGGAGTCGATCGAAACCATCGCCTTGCCCTGCCGCGCATGCTGGTGCGCCACCATGCCAAAGCCAAACGAGCAATCCGAAAACGCCGGGCAGAAGATCGGCACATTCAACTCATAGCAAGCCAGGATGATTGAGTCCGCTTGACCCTCAGCAGGCGGGCGGCCATTCTCCTTCAGATATTTGCCCATCTCCGCAATCAGCTCGCGCGAAGAGTAAGCCCGCGGCTCAAGCGAGTTGATGATCTTCTCGGTCGTCTCGTCGCAGATGCGCAGCTCTTCCTCGTCGATGAACGTGTCATAGATGCGGTCGATCATCAGCTCGCGCAGGTTCGCGTCACCCGCGCCGTACTTGTACTCATCACCGGCAACGTAGTGCTTGAAGCCCAGTGCTTCAAAGAAGTCCTGATCGACGATGTTGGCACCCGTCGACACAATCGCATCGACCATGTTGTTCCGCACCAGGTCAACGATGACCTTCTGCAGGCCAGCCGAAATCAGGCTGCCCGCCAGGCACAGAATCACGCCGCACTCGGTATCGCGCAGCATCATGTCGGAGATGTTCGCCGCCCGCGCCAGATCGCGCGAGCTGTAAGCCATGGACGCCATGGCATCGACCAGCGCGACAACGTTAAGCTGCATGATGTCGATGTGCTGGATAGGGGTTTGCAGGAGCTCTATTTTAGTAGACATATCGCCTACCAGTTTATCGCGTTTCGCCCAATATTGACGGCCTCTCGCCGTGTGAATAACCC
>CAIQPK010000011.1 GCA_903873705.1 uncultured Acidobacteriota bacterium
CCCCCCTCGCCATCAACAAAATCACCATCCTCCAACCCACCGACCCCGTCCCCCCGCCCGCACCCGACGTCCCCCTCGCCTCCATCACCCCCCAACCCACGCCCGCACCCCAGGACCCCATCACCGCACCCGACCCCACCGGCCCCACCGCGCTCATCGACACCACCCTCGGCCCCCTCACCTGCCGCCTCTTCAACGAAACCCCCACCGCCACCACCACCTTCACCGGCCTCGCCACCGGCGCCAAAGACTGGCGCATGCCCGAAACCCACACCCTCATGCACGCCAAACCGTTCTACAACGGCCTGCTCTTCAACCGCGTCCTGCCCGACTTCATGATCCAGAACCAGAACTACCCCGGCGGCTCCACCGGTGGCGGCGACATCGGCATCACCTACAACATCGAACCCGTCCCGGGCCTCGACTTCGACCGCCCCGGCCGCCTCGCCATGGCCAACAGCGGCCCCACCTCCAACGACAGCTCCTTCTTCATCACCGAGCAGCCCCACCACTCCCTCGACGGCAAATTCACCATCTTCGGCCAATGCGACGACGCCAGCGTCAAGCTCGTCTCCACCATAGCCCGCGTCCCCCGCGACGCAGACAACCGCCCCCTGAAACCGGTCGTCATCAAAACCATCACCATCGTCAAACCCTGACGGAACCGCGCCTCACATCAAATTCCCCACCTACGAACCCGTCCTTCCTCATTCCAACCCACCACAAAAAGGGGTGCCCCATGTCCAGATTCTCGGACATGGGCTTGCACCATGTCAGCAGCCGAACAACCGCCCTACTTCCCCTCCGCGATCTTCTTCACCCCGCCATTGATCATCCCCCACCCCATCGTCATCTGTTCCTTCGCATTGGCCGGAATTTGCCCAAACGCCAGGTGCCGAAACGTAATCAGCGTCCCTCCCGCTTCCTCTTTCAGCCGATACTGAATATTCCCCGCCACCGGATAAGAAGCCGCCATCGGCCCCACAAACTCCAGCAGCGTCGGCCTCACTATCGCCTTCACCGTAGCCCAGTAGTGCCCATTATCGCCACCCAGGTCGCGATACCACCGCCCGCCCGGCCACGCCTCCACCTTCAAGTCCAGCGACTTCCCATCCGGCGTAGAAGTCCCCGGCCCCAGCTGCTCCAGCAGCGCCTCGAACGTCACATCCAGCGGCGCATCCACATGAATTTCATCGCTAATGTTCAGCACCATATCGTCCAGCTTCATCTCACTCATCACGTCTCCTTTGTCCTCGTTTTTAATTCCAACCGCCCGTCCCAACTACTCCCTGGCCTTCTGCCGCACCTTCGCCTCCGCGCGCTCCTTCACGCCCACCAGCGTCCGCTTCCAGAACTGCTCAAACGTCCCCGCCCACTCATGCATCGGCCTGATCGCTTCCGCGTTCGTCCGATAGAGCTTCTGCCGTCCCTGGCACCGCATCCGCACCAGCCCCACATCCTTCAACACCCGCAGGTGTTTCGAGACCGAGGGCTGCTCGATCCCCAGCGCCGCCACAATCTCCCCCACCGGCCGCTCAGCACCCGCCAGGTAACTCAAAATCTCTCGCCGCCGCGGCTCCGCCACCGCATTGAACGCATCCGAAGTGGTCGTCGCTCGTGCCATGAGCAAAACATTACATGCCTATATCGGAATATGTCAAGGCAAAAAGCAGACGCCCTCCAGTCCAGCAGGCGCATCTCACTTTCGAGAAGTGGAGGCTCTATGAAGCCATGGATTAGAAGCGCAATGTTCCTCACCCTGACCGCGTCCTGCACCCTCGTCTCCCCGGCGCAGGAACCCCAGTCGCCCGTCGCTCAGTCCAAGTCCGTAACCGAGGCTCCCGCGGTTGACGACAACATGACCCCGTATCGCAAGCTGGCCACGGACACCCTCAACGCCTTCAACGCGCAGGACATGTCCACCGCGAAAAAGAAGGCGCGCGAGCTCGAAGTAGCGTGGGACTCACACGAAAAAGCCCTGCAGAAGCAATCCCCCGACATCTGGGGCCAGATCGACAAAGCCATGGACGACTTCATCAAGCCGCTCAAAGGCAAGTCCCCTGACCCCGCCAAGGTGCAGGCCGCCTAAAATGCCTTCATCGCCAGGCTCCAACTCGCAGTCCAGGGCACCGCCTAATCCACACGGCGTTGCGGATCAATCACGGTCGGCAACGCCTCAAAGCGACAGCTTCGCATCCCCCTCAAGCACCCGCTGCTCCAGCTTCGGCGCCGTCCCCGCCTGCCACATCTTCGCCTTATGCGACACCCGATACCGCAGCGGCCCACCATCCGGCGTCGTCGCCCGCGTAATCGGCCGCTCGATGCACACGAACTCCGTGTCGATCGCCGCCGGCCCGGCACTCACCACCGTATACCCGTGCCCGGCCATATCCACGAACTCCAGGTGTGGCGCCACATCCGGATTAGTCAGCGCCCGCGCCTTCGCAATGTCCCCACTAGCCGCATACTCCAGCGCCGCCCGCACCCCACGCTTGATCGTCAAGTTGACCGTATGCTCCGGCGCCGCTCCCGCCACCTTGCGCACGAACAGCGGAAGAAACGGATACTGCTTCCCGTAGTATTCAGCCGACTCAGCCATCCCCGGTGCCGAGATCGACCCCGTAATAAAGCTCAGCCCCACCGGCGCAAACCCCGCCGGCGGCAGCTTCGGCGCCGCATACCCCGCCCAGAAGCTGTGCCGGTCGCCCGAAACCGTCACAAACCCCGACACCTTGTGGTCCCGCACAACGTCATAAATCTCCGCCCGCTCGTTGAACGCACCGCTGAAATCCACTCCCGGAAACGTCCCATAGTCCTTCCCCGGCCACTTCTCCTTCGCCATCCCGGCGGGCAGGTTCTGCGGATCGGTCCGCATATCGAGCGTCCCATTCGTCGCGCCCCATATCTTCCACGTCGCACTCGACCCCGTCAGCCGCTCCTTCAACCACGCCTTCTGCTCGCGGCCCAGCATCGTGTAGGCCGGCTCGTCCTTCCGGAAATTCGGCGCGCTCTTATCGCCAATCGTGATCACCGCCGGCGGCTTCCCACCGGCATACTCCCTGCCCCCGTCAATGATCTCCATCAGCTCCTGCGGCACCACCGGGAACGGCGAGTCGAACACATCCGTCTCGTGCCGCTCCCCCGGAGTCCGCATCGCGTAGCTATGAAAGTCCGTCAGGATCAAATCCACATGCTTCCCATACCGCATCGCCCGATAAGCCGTCATGCTCCCCACTGCCGTGCGATTGTTCACCTCATCGCCGAACCCATGATCATCCAGCGCCTCAATCGGGACCTTCGTCACCACCGGCCCCCCAAACTCCTCCATCCCCGCACCCGACGCCTTCTTCACCCGTGCCGGCACATACTCCCACCACGCCTGATTAGCCGCCACCCTCAGCGGCTGCGCCGGCTCAATTTCGCCACCGTATTCGATATAGCTCTGCCATCCCTGCCACGAAAACTCGTGATTGTCCCCAATGCACACAAACGGAAAATGCGCTCGCGCATCCTGTATATCCGGGTCGTCGATGTGCGCCCGGTAAACATGCCGATACCCCGCCAGGTTCGTCGGTACATAGAAGTTCCCCACCTTGCGCGCATCAGGAATCCGCCCCAGGTCGTACACCGTCCGCGAGTACCGGTGCGACACCTCATCCGGATACTCCACCACCTCATAAATGAAGTCGCCCAGGTGCAGCACAAACCCCAGCTTGCGATCCGCCGCCGCCCGCTCATCCTCCCAGATCATCCGCCGATAAGCATTCTGCTTGCCTTCATTCACGCTGTTGCAGGATACAAACGCAAACCGCACCGGCCGCGGATCGTTCACCCGCGGAGCCGTAATCGTCCGCCCCACCCGGCTGCCCGCGCCGCTGTCATCGGTAAAGCGATACCAATAAGTCGTAGCCGGTAACAGTCCTCCAACCATCGCCCGGCAAGTCCAGTCCGCCACCGCGACCACCGGAACGCGCTCCCTCGCCACGACGCTCCGAAACGCCGCATCCCGCGCCACTTCCACCGTCAGCACCTGCCGCTCCCCCTGCTCAAACGGCCGCCGAGTCCACAGCACCACGCTATGCTCATCCGGATCGCCCGAAGCCACGCCCTGCGGATAAGCCCCCCGGTCCTCCCTCCAAACCACCCGCGAAGCCGCAGCCCCCGCCCGCTTCGCCCACACGCCCATGATGCCCAGAGAAGCCGCACTCGCCAGAAACCGCCGTCGATCCATCCCACGCTCCCCGTTGACGGCTAGTGTTGTGCAGCCGTCACCGCTTCAAAACTGCACCCACCCTAGCAGCCCTCAAAATCGCAGTAAAGCCATTGGTGACGAACGGCGCCTATCCCAGGGCGAAACGGCGGAGACCCGATCAAACCGAGCCTCCGCCGCAGCCTTACCGCCATCCAGCGCATCACGATTGCGAAATGCGATCGCCTTTATCTCCCCTGCACGAGCTCCGCAACAACCGCCGCAACCTTATCCAGTATCTGGTTCCAGCCCTCAACCTGACCACTGTCCTTGGCGCTCTCCATTGGTTCATTACCGATGAAGGTGAGCTTAGTCTGGCCGTTGCTAAGGTCCTCAAACAGCGTCACGTCAACCGCGTCCTCGATCGCCTCATGTTGCATCCCGTACTGCTCAGGCTCAACCTTGTTTCCCTCTGAGTCAGCAAAGTACATCGATGAAACGATCTTCTCGAACGGCACAATCTCGTGATACTCCCCGCCATTCCAGAAATCCTGCCCATCCGGCGTTCTCATGCAGCAGAGAAACTTCCCTCCCACGCGAAAATCCATCTTGCAAACCGGCGCCGTAAACCCCTTGGGCCCCCACCACTGCATTACATACTTCGGGTCTGTCCACGCCTTCCAAACCAGTTCGCGTGGAGCATCGAACACCCGCGTAATCACCATCCGCTCTACTTCGTTAGCCGCATTATTTGCCATCTCTGCTCTCCTCTTTTTTTATCTGCTGCACAACCTCGTCCAACCTGTCCAAACGTTCTTCCCACAGCCGGCGATAGCTGAACGCCCACTCGCCAACCGTCTTGATCGCCTCCGGCCGGAGCGTGCACACACTCTCTCGTCCGCGCTTGGTCTTTACCACCATCCGCGCCCGAACCAGGTAGGCAATATGTTTCGAAATCATCTGCTGCGACAGATCAAACGGCTCCGTCAATCCACTCACCGAAGCAGGCCCCCGCGACAGCCGTTCAATCATGGCCCGCCGAGTCGGATCAGATAGCGCAGCAAACGTTGTATCCAATCGATTCACAACCCAATGGTAGTGGATTATTTCAAAATGTCAAATGCAAATCCTGCCCTTCATGCTTTTGCCCGAAGGCCTTAGACCTGAAGGCGGAGAGGCCCGACCATGACAGCACCACTCCCACGCTCAAGCACCCTCTGCACCCGTGGTCCAACTCTTCCCGTCCCCCCAGGACAAGGGGTGCCCGATGTCCGGATTCTCGGACATGGGTTCGCACCATGCCCGAAGTGGAACCAGAGCCGCTGCACTCCCAACCGGGCCAATTCTTTCACCGTGGCTTGTGCATTCAGGTACCCAAGGCTTCAGCCTTGGGTCTCATAAAAACCACCCCAAACCGGGCCTAAGCTCCTGAGGTATGCGCTCCTCCACACCACCCCAAATCCTGCCCCCACCACAACCGTCATCTCGACCGAAGCATCGCGCCTTATGCGATGCGCAGTGGAGAGATCCCCGCATTCGCACTTGCCGTTGCTCTTGCCTTTGCAGTTGCCATTGCAGTTGCCATTGCAGTTGCCATTGCAGTTGCCATTGCAGTTGCCGTTGCAGTTGCAGTTGCTTTCGCTCTTGCTTTTCTTGCTGTCATTCCCGCAGGGAACCTGCTTTGTTCCGAAGGCGCCATCCCCCGCCAAAGCCACCTAAAGCCACCACCGCACCCGCCACGCCCACGCCCGCGTCCACAAGCAACAATCACCCGGAAGGGCCCGGTTTCCAACCCGGCCACAAACACCCGCCCCCAAGGCCACTTCCTCGCTGCCGCAGCGACAGAATTGCTTTGCTTGCTCTCACCAGAGACCTTCCGAGATCCCACGACGCAAGGCTGCGTCCAGGCTCACGAAGACCCAAATGGACAGTTCAGTTGTACTTCACGACCGCGAAGCTAAATTACGCTAAACCTTCCGTCTGTCCCAGATTTTCAATACTACTGAGTCATGGTCCGTATTACGGCGTCGCTTACTCCAGACGTCTTCAACTTGATTAAGGCGTCAGGAGAGAGATCGAATTTCGAACCTGAGTTCTGTAGTGTCGTGATAATTACGTCATCAGGAAGTTTTGCCGCGACCATCTGGATGATCTGGTCAATGGTCAGAGGCGATGTGGGTTTGTGTGATTTGGGTTCACTTGCGGATACCAATGGCTGAGGTTGGCTCGGGGGATCAACGGCGGCAGAAAGGTCAATTCCCTTCTTGTCCAATGATTGAAAGAAACAGGAAAACTTCTCCATCATCTTTTTGCCAGTTTTATCGTCAACAGATGCCTCAATCCGCCCGCCGTCTTCCAGTAAAATTCGGACAACGTCGATCTGTCGAGACACCAAAGCCTCTCGCAGTGCGCCCAGAGCCTTGTCCGAGAGGTCGGCCTCCAAATCGGTGGTGGTTACTGCCTTGGGAGTAATGAGGCCACTGACTTTTGCGTTGTTGCTGACGTCCGTCACTTTGAACTCAAGCGGGTCACCAGTCTTGAAACCGAAATAGAATGGCTTTCCGACGGCGCCACGAAGCTCGGACTCAAGTCTTCCCACCGCCTTGACTGTTGACTCTTCGCTCTTCTGAACCGTGACTTGTACGATGTTCTTACTCCCCTGTCGTCCAACGAGGGCGTAGATCGTGACCGCTGAAGTGCTTGTAAGGCCGCCAAGAATGCCACCGCCTTTCGAAGACAGAACCTGTTGCCAAATATCGGCCTTCTCTTTCGACAGCTTGTCGGTATATACAAAGTCAGGTTTGCAGTCTTGAGCCCATGCTTGGGAAGATAAGAATCCAAGAACGTAGGCGGCGATTAGAATTTTCTTCATTGTGTGAATAACCTCCACGAATCTGACATGCGAGTAAATGGCCGAGGAGATTCCACCGCCGATTTTTCCCGTAGTTCTTCATTCCACCTGACCCGAGGAAACACACTGAAGGCATGGCAAATGTATCACGACGCGCGCAGTGAGCGCCTTCTAGTTGCCACGATGCAAGTCCCGACTTCGGTACTGGCGAAATGGAATGAGGACTGCCTGGTAATTGCGATGAGACGGGGGACAAACGGAACGTTCCTTCGCCCCGACTCAGCAAGCCTGCTCCAAACCCTTTCACCCGCCCCTAAATCCCCGCAAACCACGAATACGAATACTCCGGCATCTTTCCCGGAGGCCCGCCCACCCCGCGCATCGTATCCGTGAACGTCAGCCGCGTAATGTACTTCACGCTCTTGTACCCCAGCTGCCGAGACACCCTCAACCGCAGCGGCCCGCCAAACGGCACCGGCAGCGCGCCATCATTCATCCCCATCGCCAGCAGCGTCTGCGGATGCAGCGCGTCCCCCATATCCACGCTGTCCCACCAGTTCTTGTCCATCGACCAGTACACCATGTACCGCGCCTCCGGCAGCACACCCACCTCATTCAACACCCCCGCCAGCGGCGTCCCCATCCACTCCGCAACGTACGACCACCCCTCCTCGCACGCAATCTCCGTCACCTGGCTCTTCACCGGCATCGCCTTCAAGTCAGACATCGAAAACACCGTCGGCCGCGCCACCATGCCCTCCACCGTCAGCTTCCAGTCCGCAAATCCCGCCGCCTCATGCTGCTTGAACTCCACATTCCCCGGCGCCACTGCGTTCGCGAACGGCTTCTCCGAAATCTGGCTCTTCGCAAACTCCCGCGCCAGCGAGTGCGTCGTCAACAACCGCTGCGCCGCATAAGTCAGCGTCGCTCCCGCGCCATAAAGCTCACCCGAGTCCGGCGGCAGCAACCCATACCGCTTCGCCAGGCGATCAGCCACGGCCAGCCCCGCCACACCGCCCGCGGCCACTAGCCCTCCCGTCATAAACTTCCGTCGCGTCACTGGATTCATACCTGCTCCTCGATTCTCAACGGCCCCTCGGCCACAGCCGCGCCGCCCGTAATCATCCCCCGCATCTTCTTCCGAAGCCCCGCGTGCACCACCATCGCCACATGCGCCATCACAAACAACACCAGCACCCACGTAGCAAAAAAGTGAATCGTCCGCGCCGACTGCCGTCCCCCCAGCAGCTCCACCGACCACGGCGCCGCCGCCGTAAACGAAGGCGACATCGCCAGCCCCGTCCAGATCATCAGCGGAATCAAACCAAAAATCACCCCCACGTAACTCCACCGCTGCGCCACGTTATATGCGCCCTCATCCTCCACCGGCTCCCACCGCAGCGACTTCCCCACCACCTCCCGAAACCGCAACCGTCCACCCTGCGCACCCGAAAACAATTCCCGCCGAAAGTGCCCCGACAAAAACCCCCACACCCCATAAACCAGCCCGCACAACACCACTACCCACGCCGCCTCAAAGTGCAGATACCGGCTCCACCCATTCTGGTCCGGCAGCACATACTTGTAGCCCGTCGGCACCGTATCCCGCGACGACGGCACCGGCAGCGTAAACAGCGGCCGCATATTCACATTCCCCGCCTCGCCCCAGTAAAACCGCGGATGCGACAGCAGTATCTCCACCCCCGTCACCAGCAGCGCCACAAACGCCAGCGCGATCAGCCAGTGCGTCACCCGCACCACCCCCGCATGTCTTCTCGCTGCAACTCGCTCCGTCATCGAAACTCTCCGTCAACCAGGCCCGACTACCGGAAACTCACCGCCATGTGCCACTGCAGCCCGCGCTCCGCCGTCTTCCGCAACACCACCTCAAACTCCCGCAACTCCTCCAACACCAGCACCCCCTCTGACCCCAGCTGCTGCGGCTCCCCCTCCAGCGCACCAATCAACGCCTCCACCGTAGCCAGCCCGTCCTCCGCCCGATACCACTGCGGCGGAGGCAGCTGCTTCATCAACTCCGGGTCCCCTGCCCCGCCATCCACCAGCAACGACATCAAATTCTCATCCGCCGAAAAGAACTCAATCAGCGGCCGCACCCCCAGCTTCAGCGCCAGCTTCTCCACAGCATCTTCATGCCGCGCCAGCACCCGCCCATTCACATAGATGTCATAGCCCGGGTCCTCACCACGGACCACGATATACATCGAAGCCGCCATGCCAACGAGTGTACCGCCACTGCTACAACAACCCCAACCCATCACCCTCCCGCCGCCTGGACCACAACAACGCCCCCGTTCCTACAGCCAGCAACCCCACCCCTACCACCAGCCTCCCCGTAACCCCCTCACGGAAAATCAAAACACCCTCAACAATCGTGATCAGCGGCACCAGGAAATACCGCGCCACATAAGCCATCGCCTCCCCCTGCACAAACACCCACACCGTCAACACCGCAATCACCACATTGATCCCCACCGCCGAAGCGGTGACCGGCGCCGCCACCACTCCCGTCCGCTCCAGCCTCACGGCCTCCAACAACCCCAGGCAAACCGCTCCCCCGGTAAACACCATCGCCGCACACCACTCCGCCGCTACGCCCTTCGCCGCCCGCGCCAACCCCGCAGAAGCCGCACCCACAGCCAGCGGAACCACCAGCAGCCACACATAATCCACCACCTTCACCGGCACCACCAACGGAAACACCAGCATCGCCCCACCCAGCCCCACCAACCCCGGCCACAACCTCCCCATCCCACCCTCACCCCAAATCCCACCCAACACCGCCACCACAACCGGCACCAGGCACAGCGCCACCGTCCGATTAAACGGCTGCGCCGCCGGCCCACTCAACACCGCGCCCAGCGCCGGCGCCGCCAGCAAACCCGCACCAATCGCCACCAACTTCAAAGCACTAGCCCGCGCTGGCAACCCCGGCTTCCGCAACCCCGCCAGCGCAAACGACCCCAGCGCCGCAACCCAGCAAGCCCACGCCTCCGTCGACAGTGTAGACGCCGTCTGCGGCCACTCATCCGACGAGATCCATCGGCTCCCCGCCAGCACGCACAACCCCGCAAACGCCCACCACCACCAGCCGCTCTTCCGCCCCTCGCTCAAACTCATCTCCTGCAAACACTGAAGCCGCGCACCAGGCGCGGCTTCAGTATCAACCATTCAGTAACGGACTAAGCAGCACCGCCGCCCGCAGGCGCCGCACCACCTGCACCCGGACGACGTCCGCCACGGCGACGGCGTCCACGACGCGCACCAGCCGGACGTGCACCCTCGGCACCGGCAGCTCCCGGAGTCGCCGCAGCAGCTCCGTTCTCTTCCGTTCCTTCATCCGTACCCTCATCGCCGTCGAGATCGTCATCCTCGTCGAAGTCGTCTCCGCCTTCAACAACGATCGTCTCTTCATGCTGAGGGCGCTCAGGGCGCTCCGCACGTTCAGGCCGAGCAGGACGTTCTGTGCGCTCCGGACGCGGTCCACGATCCGAACGCTCACCGCGATCAGAACGCTCACGTCCACCACCGCCGCCGCTGCCGCCGCCTTCATTCGACTCCGGCACTTCCGGCAGACCCAGCTTCGCTCTCTGCTCACGCAGCACAGCCTTGCGGCTCAGCTTCACGCGATTGCCTTCAATAGCCAGCACCTTCACCAGCACCTGGTCACCCTCGCGAAGCTCGTCCTTCACTTCCTTCACGCGATGCTCGGCAATTTCCGAGACATGCAGCAGGCCGTCGGTTCCGGGGAAGATTTCGACGAACGCGCCGAACTCCGCCAGGCGAACAACCTTGCCCAGGTACGTCTTGCCGACTTCCGGCACAGCCGTAATATCGCTGATCATCTGGATCGCGCGCGCCAGTCCATCGGCATCGCTCGAAGCCACATTTACGCGGCCCGTATCGTCCACATCGATCTTCACACCGGTCGCGTCCACGATGCCGCGGATCACCTTGCCGCCAGGTCCGATCAGGTCGCGGATCTTGTCCGTAGGAATCTGGATGGTGTGAATGCGAGGAGCAAACGCACTCTTCTCGTCCGACGCCTTCGCGATCACCGCATCCATCTTGTCCAGCAGCCACAGCCGGCCCACGCGAGCCTGCTCCAGCGCTTCACGCATGATCTGCGCCGTGATGCCCATGATCTTGATGTCCATCTGCAGCGCGGTGATACCCGCACGCGTTCCGGCCACCTTGAAGTCCATGTCGCCGTAGTGATCTTCCGCGCCGGCAATGTCCGTCAGAACGGCGTAGTTATCGCCTTCTTTCACCAGGCCCATCGCCACACCGGCAACCGCGCCCTTGATCGGGATACCCGCCGCCATCAGCGACAGCGAAGCACCGCAAACCGTCGCCATGGACGACGATCCGTTCGACTCCAGAATGTCCGACACCACGCGCAGCGTGTACGGCGACTCATCCTCAGCCGGCAGCACCGCTTCAATCGCGCGCCAAGCCAAAGCTCCGTGACCAATCTCACGACGGCCCACCCCTGTCATGCGCCCAACCTCACCCACCGAGAACGGCGGGAAGTTGTAATGCAGCATGAACTTGCGCTTCTGCTCGCCTTGGTAGCTCTCCATGCGCTGGGCATCGTCAGTCGTTCCCAGTGTTACGGAAACGAGCGCCTGCGTCTCACCGCGCTGGAACAGCGAAGATCCGTGCACACGCGGCAGAACGCCGGTCTCGATATAGATATCGCGAATCTGGTCGAACGCGCGATGATCCGGACGAATGCGCTCATTCAAAACCTGCTCGCGGAAGATGTTCTCGCGCAGCTTCTCGTAATAAGTCGAAAGCTTCTTGCCGGCATCCTTGTCGTCCGCCGGAAGCTCCTTCTTCAACTCATCCTTGATCTGCTTCACCAGCGCATAGCTGTCGAACTTCGGATGCTTCTGCGTGTTCAGCGCATCCTTCAGGCGATCGCCAACCTTGGCAGTCAGGCCATTCAGATACTCGGTGTCCACCACCGGCTCGGTCACCGTGCGCTTGGTCTTGCCAGCACGCGAAACCAGGTCATCGATGCCCGCAACGATCTTCTTGATCTCCACGTGTGCGAACTCAATCGCACCAACCACAACCTCTTCGGAAACTTCCTTCGACCCCGACTCCACCATCACGATGCCGTCCTTGGTGCCGACGACCATGATGTTCAGCAGGCTAACCAGGCGCTCCGCGTAAGTCGGATTCACGATGTACTGTCCATCGATGTATCCGATACGCACCGCACCCACGGGACCGTGGAAAGGAATGTCCGACAGCGCCAACGCGCAGCTCGCGCCGTTGATGCCCAGCACGTCCGGATCATTGTCCTTGTCAGCCGAGTACACAAAAGCCACAACCTGCGTCTCGTTCCGGAACGCTTCCGGGAACAACGGACGGATCGGGCGATCGATCTGCCGGCTCGTCAGAATTTCCTTCTCGCTCGGCCGGCCTTCGCGCTTGATGAACCCACCCGGGATGCGTCCACCGGCGTAAGTAAACTCGCGATACTCCACCGTCAGCGGGAAGAAGTCGATGCCTTCCTTCGGATCAGGCGATGCGGTTGCTGTGGCGAGAACGGCGTTGTCGCCGCTGGTCGTAAAAGCGGCGCCGGGCGCCTGCTTGGCCATACGGCCGGTCTCAAATTTGATGTGCTTTCCACCGGAAAGCTCTACGGTGACGTCCTGTTTCATGTGTATTTCCTCTTCTTCTCTTGTCTTCTCTTCGTCTCTAAGCTTGTTTAGATGCCCGCAAAAGCGACAGCCCCGCCGGGAGTGATCCGGGCGGGGCCATGACTGAGAAACGCGTCGCTGCGGGGCGCGGCGATAAAACCGCGCATCGTGCCAGCTAAGGCATCAGGTTGTGGGGTACAGGCGGATGCAGACCATGCTGCTCCGGCCCGGACCTCAAAGGTTTGAGGGACCAACGCGTTTTCCTTCAATGCCAAATATGCACGCCGGCGCGGTGAGCGCAGGCACCCTTTACTTGCGGATGCCCAGCTTCGCGATAACGTCACGGTAGCGGTCGGAATCAGTCTTCTTGAGGTAATCAAGCAGACGGCGGCGCTTGCTGACCAGCATCAGAAGACCGCGGCGGGAGCCATGATCCTTCTTGTGCGTTTTAAAGTGCTCGGTCAACTCGCCAATACGCTCGCTCAAAATCGCAATCTGAACCTCGGGGCTACCCGTGTCCGATTCATGCGTACGGAATTTAGTGATGATGTCAGTCTTCTTTGCGGATGCCAACACGGCAGATACGTACTCCTGTTTCGTTTTCTCTAGTCCACTTCTCTCAGTGTCCAATTAAGTCTAGCACGCAAAAGGGGCCACTCCCGGCCCCCGCCACGGTTTCGCTGGAGCCATTTCAGCTACCCCAGGTTCTCTTTCAGGAACCCCACCGTCCGCGCCCGCGCCAGCTTCGCCGCCTCCGCGTTGTACTTGGTCGGATCAGGCTCCCGATTGAACGCATGACCAGCCCCCTCATACACAAAAACCTGCACATCCGGGTGCGCCTGCTTCACCGCCTCAATCTGGTCTTTCCCAATGTGGTCGTCGTTCGCGCCAAAGTGCAGCATCACCGGACAATTCGTCTGCTCCGTCGCAAATTTGCCCACACCACCCGCGTAATACCCCACCGCGCAGCCTGGCTCCATGCCATACTCCGGCCCCCGCGTCGCCGCCCACCACGCGGTCAACCCACCGTAGCAGTACCCGATCACGCCGATCGCCTTGCCTTCCCTGGCAATAAACTCATACGCCGCGCCAACATCCGCCAGCGTCCACTCCATCTTCAGCTGCGGATAAAGTTCAAACGCCCGCTTCGACCCCTCAGCGCTGTAATCCAGCTCCAGGTCCTTCTCAAAGCGATCGAACAACGCCGGCGCAATCACCACAAACCCATCAGCCGCATAGCCATCGCAGGTCGCGCGAACATGTTCATTCACGCCATAGATTTCCTGCACCAGCACCAGCGCCCCAACTGCCTCACCCACCGGCCGAGCCACATAAGCTCCCAGCTCATGCCCATCACTCGCCTGCAACTTAACCCACTCGCCCATCCGCTCGCCTCCATGTCCTGCGAAGCCAGTTTACCGGAACACGAACCTACCGCCGCGTCATCGCATCCATCAGGCACTCCGCCAGCTGCATCGACGACACACGATACGTCCCCGCCGCAACCTGATTTTTGATCCGCTCAATCCTGTCCCGCCGCACGTCCGCCTGGCTGCGCACATAACCATACTCGCTCCGCAGCTGCTCGGCCGCCAGCGTCTCTTTCAAACCCATCAGCCGATCCTCGCTGCTTCCGCGCGTTCCCACGCAAAAGTGAATCGCAGCAGAACCACCCTGTGCCGTCGTTGCCATATCGAAAGTTGTCATATTCGCCTCTGACCCACTTATCGACTTTCATCCTCCCAACTTTAGAGCCTTCTCACATTTTTTTTAGGCTTCTCTAATCTTTGCTCTAAGCCGCCAGCCGTACTACCTTCCGCGCCGTCTTCGCCTCCGGCTTTGCCGCACCCAACGCCGCACGCAGCCGAACCACCGCCGAAGAATGAATCTGCGACACCCGCGACTCC
>CAIQPK010000012.1 GCA_903873705.1 uncultured Acidobacteriota bacterium
ATGTCCGGATTCTCGGACATGGGGCACCCCAACCGAACCAGGGCAGCCGCACACAAGCCAAACCCCATCAACCCCAAGGACCACGCCCATGCTCCGCCTGGAAACACCCACCGGCTGGTGGCTCATCACCCACCCCGACCACGCCCACCTAGCCGGCGACTTCGCCACCGCCTGGGGCAACGCCCTCTTCGCCCCACCCGAACCCCGCCGCCACGTCCTCCGCGGCATCTACGAGCACGATGAAGGCTGGCGCACCCGCGACGCCCAACCCGCCATCACCGCCGACGGCAAGCCCGCCGCCTTCTCCACCGAGCTCGTCGGCAAGTACTCCGCCTTCCAGGACATCGACCTGGCCGCCTACCTCGCCGTCCGCCGCAGCGCCGTCCTCGCCATCGCCGAAGACGACCCCTACGCCGCCATCCTCATCTCCATGCACACGGTCAACCTCCTCACCGAACGCGCCGACCGCAGCACCATCAACCCCGCCGGCCTCCCGCTCCTCGACACCTTCATCACCCACCAACGCGAGCTCCAACACCAGCTCCACGACCAATTACTCGACCTCGCAACCATCCCCACCACCCACCTAACCCCCCACGCCCTGCTGGAAAACTTCCGCCTACTCCAAGCCTGCGACAACCTCTCCCTCCTAAGCTGCGTAGACTTCACCCAACCCGCAACCCTCCTCCACCCCCTCCCCCTACGCGACGGCACCACCACCGAAATAACCGTAACCCGCCTCGCCGAGCGCACCTTCCGCCTGACCCCTTACCCCCTAAGCGAATCCACCCTCCACTTCCATCTACCCGCCCGCTTCATCCCCACCAAAACCTTCCTCAACAGCGAACAACTCTCCGACGAACTAGCCGACGCCAACCTCCAAACCCTCGAAGTCACCATCAGCGCTTAGGAAAGTTCTCGCCCGCCTCGCTCTTGCTTTTCTTAGACAATTTCTCGAACAGAAATTGTCATCCTGATCTAAAGCGAAGGACCTGCATTTCTCCCGTTCTTCGCAAGCAGCGGCACAACCGCCCGGGTGGCCCATTCATCGCGCATCCTTTCGCGGAATGAGTGGGGAACCTCAACCGCCCGCACAGCCCACCCTACTTCATCACCGACACATGCGCCTCGACAATCCGCCACCCCACATCCATCCGCACCCAGACCTGCGTCTGCCGTCCCCTAACCCCACCATCCCGCTCAAACTCCAGCGTCACACTCCCAAAATCCTTCCCGAACGACACCACCTCCAACCGCACCATCCGCCGCGCCAGGTTCACCGCCGGCCGGCTCTTTCGAAACGCCTCAATTTCCTCCACCCCATACAAATTCTCCCCCACCCCAAACCGGCTAGCCAGCGGCGAACTCCAGAACATCGCCGTCAACACTGCCACATCGTTCGACACCAGCGCCGCTTCATACCGCGCATAAAGCTCCCGCAGCTCCGCCACCGTCTCCGGATCATTCACCACCATCAGAACAACCTCCTCTCCGGCAGCACACTCTTCGCGATCGCCGCACACACCGTCATCACCGGCTCATTCACCACCTGGCTCACTTGCAGATTCATTGCCACGCTGCACAGCAAGTAAGCCTGCACCGCATCAAACCCCCACCGCTCGACCAGCAGATCCACCATCCGCTCCGTCGCCTCGCGCGCCGCCGTCAACACATCACCCGACGACGCCACCACCACCCACCGCTCCCCCATCACCTGCGCCGGAGCCTCCACCATCGGCCCCGCCAGTGCGCGCGCCTTATGCACCCCAAACCGCAGCGTCACGTCCGCCGGACACTCAATCCCGTTGATGCAAACCTCGCCATCGCCCTGCGCCGCATGAGCATCCCCGCATGAAAACAGCGCCCCTGCCTGCAGCACCGGCAGATAAAGGGTCGCTCCCGTAAACAACTCCCGCACATCCATATTCCCGCCAAACACTCCCGGCGGACGCGTCCGAAACTCACCCCACTCCGCCGGAGCCACACCCATCACCCCGCAAAACGGCCTTAGCGGCACCACCGCCGGCGCCAGCGACCGCGACACATCACCCTCCAGCTCCCAATTGAAAAAGTAAGGCCGATCGAACCGCTCCTTCAAAAACCCCAACCCCGGAATCACGCTCGACCATCCCCACCCCTTATGCTTCACCTCAACAACCTTGACCTCCAGCACATCGCCCGGCATTGCCCCATGCACGGCCACCGGCCCAGTCAACGCATGAATCTTCCCTCGATCGATTCCCTGAAATTCATCGACCGTCATCCCCGGAAACACCTGCGCCCCGCTCGAATCCTGGCACTCAAAATGAACGGTATCGCCCGCCTCCACCGTCAACCGCGGCGGCAGCGCCGCATTCCACCGCGAGTGCGTCGGCTCCGCGCTCAACCCATGCTCCGCCATCAGGCCTCCAAAATCTCCACCACCATCTGCACCTCGACAACCGCATTCCGCGGCAACCCACTCACCCCAATCGCCGCCCGCACATGCCGCCCCGCATCCCCAAACACCTCAATCATCAAATCCGAAAACCCATTCACCACCTTCGGAGAATCCGCAAACCCAGCCACCGAGTTCACATACCCATTCACGCTCACCACGCCCTTCACCTTATCCAATGACCCAAGGTGATCCTTCAACACCGCCAACTGCAACAGCCCGCACTCCCGCGCCGCCGCATACCCCTCCTCCACACTGCGATCCGCGCCCACCGTCCCGGTAGTGATCCCCGCGGCCGTCTGCGAAATCACCCCCGACAAAAACACCAGCGCCCCCACCGTCCGCGCCGGCAGATAATTCCCGCCCGCCTTCGGAGCAAGCGGCAACGGCAACACCAGTCCATCCTTCGTCACAGCCACATGCTCGCTCATCGTGACGCTACTTTAGCATTCGACCCCGCCCCAGCATCGGCTACTATGGCCCCATGACCGCAAAAACCTGGCTCATACGAACGCTCCTCGCGTCCTGCCTTGTGGCCACCTCTTCAGCCGGCGCGCAAAGCCGCATCACTTTTTCCCCGACCCGCCAGCACCCCTCCGACCTCGAAGTCGGCGGCGACCTCCTCCACGTGCCCCCCGGCCAAACCCGCTTCATCACCTACGAAGACCTCCTCACCCTCCCCCAGGACACCTACCGCGTCACCGACGACGCCAACTGCACCCCCCCCGCAACCCTCTCCGGCATCAGCCTCGAAAAACTCCCCGCCCTCCTCAACGCCGCGCCCACCGCGCACATGGTCACCGCGCTCTGCGACGACAACTACAAAGCCAACTACCCCGCCGCCTACTTCAAAAACCACCACCCCATCCTCGTCCTCCGCATCAACGGCCAACCCCCCGACAAGTGGCCCTTAGCCGAAGGCAACGCCTCCATGGGCCCGTACATGATCAGCCATCCGACCTTCAAAGCCGCCTACAAAATCCTCGCCCACACCGACGAACCCCAAATCCCCTGGGGCGTCATTCGCATCGACTTCCGCAACGAGCCCACCGTCTACACCCCCATCACCCCCACCTCAACCGACCCCGCCATCCACCAGGGCTTCGCCATCGCGCAACAAAACTGCTTCCGCTGTCACAACCAGGGCACCGAAGGCGGAACCAAATCCCACATGACCTTCACCACCATCGGCCGCATCGCCTCCACCAACCCCACGCTCTTCGACCGTTACATCCTCAATCCCACAGCCATCAACCCCAGGTCCCAGATGGCCGCCAGCCCCACCTACGACGCCCCCACCCTCGCCGCACTCCGCGCCTACTTCACCACCTTCGCCGAGGCCCCCAAATGACCACCACCTCCGCCGCCCGCCTCTCCAAAACCGCTCTCCTCGCCGCCATGGGCTTCTTCTTCACCCTCGTCGTCTTCAACAACACCACCGACTTCGACTCCAACTACCAGTTCGTCCGCCACGTCCTCTCCATGGACACCACCTTCCCCAACAACCGCGGCCTCTGGCGCGCCCTCCACCCCACCGCCCTCCACCTCGCCTTCTACATCGGCATCATCTGCTGGGAAGCCCTCAACATGGTCCTCTGCTGGCTGGCCGCCATCGCCCTCTTCCGAGCCCGCAACGCGCCCGCCACCGCCTTCACCGCTGCCAAGCGCACCGCCATCCTCGCCCTCACCTCCGGCATGACGCTCTGGCTCATCGCCTTCCTCTGCATCGGAGCAGAGTGGTTCCTCATGTGGCAATCCCGCACCTGGAACGGACAGGACGCCGCCTTCCGCATGTTCACCATAGAAGCCATCATCCTCACCCTCATCCTCATCCCCGAACCCACCGAGTAGTAGCGCTCAAGCCACGGCAGGGCCTAACCCGCTTCGGTTCTGGCCGTTGAACAACTCTGTCATCCCGAGCGAAGCGCAGCGGAGTCGAAGGACCCCGAAGGTCACAGTCTTGCCACCTCCGCCCTGACCTTTCTACCCACTGCCCTCTACGCTCTACCCACTGTTCCCAGCGCCTCCCCCAAATCCTCCACCAAATCCCCCACATTCTCCAACCCAATCGACACCCGCAGCAAATTTCCCGGCGTAGCCGTCCCCGCCCCCTCAATCGACGCCCGATGCTCCACCAGGCTATGCGTCCCACCCAGGCTCGTAGCCCGCGTAAAAATCCTCACCCGCCCCGCCACCGCCATCGCCTCCGCCTCACCACCGCGCACCGTAAACGACAGCACCCCACCAAACCCCGTCATCTGCCGCGCCGCCAGCGCATAGCCCGCATGACTCTCAAGCCCCGGATAAAACACCCGATCCACCCCCGCATGACCCTCCAGAAACCGAGCCACTACCAACGCCGCAGCCGACTGCGCCCGCACCCGCAGCGGCAGCGTAGCCACCCCCCGCAGCGTCAACCAGCAATCAAAAGGAGAAGGCACACCCCCACCACCGCCCCGCTCCTGGCTCAGCTTCGCCTCCTCAAAAACCGCATTCGGCGCATTCGCCAGCAGCACGCCGCCCGTCACATCGCTATGCCCGCCAATGTACTTCGTCGTTGAGTGCATCACCATGTCGATCCCGAACTCCAGCGGCCGCGACAGCACCGGACTCGCAAACGTACTATCGCAGACCGTCAAAATCCCCCGGCTCTTCGCGATACCCGCCACCCCCGCCAGGTCCGTAATCTGCAGCAGCGGATTGGAAGGCGTCTCCACCCAGATCAGCCGTGTACTCTCCCGCACCGCCGCCTCCACCGCCCCCGGATCCGTAGCATCCACAAACGACACCGTCAGCAGCCGCCGCTCCTCCATCCGCTCCAGCACCCGCCTCACGCCGTGATAAACATCCCGCGGCGCAATCACATGGTCCTCCGCACGCAGCGCCTGCAGCACCGCATTCGCCACCCCCAACCCCGACGCAAAAGCAATCGCATGCTCCGCCCCCTCCAACTCCGCCAGGCACCGCTCCAGCATCTGCCGATTAGGATTGTCGGTCCGCGAATAAGAAAACCCCCGCGAAAAACCCCCATCCACATCCCGCTCAAACGTCGTCGCCAGGTAGATCGGCGGAGCCACCGCCCCGGTAGCCAAATCCACCGCCTGCCCCGCATGCACCGCCAACGTCTCCACCCGCAACTTCGATCGCGTATCCATCCCAAAATCATAGTGGAGGTCGGCCGCTACCGCCCTACTTCCAGCTTCACTTGCCCTTGCAGTGGCTTGTTCTACTTCGCGAAACTTGGCGCTTAAACTCCGCGAACGTTGCGTCAAGGCAGTTGTAGTTTGCAGTGGCAAGTTGCAGTTGCCGCCGCTCCCCTCTCACCGCGCCCACGAAAACAAAGGCACCGACGTAACCAACTGCACCACCACCGAACTCCCATTTACCGGCGCCGCCGTTCCATGCCGCAGCTCATACCCCACCTTCAACACCTGCAGCCGATTCGGCCGCCACCCCACCACGCCCTCATAGCTCTCCGTATAACCCGCAAAGCTGGCATGCGTATACCCCGCCCGCCCCGCCACATACCACCGCGGACTCAACACCCGCTTGGCCTCCCCATAGGCCGCTTCTGTGTGAAAATCCGGAATCACCGTGTACGGCATCACGAACTTCTGCCACTCGCCCTGCACATTCCAGTGCCCCGTCGCCCAAGCCACATCCACGCCCACCCCATGCGCATTCAACTTCGATGGCGGCAGCTCCCCCGGAAAATAGAACGCATAATTCTTGCTCAAATATGGCCCACGATAGCCCGACACACCCACCCGCAACCCCTGCTTCACCGTATAGCCCGCGCCGCCAGCCCAGTTGCCATACTGGTCATGCCCAAACAGGCTTCGCGGATTCGCCGGCGAGGCGTTCGCAAACTGCACCCGCCCGTCCCACTTACCGCGCGTCGCATCCACCTGCGCTCCGGTCAGCCCCAGCGTCGTCACCGGCTTGTAGTAGTAGCCATACTCCAGCGGCATGGCGATCAGCGCATTATCCGCATCGTCATAGTGCACCATGAACGACCCGAACGCGGTCGACAACTCCCCCACCCGCGCCAGCACCGACCCCTTATCCGACACCCGCGAATAATTCACCGTCCCCTGCAAAATATTGTCTTCAATGCCATGACCGACACTACTGAAGCTCTCAGTAAAGTAGGGCCGCGAGTAGCTCTGCAGCGTCCCCGTCACCGCCCAGTTCTCATTGATCTTCCACACCGGATACACCACCACCCGGTAAGCTCCCACACCCGCATCGCCAAACCGTGGCGCGGCCGTCAACACATTGGAGGCCGCACCTTCCACGCTCACCACCGCCCGCGCATCAAGGCCCGAGTGGGCCTCCTGCGCCCCCGCGCCCCATGGCAGCGACAATCCCGCGATCATCCCCAGCACACAGGCCCGCATCATCAGACCTCCGCGACTTCGCTTTTCTCCACTTCGTTCGGGGTACTCTGCACAGGCGAACCCCCCGCCACCATCTCCGGCGGCAACTCGGCCATCGCCTTCACCACCACCGGGTCGAACTGCGTCCCCGCATACTCGCGAAGGATCGCCATCGCCCGCTCATGCTTCATCCCCGACCGGTACGAACGGTCCGTCGTCATCGCGTCATACGCATCGGCCACATGAATTATCCGCGCATCGATCGGCACCGCTTCTCCCGCCAGCCCCTTCGGATATCCCGTCCCATCCCAGTTCTCATGGTGCAGCTCCACCGCACCCAGGAACGGCGCAAACCCCTGCACGCCTTCCAGAATCCGCCGCCCCGTCACCGGGTGCTCCTTCACCAGCGCAAACTCTTCGGCCGTCAAACGCCCCGGCTTCTGCAGCACCGTATCGCTCACGCCAATCTTGCCAATGTCATGCAACAGAGCACCAATCCTGATCCGCTCAATCTCATCGTTGCTCAGCTTCATCCCCGCGGCCAGCAGGCACGATAGCTGGCTCACCCGCAGGCTATGCCCTGCCGTGTAAGGGTCCCGCGCATCCAGCGCATTAGCCAGCGACTCCACAAACTCCACGTAAGCCCGCTGCAGATTCTCCCGCGCCTTACGCACCGAAGAGGCCGCCCAGTTATAACTCTCCCCTAACTCTCGAATCTCAAGAATCGGAGAAAGGTCAGTCTGAAACTCCGGCAGCACTCCGGTAAACGTACTGTTCTTCAAATGCGCCACCACGGCCGCAATCGGTTTCACAATCGACCGCGAAGAGGCCACGCTGCACAGAAAAACAATCACCACCGACCCCACCGCCACCGCCAGGAAAAGGAACCGCAGCCGCGCCTGCACCGGCCCCCGCGCTGCATCCACATTCTCCAGCGTGCGCAACGCATAGCCGTTGTCGTCGGAAATACCTTCAATCGGCAACGACAGCCAGTCCTGCCCACCCAGCTGCAACTCACACTCACCCGCACCGCAATACTGCAGCGCCGATCCCAGCTCACTCACCGATACGCCGGGCACGCTCGAATTAATCACCGTGCCCTTGACCAGCAACACAGCCGGCGTCGTGAACTCCGAGAAGTCAAAATACTCTCCCACCGCCAGTGACCCGATGTTTTCTTCAGCGACATCAATCGGCACCGACGCCACCTGCAGCACCCGCCCATCCTGCTGCATCAGCCCCTTCTGCGTCAGCTTCAGCGAAGCCGCATCCACCGGCACCAGCTGGCTTCCGCCGCCTTTCTGCCGCATCACTCCCACCATCGGCTTGCCATCCGGCGCCGATACCATCAGAAAATCGAAACCCATGTGCGCGCCCAGCTCACTCAACTGGTCTTCCACCGTGCTCCGCGCCGCCGGACTGTTGCCTTCCGTCATCAGCAACTGGATCCCCGCCTCCAGCGCCGGGTTGTCCCCCGCCACATTCAGAAAGCGGCTGTCCTGCAAATTGCTTTTTGCATAAATCCGGCTGATCGCCAGCTGGTTCTCCCGCAGCGACGCCCGCACCCCATCCCGCACCGTCGCCTGCACAAACCGCTGGATCATCCAGAAGCTCGCCGTCAACAGCACCGCGAACGGCACAAAGCAGATCAGGAACGCACGCGTCCGAAAGCGCATGGTCATCGCCCATGGCCTCCCATCTGCATCGTCTTCTCCACGTGTGAGTCCTGCTGATCCGCAATCGGCACATTGAAGTCCTGTACTAGGTCATGCCCCGCTTCAATCACGATCGGCTTGCGAAAAAATCCCGCCGACTTATGCCACGCCACAATCGTGTAATGCCCCGGCGGCACACTCGCAATCTTGAAATGCCCTTCCCGGTCCGACTGTGCATACCACTTATTGGGCGTCACAATAATCGTCGCCGACATATTCGGATGCAAGTGGCAATAAACCGAAACCACCCCCGGCTTATTAAAAGTCACACTCCGCGAGTCGCCCTTGTTGTAACTCCCCAGGTCAAACTCCTTGGGTCGCGACAATGAAAAAATATTGTGAAATATCGGGTCCATATTCGGAAAATTCACCGTGGCACCCGCCGGAACCGCCAGAATATCCGGCAGAAACTGCCGATTCTGCTGCTCAATGGAAAACTTCCCCGCCCGCTTGGCCTCACCCTCCGCGGAGCCTGCACCCTCCAGGTAAACCACCACCCGCGCCCGCTCATACGCCATCGGATCGGCGTCAGCCTCGTTCCCCAGCTTCACCGCCGTGCCCCGCGAGTACACCGGGATAGCCGCCGTCACGCTGCGCTTGGTCAGCTTCCGGCTCACCTGGATCGTGCCCGAAATATCCTGCGCGCTCGCTCCGTACGCAAGAAAAGCAAGAGACGCAAAAATGCTCAGCCGCTTCATAGGTAGCCCAGTCCGAGCACCAAGCCTAGCCGCCCGCAACCGGCACAGGCACTCCCTCAATTGGGTCAGCAACTCCCGCATGGGGGTGATACTCCGGCACCCCTCCAGCACCCGTCAAGACCATGACATCACGATGACAATCAAGTGACGTTATCGCGACAGCTCAGCGCCTTACATGACAATTTCTCGTCAACCCAACCCCAACCGGACACCCCACGTCCCAGCACTTGGTCACACGGGCTTCCACCAATTTCAACCGGGTGCCCCATGTCCCTCGCACTTGGGGACATGGGTTTCCACGGCCTCACGCTTCGCCACCCGCCCCGCCCACCGCAAACAGAAAGGCCCGGCTCACTCTGCAGCGGACCAGGCCTTTCCGCTTCCTGCCGAAACGCTACTCCCGCTCCAGCTTCCCATTCACCATCCGCATAATCCCCAGCGGATTCCCCGCCCGCAACTCCGCCGGCAGCGCCGCATCCGGAAAATCCTGGTAGCAAACCGGTCGCGCAAACCGCAGAATAGCCCGTGTCCCCACCGAAGTCGTCCGCGTATCCGACGTCGCCGGGAACGGCCCGCCATGCACCATCGCATGGCACACCTCCACGCCCGTCGGAAACCCGTTGAAGAGAATCCGCCCCACCTTCGTCTCCAGCTCGGCAATCAACTTGCCCGCCCCCGCCGCATCCTCCGCATTCGCATGAAGCGTCGCCGTCAGATGCCCATGCAGCTTCGCCGCCGCCGCCGGCAGCTCGTCCACCGAGTCGTAATAAATCAGCATCGTCGTCGGCCCAAAGATCTCTTCCTCCAGGTCCTTCTCCGCCATAAACTGCGCCAGCGACACCGCAAACACCGCCGCCTGTCCCTTAGCACAATCCACCGGCGTCTGACCTTCGCCCGCCGCCTGCGTCCCGGCCACAAACTCCGCCTTGCCCGACTTCACGCGCTCCGCCACACCTTCCGTGTACTTCGACGCGATCCCCGGCGTCAACATTCCGTGCCCGCCCATCGCATCCACGCCCGTCTTCAGCGCGTCAACAAACTCGGAACTGCCGCCCGGCAAAAACACCAGCCCCGGCTTCGTGCAGAACTGCCCCGACCCCAGCGTGAACGACCCCTGCAGCCCCGCCGCAATCCCCGCCGCGCGCTCCTTCATCGCTCCCGGCAAAATAAACAGCGGATTCGTGCTGCCCATCTCCGCATAGCAGGGAATCGGCTCCTCACGCTCATGGCAAAGCCGCGTCAGCGCCTTCCCCGCACCCGCCGACCCCGTAAACCCAACCGCCTTCACCGCCGGATGCTTCACCACCGCCTGCGCCACCGCCACCCCGGCGTCAAACAGCAAACTGAACACGCCCTCCGGCAGCCCCGCCGCCGCCACGGCCTTCTGAATCACCGCACCCACCAGCGCACTCGTCCCCGGATGCGCCGGATGCGCCTTCACCATCACCGGATTCCCCGCCGCCAGCGCCGACGCCGTATCGCCTCCCGCCACTGAAAACGCCAGCGGAAAATTGCTCGCCCCAAACACCACCACCGGCCCAATCGGCCGCAGCATCGACCGTATGTCCGACCGCGGCAGCGGCTTCCGCTCCGGCAGCGCCGCATCGATCCGCGCATCCAGCCACGAGCCCTCTTCAATCACCTCCGCAAACAGCTTCAGCTGCCCGGTCGTCCGTCCCATCTCGCCCTGCAACCGCGGCAGCGGCAACCCGCTCTCCAGCTGCGCGCGCGCAATAATCGCTTCCGCGTCCGCCGTCAGCCCATCCGCAATCGCCCGCAGAAACACCCCCCGCTCCTTACCGCTCAACGCCCCAAACACCGGGGCAGCAGCAGCAGCAGCGGCCGCTGCCTGCTCCACTTCCTCCAGCGAAGCCGTATGAAACAGCGGCTCCAGCTTCTCTCCTGTCGCCGGGTTGATCCCGCTAAATGTCGCGCCAGCCGCCGTTGCCGCCTGCCCACCGATCAAAGAAAATCCAGAAATACTCACGCTTGCTCCTCGCTGCTTTCTAATAAGTCAGTTGGATTGGATGTAGCCAAAAGCCCAGGGCTTCACCAGCAAAACGGTCGCGCCCGCAACCGCATAAAAACACGCAAATCACATCACCATTTCAGCAACAATCTTACCGGACTCAATATCCCCACATGACACCCCACTAACCCCGCACCAATCCCTTCGCCAACTTGGCGTGCTTTCCCCCTTCGCTTTTCTTTGCGTGAAACTATTTCCCTTTCTCAACTCATACGTGCGTTTATCGCAAAAATGTACAAACAGTGAAAATCGACGAAAATAGAACTCTATGCGTAACGTCTTCCTCTGCGACGCCATCCGTACCCCCATCGGCCGTTTTGCCGGCGGCCTCTCCAGCATCCGCACCGACGACCTCGCGGCCACCCCCATCCGCGCCCTCCTCGCCCGCAACCCGCAGGTAGACTGGGCCGCCATCGACGACGTCTTCTTCGGCTGCGCCAACCAGGCCGGCGAAGACAACCGCAACGTCGCCCACATGGCCTCGCTTCTCGCCGGTCTCCCCGTTTCCGTCCCCGGCGTCACCCTCAACCGCCTCTGCGGCTCCGGCCTCGACGCCGTCGGCACCGCCGCCCGCGCCATCGCCGCCGGAGAAATGAACTTCGCCATCGCCGGCGGCGTCGAGTCCATGTCCCGCTCCCCCTTCGTCACCCTCAAGGCCGAGTCGCCCTTCCAGCGCACCGTCCAAACCGAAGACACCACCGTCGGCTGGCGCTTCGTTAACCCGAAGATGAAGGCCATGTACGGCACCGACTCCATGCCCGAAACCGGCGACAACGTCGCCCGCGACTACAACATCTCCCGCGAAGACCAGGACGCCTTCGCCCTCCGCAGCCAGCAGCGCGCCGAAAAGGCCGCAGCCGATGGCTTCTTCGCCGAAGAGATCGTCCCCGTCACCGTCCGCGTCAAAAAGGACGACGTCATCATCGCCTCCGACGAGCACCCCCGCGCCGGCACCACGCTCGAAGCCCTCACCAGGCTCAAGCCTCTCTTTCCCAACGGCACCGTCACCGCCGGCAACGCCGCCGGCATCAACGACGGCGCCGCCGCCCTGCTCCTCGCCTCCGAAGAAGCCATCGCCAGACACGGCCTCACCCCCCGAGCCCGTTTCCTCGGCATGGCCACCGCCGGCGTAGAACCCCGCATCATGGGCCTCGGCCCGGTCCCCGCCACCCAAAAACTTCTAGCCCGCCTCAAGCTCTCCATCAACGCCATCGACTGGATCGAGCTCAACGAAGCCTTCGCCAGCCAGGCCCTCGGATGCCTCCGCCAGCTAGGCCTCCCCGACGACGCCCCCCACATCAACCCCAACGGCGGCGGCATCGCCCTCGGCCACCCGCTAGGCATGTCCGGAGCCCGCATAGCCATGACCGCCGCCCACCAGCTAGCCACCAACGGCGGCCGCTACGCCATAGCCACCATGTGCATAGGCGTAGGCCAGGGCATAGCCCTCGCCCTCGAACGAGTCTAGAGTCCTCGATCACACGTAAAGATCTCAAGCACGCATACAGCCCTCGAGCACACATAGAGCTCTCGAGCACGCATACAGCGCTCGAGCACACATAGAGCTCTCAAGCACGCATACAGCCCTCGAGCACACATGGAGCTGTCGAGCACGCATAAAGATCTTGAGCACGCATAAAGATCTTGAGCACGTGTAACTGTGAAGAGCACGTGTAGAGCCTCCACCTCTCACCCTTGTCATTCCGCAGCGCAGCGAAGGAATCTGCTTCTGTTTTTGCGGTTGCCGTTGCACTTGCCTTTGCGGTTGCCGTTGCCGTTGCACTTGCCTTTGCCTTTGCCTTTGCCTTTGCCTTTGCCTTTGCCTTTGCCGTTGCCGTTGCCGTTGCCCGAAGGTACCCCGAGGCTTCAGCCTCGGGTCTCATAGCCCGCCCCGGAATCGGGCTTTAGCCCCTGGGGTACACCCCCGCCCAGGGAACCCCCAAATCCTGTCAAGCCCCCCAGCCTCTG
>CAIQPK010000013.1 GCA_903873705.1 uncultured Acidobacteriota bacterium
AACTCACCATGCGCAACCTGGACATCACCGACACCCGCGCCAAGCTCCAAACCTCCGCAGCCGCCGGCCTACACCAACACACCAAGGGCAACGAGATGCCCAAGCTGAAAAACAGCGACTCTTAGTGCCAACGTGCGGTTGGAGGACACATGAGTTTCGTTTCTAAAGCGGCGATGGACAAGTTAGACGCAGCGATCCATTCGGCGCCGAACGAGTTGACGCAGATATTGAGAGGCCACCGAGCCATTGAAGTCGAGATCCACAACACCTTGGGTCTTCGCCTCAACCTTTCGTCTCGGTTGGACTTACACAAGATTCCCTTCCTTACGAAGGTTGACTTATTAATTTCTCTCGGGGCTTTCAAACCTCCGTTCTTTCCGCTTTTTGGAGAGGTCAATCGAATAAGAAACAGATTCGCTCATAACCCAGACGCTTGTACGACAGATGAAGACCTGATCCGCTTCAGAAACATCCATAGCAGCGCTTTGGGATCTGAAGTTCCTCCCAGCTTGCAGATAAATACTCCTAATCACGGAATGAGGTATCTGTTGCTACTTGTCTATACAGCAGCTAGATCCAGTTATGAGCTGGGAGTGAACGAACGCGTACAGACGCGCGCGATCAGTGAGTGGTTATTGGAACAGAACACCAACAAAGGTGACCTCTACAAAGACGAGGAATTTCGGCGCATTAGACGGGAGGCGGATGAAACACTCGCGACGGCAGCTAAAGCACTTCTGAACGCCGAACATCCGGACGTCGACTTTCACTATCTCCACGGCGCTCCAAGCGACGAGGAGTCCAGCATAAAGAAGGGTTGAATTAGTGGCATCTCAAGACTCAAATACCAAAATGTGGTCCGGCCGCTTCCGCGAGCCCCTCGACCGCACCTTCGAGCAGTGGCAGCGCAGCTTCCCCTTCGACTGGCGCCTACTCCCTCAAGAAGTAGCGGCGAGCAAGGCTCACGCCCAAGCCATCGCCGCCGCCGGCATCCTCACGCCAGAAGAACTCGCGAAGACCCTCGACGGCCTCACCCGCGTAGGCGAGCGAGCCCTCAACTGGGCCCACCGCATCTCCGCCACCAGCGGCGAAGTCGACTACGAAACCAGCAACCAGCAAATCGGCGCCGCCATCGTAGCCTCCGCCCCGCAGGCCGAGGACATCCACCACTACGTCGAGCTCGAACTCACCAAGGAAATCGGCGCCCTCGCCCTCAAGCTCCACACCGGCCGCAGCCGCAACGAGCAAATCGCGACGGACATGCGCCTCTTCGTCCGCGACAGCATCGACGCCACCATCACCGGCCTCACCCGCTGGGCCCTCTCCCTCATCACCCTGGCCGAGTCCAACCCCGACGCCGTCATGCCCGGCTACACCCACCTCCAGCGCGCCGAGCCCGTCCTCATCGCCCACTGGCTCCTCGCGTACGTCAGCATGATCGAGCGCGACCTCTCCCGCTTCACCGACGCCCGCACCCGCATGAACTTCTGCCCCCTCGGCAGCGGCGCCATCGCCGGCGCCACCCTCGCGCTCGACCGCACCATCGCCGCCCGCGCCCTTGCCTTCACCGCCCCAACAAGCAACAGCATGGACGCCACCTCCGACCGCGACTTCATGCTCGACTTCGCACAAGCCGCCTCCACCCTCGGCCTCCACATCTCCCGCTTCGCCGAAGAGCTCACGCTATACGCGACAGCGGAATTTTCGTTTATAGACCTCCCCGAAGCCTTCTCCACCGGCAGCTCGGCCATGCCCCAAAAGAAGAACCCCGACCTCACCGAGCTAGCCCGCGGCAAATCCGCCCGCCTCCTCGGCTCGGCCACCGCCCTGGCCACGCTCGTCAAAGGCCTCCCCCTCGCCTACAACAAGGATCTCCAGGAAGGCCAGGAGCAAATCTTCGACGTAGCCGACACCCTCGCCGGTCTCCTCTCCGTCCTCCCCAACTTCACCCGCGCCCTCAAGTTCCGCCACGCAAAAATGAAGGAAGCCGCCCAGACCGGCTACCTCAACGCCATGGCCGGCGCCACCTACCTCTCCAACAAAGGCCTAGCCTTCCGCAAGGCCCACGAAGTCATCGGCAACGCCGTCCGCCTCGGTCTCGACCTCAACCTCGAACTCAACGCCATCCCGCTCGCCGAACTCCAAAAGCTAAGCGACTACTTCGACGAAGCCTTCTTCGCCGCGATCTCGCTCAACGCCACCGTCGACTGCCACGCCGTCCCCGGCGGCACCGCCACCTCCCAGGTTCACGAATCTCTCACCTCCGCGAAGCATCGAATCTCTACGCTCTACACTCTACCCACTACACCCTGGGAGCCGGAGGCGAGCACCCATGGCTAGCGACCCCAACATCCGCGTCCACAAAGCCCGCCTGCAGGACGCACAGGACATCTACGACCTCGTCAACTCCCTCTCCGGCGACGGCACCCTCCTCCGCCGCTCCTACGCTGAAATCTGCGAGAACGTCCGCGACTTCACCGTCGCCATCCGCGCCACCCCTGAAGGCGAGCAGGAGTTCCTCGGCTGCGGCGCGCTCCATCTCTACGGCCCGCACCTCGCCGAAGTCCGCTCCATCGTCATCAAGCCCGAGTTCCGCGGACTCGGCGCCGGCGATGAAATCCTCGAAGCCCTCATTGCTGAAGCCGACGAGCACAAGGTCCTCTCCGTCTGCCTCTTCACCCGCATCCCCGACTACTTCACCCACAACGGCTTTCGCGTGGCCGAGCGCGACGCCCTCCCCGACAAGATCTACAAAGACTGCCAGACCTGCCCGCGCCTCTACGCCTGCGACGAAGTCGCCATGGTCCGCGGCCCCCTCCCCAAGGTAGCCGTTCTCGGCCCCCGCGATGTCCAGCGCCCCGAGCTCGTCCAGATCAATCCCCTGCAGCTCACCGGCACCCGCTGATTCAACCACTTACCAGGGCAACGCCATCGTTGCTCTGGCCCGTGAAGCGGCAAACGTTCATAGGCAATCGTTTACGCTGATCTTTCCTGATTATTTCTCTAAAAAGGCTCGACGCAGCCCTTCCGCTCGGATATAAGTTATTCGTCGCTCAAGACTTATTTACTTTGGATGCGTGAGCGTCGCCCGTTCTGGGTGACTGCTCGCGGGACCAGACGTGGTCTGACGATCAGGAGATTTCCGATGAGCAAGATTTCCTTCATCCTGAGTGGGGCTGTTGCCGCTCTTCTACTCAGTGCCATCCCAGCCAAGGCCGATCCCATCGTCCTTTACAGCCAGAGCCCCACCGGTACAAGCAATCCCCATGTCGGCGATTTCTCCTATCCCGACTCTACCCCCAGGTAGCCGAAAGCTTCACCCTCACTGACCCCTCAGTCCTCTCCAGCGTCACCTGGTACGGATTCGTTCTCTTCGGGTCCCAGCCGCCGTCCTTCAACTTCAACATCTACTCGGACAATGCTGGCGCGCCCGGCTCGGTGCTCTATTCCGACGTCGTCAGCCCTACCGGCGTCGACCAGCATCCGCTCCTCTTCAGCGTCGAAGAGTACAGCTTCACCACGCCCCTCGATCTCTTCCTCGCCAGCGGATCGTACTGGCTCGGTATAGAAGCCACCACCAGCTATGACCCCTGGAGCTGGGAAGACGGCACCGGTGGCGATGGTACCCACTATCGCACCAGCACCCCGTCCGGCTCAGTGCCCGATGACCTCGCCTTCACCGTAAACGGCTACGCCCCAGCACCTGAACCGTCCACCTTTGTCATGCTCGGAACAGGCCTGCTCGGTGTAGCGGGCGCAGCGCGTCGCCGCTTCCATCGTAGCTAACCAACAACCCTTACAAGGCAATCTCCGTTCAAGGAATGGCCTCCCAATGGGAGGCCATCTCCTTTTGCGTCAATGGGGTTTCGGTACGATCACCGCCGCAATGACCCCCGTCGTAATCTCCGCCAGCACAAACTGCCCATCCAGCTCTCGCCACTCATAACCCTTCGGTGGAACAGCCAAATGGAACCGTGCAGAGTCCATCCCCTGCCCACGCTGCCAATCCGTCAGTGGCAGGTGATAGCCCTTCTTCCACTCCTCGTGCTTGATGAAGGGATGCATCGGATGCTCTTCATCCACCTGCGCATACAGCGCACAATACGATCCAGCCATCGCCACAGCCAGCAACGCCAACGCAGTCTTTCGAAGTAGAGGCTTCACGCTTCACTCTCCCGGCGGATCCGTTCATCGTGCTCGCGTTCCCAGCCTGTCTCTTAGAGTTGCTCCCCCACCACGGCGTTGTCCTTCCTCCACAAAAAGGAAACTCCGCCTTTGGAGGCGGAGTTCCTTCACAACATTCAGCCGCTTCTTAGCGATGCGATGCAGCACTAATCGTCGACGCGATGATACCCGTCGCCACCGCCGCCATCACATAGTTGCCGTCCACCTGGCGCCACTCATACCCACGCCGCGGAGCAGGCAGATGCCGTTCGCGATAGTCGATGTGCTCGCCGCGGTTCCAATCGTCCTGCCGCATGTGGTAGCCCCGCTTCCACTCATTGTGGTGAACGTAACCATGGTTGTCGTTGCCGCGATTATCCTGTCCACGGTTATCGCCACGGTTGTCATGACGATCGTCATGTTGCGCGTATAGTGCCGCGCTGGGGCCGGCCAGCATAACGGCCAGAAGGGCGTAGGCGGTGTGCTTGATAAAAGGCTTCACTTCATTCTCCAGGTACTTCGGTTGAGCCGCGGTCTGGCTGCTTTGCTTCCCCGCTACCTATTGAGAGCAGCAACGCGCCCGCCGCGTTGTACCGGAAAATCTACTCAAACGCGCACCGCCAACGCCTTACCAGGCATTAAACCAACCATCCCGTTCACTCAAATGGAGTTCCCCGCCAAACAACTCTCCCAACTTTTCCGCCGTCAACAAATCTTTTTTCGCGCCATCGCCAACGATGCGCCCTTCACACATCATCACCACCCGATTCATCTCCGGGAGTATGTCCGCAATGTGATGCGTAATCAACACCACCGCCGTCCCTGCCTTCGCCAATCCTCTCAACAGCGAACGCAGGTCCCGCTGCGCCGCCAGGTCCAGCGCGTTCGATGGCTCATCGAGCAGCAGCATCTGCACTCCGCCACTGGTCCCCGCCAGCGCGCGCCCAATCATCACCCGCCGTTGCTGCCCGGCGCTCATCTCACCCACCAGCTTGCCGCGAAGATCTTCCGCCCTCACCAGCTCCAGAATCTCCTCCGCACGCTCCCGCATCGCTGCCGTCACTTCCAGGTTCGGCCACAAAGTAGAGCTCGAAAAGAATCCCGTAACCACCGCATCAAACCCATTCGTCTTCAGCATCGGCCGCCCCGGCAGCTCCGCCTGCACCACGCCCATGCGCTTCTTCAACTCCGTCAGGTCCCACCGCTCCCTGCCCATCAAGCGCACCCGCGTCTCGTCTTTCGCCACCGGGTAAAGCTCACACGTCATCGTCTTCAGCAGCGTCGACTTGCCACACCCATTCGGGCCCAGTATCGCCACATGCTCCCCCGCCCCAATCCGCAAGCTCAAATCGTGCAGCACAACGTGCGCACCCCGAGCCACATTCACATGCTTTAGCTCAACAATCGCGTCCAACGCATCTCCCCTAATCTTGCTCTCAGCAACCAAACCCGATTCACCTTGTCATTCCCGCAGCGAATCTCCGTCTGCATTCGCTCTTGCTCTTGCTCTTCTTAGACAATTCCTCAAAGAGAAAGTGTCATTCCGTGCGCAGCCAGGAACCTGCTGTCTCCCGTTCTTCGCCAATCCACCCACCACCTCCCGCGCAGCCCCAAGTCTATCGCGCACCCTCACACCGTTTGCCACACCCCGCCACCCAATGCCATCCTCAATAGATGAAATCCCCGCGCTTCATCATCCTGGCCGCTGCCCTCCTCTGCGCCGCCACCATCCCCACGCCCGCGCAGGAATCCGGCTACTGGCGCGCCGACAGCAACACCGCCAAAACCATCACAGGCGACATCGCCTTCTCCGACACCCGCCTCACCATCAACCTCACCTCCTTCACCCTCTCCAGGATCCGCGACCTCACCGCCGCCGAAGCCCTCGCCCTCTTCAACACCGACGCCACCGGACAGGGCCACCTCTTCCGCATCAGCATCCCCGGCGACAAGCGCTTCCTCCACAAAAACACCCTCTGCGGCACCGAGAACACCGACTGGGCCATCACCTACATCAGCGGCCACACCCTCCAGGTAAGCTTCTTCACCGGCCCCGCCATCCCCACCCTTACCGTAGACGCCCTAAACGACTCCCCCCGCATCTGCGGCACCTACACCTACTCCCGCTGAACGATGTTGGTTGGCTTCATCCCTCTCACTACGCTCTACCCACCACCATCTACCCACTGTATTCACTCCCCCGCCTCAAACCCCCGATTCCACTTCACCACCACCCGCGTCTCCCGCTCAAACCCCAGCACGCTCACACTCCCCGTCCCCAGCGCAAACAACTTCCCGCCAACGGCTTCCAACCCAATCCACCGCGCCGCCAATATCCGCAAAATATGCGCATGCGCAAACAGCGCCACCGCTGAAGTTTGCGGGTGCCCGTAGCCTGCCCTGAGCGCAGCCGAAGGGTCCGGACTCTCGGACATGGGTTCCACTGCAGCCCCCATCGCCGCAACCGCCCGAGCAATCACCTTATCCGCCCTCACCCCCACCGCCTCCACCGCCTCTCCCCCCACAATCGGCGACGTCCAAACACTCCAATCCTCCCCATGAATCTTCCGCATCTCCGGAGTAGTCTTCCCCTCCGCCTCCCCATAATTCCACTCCCTCAAATCCTCATCCACCACCATCACATCCCCATACCCTGCAATTTCGCACGTATCCTTAGCCCGAGACATAGGACTAACCAGCACCGCCGCAAACGTCTTCCCCGCCAGATAATCCCTTAGCTCCACCGCCCTCTGCCGCCCATGCTCCGTCAGCGCAATATCCGTCACCGAAGTATGCGCCCCACTCAACGACCACGCCGTCTCCCCATGCCTAACCAGCCAGATCTCCATCTTCATCGCTAAACTCCCTCACCTTCTGGGCCCTGAGCCCTGGGCCCTGGGACCTCGCCTTCCACAGCACCCAATCGCCCACAACTACACTCTAATCAATATGGACTTCCAGCTAGTAACCGACTACACCCCGCAGGGCGACCAACCCCGCGCCATCTCCGAGCTAGTCTCCGGCCTCAACGCCGGCGAAAAGGACCAGGTCCTCCTCGGCGTCACCGGCTCCGGCAAGACCTTCACCATGGCCAAGGTCATCGAGCAGTCCCAGCGCCCCGCGCTCATCCTCGCGCACAACAAGACCCTCGCCGCCCAGCTCTACCACGAGTTCAAACAATTCTTCCCCAACAACGCCGTCGAGTACTTCGTCTCCTACTACGACTACTACCAGCCCGAAGCCTACATCCCCGCCGGCGACCTCTACATCGAAAAAGAATCCACCATCAACGACGAGCTCGACAAGCTCCGCCTCTCCGCCACCCGCTCGCTCTTCGAACGCCGCGACGCCATCATCGTCTCCTCCGTCAGCTGCATCTACGGCCTCGGCTCGCCCGAAGCCTACTACGGCATGCTCCTCCTCCTCGAAAAAGGCCAGAAGATCCGCCGCGAGGACATCACCAAGCGCCTCGTAGAAATCCTCTACGAGCGCAACGACGTCGACTTCCGCCGCGGAACCTTCCGCGTCCGCGGCGACGTCATCGAGGTCTACCCCACCTACGACGAAAACGCCTTCCGCATCGAGCTCTTCGGAGACGAGATCGACAACCTCTCCCAGATCGACCCCCTCTTCGGCACCGTCAAGCAAAAATATTCGCGTCTCCCCATCTACCCCAAGAGTCACTACGTCGTCCAACCCGAGCGCAAGAAGACCGCCATCGACGGCATCAAGGCCGAGCTCATCGACTGGGAGGCCCAACTAGAAAAAGAAGGCCGCCTGGTCGAGTCCCAACGCATCCACCAGCGCACCATGTACGACCTCGAAATGATCAAATCCGTAGGCTTCTGCCACGGCATCGAGAACTACTCCCGCCACATGTCCGGCCGCCTCCCCGGCGAGCCACCGCCCACGCTCCTCGACTACTTCCCCCGCGACTACCTCCTCTTC
This sequence comes from uncultured Acidobacteriota bacterium, assembly GCA_903873705.1. GTDB lineage: Bacteria > Acidobacteriota > Terriglobia > Terriglobales > Acidobacteriaceae > Granulicella. The sequence continues at coordinate 8,113 of CAIQPK010000013.1, forward strand.
ATCGACGAGTCCCACGTCACCGTCCCGCAGCTCCACGGCATGTGGCACGGCGACCGCAGCCGCAAAGCCAACCTCGTCGATTACGGCTTCCGCCTCCCATCAGCGATGGACAACCGCCCGCTCCGCTTTGAAGAGTTCGAAACCCGCACCGGCCAGATCATCTACGTCTCCGCCACCCCCGGCCCCTACGAACTCACCAAATCCGCCGGCATCATCGTAGAACAGATCATCCGCCCCACCGGACTAGTCGACCCCCAGGTAGAAATCCGCCCCGTCAAAGGCCAGATCGACGACCTCCTCGCCGAAATCCGCGACCGCGCCGCCAACAACCAGCGTGTCCTCGTCACCACCCTCACCAAGCGCATGAGCGAAGACCTCGCCAACTACTACACCGAAGTAGGCGTCCGCTGCCGCTACATGCACTCCGAGATCGAAACCCTCGAACGCATCAAGCTCCTCCGCGACCTCCGCAAAGGCGAGTACTACGTCCTCATCGGCATCAACCTCCTCCGCGAAGGCCTCGATCTTCCGGAGGTGTCGTTAGTAGCGATATTGGATGCCGACAAGGAAGGCTTCCTCCGCTCCCAGGGCTCCTTAATCCAGACCATCGGACGCGCCGCCCGCCACCTCGAAGGCCGCGCCATCCTCTACGCCGACAAGATGACCGACAGCATGCAGCGCGCCATCGACGAAACCAACCGCCGCCGCACCACGCAGGAAGCCTACAACGAAGCCAACGGCATCACCCCCACCGCCATCAACCGCGCCATCAACGACTCCCTAGCCAGCATCCTGAAAGCCGACTACGCCGACCTAACCGAAGAAGCCGGCACCGACACCCTCGACTTCGCCACCCAGGCCGAACTGGACCTCTACATCAACAACCTCGAATCCGACATGCGCGAAGCCGCCAAAAAATTCGAATTCGAAAAAGCCGCCAAACTCCGCGACACTGTTAAAGAGCTCCGCGCCAAGGAGTTTCTTTTCAGCTAAGCTTCCGCATACTCTTTCACCCTCACCCCAAATTCGTCATCCTGAGCGGAGCGTAGCGCAGTCGAAGGACCTGCCACACCACAGATACCGGAACACCGATCGCGCCGTCCATCCAAGAACCCCAACCAGAGCTTCCGGGGAAAACATGAGAGCCGGATACAATCACATCACGGGCAGCATCACCGGCGTCCTCTACGTTGGCGTGACAAGTGATCTCGACGACCGTGTCCATGAGCACAAATCGACACCTTTGCACGACACGTTGCTCTTGTACAATCGTGCTTCAATCTCCTATCTAGGAAGCAAGATGACTGCTCGGCGTGTCGTTTTAGTTATTTCAATTATGGTCGTGGCATTCTGCCACGCACAGAAGCCGCGTTCGGCAAATGATGGAACTCTCACAAATGCCGACATCATAGCACTCGTACATGCAGGACTAACCGACGATGTGGTGATCGCGAAGATCCATGCGTCCCCGACATACGATTTTGATACGTCAGTTGGCGCCCTTACGGCATTAAAGAAGGCGGGCGTCTCATCGGCGGTGATTACCGTGATGATCGAGTCTCATTCAGGTTCGGTGCAAGACGCGCCTGCGCAACCCGAAACTTTCACAGCGGAAGCTGATCGCACAGCATTGACAGGGATAAGTCCACTGACGCAGACGAAAGGCTCCGTGACAATTTCAATTGCACCGGACAATAGCGAACCTGATTTCGAACCTAAGGAGCACTTGGAACCATATAAAGCGAGTATTAAAGAAAAAATCAAAACCAAGTGCGGAGATTCGCTTATTTCCCTCTCTACCAATAATCGTTACTACAAACAGACCTACACTTTTGAGCCCGCCGCAAAAACAGCCGGCGGAATAGTCATCCGTATTACGAACAACGGAGAGCGCACTATAGCGGGAAGTTCCATCCCTATGAAACAGAACCTCGGTGGTTCAGTGGGATCCATTTTGAGCATCGTCGACACACCGGATATTCCGGGAATTCCAGTTCGCCTCGTAACCTTTCCGGTAGATCTGATTCCATCCGGTACAACTGCTTCCAGTAAGGTCTATCTCTTTACCGAAACTCAGGATGCTTTGGGAAAACGCCACCCAGCCTTTGGGCAGGAAACGACATTGTCTTTCTACGACGTCCCGATCCGTTACAGCAACGCCGGGGCGATCCTGCAAAGAGCCAACTTTGTTTTTTCACTTCGGATTGAATCAAGACATTTCACAAAGGAAGTTACGAGCCCGAAAGCAACCATCGTTTGCCGAACTAAAAGCTAAACAGCCCGAGTCACCATTCGTGGCGCGCACTTTGCGGGCGGGTGGCCCACATCCGACCTCACCTCAACCTTGGGTGCCCCACATCTCGATTCTGAGATGTGGGCTAGCACAATGCCCACCCAACGCTCTCAATCCCACCACTTAAGTCAATAGAATTCCATCACCCCAAGCGCCAAAGGCGCGCCGCCATCACAGCCTGAGGCGAAGCCCCAGGTAAAGAGCCGCGCGCAGCGCTTCCGCTCTGCCGAATGCCGGAGTGCAGGCGCAGCCGGAACGACAAAATTGCCTTCCTCCAACCCGGCCACGACCTCCCAATCTCCCACCAACAAATCCCAACGCATCCCCTGTAAAGTCTCTACATGAGCTGGGACCTCTACTGCTACCAATCCGCCTCGAACTCCGCCGATTCGGAAGAAGCGGACGCGCTCATCAACACCGATGAACCGGATCCAAACACCGCTTGGCCAGTCGAACTAAGGAACCAGGTCGTGCAGGCCCTCATCGCCAGCAACCCGCGCCTCGAACGCTTCCAGCCCCCAGCCTCGACCCAAAGCGCAATAGACTGGATCGAACTAAACCCACCGGAAGGCGATCTCATAATCCAGATCATCATCGCCTCTAACCACGTCGCCATGTCCGTCCCCTACTGGTACAAGGGCGAAGACGCGCGGTGCACCTTTGCTCAACTCCTGAGCTACGCACGAACACTGCGTGAAAAACTCGGCTTCTTCGCCTACGACCCGCAAACCGGCGAAGCCTTCGACCCCATCGACCGCGACTCCCTCGATCACACGTTCTACGAGAAAACCGTCCGCAACATCCCATCCATGATCGCCTCCTCCGATCCTCTGCCATCAAAGAAACCATGGTGGAAGTTCTGGTAGTCCGACCGCCGGGCGGCCGGCTGGCCCACATCTGACCTCACCCCAACCTTGGGTGCCCCGCATCTCGATTCTGAGATGTGGGTTCGCACAATGCCCACCCAACGTTCTCAATCCCACCACGCAAGTCAACGGGCTTCCATCACCCCAAGCGCTGAAGGCGCGACGCCATACCAGCCTGGGGCGAAGCCCCAGGTAAAGAGCCGCGCGCAGCGCTCCCGCTCTGCCGAAGGCCGGAGTGCAGGCGCAGCCGGAACGACAAAATTGCCTTCCTCCAACCCCGCCACAAACAAATTGCCCTAGTGCCCCGCCCGCACCAACCCCGACCCCTGATACCCACTCTCCCCAATCACCCGATCCACCCGCGCCCAATCCTCTCGAGAAAGCTCAGGCGTCCGCGACAACACCCACAGATACTTCCGTCCCGGCTCCCCCACCACCGCCCACCTGTAGTCCGGGTCCAGGCCAATCACCCAATACTTCCCATAGAACGGCCAGAAGAACGTCACCTTTAACTTCGCATGCGTCGCAGTGTCCACCACCAGCGCCTTCCCCTCCGAAACCGTCGGCGTCCCATCCGCCTTCACGCAACGATTCCGCACCCGCACAACGTTCCCCTCAAGTGTGTACTCCGCCGTCACATCGCGGTCGCACTTCTTCTCAAACCAGTTAGGCAACCGAGCCACTTCGTACCACTTCCCCGCATACCGGCTCAGGTCAACCTTATCGACAGTCTTAAGCTCAGCAGCGGAAGCCCTGAACCATCCCCCCAACAACAACGCAGCCATCACCACACTCACGCGAATCATATCTTTATAAGATGCCGCAAAAACACGCACTGCAAATCCTTTAGCCGCCACCATTTGACATCCCCGCCCCCAACCCCCACGCTCACCTATGCCCGAAAGCCTGGCCGCGCCCCACTTCGTCCTCCACAACTTCCTCCCCCCAGCCCAGCACGCCGCGCTCCTCGCCTGGACCCTCACCCAGCAATCCAACTTCACCCCCGCCGGCATCGCCGGCCAAACCGTCGACAACACCATCCGCCGCTGCGACCGCCTCAACGATCTAGGCCCCTTCGCCCCCATCTTCACCCAGCTCCTCACCACCAGCTACGCACAATGGCTAGACACCCTCTCCGCCGCCGCCTTCACCCAAACCAAGGTCGAGCTCCAGATCGCCGCCTACGGCAACGCCGCCCACTTCGCCTTCCACACCGACACCGGCTCCCTCACCTCCCACGCCCCCACCCGCCGCATGCTTACCGCCATCTATTACTTTTTCCGCGAGCCCCAGCTCTTCACCGGCGGCGACCTCCGCCTCTACAATCTCCGCTCCCGCCCCACCCTCATCCCCGACCCCACCACCTTCACCACCATCACCCCCGAACAAAACTCACTCCTCGTCTTCCCTTCCGAACTCGGCCACGAGGTCACCCCCATCATCCAATCCACCGGCCACTTCGCCGACTTCCGCTTCGTCGTCAACTGCTGGCTCCACCGCGACTCCTGAGCAACCCCGGCCACCCCCGCCTCTCCAGCACTGCACAACCGCAGCGCGATAGCAGTCTGGCCGCCTCAAGCAAAATCCCCGGCAAAAAGCCGGGGATTCTTCATAGCCAAACCAACTACACCGGCCGCGCCAACCGCCGTCGCACCATCCCGCCGACGCCCAGCGCTCCCGTCGCCAGCATCACCAGGCTCGAAGGCTCCGGCGCAAGTCCCACGCCGCCGGTATAGTCCAGCGCCTCGGCAGACGTTGCCACAGCCACACCGTAATCAAAAGGGCCACCCGGAACAAACGTGCCGTTGCTCCAGAAGTCCACCACCTGTCCATTGCCGATGTCGAACATCAGGCCATAAATGTCGACAAATCCACCCGAAGCCGGATAGTCGCTCGCCGTCTGGGGCGCTCCACCGGGCCATAGCAGGTTGTCGAACGTCAGAAAGCCATTGTTCTCCGGTCCCAGGCCAGTAGCCACGGCAAAGCGGCTGAAGTCCGCCGGTGCCAGCAGGTTGGTCACCTCGGGCGTGTCATGCGTGATCGGCACCAGCCCCAGGATGCTCGCATCCACGATATTCAATCCGTTATTGGTATCGGTAAACGTGCCGCTGATGCCGGTCACCTCAAATGCTCCGGGATACTTCGCGTCGGTAGCGGCGCCGTAGGTCAGAAACAGTGATCCGCTCACCCCCGGCCCTGCAAACAGAATCTGAAACCCATCAGCTTTGGCCTGGGATGTGAGTACTGCGCAAACCAGCGCAGCGGCAGACAACAAGAGTTTGCGTATCATCAGAGAAATGCTCCAATTTGAGAGTATAGCCACCAATCAAGTGGCAAAACGGGGCCCGTGATTCCCGACGAACACCGGACGTTCACAGTGGTCAAGAATGCCGAGAGTATAGACACCTCATTTGTGTTAGCGCAACCGGATCGTCCAGATAGAACCACTTACGTAGCCGCGCATCCCACCCCGGCAAGATACACCGGAGATTCGCTTACCGCACCGTTGTTCGAAATAGGTGATATTGGTCACCGTCTCCAATCGCACACCAGACCTACCCTCTTTCTATAAGAAGGAGGCCTTTATGAACATCTCTCACACACTCACCAGGGTGAC